>CP054182.1:1805529-2407372 GCA_015709675.1 Ignavibacteriales bacterium
CCTTTGTACTGGCATTCTTTTTCACTGCTGAAGCGCAGCTGAATGTTAATGCAACCGGCAACCTTTTCGGCGTCGGCACCGGATTGCCTGACTCCTTAAGGCCATACAGCACTGATAAAGGTGCAAGAACCGTTCACTATGCAGGTGACCTGGATGGTGACTCAAAAATAGAGTTTATTGGTACTGACTATACCAATGGCGGACGCGTCCATGTCTGGGAACTGAGTGCTTCAAACACTCTGGAACTGGTATGGTCATCAGCAAGAAGATCAGGCATCAGCTCAGGATCTACACCCCGCTGGGTGAGAACCGGTGATCTTGACGGCGACGGCAACAAAGAAATTATTTTCCCGCTCACAAGCGGTACAGCTGACTTTGAAATTCATGTTTATGAATATCAGGGTTTAGGCGATAACAATTACGGCACAGAACCTGCATTCATCCTTCCTGCAAATTATTTTGCCGCGCAGGGTGTTGGCAACTTCAGAACAAACCGCGAAGTTGGTACTGTTGCTGATTTTGACGGTGACGGTCTTGATGAACTTATCATGTCCAACCGTGACCATGGTGTATATATCCTCGGTGTATTCGGTTCATTCCCCGGATTCGCAAGCTGGCAGCTTGAAGGCGGAGATCCTGCAGTTGTCACCGCGAATAGCAAAGTATTCAGTGTGTCTCACTGGGAATCACAGCTTGCTGATGTAGCAGGTAATGACAAACCTATTATTGTTAATATGCACTGGAACTTCATGGGCTTCTGGGGCATCAAGCCAAGAGGAACTGATTCTTACAGCTATCCTGATACCGGTGTTGTTGGTTTCTATTCAGAAGTTACACGCGGAACCTTAGGCGACCACGTTGGTTATATGGGCTTTACCGTAGCTGACGTTGATGGTGATGGCAGTGATGAAATTGGCGCTGTTCTTTACGGCGGTGACTCACTTACCTACGGACTTGGTCTTCTTAACTTCTCAGCTCAGGATACCGGTCTCTATATATTCGACCCTTCAAAGTTCGGTGTAATTTCACCTAATGGCTGGACAGCAGGCGGAGCCACAGCAGGTTCCTTCTGGGGTATCGGCTCAGGTGACTTTAACGGAAACGGTAAAACCGAAATTCTGCTCGGCGGTACCAATGAATATAACATTGTTGCAGTTGAATACAACGGTTCAGGCAGCCTTCTTGATCCGGCAAACTATACCAACACTGTTTATTATGACGGACAGAAACCAAGAATCTGGGCATTCGTTGATATCTATGATTCAGTCGGAACCATTGTTGACACCGTATTTACTGAAAGCCCTTTCATTTCAAAATTCACCAAAGCATTTGATTCAGACGGCGACGGTGCTCTTGAAATTGCTGCTGCTTACCAGAGTATCTATGATTCAACAACCATCAGAAACTATGTCTGGAATGCAGGCACTTCAACTTATGACCTGACTACCACAACAAAGGTCAACAATGAAAGAAAAATCAATCTCATTCACTTCGAAGCAACCAGCACCGGTCTCGAACTGAAAGAACTTGATTTCATTTCTCCTGATGACTATGTTCTGGCTCAGAACTTCCCGAATCCGTTCAACCCATCAACCATGCTGAGATTCTCTCTGCCGGTTGACAAACAGATCTCACTGAAGATTTATGATATGCTCGGAAACGAAGTAAAGACCCTCATTAATAATGAATTCCTTGCAAAGGGTTCGTATGAAATGAACTGGGATGGTACTTCAAACGCCGGTGCCAAGGTTGCCAGCGGTAACTATGTTGCTGAACTTCAGTTCGGTAACTTCACAAAGACCATTAAAATGCAGATGCTGAAATAAGCATCAGCACATAACTGATCTTAAAAGACCCTCTCTGGTAGAAATATCAGGGAGGGTTTTTTATTTTAATTAGGAATTAGTAGTGAGCAATTAGTAATATGCGGGAATATATATTAGCTGAAAACTATTGAATGAGGATGATTCTGCTCGCATATTAAACACTTAGACGTAAAGTAGAATCACTCAATAAAGCCGAAGTATCAAATCAATAGCCCGCTGTCCCAAGTGTCCCCATTGTCCCAATCAAAGACCGCAAAGAGGAGATCTAACGCAAAGTGAACAACGTAATCGCAGAGTTTGTATACTGGTTTAAAAACAAAAACCCCGCCATTTACAGCGGGGTTTGATAAAATTTAAAAGCTGAATTACTCTATCAATTAATAATTCATACTTCACAATTCATAATTGAACTAAACTTCCATCACTTCTTTTTCTTTGTGCGCCAGAACTTCATCAACCTGTTTGGTGTGATCATCGGTCATTTTCTGAATGCGCTGTTCGGCATGTTTCAGATCATCTTCAGGAAGTTTTTCATCTTTTTGTTTCTTCTTCAGATGTTCGTTAGCATCGCGTCTGATATTACGGACGGCAATTTTGCTTTCTTCACCAAACTTTTTAACCAGTTTAACCAGTTCTTTTCTTCTTTCCTGGGTGAGCGGGGGAACGGGAATTTTGATATTGGTGCCGTCACTCATGGGGTTAAATCCAAGATTTGCTTCACGGATTGCTTTGTCTATGGCTTGGACCATGGATTTGTCCCACGGGGTTACAGCGAGAGTATGAGCATCCAGAACGGTTACATTCGCCGCCTGTTTAAGGGGTGAAATGGTACCGTAATAGTCCACTTTAATGGTATCCAGCAGGGCAGTGGTTGCTTTGCCGGTTCTGATTTTGGCTAATTCACTGCGAAGAGCTTCAAGGGATTTGTCCATCTTGCTCTTTGCGTCTTTGATAATTTGTTCCATTATTTCCTCAAAATGAATAGTACAAAAATAAGACCCGCATCAGTCCTGAACAACAGTTCCGACTTTTTCGCCGGTAACCAATGCCAGAAGATTGCCTGGTTTATCCATATTAAAGACTACCATGGGGAGCTTATTTTCCTGGCAGAGGGAAACTGCTGTCAGATCCATTACTTTCAGGTTTTTCTGCAGAATATCCAGATAGGTTATTTCGTCATACTTAACTGCAGAGGCATTTTTTTCAGGATCTGAGTCGAAGATGCCGTCAACTCTGGTTCCTTTAATTATAATATCAGCTTCAATTTCAACCGCGCGCAGTGATGCAGCGGTATCGGTACTGAAATACGGGTGCCCGGTTCCGGCTCCGAAGATGACCACTCTGTTTTTCTCAAGGTGGCGGATTGCCCTGCGGCGGATATACGGCTCTGCAATTTCCTGCATATCAATGGCGCTCATCAGGCGGGTATATACACCCTTCCGTTCTATGGCATTCTGGAGCGCGAGTGAGTTAATCATGGTTGCAAGCATACCCATCTGATCACCGGTAACTCTTTCAATGCCCTGATCGGTTGCACTCAGTCCGCGGAAGATATTGCCGCCGCCGATAACAATGCCAAGCTGCACGCCAACGCTGTGTACTTTTTTTACTTCATCAGCAAAAAACTCCAGTACATTCGCGTCAATGCCGAATCCTTTGGAACCCATGAGGGATTCACCGCTGAGTTTGAGTAATATCCGTTTGTATTTTAAAGAGCTCATGTTTTTACCCTGTCTTCTGATAAAAAAAAAGGTCTTAGAGGAATCTAAGACCTTATATAGTGAAATTATTCTTTCGGATCGCTGAGGTTATATCTCACAAAGGAGTTAATCTTAACAGCGGTAACTTCTGCTTTATTGAACTCATCAAGCAGGTCTTTAATCTGCTTCGAATTCTCTGAGAAGTAGGACTGTTCGTAGAGACAAACTTCCTGGAAATATTTATTCAGGCGGCCCTGTGCGATCTTCTCGAGCAGGTTTTCAGGTTTCTTTTCCTGACGGGCCATATCCTTATAAATTTCCATTTCATGAGCGATCACTTTCGGATCAACTTCTTCGCGGTAAACCACGGAAGGAGTCATTGCGGCAACCTGAATAGCAATGTTGCGTCCGAGTGTGGTGAAAGCGGCAACTTTACCGGCGGCTACATTGTCATAGCTGATTAAAACACCGAGGCGTGAGCCATAGTGTATATAATCAATAACGCATCCGGTTTTGTTTTCAACATATTTCAGGCGGGAGATGATGGTTCTCTCTCCAACTTTGCCTGCAACTGCTGAAAGTTCGCCTTCAAGTTCCGGAACTTTAGCCATAAGGTCTTCCGGAGATGCAGCTTTAACTGCGAATGCTTTTTCAACCACATATTCAGCAAACTTTTTGAAGTCTTCAGATTTTGCAACGAAGTCGGTTTCGCAGTTCACTTCAACCATCACGGCTGCTGTGCTGTCAGCGGAAACTTTTGCTATTACAATACCTTCGTTGGCGGTTTTGTCAGCTCTCTTAAGAGCGACTGCAGCGCCTTTTTTACGGAGTATATCAATTGCTTTTTCTTCGTCACCGCCTGATTCCATCAGGGCTTTTTTACAATCCATCATGCCCGCGCCGGTTTTATTGCGCAGGTCATTAACCATGCTTGCAGTTATATTCATGCTTTTTCAGTATCCTTTTTCTGTTCTTTACGGGGAGGTCTGCCTTCTTTAGCAACTCTCTCTGTTTCAGCGGCTGCTTCGGCTTTTACCTCTTTAGATTTCATGTTGCCTTCAATAATAGCGTCGGCAATCACCTTGGTAATCAGTTCGATGGTTTTTACTGCATCATCGTTTGCAGGGATAACGTAGTCAACGGTATCCGGATCACAGTTGGTATCAACAATCGCGAAAACCGGGATGTTGAGTTTCTTAGCTTCCTGAACCGCAATAGCTTCTTTCTTGATATCAACAACAAAGAGAGCATTTGGAAGGCGAGGCATGGTTTCCATACCTTCGAATACGTTTCTGAGCTTAGCTTTTTCACGGGAAAGGAAGAGACGCTCTTTCTTGGTTCTCATTTCAAAGGTGCCGTCTGACTCCTGTTTTTCGATACCCTGAAGGCGTTTAATGCTTTTCTTAATGGTAGCAAAGTTGGTAAGCATACCTCCGAGCCATCTTTCGGTGACCCAGTTCATTTCGCAGCGGCGTGCTTCGGTTTCGAGGATGTTTTTGGCCTGTTTCTTGGTTCCTACGAAAAGAATCCTGTTGCCCTGAGCAACGAAATCGGAAATTGCCTGAGCAACTTCGTCAACGAGTACCTGGGTTTTCTTGAGGTCAATGATGTGAATCCCGTTCTTCTCCATGAAGATATAGGGCTTCATTTTGGGGTTCCAGCGGCGTGTAAGATGACCGAAATGTGCTCCGGCTTCAACCAACTGAAGTAAATCGAGTTTTGGCATAGTATTGTTTCCTGTTATTCTTCTACTTTTCTCAACTTTACCTTGGAGCGGCTTTCCGGAAGATGAGAAACCCCCGTTTTACCGGGGGATTTCCAAATTCACTGCCCGCACAGGCGGTAAATCAAAAAGTATGATTGATGATTTAAGTGAGTTAAAAAACTATCTCTTAGAGAACTGGAATCTCTTTCGAGCTTTCGGACGTCCGTATTTCTTACGCTCAACCATTCTGGGGTCACGGGTAAGCATACCGTGTGGCTTAATCTGAGTGCGTGCTTCAGGCATTTCAGCTACTAAAGCTCTTGCAATAGCAAGACGCATAGCCTGGCTCTGTCCGGTAAGACCGCCGCCGGTTATGTTGGCCTGCAGGTCATATTTCCCTGTCTCACCGGTAAGGGTGAGGGGATTAAGAATATCTGAGCGATGAACTTCCTGTGTGAAGTATTTCTCAAATTCTCTGCCGTTAACGGTGATTTTGCCTGTTCCCGGCTTCATAATGAGGCGGGCAACTGAGGTCTTTCTTCTTCCGATAAATATCTTTTCTACCATAATCTTTTTCCGTTAGAAACTTAAATTCTCAGGTTTCTGAGCTGCATGCGGGTGCTCTGGTCCTTTGTAGACCTTCAGCTTTTTAATAAGTTTGTCGCCCAGGCGGTTCTTTGGGAGCATACCGCGGACTGCCATGTGGATCAGTCTTTCAGGGTTTTTGTCACGAACTTCGGTGACGGTTTTTCTTTTTAATCCGCCCGGATAGCCAGAATAGTGGAAATACTCTTTCTGGGTGGCTCTTTTACCGGTCAGAACGATCTGTTCGGCATTAATGACAACCACAAAATCACCGGTATCCATATTCGGCGTAAAAACAGCTTTTTCCTTACCGCGGATTACACGGGCAACTTTGGTGGCAAGACGGCCTAATACCTTATCTTTTGCATCAACAACAAACCACTGCTGAGCGGCCTCTTCCGGTTTAATAAACCTGGTCATTTTTTCCTGTTTCACAGTTTTCTCCTAATGAGCATAATTATTTTTATCAAAGATTACTAAATTACCGCAAACTTGGGAAAATGTCAAACTTTTTTTCTGGATTTTATTTCCTCGAGGAGAAAACCGATCCCGGATGAGATTTTAGAAAATTCCAGCCAACGGTGAATGATGTAATTAAACCTTTTATCGCCCGGATTGTCTTTACAAGGTATGTACATCCGGTTAAAATGCCCAGGCCAGGCGGGTTTTTCTTCCTTCCTTACCTGGGGCAGTTCCGGTGCAGCGTGTCTTTTCCGGACTTTTCCCCGTAGATTGCAATAATGAAATCTCTTACACTTCTTTTCAAAGCCGACCTTGAAGGCAGAAATCTTACCGCAGATCTGATAAAAGGAATTGCGGTCGTTTTGATGTTTGCTGTCCACCTCTCCGAACTGATTGCCGAGTCATCTTTCTATACAAGCCAGGCAGTCACTCAGACTCTGTTTGTTCTCAGACCCCGCGGAGCCCCGCTTTTTATGGCGGTTATGGGCTACTTTCTTGGGGGAAGAAAAAGACCACTCTCCACTGGCATAAAAAGGGGATTGGCTCTTATTCTTAGCGGCATTTTACTCAACATTTCTTTGAATGCTTCATTGCTTTATAAGATTGTAGCCGGTGAATCGTTTCTTAATCCCTGGCACTTTATCCTTGGTGCGGACATTCTTCCGCTTGCGGGACTCAGTGTCATGGTTATTGCTTTGTTCAGGCATTATGCAAAAGATAATCTCTGGCTCGGCGCGGCAGTACTGATGCTGGTTGTCCTGATAAATGAACTTCTGCCGAGAGGTGTGCAGTATGAATCTGAAGTTTTCCGCTATTTTATGGTCTTTATTTTCAGCAATGATTACTGGTCGTACTTTCCGCTCTTCCCTTGGCTAGTTTATCCTTTTGCCGGATATCTTTTCCGGATTGCGGAACCCCGGCTGCAGATTTCTCCTCTGATGATTAAACTCCTGCCGTTTCTTCTTCTGCTGCTTTTTCTGGCAGGCGCGGGTCTCGTATATAACGACATTGCCCAGCTCAAACTGTGGTACCATCACCGGTGGAATGTTGTCATTTGGAACTTTCTCTTTTTCGCAGGATATATACCGCTTATACACCTTATTGCAGCTTTTTTTAAAGAAAACGGACTTCTGCTGTGGATTAGCTGGTTAGGTAAATATGTGACGGTAGCTTATGTAGTACAGTGGATTATTATCGGGAATGCCGGCACCTATTTTTATAAATCAGTTCCGGCGGAGTGGCTTGTTCTCTGGTTTGCAGGAGTTTCTCTTGCAGTAACCGGTTTCATTTTTGTGTATAAAATCTTTAGGAACAGAAAGGCAGGAACTAAAAAAGACTCCGCCCGAACTTAAAGGACTTCAGCATTGAGAAGAACACTGGTTTGTAATCCAGAAAATTCTTCATGCCGTTAATGCGGAGCGTGAGGGAATAATCCTCATCCGTCTCGGTTCTCATATATACGACGAATGAAACCTGTCCTTCCATTTCTTTCGGATCTCCAAAATACGCAGTGTAATTTCCGTTTGGGACAGCCATGTTGTATTTGTAACGGGAAGGGTAGAAAAGATGTTTTTTCTTTACTTCAAGAATTACGTATGGAGTATAAGCCGGATTGTGCGTTCCTCCGATAAAGGTAACAGCATCAAGTTTGCTTTTTACATTGTTGTCCTGATAGGTCCACCCCATTGGAAAGCGGATCCGCACGTTCAGAGTGGATTCAGTATAAACCTGCTGAAGACTATTGGTATCAGCCCCGGCAATTGAAGAGGCAAAAGAACTCTGTGGGGTGGAGTTGGTCTGGGTATTCTGACCGCTTTCGCCTCCGGTTTCGGCAGGCTCTTCAGACTCGCCTGTTACCGTTTCCTCCTGCTGAATGGTTTCCTGATTTGCGTTTTGTTCCTGAAACGTTTCCTCCTGATATGGGAGGTTTACGGTTACATAAGCGGTGCCAGCCGGGGGATTAGTTGAGATAACGTTCATCATCAGGGCTGAAACCAGTACCAGCAGGCCATGGAACCCTAAGGAAAGCAGGTAGCTTAATCCAATCCGGTTTTTTTCAGCCGGGGGGGCAGTCACCTGATTCATGCTCTGTCACTCTCACGCATTAATACACATACCATCGTCAATTTTACTCTGTCTCTCTTTTTTAATACATTTGGAACCGGAATCCCCCTGATTTCTTATACAATACCCCTGCCGGAAGGTTCCGGAGTCAAAAATTTAGCGTAATTTAATTTAAGGAGATACCTGCATGAAAACAAAAGCAGATTACCTGAAAGAAGTAATTGAACATATTGATATTAAAAAGCATGATGTGACCGGGCTGGTTGATTCGATGGAGAAAATGGCATTCCAGGCAAGGAATCTCTACCGCGGTGCCAAAATCTATGAGATGATGGTTAATGACAAGGAAAGTGCAGTAATCCTTACCCTGGCGGGAAGTCTGTTTTCGGCCGGTCTGAAAAAAGTAGTTTATGACATGATCCAGAATAACATGGTTGACGCTATTGTTTCTACCGGTGCAATCATGGTTGACCAGGACTTTTTCGAGGCACTCGGATTCAAGCACTATATGGGCACACAGTTTGTTGATGACAACGAAATGCGCGATCTGATGATTGACCGTATTTACGATACCTATATTGATGAAGAAGAACTGAGAATCTGCGACGAAACCACAGGAAAGATTTTTGACAGTCTCGAGCCTCGTCCGTACTCCTCACGTGAACTTCTGTGGGAATTCGGAAAATACCTGGATGAAAACGGCGGGCCGAAGGTTGATGATTCCGTTATATATGCCGCGTATAAAAAGAATGTGCCGATTTTTGTTCCTGCATTCTCTGACTGCTCTGCCGGATTCGGATTCGTTCTGCACCAGACAAAAAATCCGGATAAGCATGTATCACTTGATGCAGCAAAGGATTTCCTTGAACTGACAAAAATTAAACTCGCAAGCAAAGAAACCGGCATCTTCATGATCGGCGGCGGAGTTCCGAAGAATTTCACACAGGATATCGTCGTAGCTGCCGACCTTCTCGGTGAAGAAGCTGCCATGCATAAATACGCAGTTCAGATAACCGTAGCGGACGAGCGTGACGGTGCACTCAGCGGCTCCACTCTTAAAGAAGCAAGCTCATGGGGCAAAGTATCAACTACCTACGAGCAGATGGTATTTGCTGAGGCAACCATTGCCATGCCGCTGATTGTGGGCTATGTATATCACAAAGGCGCCTGGAAGAGCCGTGAAGCAAAAGAATTCACCAAACTCTATCAGCAGGAAAAAGCACTAGCTTAATTGTGAATGGTAAATTATGAATTATGAACTTGGGGAGTGGATAGTTCAATAGATGTATTAAGACCGGCCCGAAGTGCCGGTCTTTTTTTTTTTAAGTTACTGATTAGTTTAATTTTTTGTAAAAATGTAAAGTATTCCTTGACAATTTCTATATAAAATAAACTGAAGCCAGCCTAACACAGTCATTTAGGATGGTGCAACATATCCTAGCAATTAACTGATTTTTCCCTATTTTTCTAACGGAAATCGCCATTTTTACATATTTCTGTTTACAAAAATTGATAACTTTTCCGACAATTTTCCTCATGAAACACCCCTTCCCCCGCTTTCTGTTTTTTATTGCATTTGTTCTGTTCGCACCCATTTGTCTGCCTCAGTCCCCGGCGGTGAAGGATCTTCTTCAATCGCTTAAACCTGTTGAAGAAATGTTTGCGGCAACCGGGATGAGAATCATGAAAGTCCAGCCCCGGGAAGCGGATAAACTGTTTGACGAATTCATCAGCTCCGGCAGTCTTGATCTGGGTGGTCTGGATTTTTATGAACTTATCGGTAACGAGGATGAATTAAAGGAATATTTGTTAAAGATTTTTTCGATAAAGTTTGAGGAGGGGATGGGGTTCATTGAACTTAACTATCAGTATCTTCTCAATATTTGGGGTGAGTATTTGTCGGAAGAGTACCGGGAATATTTTATACTGGCAACGGAAGAGTTCATGTACGATGCTGCCTTTATGGTTTCTCATGATGAAGTTGCCGCCAAAATAGTTGGACGGGAAGTATACTGTGTGAAATATCGGGGGACCATCTATGCTCAGCAAATGGAGGAAATATATAAAATACTGCTCTACTTTTATCTGGGAGGGATTGATAACTCTCCTGTTTTTGATTATGACACGGAAATTCTTACTGAAGAAGCAAAACTCAGTTTTGAAAACACCATCCGCAGTTATCCCGGTACCGAAATTGCTACGGTTACAAAGCGGTATTATGAGGCATTGCTTAAAAACAATTTTAAGCGCTCGAAATTGTCAGATCAGATAATAGAACCATATGCGCCAAAATACGGGGAGTGGTGAAAGAGTTCTGAGATTTTTCTGATTATCTCAAATTATTGAGGTAGGTTTACCAATCTGCAACCCCTCCGGGATCGGGTTGGGGTGATTTTGATCTACGTTAGCCCGTTACACACTGTCTACAGACGTGAAATACGTAGAGACGATGCATGCATCGTCTCTTCAAATGTGTGCAAAGGTTTCTTGTATATATAATAATTAACTATACATCAGCCTGTTTATCAGCAGACAGACAATATCAATCTTATCGTTAAACTGCAGGAGATGTTTGGCGCCGCTGCTGATGAGGATTTTTACGCCATTTTCATATACTTCAAATCCGGAGATGTTTTCGTATTCAATGAACATGCCGTTATGCTCTCCCTGAAAGTATATCTTGCTGTTTGAAAAATAGAGTGTGCCTTTTTCTATCAGAATGAAATTGCCGATGCGGACATCGCTCAGTCCGGTTTTCCGTACGGTAGATTCCAGCAGTTTGTTCAGCCGTCTTCTCATGGTGAACCGGTTCAGTGCTTCGCTTTCATCTTTCTTTTCTTCCTCATACCAGAGCACATCAGAAATCATGTAATGGCACTCTTCATCAGGATTGAAGGGTATCTGCCCGAGAACAACAGGTAGCTGTCCGTTTTCAATCAGCCAGTAAATTCGGTAGCGCTCAAGAAGCTCGCGGGTTCTTTTGTCCTGATATATATCAATATTGAGGCTTTCCGCTATACGGGTGAGTTCAGCTTCCTCTTCATCGGTAAGGCGTTCATCTTCGAGTGCTTCTTCAATTTTTTTGTTCAGGAAATCCCGTGTTGCCGTGTCATACAGCTTTTCGGCAGTATCACTGTCCAGCACCAGATCACGCCGCAGTTTCATAAGGAATGATGCCTCATCTGAGGTGATAACGCCATCCTCCAGCACGGTATGCAGTTCGGCCATATATATACTTGAGACCAGTTCGGAGGTAAGTGCTTTTACGGTTTTGTCTGAAAGGAGGAATACTTTTTTAAGCTGCTGCAGATTTTTAATTTCATCATGGCTCAGTTTTTTATCAACGAGGCAGTATTCCAGGTACTGGCGGTAAACGGAAGTCAGTTTTTCAAAAATAGCGCTCTGTGATACATCAGGTTTGCAGCGGTTGGTAATAGCTTCGATATCAATCTGGCTTAGCTGGAAAGGTGAAGGAACAGCGGCTAGCAGGTTATTGATTTCTGTTACTACGCCGGAGGCGGAAAGTCGGCCGCTTTCATTTTGTTCCTGTATTTTGAACGGTTCCATGAGGCAATCTCCTGTTCAATGAAAATCTTTACGTTCATTGAGAAAATACGGAAAAAGATTACGCCAACTTATTCTTATGAAAAATATTTTTGGAAAAGAGCCATGGCTGTGCGTTCGCCGTCAATGGCAGCGGAGATGATGCCCCCGGCGTACCCGCAGCCTTCCCCGGCCGGGTAGAGCCCCTGATGGGAGGTGCTCTCAAGAGTTTCCTTATCCCGGAGAACGGTAACAGGGGATGAGGTACGGGATTCCGGTGCACAGATAACCGCTTCCTCTGAGATAAATCCGCTAAGCTTTTTATCCGCCATCCTGAGAGCAGATTGTAACGCGGAGGTGATTTCCTCCGTGAAAATCTCCGCCAGAGGAACGGATTTGAATCCCGGGATGTAAGAGGCTGGCGGCAGGGAATTTGAAGTAATGCCGTTCAGGAAATCTGTAACTCTTTGAGCCGGGGCCTGCTGTGTCCCCGTTGTTGAAAAAGCCCTCTGCTCTATAAACTGCTGGAAGTCCATTCCGGCAAAAATGCCTCCGAAGCCCTGCTGTTCAAAATCCCGCTGATCCACAGTTACCACAAAACCGGAATTCGCGAATTTCGAGTCCCGGCGGGACATTGACATACCGTTTACCACAATCTCACCCGGACTGGTCGCCGCCGGAACGATGATTCCTCCGGGACACATGCAAAATGAGAACGCGCCTTTCCCCTCAGCCTGGCAGGTTATGGAATATGAAGCCGCAGGCAGCAGCGGTATATATTTGGAATTGTGATACTGTTTCCGGTTTATCATTTCCTGGGGATGCTCAATCCGCACGCCAAGAGCATAGGGTTTGCTTTCAAGGGCGAAATTTCTCCGCTCAAGCATACGGAAAACATCACGCGCGGAGTGTCCCGGCGCAAGGATAATCTGATTAAACACAAAATCCGTACTGCCGTTCACCTGCAGCCCGCTAATCCGGTTATGCTCCGTATATATATCGGTAACACGTGATCCGAAATGAATCTCACCGCCGCACTCAAGGATGGTATTCCGTATTGCTTCGATTACTTTAGGCAGTTTGTTGGAACCGATGTGGGGATGGGCGTCAATCAGAATATCAGGATGAGCCCCATGATGCACCAGCAGTGATAGAATCCGCTTAATATCTCCCCGTTTGGTTGAGCGTGTATAAAGTTTGCCGTCGCTATAGGTGCCCGCCCCTCCTTCACCAAAGCAATAATTGGAGTCCGGGTTAACGGTATCGAACTGCTGAATGGCTCTCAGATCGCGTCTGCGGTCCCGGACATTCTTCCCCCGTTCAAAGATGACGGGTGTGACGCCGAGTTCAATCAGTTTTAGTGCGGCAAACAATCCCGCCGGACCTGAACCAACGATTGCCGCGCGCTTTGATGCATCCGAGGGAGTAAAATTGAACTGATACGGGCTTCCGGAGGGAAGTTCGTTTGTATATACACTGGCCTGTATCCGGTAAACCGGATCGCGGCTGCGTCCGTCAATGGATCTCCGTTCCGGCACCACGGCGGTAATCTCGCCCCTGTTCAGTTTCAGTTTACGGGCTGCCTGTATATATAATTCTTCCTTATCTCCGGCTTTATCGGGAGTGAGGACAATTTCGCAGGAATAGATCACTTGTGCATATTCAGATAATCAGAGAAGGGACTTTGTATAGCCGCCGTCAATCTGTATGGTATTGCCGTTGATATATCCGGCAAGGGGTGAAGCCAGAAAACAGGCAAGCGCTGCAGGCTCTTCCGGCTCTGCCATGCGTCCTGCGGGGATATTGCGCGTCATCTCTCTGATAATGTCATCGGGGGAGTTTCCCGTAAGTGTTGCCTTGCTTTGTGAAAGATCTTTGATTCGTTCGGTCAGTGTATATCCCGGAGCGATATTATTAATAGTCAGACCATCAGCGGCGAACTCATTACTGAGCGATTTTGCCAGTCCAGTCAGTCCTGCTCTTAGAGCGTTTGAGACCACAAGGTTATCAATAGGCTGGCGGACTGTTACCGAGGTGATGTTTATTATCCGTCCCCACTTTCTCTCCCTCATCGGCGGAATAAGCAGACGGCATATGGCAATCACACTGAAGAGAATCTGATTAGCACCTGACTCCCATTGTTTATCCGTTATCTCAAGGAAGTTGCCCGGCTGTGGACCGCCGCAATTGTTCACCAGAATATCTATATGTCCGAATTCTTTAAAAATTTTTTCGGTAACTCCGGCCGCTTGTGAGGGAATATTCAGATCCATCACGGCAGTGTAAGGGGTCTGTCCGGTGCGGGATTTACATTCATCTGAAAATTTCTGCAGATTTTCTTTATTTGAAGATGTAACTGCAATGCGGCATCCTTCAGCAGCGAGCGCAAGAGCAGCTGCTTTCCCGATTCCCTTGGAACCGGCTGTAATTAATGCGGTTTTGTTTTTTAACAGTAAATCCATGTTACGCGCCTCCTCTGGCTATAATATTCGAAACTCCTACCCGTATCATCATAACCGCAATGGCGGCAAGAAATACTGACGCGATTTTTGCGAATGCCTTTGTGCCTTCTTCCCCGGCAATTTTAATGATGAGATTTGAGTAACGGAGCACCAGAAATACTATCAGAAAATTAAGTACCATGGATACGATTGTCGGGACAAAGCCATAATTGTCAATGAGTATCATAATGGTAGTGAGTGCTGCCGGCCCGATTATCAGCGGGATACCAAGCGGAACAATGCCGACTTTGGTACCCGGACGGCGGCGGGATTCATTGGAAAACATAATGTCATTCACCGAGAGTATCAGCAGAATGATTCCGCCGGCTATGCGGAAATCATCTATAGTGATGCCCATAAAGTTCAGGACAATCTTTCCTGCCACCAGGAAGAGTATGCCGATGATAAATGCAGTCATCACTGACTGAAGAATCAGCTTACGTTTATCCTGCTGGCTCAGGTCACTGGTAATGCCAAGAAAAATGGGTACCGTGCCGATAATATCAATGGCAACAAAGAGGGGGATGAATGATAAAAGGAATATTTCTAACGACATAAACTTGCAAAAATGATTGTGCAAATTTAAGAAAGAAAGCGCAGAATCATGAATCGGGGCTGATTCCGGCAGGCTGGAAGTGCCGCCAGGCAGGGTAAAAGGTTCCTGCAGATGCTTGTTAAGGATGTTGAATGATGAGAAGAAACTCTCTGCGTCTCAGCGTCTTTGCGCGAGGAAAGTCTTGAGGCGAATCCCGGAATGTTTCCCGCAGATTTCGCTGATTAACGCAGAGTTAATTGCATGATAACAAGAAACTCTCTGCGTCTTAGCGTCTTTGCGTGAGGGAAGTCTTGAGGCGAATTCGGGAATGTTTCCCGCAGATTTCGCTGATTAACGCAGAGTTTAACGAATGATGACAAGAAACTCTCTGCGTCTTAACGTCTTCGCGCGATGGAAGTCTTGAGGCGAATCCCTGAATGTATCCCGCAGATTTCGCTTATTAACGCAGAGGATATTGGATTATAAGCAGAAACTCATTGCGTCTTAGCGTGAGCTGAGGTCTGAGGCAGCCGGAATTACCTGTGCTCAAAAACAAAAAAAAGGGCTGCATACCAGGAGGTAAACAGCCCAAATATATATAAACTAAATATTACATATCATCAAGTTTCCCCTCCCACAGGTATTTCTTTGTTTCAGCCACAATCACTCCTGAGAGCAGCAGCAATGCTGTCAGATTGGGGATAGCCATCAGTGCATTTGTGATATCCGCGAAGGTCCAGACCACAGGCAGTGAGAGCAGAGAGCCGACCAATACAAAGATTACCCAGAGAATCCGGTAGGGTTTTACGGCTTTAGAACCAGCTAAATACTCAATCGCTTTTTCTCCATAATAAGACCAGCCTATGATGGTAGAGAATACAAAAGTGAGCAAGCCAATAGTAAGGACAATTGAACCGATGACGGGAATTTCTTCAAAAGCAGCATGCGTAAGTTCTGCACCGCGAAGTCCGTTTGCCCACTCTCCTGAATTGACTACAACCACTCCGGTGATTAAACATACAACCACGGTATCCCAGAAAGTGCCGGTTGATGAGACCAGTGCCTGGCGGACTGGATTTTTAGTTTGTGCGGCTGCAGCTACGATTGGGGCGCTGCCAAGTCCTGATTCATTAGAGAAGAGTCCCCTTGCTATTCCCATTCTTATGGCCTCCTTCATAGTAGCTCCAAGGAAACCTCCTGTTACGGCTGTTCCGCTGAATGCTCCTTCAAAGATAAGACTGAGTGCATGAGGAATTTCCTGATAGTTCATTGCAAGAAGAACAAAGCAGCCCAGTACATAAAAGATAGCCATAAAGGGAACCAGTTTTTCACACCATTTCGCGATTGATTTTATACCGCCTATGATTACAACTCCGGTTAATGTTGCAAGAAAAATACCGGTTATATACGGAGGAATATTCATGGAAGTTTTTGCAAGTTCGGAGATGGAATTTGCCTGCACCATGTTCCCAATACCGAATGCGGTAACAGCAGTCAGGGCAGCAAAAATAATGCCCAGCCATTTCATATTTAGACCTCTCTCGAGTACATACATCGGGCCTCCGGCAAAGGATCCATCCTCTTTTGTGGTGCGGTATTTAACTGCAAGAAGCGCTTCGGAATACTTGGTCGCGATACCAAAAACACCGGTCAGCCACATCCAGAATACCGCCCCGGGACCTCCGGCTGCGATGGCAGTTGATACCCCCACAATGTTTCCGGTTCCGATGGTTGCCGCAAGAGCCGTAGTGAGTGCGCCGAATTGTGAAACATCACCGCTCCCTTCCTTCGACCTGCCGAGTGATAACTTAATGCCGGTCCATATATACCGCTGAATCAGTTTGAGCCGGAAGGTGAGAAAAACATGGGTGCCGAAGAGCAGAATAAGCATTGGCACACCCCACACAACGCTGTTGATTTCATTAAGAATGTTTTCAATAAACTCCATGCGGAATCCTTTTTATGTGCTGATGATGTGTTTCACTCTGGCATGGCACAGAAACCGTGACAGAAGTTCGAAAATTAGGATAAATTTATCAGGTAAAAAAGAAGTATCGGAAGAAAAACTGAAGGGCCGGCAGGCGGGTAAGTCGTCAGCCGTATATATTAGTCTGCCGCCGGAGGAGTGCTCCGGCGGCAGGGGAAAATGTTATTCCGCGGATTTCATCCTGGAGACGATATCGGCTGTGTCGAGAGCTATGACCAGTTCCTCATTCGTGGGGATTCTCAGAATCCTTGCCCGTGAGCCGTCAGCAGAAAGATCAATTTCTTTATTGGCGTTTTTAACGGGGTCAAGTTTCAATCCAAGGAACTCAAGATCAGCGCAGACTGCTTCGCGCACTTCTGCTGAATTCTCTCCGATACCACCGGTCAGCACAAATGCATCAAGCCCTCCCATTGCCGCTGCATAGGCTCCGATATATTTTTTAATGCGGTAACAGAAAAGATCAAAGGCAATCTTAGCCCTTTTGGTGCCTTCCTTCATACTGGAAACCACCTCACGCATATCACTTGCCTCACCGCTGATGCCGATCAAGCCGCTGTGTTTATTCAGCAGCGTATTGGCCTCAGAAAGAGAAAGTCCTTCTTTACCCATAATATACAGGATGACTGAAGGATCTACGTCACCGCTTCTGGTACCCATAAGCAGGCCTTCAAGCGGGGTGAAACCCATGGTGGTGTCAATAGACTCCCCATATTTTACTGCTGCCATGGAGCAGCCATTGCCAAGATGCGCGGTTACTATTTTCAGCTCACTCTGCGGTTTGCCGAGCATTTGTGCGGCAATTTCAGCCACATAGCGGTGTGATGTGCCGTGAAAACCGTATTTACGGATTTTATACTTACGGTAAAGTTCATAGGGTATGCCGTAGAGAAATGCTTCCGGCTTCATGTGCGCGTGAAATGAGGTATCAAACACGCCGCACTGAGGTGCTTCGGGAATGATTCGCTTTACCGCCTGAATACCTTTGATATTCGGGGGATTATGCAGCGGTGCAAGATCAATATTATCCTGAAGTACTTTTATCACTTCGTCGGTTATATATACCGACCCGCTGAATGCCTCGCCTCCGTGAACAACGCGGTGCCCCACGGCCTGAATGTCATCCTTATCATCCAGCACACCGTGATTTTTGCTGAGCAGCACTGCCAGCACATATTCAATGGCAACTGCATGATCAAGGATTTCACTGACCAGGCGGATTGAATCTCCGTCAGACCGTGTATGAGAAAGAACTGCATCAGTCATTCCGATGCGTTCAACAGCGCCCTTCGCAAGGGCATGGTGTGTGGCAGTATCAATAAACTGATATTTAATTGACGAACTGCCGCAGTTAAGAACCAGAACTTTCATTACTATTAAACTTTCAATTTGAGTGAACTATTTTGCCGTCATCATCATACTTGTAAAAACCTTCACCGGTTTTTTTGCCGAGTTTCATTTCGCGCACCAGTTTCCTCAGAATGGGGCAGGCGCGGTATCTCGGTTCGCCGAGGGTTTTCCAGAGTGTATCCATCCAGGCAAGCACTTCATCCAGCCCCATCATGTCAGCCATTTCAAGGGGGCCATACTGAAAGTTATAGCCAAGTTTCATTGCGGTATCAATATCTTTTGCCGAGGCAATTCCCTCAAGAAGGATATACATGGCTTCATTGAGGAGGGGAACAATGGCACGGGTGGTTACAAACCCCGGATATTCATAAACCTCTACTGCGGTTTTACCGATTCTCTTTGCAAAGTCACGGATGGTTTTTACGGTATAGTTTGAGGTTTTCAGACCTTTAACCAGTTCTACAAGGGGAACCTTGGGAACAGGATTCAGGAAGTGCATCCCGATGATTTTTTCCGGTCGTGAGGTTTCTTCCGCAAGTTTTGAAAGACTGAGCGTTGAAGTATTAGAAACGAAGATGGTTTCAGCTTTTGCTATTTTGTCAATCTTGCTGAAAATCTCTGCCTTCAGATCATAATCTTCGTCAACCGCTTCAATGATTACATCAGCATCAGCCAGGTCATTATAATCAACTGACCAGCGTATACGGCTCATGATAGCTTTTTTCTCTGACTGGGTCATTGCCCATCGTTTAATTTCCCGGTCAATAGAATCACCCAGCACTTCACTAGCGCGCAGAACGGTTTCTTCTGTTTTTTCAATGATAAGAACATCAAGCCCTGAAGCAGCAATAGTCTGGGCAATACCCTGCCCCATCAGTCCGCCGCCGATAATGGCAGCATGATTGATGATTTCCGTATCGCTTACACGGCTTTTCTTAATTAAATCTTCAAAATTAAATTTTTCTTCCATTCCAAATCCGAATTAAATACATATCATAATGTGCAAAAACCGTACCGCAAAAGAATCTGTTAAAAGGCTTCTAAAGCGGAAAAGTGTGATTGCTGATTCCTAAAACTGAAAAACAGCCGGAAATCCCCCTTTTTGATTACTTCTCTTGGCCGTGTGTTCCGTAACCGTAATATTTACCATAAAGAACCAGAGCCAGAGCAGAAACCAGACCGATTCCGGCGAAGATGACCCAGATCATATAAGCGCTGTCATAAGCAGTCAGTGCCTGTTCAGCAGTAAGCGTTGCGGGATCGGGACAATACATCGTGAGCAGATATCCCGATATACCAAACCCAAGAAGAGAAGCCAGGAATGAATGCAGATGACCGAAGCCAAGGTAAAGTCCTTCTTCTCCTTTTGGTGCCTGCAGAGAAAAGAACTCCAGATAACGGGGGCTGATGAAGCACTCTGCCAGTGCCTGAAATACGATACCGATGATCATCATAACAGTAACCGGATGCGCGGTGAAAAACCCTAGGATATTTATTAGATTTCCGGTAATTCCGGTCAGCCAGGGGCTTGCCGCCATAATCAGGGCAGATACCGGCATGATGAACATTCCCACGGTCATGGTGCTGAGCGCTGTGTATTTCTTCATAATTTTATTTACCACAATCACGAACGTCACAACCACCAGCGGGTTCACGTTTGCTATCCACTCCGGAGAGGCCGACTGTCCAACTAGGCGGATAACGTACTTCGGCATGGTTGCGTAAAGCTGATGGAAGATAATCCAGAAACCGGTTATTATAAGTATCAGCATCACTAGCCGGGTATTCTTAACCACCCTGAGCATTCCGTCCACTATTTCTTTTACGGATTTTTTATCGCTGCCGGAATCAACCCCCTTATAATAAAAGTACACTGCAATAAGCGCAATAAAACAGAGAGCCGCTGAATAATAATTAACCGCTTCAAGACCCAGCTCAAGCCGGATAGGATATGCAAAGGTTTTACCGAGGAAAGAGCCAACATTCACCATTGCATAAAATATTGAATAACCTCGTGCACGGTTTGCTGTATCGGTGGTTACAGCAACCGTTCCGGTTATGACCGATTTAATGAAGGAGCCCCCGAACATAACCAGTACCAATGAAGGAATGACGATTGCCTTATAAGGAAACAGCCCGAGAGAAAAATAACCAACTGCCAGCAGCGCAAAAGCCAGAAGCAGCGCCTTACGAAATCCTATTTTATCTGCATAGGCACCTGCAAAAGGAGGCAGGAAGTAAAGGCCTGCCGAGAACACTCCTCCTATCCAGGCAGCCCAGATGTCATTGAACCCGACGACATCGGTAAGGTAGAGGGTGATTCCGATAAAAATGGCGTAATAGGCAGAGCGTTCGAAGAGTTCAACAATATTTGCCGTCCAGAAGGAGGCGGGGAATTTAGTTTTTTCAGTTGCGGCAGTAGATGACATAACTTTCTAAAAATGGTAAAACATTCGGTTAAAATACCTATTTTACGGTAATATTCGGGAGGTTTAGAGGAAGTCTTTCTCCGGGGTCTGAACAAATTTGAATTTTTAACGGGCAGGGTGATGCCTGTTCGCGAATAATGCTTTATTAATCTTCTTGTGCAGGAAAACATGATTGATTTACGGAAGGATTATAATTCCCTCGGCGGAATGCTCGCCGATCTTGAGTTCGATAAAACGAGCTGGTTTATTGCCATTCATAACCTCATGCCGGTCATCGGAGTGCTCTTCTTTGGGTTTGACGCGATGAACATTGTATTTATATATATAACAGAAACGGTTATCATCGGGCTGCTGAATGTACCGAAGATTCTTCTTGCGCAGAAGAATCCGAATAATACCGCGGAATCGGCGCCTCCCGGCTCAATCGGGGGGAGAATATTTGTCACGGTATTTTTTTTGGTGCATTACAATATGTTTAATTTCGGGCAGATTCAGATTATCCTGCCGGCGCTCAGCTCATCCGCGGAGGGTATAGAAGGATTTATAAGCTACATCATTGAAAATGAGTTCATGCATTATGCTGTGCTGTCCATTGTGGTGACGCATACCGTGAGTCTCTGGTTTGATTATATCCAGCCGGGAGTGTATAAGGAAGCCAGTCCAGTACTGATGATGTTTATTCCATACCCAAGGATATTCATCCAGCAGTTTGTTGCCATATTCGGATCATTTTTGCTGCTGGCATTCGGCGCGCCTGTTCTGATGCTGGCATTGCTGCAGTTCCTGAAAATCGCAGTTGAGATTTTTACCCACCAGGTGCTGAAGAATGCTTCAAACAGGACGATGCTCTTTACACCTGCTGAGTGATCTTTGCATTTTTTTGGGGGGCTTGGCAGAAAAATTTTGCAGTAAATCCACGAGTGTGAGTGGTGGTTAATATGAATTTCGGCCAATGTACCACTCCTCCGTAGTCGGGAAGAGGGGTGAAGGCTTATGCGAATTTCTACCAATGTTCGACTCCTCCGGAGTCGGGAAGGGGGTGAGGGCTTATGCGAAGTTCTATCAATGTACGACTCCTCCGGAGTAGGGAAGGGGTGAAGGCTTATACGGAGTTCTACCAATGTACGACTCCTCCGGAGTTGGGAAGGGGGTGAAGGCTAATGCGAAGTTCTACCAATGTTCGACTCCTCCGGAGTAGGGAGGTTTATGCGAATTTCTGCCAGTATTCGACTCCTCAGGAGCAGGGCGTAAATTCATACTTCATGATTCATACTTCATACTTCAATTGAATTTGACCCATTTTAAAGGTACATTTGAGGTTTGTTTTAATGTAAGTCTATGAGTTCGACCCCTTTAATGCTTCAGTATCATAAGATCAAGGAGTCTCACCCTGACGCAGTTTTACTCTTCAGGATTGGTGACTTCTATGAGACTTTTGACGAGGATGCCAAAACCGCATCCCGTGTGCTGGGTATTACTCTGACCAGGCGGTCGAACGGAGCTGCCGGGGATGTTCCTCTAGCAGGTTTTCCGCATCATGCACTTGATACCTATCTGCCAAAGTTGGTCCGTGCCGGTCTCAGGGTTGCCATCTGCGAGCAGATGGAGGACCCCAAACAGGCTAAAGGTATTGTGAAAAGAGAAGTAACCGAAATGGTAACTCCCGGAGTTGCTTTCTCAGAAAAACTGCTCGATCACAAAAAAAATAATTACCTGCTTGCGGTGATGGTCAGCGGTGATATTGCCGGACTTTCCTTTTGCGATATCTCCACCGGGGAATATTATGCCTATGAAGTTCACAGGCAGGTTTTGCGCGATCAGATTGAACTGATCTCACCGGCTGAAATCCTCGCCCGCAAGGGGGATATTGAGATGATCAAATCACTCTATGCAGAAAGTGAAATCCCGGCCCGTTTTACCAAAATTGATGACTGGGTATACAATCAGGATTATGCATCGGAGCAGCTGCTGCTCCAATTTAAGACCGTGAGTCTTAAGGGCTTCGGCATTGAACACCTTACTGCCGGCCTCTCCGCGTCCGGAGTAATTATCCATTACCTCCGTGAGACGCAGAAGGCCAATCCCTCACATCTGAACAAGGTGCTTCTCTATAATCCATCTGATTATATGCAGCTTGACCGCTCAACCAAGAGAAACCTTGAGATTATCTATTCCATGCAGGATGGCAGCAGGGAAGGTACTCTGATCTCTATACTTGATAAAACGGAAACGCCTATGGGAGCCCGTCTTCTTAAAAGATGGGTAAGCGCCCCTTTGAGAAAACTTGAACCTATTTTGCAACGGCAAAATATTATTGAAGGATTTTACCATCAGAAAGAATTGCGCCTGGCAATCAGGGAAGACCTGAAGGAGATTGGCGATCTTGAACGTCTGACGTCAAAAATCTGCACCGGCAGAGCGACTCCGCGTGATCTTACTGCACTGAAGAACTCACTGGAGAAACTGCCCCATATAGCAGGCCGGCTGCTGCAGTCATCTGACAAGGCGATCTCTGCCATGAGCACGTCAATTCATGATTTAAAAGAACTTGCCAAAAAAATTGAAACCACACTGACCGATAATCCCCCTGCATCCATAGGCGAAGGCGGATATATACGCGCGGGATTCAGCCCGGAACTTGATGAACTGCGCGATCTTTCCTTCCACGGAAAGGACTGGATTGCCCGCCTGCAGAAAGATGAACGGGAACGCACCGGCATCGGCTCGCTTAAAGTAAGCTATAATAAGGTGTTTGGTTATTATATCGAAATCAGCAACGCCAATAAAGATAAGGTTCCCGCAGATTATATACGGAAACAAACATTAGTCAGCTCAGAGAGGTATATAACACCGGAACTGAAGGAATATGAGGATAAAATCCTTACCGCTGACGAAAAAATTGCCGAACTTGAGTATCAGCTGTTTAATGAACTCCGGATTGCCGCCGCATCATACTCAGAGAAAATTCAGTCAAACGCACAGGCAGTTGCCCGGATTGACTGCTATCTCTCCTTTGCTGAATGTGCAGAAGCATATAATTATGTGAAGCCGGAACTTGATGAAAGCGGCGTGCTTGAAATTGTTGAAGGGCGGCATCCGGTGGTTGAACGAATTCTGAAACCGGGAGAAAAATTCACGCCGAACTCCTGCCATCTGAATAATGAAGATGCACAGATAATCCTGCTAACCGGGCCGAACATGGCGGGTAAGTCAGTCTATCTAAGGCAGACCGGGTTAATTGTACTTCTGGCACAAATTGGTTCGTTTGTTCCGGCTAAAAAGGCACGGCTGGGAATAATTGACCGCATCTTTACCAGAGTCGGGGCATCGGATAATATATCAGCCGGTGAGAGTACTTTCCTTGTAGAGATGCAGGAAGCGGCAAATATTCTGAATAACGCAACCGCGCAGAGTCTTATACTTCTTGATGAGATAGGCAGGGGTACAAGCACTTTCGACGGATTGAGTATTGCCTGGGCAATAACTGAATACATTCATGAGAATAGTGAAATTGCGGCTAAGACGCTGTTTGCCACTCACTACCATGAAATAAATGAAATGGCAGAACTCTTTCCTCGTATAAAGAATTATAAGGTTGAAGTAATAGAACACGGAGACCGGGTAATATTCCTGCATAAGGTAAGTCCTGGCCAGGCAGACCATAGTTATGGCATTCAGGTAGCTCAGATGGCAGGCCTGCCGCGCTATGTGACCACCCGCGCCAAAGAAATACTTGCGAATCTTGAATCAAAAGAACTTACCCCGCATCTTGAAAAGAAGGAGCGCATCCGCAAAGCCGCAGAGCATCAGCATGACCTGCAGATGAGTCTTTTTGAGGTGAAGGATGACCGTCTGAGGAAGCGGATTGATGATCTGGAGATAAATTCTCTTACTCCGCTTGATGCACTTAATGAACTCTATGAGCTGAAAAAAAGTTTGAAAGAAAAAGAATGAACCTTTTTATGAAATCAGTAAAACTGATTAAATGGCCGGTTGTTCTGCTCCTGCTTTCTTTTACAGCAGGATGCGGTGACAAATATTCGGAAGAAGATAAAGCATACATTATGGAGATTGAACAGCACCGGACGAATAAGGATGCCGAGATGAAATCATCCCCGGGCTCTCCATTTGTGCAGGATACGGCAGCCCACTGGGCTCCTCTGAAATATTATCCGGTTGACCCGGCTTTTAAGTTTTATTCGGTCCTGAATGTTTATGAACAGCAGGATACGGTTGTTATTTTGGGTACCAAAGGAGAAGAAAGAAAATATCTTCGTTACGGATATTTTACCTGGAACTTCAGGAATAAAGAGTACCGGATGAATGTTTATAAAGGGAGATCACGCACCGGAGTTGAATATGCATCTCTCTGGTTCACTGATGAAACTACGGGGAACGAAACTTACGGCGTAGGGAGATATATAGATCTTGAACTGAATCCTGATGCAAATCATGAGTACACGATAGATTTTAATCTTGCCTATAATCCGTATTGTGCATACAGCAGCAGGTATTCCTGCGCTATTCCTCACAAAGAGGATTATCTTCCTCTTGCCATAGAGGCAGGGGAAAAGAAATTTCATGATTAGACAACGGAGTATGAATTGGTTGTAGTTCTCGAAAAGAACGCTACACAAGAGCAATTAGAAAATGTAATAAAACACCTTGAAGATTACGGCTTCGCGGTGCATAAATCCACCGGTGAAGAACAGATCGTGCTTGGTGCAATAGGTGTCCGTCCGGATTTTGATACCCGCAAAGTAAAACTGCTTGATGGTGTTTCAGAAGTTTACCGGATTACTGAACCCTTTAAACTTGCCAGCCGTGCTTTCCAGAAAGAAAACACGCTGATCAAAGTGAAGAATGTTGTATTAGGCGGCAGGGATGTCGTTGTGATGGCAGGCCCCTGTTCCATCGAAAGTGAAGAACAGATATTCAAACTTGCCGAGATAGTATCAAAAAATGGAGGAAAAATTTTACGCGGCGGAGCTTTTAAGCCGCGCTCATCACCCTATTCATTTCAGGGGCTTGGCGAGACCGGTCTTGAACTGATGCGCAAGGCGGCAGATGCTCATAACTTAGTAATGGTCACTGAAATTCTTGAACCGGCGCAGATTTCACTTATTGGCAAATATACCGATATCTTTCAGGTCGGAGCAAGGAATATGCAGAACTTTTCTCTTCTGAAGGAACTTGGCAAGGTTGGCAAGCCGGTACTGCTTAAACGAGGACTTTCAGGCACCATCGAAGAACTGCTCATGTCTGCCGAGTATATACTCTCAGGAGGCAATAAAGAAGTAATCCTTTGTGAGCGGGGCATACGCACCTTCGAAACCTATACACGCAACACCTTTGATCTCTCGGCCATACCGGTGGTACAGAAGAGAAGCCATCTGCCAATAATAGCTGATCCTTCACATGCTGTAGGGCTGCGTGATAAGGTGATTCCGCTTGCGCGTGCTGCAGTGGCTGCCGGCGCTGATGGTCTTATGGTTGAGGTGCATCATGAACCGGAAAAGGCGCTCTCAGACGGACCGCAGGCGCTCCTTCCTTCACAGTTCGCTGAACTGATGAGTCAGATAAGGAAAATTGCTGAAGTAATTGGCCGTACCATTTAAGAGCGGTACCGTTAACCTGTGCTTTTTGTGCCCTGTTTTCCCGCAGGGCATCTCGTATTTTCAGACGTCCAAAGTAATTGCGGACCATTCCCTCATCAACGGAGATTTTTTCAATATATAAACTGTTTTTTTTCATTTCAGTATTCTGCCTTATGCTCTCAGCTCAGGAGACGGAGATCAGGAAAACGTATCATCCCAACGGCATGATTCAGTCCCAGGGGGAGTATCTTGACGGTAAGCTGCATGGTTCTTATCTTGAGTTTTTCCCAAGCGGCCGTCTCTGGAAAGAGTGGCAGTTCAGTCAGGGGCTCGAGGACGGCCCATCCTACTGGTATTTTGAAAACGGGCTTTTAAGCATTGCCTGGAATTATGTTCAGGGGAGAAAGGAAGGCATCTCAAAATGGTATTATGAGACCGGGGAACTCTGGGCTGAACAGACATATCTTATGGGAGTGCTGGATGGTATCACCAAAACCTACTACAAATCCGGCGAACTGCAGGGGGAGTGGTATTTTGTTAACGGACTTCTTGAAGGTGTTTCTGTTACCTATTTCCAGAAAGGGGGAAAAGAAGTTGAGCGAAATTTTTTCCGCGGAAGAATGAACGGCAGGGCGCTGGTATATCATGAGAACGGAAGAGTTGCCATTGAGGCATATTATCTGAATGACCGTCTTGAGGGGGAAGCGTATTTTTATGATTCCGGCGGTGATATCCGCGTGAAAGATTTATACCGGAGCGGAGAAATATCGGAACGTATCCGTTACGATGCATTCGGAAAAAAACTTGATTTCGAAAAATATGAGAGAGCTTTCAGTTTTGACGGAGTCCTGCAAAGTGAGTTTTTTTACCGAAACGGGAAGAAAGAGAATCTCGGCAAGAACTATAATCAGGCAGGATTTCTTACAGAGGAGTGGTCCTATAAAAATGATACCCTGAGCGGAACTTCAAACTTTTATCAGGAGGGGTATCTGATTCGCAGTACTGATTACCGCGGAGGAATGAAGCAGGGAATGGAAAAAGAATTTTTCCCTGACGGCGGACTCAAAAGTGAAGTCTATTATGAGCAGGGAAAAAAACACGGCATTATGTTCACCTTCTATCCATCAGGCGGGTTCGAGTATGTATATACGTACCGTGATGATGAGATTGAGGGGGAAGTGAAGAAATATTATGAGTCCGGCATGATGGAGTATCAATATTTCGTGAAGGGGGGGCTGATTGAAGGCATCAAAACCGAGTTCCATACTAACGGACGAATTAAAAAAGAAGAAACTTATATAAACGGCCGTCTGAACGGATTCATTAAGGAATATTTCAGAAACGGCGCTCTTAAACGTGAAGATTATTACAGAGACGATCAGCTTGCCACAAGCAAATTTTATGATGAAGACGGCAATCTGATCTCCTCTTACGGCTATTAATAATGTAACGTCGAAAGGAAACTATGAAGAATACACTGCTGATACTGATGATGATGCTTATTGCTCCCGTGCTGCTGCCGCAGAACGGTGAAGTAAAAGAAAAATATGATGACGGCGTATTAAAAAAGGTCAGTAATTTTAAAGACGGAAAACTCCATGGTGAGGTACGCACCTATTATCCGACGGGAGTGCTTATGCAGTCCGAAACCTATGAGAACGGAACTCTAAACGGACCGAAATACGGATTTACGGAATCTGGGATATTACGGGAGTATTATAATTATTCGGAGGGCAGGTTTCATGGTGAATACCGGGGCTATTATGAAGACGGCGCTCTCCGCGAAAAAGGTAGTTACGCATACGGAACGCTGGAAGGGGAATTCAGAAATTATTATGACTCAGGCGAACTGCAGACCATTACCATGATTAAAGCAGGCAAGAAAGAGGGACTTGCCACCGGTTTCTTTAAAAGCGGGGCTGTGCAGGTTGTTGCAAACTACTTCTGGAATCTGCAGGAGGATACAACCATCTGGTACTATGAAAGCGGACAGATTAAAGGTATATATAACTATACCAAAGGCAATATTCACGGAACTGCAATTGAATATTTTGAAAACGGAAAAATCAGTTCGGAGAAAGAGTATAATCAGGGGCGCGCGAACGGAGTTCATAAAGTTTATAATGAGCAGGGACTGCTTCTCTCCGAAATCACCTATCAGCGCGGGCTGAAGGAGGGGCTCTCCGTTACCTATTATGATAACGGAAAGCAATGGACGGTGCAGAATTATAAAAGGGATGCGTTAGACGGAGAATCAAAAATTTTCCGGAAGGACGGTACTCTCTGGTACCTGGAGGTGTTCAGCAAAGGAAAACCTGTCAGCAGTACAGAATATGACGAAAAAGGAAAACAAAAAGAAGTAAAGCAATATGAGCAGTAAAAAATATACTATCGGTCTCATTCAGATGCAGGTTTCACCTCTTCCTGAAGAGAACATGAAAAAGGGGGAACATTTTGTACGGGAAGCAGCAGCTAAAGGCGCACAGGTCATCTGTCTGCCGGAGCTTTACCGTTCGCAGTATTTCTGCCAGAAGGAAGATATTGAACTCTTTGATTTTGCTGAAACCATTCCGGGACCTTCAACGGAACTCTTTGGCAAACTTGCTTCAGAACTTGGTGTGAGCATTGTGGTACCCCTTTTTGAGAAGAGGGGAATCGGGCTCTATCACAATAGTCTGGTGGTTATGGACTCAGACGGCAGCAGCGCGGGTATATACAGAAAGATGCACATCCCCGATGACCCTGCTTATTATGAAAAGTTTTACTTCACGCCCGGAGATCTTGGCTTTAAGTCATTTGATACAAAATTCGGAAAAGTGGGAACCCTTATCTGCTGGGATCAGTGGTATCCTGAAGGTGCACGTCTTACAGCGCTGACAGGTGCTACGGTGCTATTCTATCCGACAGCAATCGGGTGGCATCCTTATGAAAAGGAAGAGCACGGCCAAATACAGCGCGACGCATGGATGACCGTGCAGCGCGGTCATGCGGTTGCAAATGGTATTTATGTGGCTGGTGTGAACCGGGTAGGTTTTGAGCAGCCGGTCAAGGAACAGGCAGGAATTCAGTTCTGGGGTTCAAGTTTTGTCGCTGATCCTCAGGGACATATCATTGCTCAGGCATCAGACGATAAAGAAGAAATTCTCCTCGCGGAAGTTGATCCTGCACATATGGAATATATACGCCGTAACTGGCCTTTCCTGCGTGACAGAAGAATTGATGCCTATGGTGAAATAACAAAACGCTACAGAGATTAACCCATGAAAAAAAGAATTCCCGCCGAGTGGGAGCAGCACGAATCAACCCTCATTGCATGGCCTCATAATAAAGCTGACTGGCCCGGCAAGTTCACACCGATTACCTGGGTATATGCTGATATAACCGCAAAACTTTCTTATTCGGAAAAAGTACGCATTGTGGTTCAGGATCAGAAGCAGAAAGAACAGGTTCAGAAGGCGCTCTCAAAAGTTGAGTATGATTCGGATAATGTGGTCTTTCATGTTATTCCGACAGACAGAAGCTGGATGAGGGACTCGGCACCAATCTGGATTAAAGAAGGTAACACACCAGTGCCTCTGCTCTTCAGATTTAATGCATGGGCAAAGTATGATAACTATAAGCAGGATGAAAAACTTGGTACAAAGCTTCTCAGCCAGATGAAGGTGAAAGGAAGAAAAGCCGAATCACTTAAAAAACATGTCGTACTTGAAGGAGGAGCCATAGATTATAATGGCAGCGGGCTTCTTCTTACCACGGAAGAATGTCTGCTTGATCCGTTGCAGCAGGTTCGCAATCCCGGCTGGGGTAAAAAAGAATATGAACAGATGTTTGCGGAACAGCTTGGCATTAAAAAAGTAATATGGCTGGACAAGGGAATTGCAGGTGATGATACACACGGACATGTGGATGATCTTGCCAGATTTGTTAATGAGAACACTATTCTGCTCTGTTCTGAATCAGACAGCAGTGATGAGAACTATGATCTGCTGCAGGAAAATATGGAGCGGTTAAAAGGTGAAAAGAATCTTAAGGGAGAATCATTCGAAATTATCCCCCTCCCGATGCCTGATCCGGTAGTGTTTGACGGCATGAGACTCCCTGCAAGTTACGCAAATTTCTATATCGGCAATCAAACGGTCATAGTTCCCACGTTTAATGACGCAAAAGATTATATCGCGCTTGGAATTCTGCGTGAATGTTTCCCTGACAGAAAAGTAGTTGGCATCCATTCCCTTGATTTAGTGTGGGGACTGGGAACACTGCATTGCCTGACCCATGAAATACCCGCCTGATGATATCAGGATTTTCAGATCATACTAAAGGAGAAATGCCGTGAGCATCCTCTATTCGTATCTGAAGCAGTACTGGAAGTTAGTGCTGCTTGCCCTTTCGCTTGCTGCCGTAAATCAGGTATTTTCAATGCTTGATCCGCTGATCTTCAGATATGTAATAGATAACTATGCCACCAAATACAGCCAGTACAGCGAATCTGAATTTTTCAGAGGTGTCCTTCTTCTGCTTTCTGCCGCGGTTGGCGTTGCGTTTGTTTCGCGAGTGGCAAAAAATTTTCAGGACTATTACGTCAATACTATCACGCAGCGTCTTGGCGCGCAGATATATTCAGATGGGCTGAAGCACTCCCTTGAACTCCCCTATCAGCGGTTTGAAGATCAGAGAAGCGGTGAAACACTGGGCGTCCTGCAGAAAGTCCGCACTGATGTTGAGCGGCTGATTTCAGCATTCATCAATGTCATCTTCACCACAGTCGTGGGGCTGATTTTTGTTCTGATATACTGCTTTACTATCCATTGGGCTATTGCACCAATCTTTTTTACTGCTGCCCCCATCATTGCCTGGATCAGTTCTGTACTGAGTAAAAAGATTAAGAAACTCCAGAAAACCATTGTCGGTGAGACTACCGCGCTTGCGGGCTCTACTACCGAATCGCTGCGCAATATTGAACTGGTAAAAAGTCTGGGGTTATCAGGGCAGGAGATTAACCGGCTTAACTCTACCACGAAGAAAATTCTGGGGCTTGAGCTTAAAAAGGTTAAATATATCCGAAGTCTGAGCTTTATTCAGGGAACCATGGTCAACTTTCTCAGGACGACCATACTTTTCCTGATGCTCTATCTGATATTTATCCAGCAGATTACCGTAGGAGAATTTTTCTCCCTGTTTATCTACTCATTTTTCATTTTCGGCCCGCTGCAGGAGCTCGGCAATATCATTAATATATACCGTGAAGCAGAGGTTTCCATACAGAATTTTAAGAAGATTATGGAAATACCGGTTGACCGCAAGCCGGAAAAACCGGTTATAATTGAAGAGCTTAAAACCCTGGAGTTTGAAAATGTCAGTTTCCGCCATGCATCAGCACAGCAGCACGCGGTAAAGAATATATCCTTCAGCATGAAGGCAGGGGATACCACCGCTTTTGTAGGTCCTTCAGGCGCCGGAAAGAGCACTCTGGTAAAACTTCTGCTCGGTCTCTATCAGCCCCAGGAGGGAAGAATACTTTATAACGGCAGAGGTCATGATGAAATTGATCTGGATGCCATGAGGGAGCATATAGGATTTGTGGCTCAGGACACCCAACTTTTTTCGGGCACAATAAAGGAAAACCTTCTGTTTGTAAAACCTGATGCAACAGATCAGGAGTGTCTTGATGCACTGTACGGCGCAGCATGTCACGGACTGCTTGCCCGTGCTGAGAAAGGGCTTGATACCACAATAGGTGAGGGGGGCGTGAAAGTCTCAGGAGGTGAAAAACAGAGGCTTTCAATTGCCCGGGCTCTTCTGCGTAAACCGTATCTGATGATCTTTGATGAGGCAACATCATCTCTTGACTCCCTGACAGAGGAAGAAATTACCGCTACGCTGCGGGATATATCAGCACGGAGAGACTGCATCACCATCATGATAGCGCACCGTCTCTCAACGATTATTCATGCTGATAAGATCATCGTCCTCGAAAAAGGAGAGGTTGCGGAATCAGGCAGGCATGAAGATCTGCTCAAAACAACAGGCCTCTATTATGCACTCTGGAGGCAGCAGATTGGCGAAAGAAGCGCCCTCCTGCCGAAAACCATACATTCTTCTTAAGCGTTATGATGCTTCTGAGGGCTGCCGCGCTGTTCATCCTTCTCTTTCCGATGTATATATACGGACAGGGGGGGAGTCTTGCGTTTAAGCGAAATCAGCCCGTTGAGATTTACCGTACCTACTATCCGGTTGATTTTTCACCGCAGATATTTGAGTCATTTATCCTGGTCAGAAAAGCCAATGACGGAGATCCCCTCGCCCAGCATGAACTGGGTCTTCGGTATCTGACCGGAAACGGATTTGAACCTGATACGGCGAAGGCCTTTGTCTGGGTAAAACGATCTGCTGAACAGAAGTACCCCCTTGCGGCATATAATCTTGGCATATTTTATATGAACGGGCTGGGCACTGAATGGAATCCATATCTTGCGTTTGAGAATTTTCTCTATGCCGCAGGCAAAGACATCCCTGAGGCACAGTTCGCCGCGGGGGTAATATATACGGAAGATCTGGTTGTGCGCCGTGACCTCATGAAGGCTAAATTCTGGTTTGAAAAAGCCGTGAAAAACGGAAATCCGAATGCTCCGAAAGCCCTTCTTGCGGTGGAGAAAGATATCGCCGCGGGGAAAACAGACAAAAAACGTGATGAAATTGAACCCTCCAATCCCATCAGTAAAAATGTAACGCTGCAGTATATCAACTTTACCGATACCACGGTTACATTGCCGCCTGACTCTCTGCTCCTTGCTGACTTTTATGAAGAACTCTTCAGGACGGCGTTTTCTTATAAAAACCTTACCGTAAGAGATTCTGTTTTAAGTGATTCCGCGGCGGAAAACATCCTCAGTTTTGAGAAAGAGTTTGACCGTTATGCCTTCCCCGAGGGACTGCTTTTGGCAGGGAGGATATATCAGCTTCGCTCCCGAACAGGGGCTCCCTCACTTGCCGCCCTCTATTATTATATACGGGCTCTTAAAGAGGGTTCTCCCTATGCCGGAATCTTCCTCTGGAAACTTATCAGTGATCACCGCTTCTTTAACAGGTTATATGCGGAGATCAATAAAGGGTCTGCAGAGGCGGAGTATGTCCTTGGCACACTGCGGCTGCTCCGGCTTGAGTTTGGCCTGACTGAAAAGGACGCGGTAACACTGATTGAACGCTCAGCCGGCAAGAACTTCATCCCGTCAATGATTGAAGCCGGTAATATGTATTTTAACGGCTCAAGTGTAAAGAGGGACACTGACAAAGCATTCCAGTACTGGCAGTCGGCTGCTGAACTCGGTGCGTATCAGGCAGTACCGCGGCAGTTTATTGCATCTGTTGCCATGGGGAGAGAGTATAACGGCAGTTATTCAGCGCTTATGGAAAATCTTAACAGCGGGTATGCGCAGGGTTCACTGCTTGCTGAGACGGTTATCGGATATTTCTATGAAAAGGGGATATTGGTGAGAGAGAATAAATCTGAAGCATACCGCTATTACCGGAATGCTGCCTCCCGGGGGAGCAATCTGGCTTATGCATTGCTCAAAAGCCTATACGCAAAACCGGAATAACCAATCATCAATTTTGAAATCTGGAGTATGAATTATAAATTTACTGCTGAGATGTGGTAAAAGGTTTTAATTCAGCAAATTATTCAGAAACAGAAGGCAGGACAGATGAAAGCACCAGGAAATACCGTAAAAGAAATTCTGGCTAACATTCCGGAAGAGAGAGCAGAGGCATTTAACAAACTGCATGAAGTTATTGTTAAAAACCTGCCAAAGGGATTTGAACCGGGGATGAGTTATGGCGGGCTGGGGTATGTTGTCCCTCATTCGTTGTATCCTGTCGGCTACCATTGCAAGCCAAGTGAACCGCTGCCTTTTGCGGGTATTGCCTCACAAAAGAATTCCATCAATTTTTATCACATGGGAATCTACGCAGATCCTGATCTGCTGAAATGGTTTGTTGATGAATATCCTAAACACTGCAAACAGAAATTAGATATGGGTAAAAGCTGCATCCGGTTCAAGAAGATGGATGATATACCTTATAAACTCATTGGAGAATTAATGAAGAAAATGAGTGTGAAGGATTGGGTAACAATGTATGAGAAAAATTATAAGAAAAAGGGGAAATAGAATATTGTTTGTATTGAGTGCTATGCCGGTTTGGTGAGAAGTTCAGCACTGTAAATACACGCCGCGGCGTATATCTACGAAGACCTTGCGACGAAAAACTCTTTTACAAGATACCGGTGGAATTACAAATTGGTAAAAAGCTAACAGGTCATCCGCGCTGCGGGTTTGAATAATTGGGGTTTGATGGTTTCCTATTAATAGGTCACCCGCGCTGCGGGTTCGATGTCTGACATTATATACAAAATGATGATTCCGGAGGAATCACAAAATGGTAGAAAAGCGATAAGGCCCCCAATCTTTCCTGATTCCAGAGGAATCACAAATTGAATGCAGCCCGTTAAAACTTCTTCGCTGAGCTAAAGCTGTCCAGATCATAGGAGATTCTGGTATCAGGCATGGGGAGACGCCTGATCTTCACATTTGCCTTGCTGAAAAACTCCTCTGCCATGGTGTTATGGTAATCAGAAAAAATCACTACTTCAATAATTCCGGCAGTAATTAATGCTTTTGCACAGTTGGTGCAGGGCATATTGGTAACATAGGCAACTGCATTCTTTGTACTTACGCCGTTTGCAGAACATTGCAGAATGGCATTCATTTCAGCATGAATTGTCCTGATGCAGTGCCCTTCGTGAATCATACAGCCCACATCCTCGCAGTGTGCGTCACCGGGAATTGAACCGTTGTAGCCGGTGCTGAGGATTTGTTTGTTTCGTACCAGGACGCAGCCGCAATGCATACGGGGGCAGGTTGCACGTTCGGAAACGAGCATGGCTACTTTGAGAAAATATTCATCCCAACTGGGTCTGTGCTGATTCATAGTGATAGAGTTTCAGATGATGGAAAAACAAAAAAGCCGTTTGTAGCAAACGGCTTTCCTGCAATGAATTATATTCTTATCTGCCGAGAGAATCTAAATGATCTTTACGGGCAAGCAGTGTATCCTTATCCTCAACATGTTTTGGATCAGGTACGCAGCAATCAACCGGGCAGACAGCAGCACACTGTGGTTCGTCGTGGAATCCGACGCACTCGGTGCATTTGTCAGGGACGATATAATAAAAGTCGCTGGAGAAAAATCCTTCAGCGCCGGAAGGAGCTGCATCCCCATCGCCGTAGCTTTTGCCGGCGAGTTCCCATTCGCGTCCGCCTTCGTAGATGGCAGTATTGGGGCATTCAGGTTCGCATGCACCGCAGTTGATGCATTCTTCAGTTATCATGATAGCCATAGTAGTTTCCTTTTTATCAAGTTGTCGTAAAGAGTTTCAATAATCTCATTTCAATATAATTTTAAGCATGATTCAGGTTCAAGAGAATAAAGCGGTTTGTCATCTTTTTTGGGATGAATCACCAGCTTCCGCTGGCTCCGCCTCCTCCGAAACCGCCCCCGCCGCCACTGAATCCGCCAAAACCGCCTCCGCCCCCTCCTCCGCCAAAGGAGCCGCCGCTAAAACCTCCGAAGCCTCCGACGTAAATGCCTCTTCTTCTGCGTCCTCCCCCGGTTAAAAGACTAATTAAAATAAATAGAATAAAGAAGATTATTCTCCCAATCGGGAATTCATCGTCTTCATTTTTAACGGATTTTACGTCATATTCGCCGGCGATAGCACGGATAATAGAATTAATACCAATTTTAATGCCACCGTAATAGTCCCCCTGCTTGAGATAAGGAACCACCTCCCGCCTTATAATGTAACTCGCCGTAGCATCCGGGAGTGCACCCTCAAGACCATAGCCCACTTCAATGCGGAGCAGCCGGTCTTTTTTGACTATAACGAAGAGCACTCCGTTATCATTACCTTTTGTGCCGATTTTATTCTTCTCGGCAGTCTGGAAAGCAAAATCTTCAATCGGGTATCCGTCCAGAGACGTCATCATGAAAACCACCACCTGGTTGGATGTGGAATCAAAATGAGTTTTAACTATTCCGGTCAGTTCATTGATTTCCTGCGGGGAAAGCGTTGATGTGTGGTCGGTAACCCATTTATCAATTAATGGGAATTCAACCTGAGCCCGTAGGAACGGGCTCAGGAGAATGAAAAGAACAATCAGCCGTGTTGGTTGTATCAAAACTCAACTTTCGGAGCGTTTTCGCTTCCGGGGGCTGACTGGAAATACTGCTTGTCACGGAAACCCATCAGTCCTGCAATAAGGACAACAGGGAAACGTTTAACAGCCGTATTATACAGTTTTACTACATCGTTATATTTATTTCTGGCAACGGTAATCCGGTTTTCGGTACCTTCAAGCTGTGCCTGAAGCTGCTGGAAACTTTCATTAGCTTTCAGATCAGGGTAATTTTCAACCGTGACCAAAAGCCGTGAAATAGCACTTCCGAGCTCACTCTGCGCCTGCTGGAAGCGGGCGAAGCTCTGAGGATCATCAAGCACTTCCTTTGTTACGGTCATCTGGCTGACTTTAGCGCGTGCTTCAGTAACTGTTGTCAGAACTTCTTTCTCGAAATCCGCGTATCCTTTTACAGTATTGACCAGATTGGGAATCAGATCAGCACGCCTCTGATACTGATTTTCAACCTGACCCCAGGCATTATTTACCTCTTCATTCAATGCTACGAACGAATTGTATGAGGAGATTCCCCACATGAAGCCCATAACCAACAGTACGACGAAGACGATTCCGCCAATAATGAACCATTTTTTCATCTTCTTAACTCCTTGTGATTAAATGAATAAAATACTTATATATACACACAACAGACCGTGAGGGTCAGTTTGTCAGGCTTCGCGAAGGGGCGGGTATCCGGCCGCCTCTGGTTACAAAGCCTGAAGAATTCAGAGTGCTGACAGGCATTATCGGGGCTCTGCCGAGCAGGCCTCCGTAATCAACGTAATCACCCACGCCTTTTCCTTCGGCAGGGATGATTCTGACAGCGGTTGTTTTGTCATTAATGATGCCTATTGCTGCTTCATCCGCGATGATTCCTGCGATGGTTGTTGCCGGAGTAGAACCGGGAACAGCTACCATATCCAGTCCGACAGAGCAGACAGCAGTCATGGCTTCAAGCTTTTCAATACTGAGATGTCCTTTTTCAACCGCGCGGATCATTCCCTGATCTTCGCTCACAGGAATAAAGGCACCGCTCATACCGCCGACGGATGAACTTGCCATCAGACCTGCTTTTTTAACACAGTCATTCAGCATTGCAAGCGCGGCAGTTGTTCCGGGGGCACCAACATCCTCGACACCCATGGCGATTAATATATCAGCAATGCTGTCTCCCTCTGCAGGGGTAGGAGCAAGTGATATATCCACGATGCCAAAGGGGATGCCGTGTTTTTCAGCCACTTTTCTTCCGAGCAGTTCGCCTGCACGGGTAATCTTGAAAATTGTTTTTTTAATGGTTTCGGCAAGATCCTGGAATCCTGAACCTGCGCATGCTTTCACAGCATCAAGTACCACACCCGGACCGCTAATGCCCACATTAAGTGTTACTTCCGGCTCGGTAACTCCGTGAAACGCGCCCGCAACAAAAGGATTATCTTCAACTGCATTACAAAATACTACCAGTTTAGCGCAGCCAACTGAATCAGCATCTGCGGTTCTAGATGCTGTTTCCTTTATTGCTTCCGCCATCATCATAACAGCATCCATATTTATACCGGCTTTGGTTGAACCGATATTAACACTGGAACAGACTTTTTTAGTTGCGGAGAGGGCAAGCGGAATGGATTTGATAAGAGCAAGATCGCCTTTGGTAAAACCCTTTTGCACGAGTGCTGAGTAACCGGCTATATAGTCAATCCCGATTTCAGCTGCCGCGCGGTCAAGAGCAACGGCAATCTCTACTGCCTCATCGCTACCGAAACCGTCGCAGAGCAATGCAACCGGAGTTACTGAAACACGTTTATTTGCAATTGAGATGCCATAGGTGCGTTCAACATCAGATGCAAGCGCAACATGTCTTGATCCGAGCATTGTTATTTTATCGTAAACTTTTCCGCAGACCACCTTGCTATTGCGGTCGGCGCAATCCCTGAGACTTATTCCCATCGTGACGGTGCGGATATCAAAATGCTCCACCTCAGTCATTTTGATGGTTTCTAATATTTCTTCAAACTCGTAATTCAACCGTTAACCTGTGAGTGCAATTTCTGTAATTAAATACGGTGCATATATCTGAAAACATCCTCATGCTGCAGATATATCTTCACCTTAAGACGGGTGCCAAGTTCAGATAGTTCATCCTGAATTGTTTTAAAATCCTTTGATGAAGCTGAAAAATCAATTACCATAATCATGGTGAAAAATTCCTGCATGATTTTCTGGGAGAGGTCAAGGATATCACAACCGCTGTTTCCCAGCAGAGAGGATACTGCTCCGACAATACCGGGAGAATTGACACCAAAGGAGGTGAGAATTGCTCTCTGGGATGAACCGGCGGAACTTGTATGACCATTCCGGGGCAGCGGTGAATTCTGCAGTTTTTGAGAAATATATTTTTTTACCTCTTCCGGGTTGGCTTTTTCACCGAGAGCAGAGATTGCCTCTACTGCCCACTCCCGTATCTGTTCTTCATTTACCATTCGGGTTTTAATCCGTTATAATTATTCTGATAAAAGGACAAAATGCTGTTTTTTATCCGGGTATTATGATTTTGCCCGAAAATTTCAGCATTTTCCAAATTTCCATTATAAAACCGGAAAAATAGGAAATTTCCGGTCATGATGCCATCAAATATTCGGTCTGCCGTAAAAGCAGTTGCTGCCGTGTAGCCCCATAGCCCGCACCAGAAGAGAGAAAGAAGCCCGGATGAGTATTCACCGAGGTAAATCTGCGGTAATCCCGGCAGAAATGCTGAAATGATTTTCATTACCTCAGGATTGACCAGATCCGCTTCACCGAGCCGGCAAAGTGCAGCAAGGGAGTCACCGGGGGAGAGGGAGTCCAGTATCGCAGCAGCGGATGCAAGGTTTCCCGCAAAAAGCCCGGCAATGCCGTTCCAGTAACGAATTTCATCCCGGCGCTCAGGGGATCGCGCAGACGCCAGGTTCAGGATTTTTTGCGCCGTTGCCGGAGATCCTTTCAGGATTTCATTCTTTGCGTGCTCTATGAGGGCCGCTGCCTCATCACGCGTATTTTGGGCTGAATTCCTTGCGTTGAGAAAATAAGGGGACGCCAGACGATAGAAACCTCCTTTTTTGTATGCAGCCGCAATCATCAGGTTCGCTTCATGATGCAATGCCGAATCTGGCGCAAAAAAGAGATACCGTTTAAGTTCGGTAATAGCATGGAAATACTCTGCTCTGGTATATAGTTCTTTCCCTTTCCGGAAAAGTCCGCTCGCATCCACGCCGGTCTGAGAAAATGTATTCACCTGACAGAGAAGCATCAAAACTGCAATTACGGATCGCATGGCAGCTCCAGACTGAAACCAAGGAACCAGTTATTACGGATGATGAAATCACCGGTTTCAGACTTTAGATCAAAAAGGGTTTTTTCATTCCTGAGTTTTGCTGAAATGAATGAGCCGTATATATTTCCGAAATAAAAACCCGCACCGGCTGCGCCGAGGATATACCCGCGCGTTGTGTGATCATGTTCGAAACTTGTCCATGCCAGATAGCCAAATAGTGAGGTCAGAATAAATGCGGTAACGCCGTCTCCGGTTTCACCGGTGTAGATTTTCCCTGAGCCGGGGACGATCATTGAGAGCAGCCCTGCCAGATAAGGTGATTTCAGAGAAACATTTTCGTGACGCTCTCGTAAACCGGTAAGTTCCTGCTTTGCTTGCTCACCCAGACCTGAAGGAAGTTCCGGCTTTATGCTATTGATAAAGAAATTGCTTTCTTTTATAACTGAGGAGGCCGGATGGGTGCTTAGAGTGCTGAGCAGTTCAATTCTTGCGGCGAGTTCAGGCGGCGGGAGTTTCCGGTCAAACCTTGATATATATAATCCGTAGAGAAAAGCGGAGCCGGCGGATTTTAGTTCTTCGGTGGTGAGTGACTCCACAGAAGCGGTAATCTGATCAATGTTGCCGGAACGCCACTGGGAGAGTATCCATTTAAGAAGCGCGAGTGAGTCGCTGCTGCTTTTGAATGCTTCCTGGTATTCAAGCCCGGCACGGAAGAAGTCCCCCGAACAATAGAGATGATCAGCGAACCGGATACGTGCTTCAGGGGTGTAAAAAGAGGAATCCTGACCTGACATACTGACAGTTAACAGAATCAGGGAGAAAAGCAGCGGTTTTATTTCTTCTTCTCCATCAGGTATATATATTCAGGGAACCAGGGGTTTGCATTGCCGCTGCCGTCAAGCAGATAAACGTAATGCGGATCAAAGTATTTTCCCTTCGTAATAAGGGGATAATGCTCTCTTCTGTTAACCACATTTGCATCCCTGGTAAATCGGTCAAAAAAGAGGATAGTACCTGTAATGAGCCCTGTTTCCTTTATACCGTGCATCAGGAATGAAGAACAGGAGGGGTGGAAAGGGCACTTGTTTCCGTCCGGCTCTGATATGGCAAACCAGTAGGTGTATATCAGAGGTATGGTCAGATAATCAGAAAGCGCATTGAACTGAAGATTATATTCCTTTCCGGTCGGTTTCAGTTCACTTTGGTAAACGGGATCTTTTGCGGACCAGACGGAGGTTTCTTCCTCCTGAAGATTCTGAGGGAAGGTGAGCGGAGCAAGGCCGATACATAAAAGAAAAATCAGAATATAAGATTTCCGTAAATGCCGATAAGGCGGGACCGGGGAAATAATCACTGAAGCCATGATTCGCTGAATGATATTCATTCCGCCTGCCTTATCTGCATTCCGGTATATACGGTAATCAGTTGCCGGAAAGAAGGGTTCGCGCTATGACGATCTTCTGTATTTCTGATGTTCCTTCATAGATTTCGGTAATCTTTGCGTCACGCAGATAGCGCTCAACAAGATATTCACGGACGTAGCCGTAACCGCCGTGAACCTGAATAGCCTCAAGAGCATTTTCCACCGCTATCTTTGAAGCATAGAGTTTCGCCATCGCGGCTTCTTTAGTGTAATTTTTGCCTGCATCCTTTAATGCCGCAGCCTGAAGGGTGAGCATTTTGGCGGCTTCGAACTTTACTGCCATATCAGCTATCTTAAACTGAATTGCCTGATGGTTTGCAATTTCGGTGCCGAATGCTTTACGCTGCTTTGCATAGTTCTTTGCCGCATCAAGCGAAGCGAGAGCTATTCCAAGCGCCTGAGAAGCAATACCGATTCTTCCGCCGTTAAGAGTGTTCATTGCAAAGTTAAATCCTTTGCCCTCTTCCCAGACGATATTTTCTTTTGGTACCCGGCAATTGGTAAAGGTGAGCGAGCAGGTGTCAGAACTGCGGATGCCGAGTTTATCTTCTTTTTTTGCAGATTCAAAACCGGGTGTGCCTCTTTCAACGAGGAAGCAGGTAATGCCTTTGTGGGCTTTTTCACGGTCGGTCTGTGTCATCACGAGGGTATAATCAGCAGTGGTCCCGTTGGTAATCCAGTTTTTAATACCGTTGATGATATAATGGTCGCCGTCTTTTTCCGCAACGGTGTGCTGATTAGTTGCATCACTGCCGGCTTCTGGTTCAGAGAGGGCGAACGCACCCAGCTTTTCACCTGAGGCAAGTTTGGTCAGGTAGTTCGTTTTAAGATATTCACTGCCGTATTTTTCCAGACCCCAGCAGACCAATGAATTATTTACTGACATAATAACACCCACGCTGGCATCTACCTTGCTGATTTCGGTCATAGCAAGAACGTAGCTGATGGTATCCATGCCTGCTCCGCCATAATCAGGGGAGACCATCATACCCATAAAGCCCTGTTCTCCGAGCTTTTTGATGATTTCGTAGGGGAATTCGGCATTAATATCACGCTCAACAGCGGAGGGGGCTATTTCAGCTTCGGCAAACTCTTTTGCGGTCTGCTGAATCATTAACTGATCTTCGGTCAATTCAAAATTCATAGTGTAATCCTTCTTAGAGGTAAAAGTTGACAGTGCAGGAAATAATTACCCTGGCCCTGAAGGGGGAAGTCAGGCATTATTTCCTTAATTTTAGTGCCTGAAAATAAACTTTTATCCTCTTTTAACCAATAAACGAATCAGTAAACTTAACACGAATGACAGAACCGGCAGCAGACTCAGCACAGAAAAAAACGGTGCTTAAAGGACTCAACCATCATGAACTTAAGACCTGGTTCAGGGAGCAGGGGGAGGCCGCCTTCAGAGGCGATCAGGTTTTTAACTGGATGTATAACCACCGTGTTCTGGAATTTGACCATATGGTCAACCTTCCGAAAAGTCTTCGCCACAAACTGGAGGAGACCGCAGAAATGCAGACCCTTACTGAGCATCATTCGGTGATTTCCCCTGAATCCGCAACAAAGAAATTTTTATTCAAGACCAGTGAGGGGAATATTATTGAATCAGTAATCATTCCCGAGGAAAAACGGGTGACCCTTTGTGTCAGCACCCAGGTTGGCTGTCCGCTTGACTGCAAATTCTGCGCAACCGGGCTGATGGGGTATAAAAAAAATCTGACCGCGGGTGAGATATTTGACCAGTATCTGATGGCTCAGCGCGGTTATGACCGGGAGATTACCAACATTGTATATATGGGAATGGGGGAGCCGCTTCTGAATTATAAAAATACGGTGAAGAGTCTGGAGATATTCGGGTCAGAACTTACCACGGGAATCAGTCTGAGGAAAATAACGGTATCAACTTCTGGTATACCTGCAAAGATAAGGGAACTTGCCGATACCGGCATGAAAGTTAAACTTGCATTTTCACTCCACTCCTGCTTTGAAGGAATGCGCAGTAAAATTATGCCTATCAATGATAAATACTCCCTGCATGAAAATCTGGATGCACTGGAATATTACGCTGAAAAAACCAATACCCGCATCACCTACGAATATGTGATGCTCAAAGGAATAAATGACCGGAAGGAAGATCTGCACGCGCTGATTAAACTGGTGAAAAAAATTCCTTCAAAGGTGAATATTATTCCTTTTAATTCCCTTGCGCATATGAATCCGGATGGGCTTTCCGCCGAACTTGAACCGACTTCTGAGAGGGATATTCAGATCTTTGCTGACAAATTGCGGGATAATAATATCACCGTGATGCTAAGAAATACACAGGGTAAAGATATCGCTGCCGCATGCGGACAGCTTGCCGTTAAGTTCTGATGATCAGAAAACTCACTCATGATGAGATTTCTGTAAACCGGCTGAAACCGGATACCCTGGCTGAAGCAAAACGGATGCCTGTTGTGGTTATCGTGGATAGTGTGCGGAGTATGTATAATACCGGCTCGATGTTCAGGACCTCAGACGGAGCAATGATTGAAAAACTGGTCCTGTGCGGATATACCCCGACTCCTGAAAAGAAAGAAGTACTTAAAACCGCCCTGGGCTCAACTGAAAGCGTTGCCTGGGAATATATTAAGGATGCAGCCGAAGCAGTGAGAAAATATAAGGCACTCGGCTACACCGCTGCTGCCCTTGAACTGACAGATACACCGACCAATTATACCTCTCTCACAAAAAACAACTTTCCTTTGGTTTTGGTTGTGGGGAATGAGATTACAGGAGTCTCTCAGCAGGTTCTGGATGAGTGCGACATTGCGCTTGAGATTCCGCAGTATGGGATTAAGCAGTCACTTAATGTGGCTGTTGCGTATGGTGTGGCAGTGTTTGAGCTGCGAAGGGTATTTGATCAATGTACAATGAACAATTAACAATGTACATCCAGGATATATCAATATCTGATACCTGAATCGTACAGACAGATGATAATCTGTCTCATGATCCGGAATTTTTTAACACAAAGGAAAGAAAGTTTACCGCAGAGCTCGCAAAGAAAATACCACCCCGATGGCCCGTCTATAGAAAAGAAAGTCAAGAGAAAACAGTAATCCTGTAAAGAATTTTACAAAATTCAGTCTCTGACTTGGGGTTTCACAAGCCACGTTCTTGAAAATGCCAACCAAAATGTACCAACTCAGAGTTTCCCCCTTGGGTTCATGGGTTCTTCAACTGCTTTCTTTATTCGCTTTTACTTTATAAGTTTTTCTATGCGTCTATTTGAGCCATGCCAATGTTTCAGGCTGCTACGATAAATTCCAGAATTAAACCGGAAGAGGATTAATCGCGGATATGTGCTATAAAGAAATTATTCTTTTGCAACGGGCCATTGTGAATGCTCTCTTCCTTAATACTCTAGTAAGCGTGTTTACTGTCTCCATGAGAATGTTCTTTGCCGGTAAACAGAATGGTATCTAATTGGATATGTTTACTTCTTGGATTTCACCTTTGTTTTTTTACTGATAAATGGTTTTTCTGTTTTGAGAATGCCAAAAGTAACCCTTGCAACATACCGTGCTACAGCATTCCTTGCATTGTGCTGGCTTACACCTCTTTTTAGCAGATCCTTGTAAAGAGCCGATAATTCATTCTCACCGTTAATGCAAGTTGAAGCAGCAACCTTAAATGCCTGTTTGAGGATTCTGCTGTATCGACCTTTCCTGTGCCCGTAAGTCTTTCCTCCGCTCTGTTTAACGTGAGTAACCAATCCGGAGTAGGCAAGAAATTTTCCAACACTGTCGAAGCGTTTAACATCTATAACCGTTCCGAGGATGGTTACTGCACCAATTATACCGATACCAGGTATGCTCATCAGGTTTTTCAGAGTTTTGTTTTTCTTACACAGCCCGGTGAAGAGAACTTCAAAATCCTTCTTCTGCTTCTCATACTGCTGAATATCTTCTTCCAGTTGGTTGAGGATAAACTTTGTACTTTCTTTCTCTGCTTTAGAAAGATTCCGGGTTTTCCGGGAAAGTCCGTCCTGCCCAAGAAATGCTGTTTTCTGATTCTGGAGCCTTACCCCTCGTTTTATCAGATCACTGTAAGCGCTGATATATTTTCGCAACTCAAATTCTTCTTTCTTTGCATGGTAAGTTTCCTTGAGCATGCCGTTATAAAGCAAGGTGCTGAGTTTTTGAGCATCAATAGGATCAGTCTTTGGCCCCTGGGTTAACAGTCGGTTCTGATAAGGATCACAGATAACCACTTTTGCAGCGTAATCGTACAAATTGACAAAGAGCCAGTGAGCCGGAGAGCTTTCCTCTAAGGCAATAATGGTTTTACCGGACAGACTCTTGAGCAGTTGCTGAAGCTGCTTCAGAGAGCTTGGGTGCTCGGTTACCCGGATACGGTTCTGATAGGGTGCTCTTATCATTGCAATTGCCATGGTGCTTTGCGACCAGTCAACGGCAAGATAATTATCGTATCCTGCATATTTGTTGACCACTGAATAACTTTTGCCGGTCAGTTGTTTTTTTATAAGTTTCATGAGCGGTTTCCTTAGTTTAATGAGATGTCAACTGTTATGGTGAATAAAATTCACTTTTACTACACCTTAAATTAAGTGAAACCGCTTTTCTAATTTATCGCGGATATTAAACAGATGCAAAAGCAGCGCGGATTTTCGCTGGTTGGAAATGAATGAAGCTTTACCATAATAAGCTCCCGAAACTTTTCTATTTTCTGCTTAAACCCCACCGTCCTCAGTGTCCCCACCATCCCCGGAAATGCAGCTTTCTTTCACTAAGACCTTGCGAATTTAATCAGAGGTGTGATATCTTCTCTGTCTGCCGACCTGAGAGCATCAAGATATACTGTTCGTGCGGTTCCTTGTGCGATCAAATCTTTCGCTCCCCAGGAAAATACCGGTTCATCGTATATCTTGTTGATGATTATATCTGCCATGAGCCGGCTGTGCCTGCCGTTTCCATTCGGAAAACAATGTATAGAAACCAGGCGATGTTTGAATCTGACCGCTGTTTCATCGGGAGTGAATGTCTTATGCTCATACCAGAATTTGACATCATCAAGCAGTTTGCGCATTTCCGTTGCAATCTGCCACTTATCCACCCCGATGTTTTTATTTGTTTCACGGTATGATCCGGCCCAATTCCAAACTTCTCCATACATCCTCCTGTGCAGTTCCCGGGTGAATGCCTCGCTAAAAACATGATCAGGCCTGAATGAACGATTTAAGGACCAAAGCATTGCCTGCATGATATTTCTATGTTCAAACTCATCAAGCTCGCCTCTTGTTGAAATTGAAGGGATTAACAAACCCTCTTTCTCATCCTCATCAAGCGGAGTCTGACCATGAAGGGTGTTGAAATCTAATCCCATAGCGCTTTTGGCAATTCCCGTTTAATCTGTTCCGAACTTTCACGTATAGCATTTTGCATTTGCTCAGATGAAATACCCTGTCCCTCAAGCTGCATAGTTACAGAAGTCCGCTGAACAATTTCAAGGGCAAGTTCCTTAGATCGCCGGTCAATCAGATCATTAATTGAGTTATCAATGGGAATAAATCCGTAGACCAGTTCCATGTTAAGAGCTTTGGCGGCTTCCCGGAGAGTCCTGATGCTTACGGACCCTTCACTCTCTCTGGCTTCCATATCCACCACCCCCTGACGTGTAATGGCGAGTTTCTTGCCAAGCTGACTGGCACTCATCCCAAGTGCATTGCGGATTGCATGAATCCATCCTTTTTCTGGAAAATTCACTTTTCTCAGCACAGATAATGTCTGCAATTTCTGATTAAGGTGCTGAATTTGAATTGATCTTTTATTCATTTTGAGTACGCGTAAAAATATAGCCAAAATGTAAAGTAATAACTTGACAAAAGCAAGTTAAAAAGACAAGTGATAGCTTGTCAAATATTATAAGAAAAGCAAGTTATAGCTTGTCAAATATCCTGGATTCTGGGTTGGCTTTTAAATTTTCTTAAAACCCTCGCTAAGCCGGTCGGTGAAAAATTCTTCGCCGTTATCCTTGGTGTGGATAACCAACAGCCCGGCACGGACCATTTTGACCAGTGTGCGGGAAGCACGGCGGTGGGAGATATTGCATTTTTCGCTGAAGGACTGTACGGAGATGTAGGCATTTTTACTGAGAAGATCAAATGCCTTTTTTTCAAGATCCCCGATGGTGTATTTGATAAGCGGCTTGCCGGAAATTTCAGCTCTCATGATGCGGAGCATTTCCTTGCTGGCGGGTATGCTCTTATCCTCAACCCGGATATATACCTGTGCAGTCAGTATATCTAGTTCATCTTTATAATCGGTAATACGGTGAGGTTTAAACGGGGACTCTTCAATTTCCGCAACGACCAGTTCTTTGCCGTCTATTTCAAAATAATGGATTTCATGGGCAATGGGAGGGGTGCAGTATTTTTCTGCTGCTTCGGTGATCATGCTGCTTTCACTCTTTTCGCTTTCGACACCGATGACACGTTTATTGTCATCCACCCCGAATATCATATAGCCCCCTTTTGTGTTGGCAAAGGCAATCATCTCTTTGGCGATTTTTTCAGGGCTGGAAAATTTCTGCTTGAACTCTATATAGAGATTCTCCCCCTCCTCTATCATATCAAGAAGGTCAATCCGTCTCATTTCTCCGGAAAGAGAACAACTGAATTATATCTGCCCCTGATAATGCCTGCCCTGCGGGTGACATACCGGGAGTTTTCATTCGGCTTGTAGCGCAGGGGAGCAGGTATTACCGCTGCCATTCTTGATGCCTGATTTACATTCAGATTTGCTGCATCTGTGTCAAAATAGATATTGGCCGCTTTCTCTGCACCGAAGATACCGTCGCCCCATTCAATAATGTTGACGTAGTTTTTCATGATGCCTTGTTTGGAGACTTCCTTTTCCATCCTTGCAGTTACCATCAGCTCTTTTACTTTTCTGATAACGCTTCTGTTTGTGGTGAAGTAGGCATTTTTTGCAAGCTGCATGGTTATGGTGCTTCCGCCGCGTTTCCGTTTGGAGCTGCGTTTGTTTCCTTTCATCGAAAGCTCAAGCTGATTCCAGTCAATGCCGCGGTGGACAAAGAACGCGTCATCTTCCATTGCGATAATGGATTTAAGGAGAACAGGACTTATATCAGCAAGCGAAGTTCTGCTTTGAGAAGGATAATAGAGGAGAAAGTTTTCAGCCGCACGCTGATCCATGAGAGAGGAAATCCGGATGGTATGGAAATCGAGGAACGGCACCTGAAATACCGGAATGGCTGAATAGAAAATAAGAAGCAGATAGAGCAGGATAGTTTTGATCCTGTGTTTTTTATAATACTCCCTTAGCCGGTCCCAGCATTCAGTAAGTTCAAACATCGGATGTGATCAGCCGCTCAGACGACAGAGTAACCGGAAAGACGGATAATTATAGCGGGTACCGACCGGAGAATTTAACTGAAGCTGCCACTGATTGCTCCGGTATATAAAGGCCTGTTCCCCGGTCTTCTTTTCAGGATCTTCACCGCTTTCTTCTTCCTTTTTCTCCTCATCCTGCTCTTCTTTCATTTCTTCAGGAGCGGCTTCCGGTTTTTGGGGAGTAATCACTGAGTCCTTTTTAACAGGTTCTTTCAGGCGGTTGAGTGAATCCTGCACCTGCTGGCGTATCCGTTCCTTTTCGCTGCGGACAAACTGAACGGCCGGTGTTACTTTCTGTGCATACGGTGACGCCGGATATTTCGCGATGAGCGAATCATAGACCGTCAGAGCTGAATCGGGTTTTTTCATTTCCCGTTCGAGGATAAATCCGTATGTATATAATGATTTGGAAGCCAGCGGAGATTCCGGATACGTGCTGAAAATCTTATAAAGCTGCTGAAGGGCATCCTGATACTTGCCCCCGAGAAAATGTTCCTCAGCGGCAACATAGATCTCTTTTGCAGGATCAAAATCAAAATCAATAACCGGCTTGCCGATCTTCGGGGCTATGATGTTAATGATTTTGTCCTCAGTAAAGGTGCTGTATATATAACGGTAGATACTGTCCGCTGAAATTGAATCACCATCCACCAGATGGCAGCCGGCCAGGGCATAAAGAACCTGCGGAGCATAGGGGTTTTTCGGGTATTCGTCAAGAATCTGGCGGTAATAGTAAAACGCGGAATCTATGATGTTAAAGTCGTTAAAAAAGAGATTGCCAAGATCAAATGCTGACCGGGCTGCAACCACCATCAGTGAGTCACCCGAGAGGATTGGTCTGACAGGGGGGATACCCTGTTTCTGGCCGGGTTTAACGGTCACCGGTTTAACGGGCTCATTTAATTCAGGTTCAATCGTTCTCTCCCGTTCTCGCGGCTGTGTTGTAGTGGGATTAACGTTTGGATCAGTAGTCTCAGTCTCTGCAGTTGAGTCTGCTGAGGCATAAAAGGCGATTGAGTCCGTTACAAATGCCGCGGAATCGGTGGCGTAGAGAAAGTTCCTCTGATTAAGTCGGTGATTGTTTCTTAGTGTTATATATTTATTAAAAAGATCAGCTTTAAACCGGATGAGAGGGAGATATTCCACAGTGGCAGTTGAACTGAGTGCCTTGCTGTAATAAACGGCGGCGCTGTCATAATTTGCTAAGCTGTTTTCGTAGAGGTACCCTATTTCATAACGGATATTGCCGAGCTGAACTGATTGTGCATAAGCGGTATCAGCTTCATAAAAAACGGCCAGAGCCCGTTCTTTCTGTCCGAGCTCCGAGTAGGTTTTACCCATCTCAAGATCTATATAATCATATTTATCCGAGTATTTAACTTCACCGCGCAATTCAAGAAGTGCACGGAGGGCATCTGTAGGGCGGTCAAGATTTCTGAGGGCTGCGGCATAGCGGATAAGAGAGTTAATTTCGAACTCATAAACCGGTTCAAAGTCGAGCACCCGCTTATACGAATCGGCTGAATTGGTAAAATCTCCGCGCTGGAAATAGATATCACCCATCTTGTAAAGCACTTCAGCATTAAGAACGTCATCTTCCGAGAACTTTACGAGTTCATTGGCTGCCTTAAATGCTTCATCATAGTTTTCAATGGAGATAAGGTACTTTAACTCTTCAAAATTGGCTGCTGCAAGTATTTCGTCTTCTGTTTCAGGGTCTGCTTTAAGTCCGTTGAGCAGATCAAGCGCCTGTGTATAATTTTTTTGCTGCATCTGTGTTTTAGCCAGCCAGAGTTTCGCTTCAGGAATCAGGTCGGATGATTCACCCATCGCGATCAGTTCCTCAAACTTTCTCATTGCCTTAATATATACCTTCTGATAATAGAAGGATTTTCCTATCATCAGAAGTGCATCATCAACAAATGAACTTTGAGCATCAAACTGGAGGATGCGTGAGCATTTTTCAATTACCTTGGTCAGACTGGTATTGGCTGAGGAAGGAATCTGCGGTTCAAGCAGAGCAAGGTTGTCTTTCTTCTGCTCTTTGATAACGGTTTCCGCCTGCTCAAATGCCAGGCTTGCGTTATAATAGAGATTAAAATATGCCGTAAAATCATACCAGACTGAACAGCCGGGCACGGCCAGCAGAAGAACAAAAAGGACTAAGGATTTTTTCAAATTTCTCTGAATTCCGGAAATAAAAGGTTTAAAATAAAAGAACCCTCATGAGCAGGAAAGGTAATAAAGCGGTTACAGAGCTCCGGTACCTGATTCTTCCGTGCGGATTCTGATTACATCCTGCACATCGTAGATGAAGATTTTTCCGTCTCCAACCTGGCCTGTTTTAGCATGTTTCAGGATTGCATCCACGGCTTTTTCAAGAAGCTCATCAGCAACCACAACCTCAATTTTTATTTTTGGCACAAACTCAATCCGGTATTCACTGCCGCGATAGGTTTCCTTGTGTCCCTTCTGCCTGCCGTAACCGCGGACTTCGGTAATAGTGAGCCCCTTGATTCCGTTTTCAAGGAGCCCTTCTTTCACTTCATCAAGTTTGAACGGGCGGATGATCGCTTCAATTTTTTTCATTGATACTCCTGAAATTCTTCTGACTTAAACCGGAGTTATTTGCCGTGACAAGCTTTATACTTTTTACCGCTTCCGCAGGGGCAGGGGTCGTTTCTGCCGACCCGTTCTTCAACGCGAACCGGCTGATTGCTCCGCTGTGCTGCCGCAGCACCAGGACCACGTTCCATTTCGAAAGCGCTCTTTGATTCAAGAAGCTGCTTACGCGCCTGTGATGTTCTTCTTGCACGCTCTCTCTCTTCAACCTCGGATGGCATCTGAGGGAAGAATTTGAAGCAGAATGACACAACCTCATTTCTAATTTTGGTATTCAGTTCAAGGAACATTTCGAAGGCTTCATTCTTATATTCAACAAGCGGATCCTTCTGGGCATAGGCACGGAGTCCGATACCTTCCTTCAGGTCATCCATATCGCGCAGATGTTCTTTCCAGCGTGTATCTGTTACCGTGAGGAAAGCGTAGCGCTCGATGCGCGCCATATTATCGGCACCAAGGGTTTCTTCCTTGCGGGCGTAAAAATCTCTGGATGCTTTGCTGAGAGCGTCTATATATCCTGCTTTACCGAGTTTCTGGAAATCTTCAGGAGTAATTTTCACGTCAATGAGCATATTCTGAACGAATTCCTGACGAATGAGTTCAAGATCACCATTATCAGCATGTTTGTTTACTAACTCGTCAATATACTCATCGAGCATTTCAAAGACCTGATCTTTAAGCCGTTCACCCTCAAGTGCCCGTTTTCTTCTCTGATAGACAATGCTTCTCTGCTGATTCATCACGTTGTCATATTCAAGCAGACGTTTTCTGATCGCGAAGTTATTCTCTTCAACACGCTTCTGTGCTCGTTCAACCGATTTGGTAATCCATGGATGCTGGATGACTTCACCTTCATCCATCTTCATCCTCTCCATTACGGAAGCCATTTTATCGCTTCCGAAGAGGCGCATCAGATCATCCTCGAGTGAAAGATAAAATTTGGAAGTACCCGGATCACCCTGTCTTCCTGAACGGCCGCGCAGCTGGCGGTCAATACGGCGGGACTCATGACGCTCTGTGCCAAGTATATATAAACCTCCGCGGTCTTTCACACCGGCACCAAGTTTAATATCGGTTCCGCGGCCCGCCATGTTGGTCGCGATGGTTACCGCCCCTACCTGTCCGGCACTGGTAACAATCTCTGCTTCCCGCTGATGCTGCTTCGCGTTAAGTACATTATGGGGAATATTTTTGCGCTTAAGCATTCTGCTCAGTGTTTCCGAAACTTCAACTGAGGTAGTACCAACCAGAACCGGTCTTCCCTCCTTACGGAGTTCTTCAACATGCTCTATGATGGCGTTATATTTTTCACGCTTTGTTTTATATATCGCGTCATCAAGGTCTTCGCGGGTTACCGGGCGGTTGGTAGGGATGACCACTACTTCAAGCTTATATATCTCAAAAAATTCACCTTCCTCAGTTTCCGCGGTACCGGTCATGCCTGCCAGTTTTTTATACATGCGGAAGTAGTTCTGCAGGGTGATGGTAGCTAAGGTTTGTGTGTCCTTTTCTACATGGACATTCTCTTTTGCTTCTATTGCCTGGTGCAAGCCGTCTGAATAGCGTCTTCCGGGGAGCACACGGCCGGTGAATTCATCCACAATGGCAATCTTGCCTTCATCGGTAACTACATATTCATCATCACGGTCATAAAGTGTATATGCCCGCAGGAGCTGATGCACGGTGTGGATGCTGTCGCTGCGCTGTCCGTACTGCGCGTAAAGTGCTTCTTTCTTTTTTGCTTTTTCTTCTTCGGAAAGGGAATGATCGTTTTCCAGTTTCGCGAACTCAGTACCGAGATCGGTCATAACGAAGAATTCTTTTCCTTCGCGTGTTGCCTTGCTCAGTTCTTCCCGCCCTTTCTCAGTAAGATCAATGGTGTGATTTTTTTCATCAATAACGAAATAGAGTTCGTCATCAATGATATACATATTCTTTCCTTTTTCGCGGAGGAACTCCAGTTCAACTTCCTGCTGAAGTTTCTTATAATGGGGCTCAGAAAGCATTCTGACCAGCTGACGGTTTTTTGGGAGTCCGCGGTACGCTCTCAGCAGCAGTTTACCGGCTTCATACTCTGAATCTTTGTCGTCTTTGGAAAGAAGATCTTCGGCTTCCTTAACCAGTTTTGCGACAAGGTTGGACTGCAGCCGGACAAGTTTTTCTACCCCGGGCTTAAACTCATTAAACTTATGATCATCAACATCAACCTGGCCTGAGATAATGAGAGGGGTACGGGCCTCGTCAATAAGAACGGAGTCAACTTCATCCACTATTGCGTAGTTATGAATACGCTGCACCAGAAATTCGGAATCAATTGCCATGTTATCGCGGAGGTAATCAAAACCGAATTCGTTATTGGTTCCGTATATAATATCACAGTTATACTGCATTTTCCTTCTGTCAGGAGGCATATTTGAGGTGATGCATCCGACAGTGAGACCGTGGAATTCAAAAATTTTACCCATCCACTGGGAGTCACGCTGAGCCAGGTAATCGTTTACAGTTACAAGGTGTACACCTCGTCCGGTCAGAGCGTTAAGGTAAAGAGGGAGAGTAGCTACAAGAGTTTTACCTTCACCGGTTGCCATTTCCGCAATTTTACCCTGATGAAGCACAACGCCGCCCATGAGCTGAACATCGTAGGGAACCATCTCCCAGGGGAGTTTATGTCCCATCACATCCCATGCGGTACCGACTAATTTTTTACAGGTGGCCTTTACGACAGCGTACGCTTCTGGAAGCAGTTCATCGAGAACTTCTTCATAGAGCTCATCAAGCTGTTTATTCAGTTCATCCAGCTGGCTGTGGGCATCCTCCCGGTCAAACTCCTCATTAGATCTGAGACGTGCGTGCATATCCTCAATTTGGCCGCGGAGCTCAGCGGTTCTTTCGCCGATGATATTCTTAAATTCCTGGGTTTTGGCTCTCAGTTCATCATCAGAGAGCTGTGAAATGGATTCATAATGAGCATTAATTTCATCCACGAGGGGCTGAAGAAGCTGAACGTCTTTAGACTTTTTATCGCCGAAAATCTTCTTGAGAAACTGGATCATTCCTTAGGGGCCTTGTTATTAAATTCTATTTATTGGCAAACTACAAATATAAGAAGCAAAAGGATACCCTCTCCGTCAAAAATCAGTCCGTCAGAACTCATTCAGAAAGGATAATTCCAAAATTTCATCCAAAAGGAGGGGAAATGCACCGCTTCTTCAGGGTCTTAGACGCTCCGACTTTCTTATATTTGCAGGATTATTGAAAAAAAGTAAGGAAATTCCGGGATGTCGCAGAAAAATGCGAATGACACATTAGAAAAAATCGTCTCTTTAGCCAAACGCAAAGGTTTTGTTTTCCAATCCAGCGAAATTTACGGCGGTCTGAACGGCTGCTGGGATTACGGTCCATTGGGAGTTGAGCTCCTAAAAAACCTGAAAGAGGAGTGGTGGAAATTTATGACCTACCGGGACGATGTTGAGGGGCTTGATGCTTCTATTCTGATGCATCCCCGAGTCTGGGAGGCCTCAGGGCATGTGGCAAACTTTACGGACCCGATGATAGACTGCAAGCAGTGCAAAGCCCGGTTCCGTTTGGACCATCTCTCAGAGAATATTCCGGTAAAAAAGAGAAAGAAAGTTCTTGAAACCGTGCTTGAAAGGCTGCCTGAGGCATATAAAGCAGAAGCTGAAGCCGTGGTGAAAGATAAGTCAGAAGAGCAGGATGGCACGGCTCTTCTTGAAAAGATTTTTGAAGATAAATCTGCCGCGGAAATAGTCATCAGTGAACTTACCTGTCCGCAGTGCGGAAACAAAGGCACCTTTACTTTGCCCCGGCTTTTTAATCTGATGTTTAAAACTTTCATCGGGCCGGTTGAAGACAGCGGTGCTGCTGTATATCTCCGTCCCGAAACCGCACAGGGAATATTCGTAAATTTCCTGAATGTGCAGAATGCTTCACGTCAGAAAGTGCCTTTCGGTATTGCTCAGATAGGCAAGGCATTCCGGAATGAAATTAACACCAAGTATTTTCTTTTCAGAACCCGTGAGTTCGAACAGATGGAAATGCAGTTCTTTGTAAATCCTAACAAGGACAAAGAATGGTATGACTACTGGAAGGCAGAGCGTCTTCAGTGGTATATAAACCTTGGTATGAGCAGGGAAAATCTCCGCTACCACGATCATCCTGCGAACAAACTTGCGCATTACGCCAAAGAAGCAACAGATATTGAATTTAAGTTCCCGTTTGGCTGGGGTGAGATTGAAGGCATTCATAACCGGACGAATTTTGACCTGAGCCGCCATAAAGAATATTCAGGAAAATCACTTGAGTATTTTGATGATGAGAGCAAGGAAAAGTATACTCCGTTCATTATTGAGACATCAGCAGGTGCAAGCCGCGGATTTATGGCATTTCTCATCAACGCATATAATGAAGAAGTGGTAAACGGCGAGCAGAGAGTGGTGCTCAGATTCCATCAGCGTCTGGCTCCTATTAAGGCAGCTATACTCCCGCTGGTTAACAAGGACGGTATGCCTGAGATCGCCCGCAAGATTGAATCAGATATACGCCGCAACTTTAAGGTATTTTATGATGATAAGGGGGCAGTCGGCCGCCGTTACAGAAGAATGGATGAAGCGGGAACCCCCTATTGCATCACCATAGACACGCAGACTACCGAAGACGGCAGTGTGACTGTGCGTGAGAGGGATTCCATGCAGCAGGAGCGGATTGACGCTTCACGGCTGAATGAATATCTGGCCGGAAGACTGTTAAGCTGAAACTAATACCAGTAACCAGAAGTATAAAGAAGTAAAGCCCCGGAGAAGATGATTATGATTAAACGGTATATCTTTCTGTTCCTTCTGCTGACCTCCTCAGGATTCAGCCAGGATGCTAAGTTTGATTCCCTCGTGACCGGAGGAATCATGCAGATATATAATATACAGTTTCAGGAAGCTGAAGTTACTTTCAGAAAAGTAATAGCCGACTATCCGGAGCATCCCGCCGGCAGGTTTTTCCTTGCGATGATTGACTGGTGGAAGATTCTTCTTGACCTTGATACCGAGATTTATGATGAGGGCTTCTACGAAAAGCTGGAAGATGTCATCTATTTCTGTGATGATGTCCTTGACCGGGATGAAAACAATGTTGATGCGCTCTTCTTTAAGGGAGGAGCAATTGGTTTCCGGGGACGGCTCCGCTCGCTGCGTGAAAGCTGGCTGAAGGCTGCTGATGACGGCCGTGAAGCGCTTCCGATTGTGCAGCGCGCGTCCAAGCTGAATCCCGCCAACAAAGATGTGCAGCTTGGATTTGGTATATATAACTACCTTGCCGCGGTCATACCCGACCGTTATCCGATTCTTAAACCTGTAATGCTTTTCTTTCCTTCAGGCAATAAAGAGCTGGGTTTGAGGCAGCTTAATGAAACGGCGGATTTCGGAAAATACGCAAAGTTCGAGGCAATTTATTTTTTGATGACTCTGCATTATCAGTTTGAAAATGACTCCTATAAAGCGGATGAATACGCAAACCGGCTGATATCCATGTTCCCGGAGAATCCGGTCTTTCTGAGATGGAAGGGAAGAATCTTAGTGAGAAAAGGGGAAGGTGAAAAGTATTTCGAGATTTTCAAAAGAGTGTATGAAGGGGCAAATGACTCGCTTCCCGGCTATAATACCCGCGCAAAAAGAGAAGCGGCATATTATGCAGGTTTATATAAGCGGAATATCTCGCAGCCCGATTCAGCACTTGTTTACTTTGAAGAGTGCGAACGGCTTTCACGCCAGCTTGATAAAAAAGAGCCGTCCGGATTCCTGATAAATACGGTATTATATCTTGGCATGATGAACGATGCGGTCGGCAACCGGGATAAGGCAGTCGAATATTATAACGAAACACTCCGGATGAAGGAATACGGTTCCTCACATCAGTTTGCGAGACAGTATTTAAAAGAGCCTTACAGGTATTAATTAACGTGCAAGGCACGATGAACATTATTGCCTGATAGATTTACGTTTGTTAAGCAAGGCTGAGTGCCGCTGAATCTGAATGGGGGATTCACATGTTTCCTTTCGAGAATATCACCCGATATTTGACACTTCTGCAGAGAGGGGATTCTGCAGAAGTCATCAAACTAATCTGTTTATTTGATTTAATTATTCACATTGACAGATTCCTGATTTATTGCTATTTTTTCCCGATCATAATGTAAAAAGTCGGTTTTCCGATACACTGAAACATTGCCTGAGAGGGGATGATTTTATCCCTAAGCCTGGAACAGAGAATACTTTAACCCGGGCTGTTAAGATGAGTGAGTTAAACCGGTAGAATTGGCATTCCTTCTCTTGAAACTGAGATATGAATAACTATATTACCTGTTGAAAAATTCAACATTTTCAGGCCCTGACCGGTCAAAATGGTGAAACCCAGATTCCGGTTCACGGCGCACATGAACAACATATTGTGTATTCAATACTTTTTTGATTTAATTCAATATGTTATAAATGAAAACTCACGTCCAAGGCAGACGGAAAAACGGTATCTCCTCTGCAAAAGCTGAGGACCAGAAAATCAGGGTGTTTCAATACACCTCCCCGGCCGATTCAGTAAGGGAATTATTAGACTCTTTACCGCATTTTTCCCCGGCTTCTGATCAGGCAATTCTGCTTATATGCAGGAAGCAGTTAGTTACTGATTTACCCGGGCAACTTCCTTCAGGAATCAAACTGGGTGTGGATGCTGAAATACTTTCCGGGGCAACTGTTTATATTATTAAAGACTCTGACGGGTTTCAGGTCAGGGAAGGGAAACTTAGACTCACTTCAAAATCCACTTCCGAAAAGAATTCAAGATCATCACCGGAAAAACTCAGTAAAAGGGCAGAAACTCCTGCATTCTTCTCAGAGCTATCCAAATTTATACTCTATGAAAGTAGTGACTGGCTTCTGCTCGGTTCTGACCGACGGATAGAGTTTGCAGCTTCTTCAGCGGCAAAACTTCTCGGCTCTCCGGCAGAAAGTTTTTTGCACAAAGAAATAGAATCACTCTTTCAGAAACAGGCAGTCTCATCACTCAGACAATGTATTAAGGGAAGCATAACATCGGGGAGAAAAACCAGGGGAATATTCCCTCTGAAGAATACATCTGAATCAAAGGAAGCCAAATATCTTGAATGTGTATTTCAGCGATTCTCAGCCGGCTTCAATGACAGTAAATTAATCGTAACTCTCCGGGACAGCACTAAAGAAAAGATCGCAGAAAAAACTTACGAAGAGACACTGATAAAACTGAGGGAAAGAGTAAAAGAACAATCCTGTCTATACAGTATATCCTCTCTCGCCACGCAGAATCTGACAACCGGAGAACTTCTCAGTTCGGTTGTCTGTCTGATTCCTTCGGCGTTTTATTACCCAGAACGGACGTTTGCCCGGATACGGCTCGGCGGACAGGAGTATACATCAGAAAACGGCCCGGCAGCAGGCAAACACTTCAGGACAGAAAAAATTCTTGATGATAAAAAGCGGCTCTCCATTGAAATATATCTCAGGCAGGATAAATCCCCGAAAGAAAAAATTGATTTTCTTCCTGAAGAAAAGAAACTCATCGAATCAATAGCCTCAACTCTGGCTCTTATTCTGAATCAGCTGTTCACGGCACAGCAGATGATTGAAAACCGGGACAGACTTACCAGTGTAATTGAAACTGAACCGGCATGCGTAAAAATCGTCTCGGCAAACGGTAAGCTCATCCACATGAATAACTCCGGTCTGAAGATGATTCAGGCAGAAAAAGCCGGTAAAAAATTATTCGGGACAGATGTATCTGCTCTTATTCTTGAAGAGGATAGACATATATACCGCAGCCTGCACAAAAACGCGCTGCGGGGACAGAAAGGTGAAGCGCGTTTCAGAGTTAAAGGACTTCGCGGTAAGATAGTCTGGATGGAGAGCAGCTCTGTTCCTCTCAGGGATGCACAAAACAGAATAACTTCCGTTCTGAGCGTGACGAGGGATATTACTGAACAGGTAAAGTCAGAAATAGAAATCAGGCTGCTGAATAAGGAACTGGAACTTCTTCTTCAGTCAAGCGGTGAAGGACTCTTCGGAATCAATCTTGAAGGCAATTGTACATTTATTAACGATGCTGCTTTACGTCTTCTTGGTTATAAGAGAAAAGACTGTATCGGCAAAAATATGCACCAGCTGATTCATCATCACCGGATTGACGGCTCGTTATATCCGGAAGAAGAATGTCCGATATATCATGAAAATATCGGAAGCATCCGGACGGAACATACTGATGAAGTATTCTGGAAAGCGGACGGAAGTCCTGTGCCTGTGAGATTCTTTTCGAATCCGATTATTGATGAAGGCAAAGTAACCGGAGTTACTGTTACTTTTAACGATATCTCGGAACAGAAGCGGAAAGAACTTGAAATAATCACCATAAAGAATAACACCGAAGCTTTAATTAACAGCACGGACGATCTGATCTGGTCAGTTGATAAAAACCACAAACTGATTGCGTGTAATGCTGCATTCCGGCAGCTGATAAGCAGAGTATCATCCGACGACATTAAACCTGGTGATCCGGTACTAAAGAAAATGGGATGCACGCCGGCAGAAAAGAAAATCTGGACAGGTTACCTGGAGGAAGTCTTCCGGGGCAAAGGTGTTGCGGTAGCCGCTGAAAAGGTAATCAGCAGGGATGATGCAATCCGTTCCCTGAACATGAATCCGATATACAGTCCTTCGGGAAAAATTTTTGGTGCGGCCTGTTACAGCAAAAACCTGACGGAGGATATCAGGCGTGAAGAGATGCTCGAAAAAACCAGAAATTCCCTCAAAAGAGTTTTTGATCAGTCAATTGATGTGATTTGCACAGTGAATGAAGAGGGCTGTTTTGAACTGGTCAGCAGCGCTTCAGAACAGGTTCTGGGATATCTTCCTCAAGAACTTAGCGGAAAACATTATTCTCAATTTGTGCATCCGGCTGATCTGAAGAGGACTGATGCAATTGTTAAAAAGATAATTTCCGGAAAAATCATCAGGAATTTCGAAAACAGATATATCCGGAAGGATGGTTCTGAGATTCTTGTTAACTGGTCAGCAGCATGGGATGAAGATGATAAACTGATGTATTGCGTTGCACGGGATGGTACTGAGGTGAGAGAAGCTCAGGAGAAAATACTTCTGAGTGAAAGCCGGTTCCGGAATCTGGTGCAGGAAGCAACGGATTTACTTGCTATCCTTACTCCTGACGGAATCTATCAGTATGTCAGCCCGACAACCATAAAACTGCTTGGCTGGACACCTGAGGACTTCATCGGAAAAAATGCGTTCGAGTTCATTCATGAGGATGATAAAGAACGGACGTTGAATCAGTTTAAGAAACTTTCCGGTTCAAGAAAGCTGAAGTTTGAACCGTTCAGGTTTAAGCATAAAGACGGTTCATGGAGATGGATTGAAACGACGGCGACAAATCTTCTTGATGAACCCTCAGTCATGGGTATAGTGGCGAACTCACGGGATGTGACTGATGAGGTGATTTACCGGGAGGAACTTAAAAAGTCGGAAGAAAAGTACCGTATGCTTTTCCGTAGCAGTCCGTTTCCGAAATGGCTTTATGATATCGAGACTTTCCAGATGCTGGACGTAAATGAAACAGCGCTCAGGCATTACGGGTACAGCAGGGAAGAATTTCTTAACCTTACGATTCTTGATATTCGTCCTGATTCTGAGGTTTCCAAAGTTATTGAAGCACACAGGAATTTATCGGATAAACCCGGCAGGATTGATTTCGGACAGTTTGTCCATAAGAAAAAAGATGGTACACTTATTCAGGTTACCGTTACCGGGCACAGGATTGAATATAATAACCGTAACTGCATTATGGTGGTAATCATGGATACCACCGAAATTGAACGCACAATTAAACTGCTCAAGGAAAAAGAGCAGCAGCTGCGGTTTGCACAGAAAATGGCAAAGCTGGGATATTGGAGTATCTCCGTTGCTGACGGAAAAATAACCTGGTCAGATGACGTTTATGATATATGGGGTTTGGATAAAAACACGTTCGAGCCCACAATTGAAAATGTCATGGAACTGATACCTGAGGGAAGCAGAACAAAAGGTATGCTGGAGTATTATCAGTTTTTTAACAGCGGGGAGCCATTAGATACGGTGCACAGAATAATAATGAAGGATGGTTCCGTTAAATGGCTCCGGCAGATTGGTGTGCATCTGACGGATAACGACGGAAATCCTCTTGCGATCGCGGGAACCGTGCAGGATATAACTGAGCAAAAACTGAATGAACTGCACCTTGCGGAAATCAATGAACGGTATATTCATGTTACAAAGGCAACTTCTGACGCAATATGGGACTGGAATCTTCTGACAAATAAAATATTCTGGGGTGAGGGTTTTCATACCATATTCGGCTATGACTCTGAAAACGCCGAGCAGGATTTTTCCTCATGGAACAGCCGTGTTTATCCTGATGACATAGAGCCGGTATCCAAAAGCCTACACGATGTTATTGAGGGAAGTGGATATATATGGGTGGAAGAATACCGATTTCTGAAAGCAGACGGTACTGTTGCTTTTGTGTTGGACAAGGGGATTGTCATCAGGGATGCAGACGGCAAGGCTGTGAGGATGGTAGGAGCCATGCAGGATATCACCAAACAGAAACTTGAGATGCAGCATCTGCGGCTTCTTGAGTCTGTAATTACCAATGCCAATGACAGTGTGATGATTACCGAAGCTACATCTTCGGGCAAAGAGGGGAGAAAAATATTATATGTTAATAAGTCTTTCTCCAGGATGACCGGCTACTCTGCTCAGGAAATAATCGGTAAAACTCCTGCAATATTTCATGGCCCGAAAACCGATAAAAAGATAGTCAGCCAAATTTCGGAGAAACTCAGGAGATTTGAACCGGGTGAATTTACTCTGATTAATTATAAAAAAAGCGGAGAGGAATACTGGCTTAATCTTTCACTCAGTCCGGTTTCTGATGAAAAGGGAAACTTTACCCACTGGATTGCAATTGAAAGGGATGTGACTGAAAGAAGAGATGAAGAACTTCAGAAATGGATATTTGCTGAGATAAGCGGACAGTTCGGCAAGGAAAAAAATCTGAAGAACTCCATCCACTCCGTTCTTGAATTATTTGTGAGGCATACCGGGCTTACATTTGCCGAGGTCTGGCTGCTGCATTCCGATAAAAAGAAGATGATCCTTACTTCTCAATATTCTGATGACGCAAAGATCGAAATTGAGTTTTTCAGGCCGAATACCATTAAATCACTTTCGTATGGAGAAGGACTTCCCGGCAGAGTATGGGCAAGCGGGGTTATTGAATACTGGGAAAATCCTGATTCAATCAGGGAATTCCCAAGATTTGAATTTGCGATGAATGCAGGGATAAAAAACATTTTCGGTATTCCGCTGATTGCCAATAATGAAGTAATAGGGGTGTTTCTTGCGGGAATTCCGAATGTACCTGAGCGAAAACATTTCTTCGCGAACATCTTTTCCAATCTGACGGTGCATCTCGGAACTGAAATAAAAAGAAAGCAGCTTGAAGAAGATCTCAGACAGATTTTTGACACCGCGCCTGATATTATCTGTATTGCCAACGGAAACGGATTTTTTACCAAAATTAACCCGGCAGCATGTGAATTACTCGGATATACGGAGCACGAGTTATTGTCAATTCCTCTCTTTAACTTTGTGCACAAGGATGATCTCACCAAAACAGCGGAAACGCTGCAGGGGCTTATTGACGGTGAACCGGTAATTTATTTTGAGAACAGATATATAACAAAATCCGGATCGGTGAAATGGCTCGCCTGGACGGCCGCTCCCGCTTCTGAATCCGATCTGGTTTTTGCAGTGGCAAAGGATATCACCGATAAAAAGAATCTTGAAGGAAGTTTTGAAAAAGCCATGAAACTGGCAAGGATGGGGAGCTGGGAGTATGATATACCTTCTGATAAACTGTACTGGTCCCAGATTACAAAAGAGATTCACGAGGTGCCTGAAAAATTTGAACCTGATATCGCTTCGGCAACAGGATTTTACCCGGAAGGAGAAGACCGTGACAAAATAATCAGATCCATGAGGATTGCACGGGAGAAAGGCGAACCGTGGGATATTGAACTCCGCATTGTAACAGCCAAAGGAAAAGAAAAATGGGTAAGAACCATTGGGGAGGCAGAATTTGCAGGCAGTCAGTGTATAAGACTTTACGGAAGTTTTCAGGATATAGATGCAAGAAAACGTGCTGAACGGGATTTCCAGAAAACACTCATTGAGAAAAATGAAATTCTTGAGAGTATTGAAGATGCATTCTTTGCGGTTGACCGTAACTGGAAGATTACCTACTGGAACCGTATGGCTGAAAAAGTACTCGGAAAAACCAAGGAGCGGGTTCTTGGCAGAAATCTATGGGCTGAGTACTATGACGCGATAGGAACGCCATTCTATAGTAATTATCATGACGCGATGAATGAAAACAAGCCGCGGCATTTTGAGGCGTATTATGAGCAGCTTGATGCCTGGTTTTCTGTTTCAGTTTTCCCTTCAGAGCGTGGTCTTTCTGTATATTTTAAGGATATTACTGAAAAGAAAAAAGCAGAAGAGGAGATACGGCTCAGTAATGAACGCTACAGGATGGTTACCGCGGCAACAAACGATGCTATCTGGGATTGGGATATAAAAAACAAAAAGGTCTTCTGGGGTGAAGGTTTTGAACGGATCTTCGGGCTGAATCTGAAATTGATCCCTGATACCATTTCAGGAAGGAAAAACTTTACACATCAGGAAGACTGGGATGATCTGGATCTGGAAATTGACCGGGCGATAGCCAATCCTGAAGTTTTGCATTGGGATTATGAATACAGAATACAAAAGAGCAGCCGTACGTTCGCGTTTGTCTATGACCGGGCGATTATTATCCGTGATGAAAACGGTGAAGCAGTAAGGATGGTTGGCGCTGTGCAGGATCTGACTGAGCGTAAAAAGTATGAAGAATCTCTCAAAATGCTGAATGAAAATCTTGAGCAGTATGCCAGAGAGCTTTCCATTTCCAATAAAGAGCTTGAACAATTTGCTTATGTGGCTTCACATGATCTTCAGGAACCGCTCAGAATGATAACCAGTTTTCTTTCACAAATCGAAAAGAAATATTCACCTATCATTGATGAAAGGGGTAAAACTTATATAAAATTTGCCGTGGACGGAGCAAAACGAATGCGTCAGATAATTCTCGAACTGCTTGACTTCTCCCGCGTTGGCAGAACGGAAGAAAAACTTGAGGAGTTCTCGGTTTCTGAAGTTATTGATGAGATACGAGCACTTTACAAGAAAAGCATAGAAGATAAGAATGCGCGTATTGAGTATGGAAATCTTCCGTTTATCGTTGCGTACAAAACCCCTGTCCGGCAGGTGCTGCAAAACTTAATTAGCAATTCACTCAAGTACAGCAAAAAAGATGTACCGCCTGAAATCACAGTTACCGTTGAGGAAATGGATATACACTGGCAGATTTCAGTTGCCGATAATGGCATTGGCATTGACCCTGAGTACTTTGAAAAGATATTCATCATTTTTCAGAGACTGCACAGCAAAGATGAATATTCCGGAACCGGAATGGGGCTTGCCATCTCCAAAAAGATTGTCGAAAATCTGGGAGGGAAAATCTGGCTTAACTCTGAGGAGGGGAAAGGTGCTGTATTTTATTTTACTCTGAGAAAGCAAAATAAAAATGAAATTCTGGAACAGCTATAAATACACTGTTATAAAGAATTGCACTGAATCGGTAACGGAAGAATACACCAACCGGTATTGGGGTAATGTGCTGTTCAGTAATCTGATTCTTTATCTTCTTCCGTTCAGCATCATTGCTATCATACCCGGTGTTATTTTCAGTTTTCTCACGGGATTTATTATGATGGGAATAATTGACTGCCTTATTCTGATTTTTCTGATTCACCTCGCTTTGTATCCGGGATTCTCAGTTGAAACCAGAAAAAATCTTCTCATATTATGCTGTTACTTTGCTTCAGCAGTTTTGATACTGATGATTGGCGTTCGCGGACCCGGTCTGACCTATCTGGTGATTACCACAGTAATCTTTGTCCTGATTTTTCCTGGAAAGAATGCTTATCTGCCTTCCTGGGTGAATACGATAATAATTGCCGCTATGACAGGACTGATTCTTCTGGGTGAATTCAAATGGGATTATCAGGAAGTTCCGGAAGCAGGGCACTGGATTGCGGTAGCATCAAATAATATATTTCTGAGCTTTGCACTTTCAGCGTTTGTACCGAAAATATTTCTGGGCATTCAGAACGCGATAGACAATCAGCTGCGGCTTAAATCGCAATTAGAGGAAAAAGAACGGTCACTCTCCTTAGCACTTGCTGAAGTGGAATCAAAAAACCAGGAGATAGCGGAGTTTGCAGTTATCGCTTCACACGATCTGAAAGAACCTCTCAGAACCGCGGTATCGTTATCGGAATTAATCATAAAAAAGTATTCTGCAAATCTTGAACAGCAGATTATCAAATTGCTAAATCTAATTATTTCCAGCGCGCGCAGAGGTATTTCGCTTACTGAAGATTTACTGGATTATTCCAGAATCTACCGTGAAAGCGGTGAAAGCACTCTGATAGATACCAATAAACTGGTACATGAAGTAGTCCGTCATTTTAAAACTACCGGGGAAAGTCGGGATATTCAATTTACCATATCTGATCTGCCCCATGTATACGGAAGGGAAAATGCACTGCACAGGATGTTCTATAATCTGATTGGCAATAGTATTAAATATGCCCGGCCTGATGTCAGACCGGAAATCAGCATTTCTGCGCGTGATACCGGTGCTGCAATTGAGTTTTCAGTTTCGGATAACGGTATTGGCATAGAAAAAGAGCATCTTGGTGATATTTTTCGTATATTTAAAAGATTACACACACGTGAGGAAATAGATGGGACTGGTGTAGGACTCGCTGCATGCAAAAAGATTGCTGAACAGCATGGTGGTGCTATCTGGGCGGAGTCTCAGCGCGGATGCGGTACGGTTTTTTATTTTACCATAGCAAAAAAGAAGGAATAAGAAATGCAGCCAAAAAATATACTTCTGGTTGAGGATAACGAAGGAGATATTCTTTTGACTCTCGAAGGCCTGCAGGAATCCAATAAAGATCATAAGGTTGAAGTAGTTAAAGACGGCAAGGCGGCCATAGATTATTTAAACCGGATCGGAGAATATGCAAACGCAAATTCCCCGGATCTTATCCTGCTCGATATCAATCTTCCGAAAAAAACCGGAATTGAAGTTCTTAAATATATAAAAACTTCAGAGGTATTAAAGCATATACCGGTTATCATGCTTACGACCTCTTCTTCCACTAATGATATTAGACAGGCATATCTGAATTATTCCAATTGTTATATCACAAAACCGGTTGAAGCAGATGATTTTATAAAAGCGGTCAATGAGATTGATAATTTCTGGACAGGACTGGTAAGTCTGAAACCTGTATAGCAAAATGATTAAGGATCCCAAAAAATACAACATTCTTATCGTTGAAGATAATCCGGGAGATTATGTTCTGATTGAGGATTATCTGCACGAACTGATGATGAAACCGGAACTTATCCATGTATCAAATTTTTCTGAGGTAAAAAAGCTTACCAGCGAGGAAAAACCACGCGTTGATGTTGTGCTGCTTGACCTTACCTTGCCGGATAAACACGGGGAAAATCTGATAACCGAAATGCTTGCTCTCTGCGGAGATGCACCGGTTATTGTCCTCACGGGATATTCTGATTTTTCTTTCAGTATAAAGTCACTCAATCTGGGAGCAGCAGACTACCTCTTAAAGGACGAACTTTCCGCTTCAACCTTATATAAAAGTATCGTTTACACCATTGAGCGCAAGCGTTTTCTTATTGATCTGGAAGCCTCGGAAAAAAAATACAGAGACCTCTTTCATCTGAGCCCTACCCCAATGTGGTTCTATGATATTGTGACGCTGCGGTTTCTGGATGTAAATCAGGCGGCGGTACAGCATTATGGTTACAGCAGGGAAGAGTTTCTCTCCATGACCATCAAAGATATCCGTCCTCCGGCAGATGTGGCAAAACTTGAAGCTGTGCTTTCTGACAGAAGTGTTAAGATAACCTATCAGAATATCTTCCGGCACACAAAGAAGAACGGCGAAATTATTCATGTTGATATCTATGGTGCGGCAGTGGAGTTTGGTGACACTCATGCCCGTGTAATTGCCGCGAATGACATAACTGACAGAATTAATTATATATCAGCCATCGAAAAGCAGAATGAAAAGCTCAGAGAAATTGCCTGGCAGCAGTCTCATATCGCCCGTGCACCGTTAGCCCGCCTGATGGCTTTAACGGCGCTGCTCAGGGAAGAATTTGTATCTGATGAAGATGGGAAAATGGTTTTGCAGGGAGTATTAAACTCCGCATTTGAACTGGACGATATCATAAAGGATATTGCGGCTAAATCTGCCGCAATAAACATTGAAAGGCCTGAAAATGAAGTTTGAAGTGATGCTTGTGGATGATGATGATATGGTGCTGTTTGTCATATCAAGATATATAAGAAAGTCAGGGCTCTCCCTGAACCCGTTAAACTTCAGGAACGGGCAGGAGGCATTAGATTATATAACTGCACATCAGGATCCGGGAATGAATTTTATAGTCCTGCTGGATATAAATATGCCGGTCATGAACGGCTGGCAGTTTCTTGAAGCGGTTAAAGATCATGAAGTTGCACAAAGAATCCGGGTTGCCATGGTTACTTCATCGGTTGATTTCGAAGACGCAGACCGGGCCAAAACATTTCCGATGGTGGTATCGTATCTCATTAAGCCGGTTGATACTGATATGCTTGCATCATTAAAGAAGGTCCCGCAGCTTCAAGAGTTTTATAACTGAGTATATAAACCTCACCCCCTGCCCCTCTCCTTGGGAAGGAGAGGGGAGTGTGGAAAATGAATATGAAAATCCCTCTCCTTGGGAAGGAAAAGGGAGTAAGAATCTGTATTTAGAAGTCTGCCTCCTGTTTAAGGAGAAGGGTTCAGGATGAGGTTGATCCTGGCGGCTGGGGCTAAGAAATAAACGGATTGGTTGTATGTATACAAACCTCACCCCCTGCCCCTCTCCTTGGTAAGGAGAGGGGAGCATAGAATTTCACTTTAAAAGTCCCTCTCCTTTTTGAGGAGAGGGATTTAGGGTGAGGTTTCTTGCTCCGTTAAAAGCGATTGTATTTTATCCTCCACTGCCTTCATTACCTTATCCATATCATTCATAATCTCCTCATTCTTTATCCGCAAAAATCTGATACCGTATGCTTCTATGTGCTTCTGTCTTTCGGCATCGTATTTCTTCTGATCTTCCTTTTCATGTATTCCTCCGTCAATTTCAATGGCAAGTTTCAGGGAGGGGCAATAGAAGTCAATGACGTAAGAATCCACTGAATACTGTCTGCGGAATTTCTGCCCCTTGGTATTCCTGCTCCGCAGGAAAATCCACATTAGCTTTTCGAACTCTGTTGTTTTAACCCGCAGGTCACGTCTCCGGTCTTTCATCTCTATTTTGTTAAAATGCAGCGTCAATAATAACCATCCTTCTTATAAAAGTAAACATGCTAAATCATCTGCACAATTCAAAAGACCCGGAACTAATATATATTACTAACTCCTGATTACTAATTCCTTCTGAGCGCTATCATTCTCCACTCCTGCAATTCTGTTACCTCAAGCCGGGTTAAGCCGAGCCGGGTGTAGAGATCGGTAACTTCTTCAACATCATCGCCGAGCAGACCGGAGAGGAGCAGTATGCCTCCGGGTCTGATACGTGAGGTGAGTCCGTCAGCGATTTGCACCAGGATATTTTTCTGGATATTGGCAAGTATCAGATCGAATTCCGTCTGCGGAATGTCGTCCAGTTCGCAGGTACGTATTTCTACTTTGTCTGAAACATCATTAAGGCGGCAGTTCTCTATTCCGTTATCGTAACACCAGTCATCGTTATCGAAAGCAATTGCAGAGGCGGCACCAAGTTTCACTGCACCGATGGCCAGGATACCTGAGCCGGTTCCGGCATCAAGGACTTTCTCTCCGCCCCGGATGTATTTTTTGAGAGCCAGAAGCATCAATTTTGTAGTCTGATGTTCTCCCGTACCGAAGGACATTTTGGGGTCAATGGTCAGGATCAGTTCATTTCCCTCGGGCGTGTATTCCTTAAATGTTGGTTTAATGACCATATCATCGGAAACCCGTATTACGGAGATGTTCTTTTCCCACTCTTCATTCCAGTTGCGGTTTGCAAATACCTGGGTCATCACCTGGTAATCATTAAGCTGTCCTGCGGTTTTCAGTTCCTCAAGAGCTTTTTCAACGGATTCTTTGCCGGGATCCTGCTCTGCGTCGAAGTAGAGCCGGAGTCCGGAATCCACTTCTTCAATGCCGGCCGGTTCCAGTTCCCACAGATACGCAGAGATAATTTCAAGATTTTCTGCATCGGGGAGTATGGTATAGACTGTTATGTTTTTCACTATCTTTTCTTTCATTTTACTCTGCAAATATACAATCGTTTACATCCTTCTGGTCAGGATTGGCTGGTGAAACAGCGGGCGAAAAAGTACCTTAAGTGAATAAAATCAGGGTTTATCTGTCTGTTTCAATTTTTTATTTGACGGCTTCTCCTTAAATTTCAAAGGATTATTCATACAAACATCTTACAGACTGTCATGTGCCTGAAATCTGCTGTCCTTCGAAAAATATCCGTGCTAATTCTTTTATTTATATTTCTTCCCGGCATATTGTTTGCCCAAAAGGGTAAAATTTCCGGTAAAGTGACGGATGCCCGGACAGGTGAAGAATTAATCGGGGTAAACATTCTTGTTGTCGGAACCAATATCGGGGCTGCTTCTGATGTCAGCGGCCGGTATTCGATAATAAACGTAACTCCCGGAATCGTGGAATTAAGTGCGAGTCTCCTCGGCTACGGAAAAGTTACCGTGAGCGATGTGGAAGTGTTTGTTGACAGAACAACAACCGTCAATATTAAGCTTTCTGAGGAAACCATCCAGATTGAGCAGGTGGTAGTAAAGGCGGAAAAGCCAAAAATTATAAAAGACCAGACCTCCACCAGCTCTTCCCTGAGCGAGGCGCAGATTAAAACGGCACCTGTTGAAGGACTGAGAGGACAGCTCGACCTTAACGCTGGTTTCCAGAAGACTGCTACAGGAAACTATACCGTCCGCGGTTCAGGCTCGTATGAAGTGAATTTTCAGGTGAACGGCGTAGAGCAGGTAAATACCTCAACCGGAGGACCGGCAGGAACCCCAGGTACTGAAAAAGCTGACAACTCCTGGAAGTATGACGTTAACCCGCTGGGTGTTTCGCAGATGCAGCTTATAACCGGAGGATTTTCAGCTGAATACGGCAATGCACAGGCAGGTGTGGTAAAAGTTGTGTTAAAAGAGGGTACACCAAAACTGAGCGGTGAGTTCAGAGTGGAATACCGTCCCGCCGGGCAGTATCACTTCGGTGAATATCTGTACGATCAGAATAATTACGAATGGACAAAATGGGGCAATTTTGATAACTGGTGGGCAAAACGAAATGAAGAAAGCTTTATCCGTGAAATCGGCATACTTGACAAAGTGGGAAGCAATGACCGTTATAACTGGCTTTATGACCGGCTTAAATCAGGAGGGGCAACTGCATCTGACTCAGCCGCATGGAATGAAGTACTTGACAGGGAAATCCGCTGGGCACACGGCCTCTGGGTAAAAAACCATTCACCCGCCGATGATAATCCGCTCGGTGTTTACGATTACCGTCAGCAGGCATACACCCGTTATCTCATCGGATTCGGCGGACCGCTGGGCAAGGAAATGAACTCTCTCAAATTTTACTTCTCCGGTGAATACCGGAAAAATCCGACAAGGCTTCCCACACCGGAACGGAATCTTGTCTACCAGAACTATATATTAAATCTGACTTATACACCCATCCGCGATCATAAGTTCAAACTGATGACCTCTTATCAGAACTATACCGGCGGCATCTGGTCAGGTTCTGATGATATCCGCTGGGCGGGTATTGCGTTTGTCCCCTCCGGCTCATCAACAAAATATCTGGTAACGGTTGACCCCGTCAGAACCGAGCAGACCGTTTCGCAGAGTTTTAACTATGTATATACCATTTCTAATTCATCATTCTTAGAAGCAACACTTACCAATCAGAATGACTCCTACACACTGCCATATAAATATCTGGTTGGCAATACTCAGGAAGTTGACAGATTGGACAGTCTTGGTGATACCCGCGGTGCAGTACTCCGTGACGGCTCCTGGTATGAGTCGGCACTCTTCCGCCGTCCGTTTAATCTGAGTACGAATTATTATCAGGACTCCCGCAATAACATTCTGAATTTTTCATTCGATTATACCAATCAGATCAGCCAGGCACATCTGCTTAAGACAGGGATACGATTTGCGTATTATGATCTTTTTAATCACGCAGTCAACTCGAGTTTTACCGCCAACACGTATCTTATCCGCAGCGGTTACGCGGAATATTACCAGGCTTATCCGATCAATGCAGCGTTTTATATACAGGATAAGATGGAGTTTGAGGGAATGGTTGCCAATCTGGGACTGCGGGGAGATATATACAATTTCCAGGAAGAGGTTCCGGCAGACCGGTTTAATATCTTTTATCAGGGAAAAGGAGGTCCTGGCAAACCGGATCAGCCCTATGGCAATCCTGAAACAGTACCTTCAGAAACCAAGTTTATCCTGATGCCCAGAATAGGCGTTTCATTCCCGATTGGCGAGAATACCGCCTTCAGAATCCAGTACGGACATTTTGCTTCAATGCCTATCTTTACGCAGGCGCTCTCACAAAGAACTGACCAGGGCTGGCTGGTGCGAGGCAATCCTAATCTTGACTTTAAGAAGAGCATCAATTTTGAGTTCGGTCTGCAGCAGATTCTTGACGATGCACAGCGCCTTGATGCAGTACTCTATTACAACGACCGTGTCAGCCAGATAGGCACACAGCGTTATGCATCATTCACGGGAAGTCTTGGACCGCAGGGAGGTGTAAGAGGATATACAACTGACGATATACCGCTCTATCCTTACACGACCTATGATAACAATGCATTTGGCGCTTCAGTAGGTGTTGAGTTTTCCATAGAAAAAATCAATGTTGAGAACTGGAGATATAAGGTAAGCTATTCCCTCTCACAGACCACCGACGGCAACTACGGCTCTGAATTTATTTACCCGGATAATACCCGTGCTGAGCAGAGAAACTTCACCGGTGAATTCCTCAGTTCAAGCGACCGGACGCATTCCCTTCGTGCTATTGTTCAGTATGTGCTCCGGAATGAAGAGGGGCTGCGTATGTTCGGATTTAAACCGTTCCAGAACTCGACATTCAGCCTTACCTATTCAGCACAGTCAGGTCTTCCTTTCACGTATATCACCACGTTCGATCTTTCAGATATACGGAATAACAGAAGATACCCGCTTGAATCGGTATTTGATTTCAGTTTTAACAAAGATATCTATTTTGGCGGAACCAGAATACTGCTTGGCATGAGAGTGATGAACCTTTTCAATAACAGATGGCTTACACCGCTTTCAGGAACTGACCTGAACTTCTGGGTAGAAAAAGGAATTACCATGGACAATCCGGCTGATAAATCGGAAATTGAACTTACGAGCTACCGGATTGCAGCATTTAAGACATATAAGAATATACCCCGTCAGGTATTCTTCTCATTAGGAATCGGGTTCTAAAGATTATGAAACAAAGACTCATTATACTTATCGCAATACTTACCGGATTACTGTCCGCTGATATATACGCTCAGATAGAGACTCCGGCACTCAGTTTTAACCGCGGCAAACTCTGGCAGAGCGTATTCAACGGAAAAAGCGGCCCCAGTTTTAATAACTGGAGAAGAATCGGTATCGGACTTGACTGGCCGGGCTTTGAGCCAAGCTGGATAAACGAAAACATAGGAGGCGCTCCCTCCTATATGCTTACCGGCGGTCTGATTGTCGGTGCTAAACGTACTGCTGACTCGGTTCTGGTTGTTGAAGACTGGTCAATCTCCGGAGCAACTATTTCCTCCGAAACAGGCGCGAAATATCTTCTTACAAAGCATAACTTCAAGTATAAAAACGGAGATAACTACTGGCTGGTTTCAAGTCCGCTTGAAGGAGAAGAGGTGATTGAAACTTCATGGGAATATAATAAACTCTACACCGATGAGTTTGGCATTACCCGCCAGTTACCGGTGAGAGTTACCCGCTCGAGCCATCAGTGGAGCGGATCAGCGCGGAATGAAAATTATGTTATTCATGAATATGTGATAAAAAATATATCGCCTGAGCTGAAATCTCACTTTTCCGCGCTTGGTGATACCCTCAGAGTGGCAACAATTGCGGATACTCTGCTTGAGTTTTACGCAATGTTTAACTATGCACTGCATGCAAACTCCCGCTCATGGACGGTACTTTTCCCCCAGGAAACTCCTGGCGCACGCAATACCTGGTTTTTCTATGACGCGGCAAGACGCATGATCTGGGGAAGAGCTGCTGATTATCTGAGAACAAGCAAGATAGAACCTGATTTTGGTTTCTCAAACTCACAGGGACGTATTACCAACGGCAATCCATCAGGTGAGTGGCTTGCCCCCGGATATGTTGGTCTGCGATTGCTTTACTCATCACGGAATTCCTCCAATCAGACAACCACGGTCAGGTCATACGGGTTTTCAGCCGCCGATGACGCATTTGACTTTGGCGGACCTCTCTCAAATAAAAATACTGAAGAAGCCCAGTATGAACTGATTAAAAACCTTTCTTCAGCACAGAATTATGTTCAGCTTCCAACTGATACCGTATATATGCGCCGCTCAAGAATGTGGTCAATGATGAATCTGGGCCCGTGGGATATACTGCCCGGGGACTCAATTGTGATTGCTGTTGCCGAACTGGTTGACGGCGCGAGCTATAATTCAGCGCTTGATCCTTCTGCCTCAAGCATAATAGGAGCAGGAGGTCTGCGGCTGTTCCAGAATTCTGCTGATAAAGCCAAGTTCACGTATGATCAGAAGGTTAAGGGAAACGGATTTAATCATCCGGATCCTCCTCCTGCTCCCGCCTTTACAGTTGATTTCTATAAAGGGAGAGAAGGATTTGTGGCCAACGAAATCATCTGGAATAATTCGAAGGAATCGGTTCCTGATCCCGATGATGGCACTCCAGATCTGGCAGGATACAGAGTGTACCGTTCGGATTACCTGCCGATCGGTCCCTGGGATTCAGTGGGAACCGTTCTCAAAGGCGATCCGGCTGTATACAACGCAGCTACCGGTGAATACCGCTTTATTGATTCAACCGTTGATATCGGCTCTTCTTATTATTATGCCCTCACGGCTTTTGACAACGGAAGGCCTTCATGGAATATTGACCCGACGGCACGATTCACCGAAACCGGAAGCACCGGTGCGGTTCCGGCTCTCGAGTCATCAATCTACGCCAATAAGAAGATTGTGAAATTCACTGCTACGCTTCCTCCGCTTCAGACTCTGGATAAGGTGCTGGTTGTGCCGAACCCGTTTGTTATCGGCGCGGGGTCATCGCTGCCGGGTGAAAGCGATCAGCTGCAGTTTGTGAATATCCCTAATCCCTGCACCATCAGAATATATACGGTGAGAGGTGATCTGGTAAAAACCATTGAAGTGCCTGAAGGTACCGGCGCGGTGGTCTCCTGGGATCAGGTGACTGATTACCGTCTCTTCATAGAAAGCGGGGTATATATTTATCATATAGATTCCCCGGTGGGTACAAAAACCGGAAAGTTTGCGGTGGTAAGATGAAAAACATACTCTCTTTTATACTTATTATACTTTTGACAGTACCTGCAGTTCCGCAGGAGTTCAAGAAAAACGCGACATCAGGATTTACCTTTCTCACTATACCGGTAACGGCAAGAACAGCGGGACTGAGCGAGGCATCCATAGCCCTCAGTGATAACGGAAGCAATTCGGTATTCGTTAATCCGGCAGGACTAGGATTCTCTGAAACTGCTCACTCCCTTGCGCTTTCCTATTCTTCATACATCGCGGATATTAACCATTACGCATTCAGCTACGCGTTTAACTCTGATATCGGTGTGATTGCCGTGGGTATGATGCAGATGGATTTCGGCGATATGTCCCGTACGGTAAAATCGTCAGGCCAGAAATTCTTTGAAGAAACCGGAAAGTTTGGTGCATCAGGCACGGCAATCTTTGCAGGTTATTCACGCCGGCTTACTGATAAGTTTGCTTTTGGCCTTGCGGTTAAATATGTCAAAGAGTCCATTGATATTTATTCAGCGGATAACTTCCTGCTTGACGGCGGTGTTCTCTATTTCACGGGACTTTCCAGTCTGAGAATAGCAGCCACAATCAACAACTTTGGTACAGATTCCAAATATATCAATGATCCCTTCAAAATGCCTTCTTCAATCAGACTTGGGGCAGCTTCTGAAGTATACGGCTCAATGGAGTCTGATCTGCGTGTAACTCTTATAGCCGAAGCAGTTCATCCGAATGACGGGGATGAACGCCTGAACACCGGATTTGAGATCGGATATAATAAAATGTTTTTCCTCCGGGGGGGATACAAGTTCTTCTATGATGAGGAAACTTATTCGGTGGGGATCGGGTTTAACTCTGATTTCTCTCAGACCATTTCGGCAGATTTTTCCTATGCTGATTACGGACGGCTTGGGGGCACTCTCCGCTTTTCATTGCAGTACGGATTGTGAGGTATAAAATGAAAAAAACTCTTTTACTCGCAATTGCTTGTTTTATGCTTGCCGAAACAGTTCACGCCCAGGTTACTTCAATATCATTTTATTCTGACTATTCAGCTGGGCTTTCAAAAAGAATTAAGGTAACTGAGGCAGATGCTGTCGGCGGCGGACTGATACTGAAGTATAATGTGATGGACTGGTTCAGTCTTAATCTTACGGCAGGATATACACTCTACAGTGTTTCTCAGGATTCAGCACTGCAGAAGTGGAACTGGGATTTCTGGGAAATCCGGTACCGGAACCGTGTTGCGGCTGACCTGGCTGAAAACCCCGGTTCAGCAGCATCATTAGTTCCTGTTCAGAAAATGGATATACTTCCGGTACTTCTTTCTTTCAGCAGGGAGTTTGAACTGACGGATAATCTTAAGATTTCACCGGAAATTGGCGGAGGAGTATATTTTTATACCAGAAGGATGTATCTTGCTGAATCCTGGCAGAGGCGTTTTGATTCATACGGGCTTACCTATGAATACAGCTACCGCAACTTTGCCACGAATAAATACGGCAATCCGGCGGTTATTTTTGCCGGAGCCGGTGTGAGATATATTATCACTGAAGGATTTTCACTTGAAGGAAGCGTTAAGTATCAGCAGATTCTTAAGACGGAGGGGTCAATGGGCTACAATGAGTTTATTTTTGAAAATGCCCTGAGCACCGGCCTGGCGCTTGTTTTCAGTTATTAATAAATGAAAAGCAGAAGCATGAAGCGGATTTTATATATACTTATAACAGCGGTCACACTTTTTACTGCTGATACTTATGCACAAAAGATTCAGTTCATCGCGGGAGCGGAAGGTTCACTCTTCATTCCGGCAGGATCTCTTGCAGACCGGTTCAAGCCGGGCATGGGGTTCAGTCTCCGGTTTGGTCAGGAAACTTCCCCCGGATGGTACTGGTTTGGTGCGTTTGAATATATCAACTTTGGAACGGAAAATGAGGAAAAGCTTTCCGTAAAACGTAACCTGAACGTCGCGGGAGTTCCCCAGACGGTTCAGGTTCCGACTCCCGGTATTGATATGTATCTGACTGCGTACGGTTTATCCGCGAACGCAAAGTCAAATCTGGCGGATTTCGGATTTTTAACGGCGGATATCGAATTCGGATTCGGTGTTTACCGCTGGGAAGGATTCCGCGGCAGTTTCAGGGATTCAATTTATTACGACACTACCGGGACCGGTGTGAAATCAGGTATTGAATATATATCAATTGCCGAAATAAAACAGCTCGACTGGAGCGGAGGAGTGAATGTAGGAATCGGCATAACCATTCCGGTAATCAGTCCCGTTGATTTTTATTTAGGAGCCCACTATAAAATGATTATTGGTGAACTCTGGCCGGCTCTTGTGCTTGACATGGAAAATGTAAGTGTCTTTCAGATGTATCAGATAACAGCAGGAATACGAGGTTCATTTTGACAAACAGGGTGCTTTTAGTTTTAACAACAATATTTCTTTTTTCCTTCGGATGTCAGGCAGGCAGAATATCATCAGGTGAGGGAAAAAATGAAGCAGTCCGCGGGGTATGGCTGACAAATGTGGACAGCGATGTGCTCACATCACGCGAAAAAATCCGCGAAGCAGTCGCGCTCTGCAAAGCAAACGGCATCAATACCATATTTATGGTTACCTGGAATAAAGCGGTAACCATGCATCCGAGTAAGGTAATGCTCGAGCATTTTGGCGTTGAGCAGGATACTCTCTACTGGGGACGCGACCCGCTTGCTGAAATGATCGAAGAGGCCCATAAAGAAAATATCAAAGTGTTCGCCTGGTTCGAGTTTGGCTTTTCAACCTCATATAATCTGGACGGCGGACACATTATTGCAAAGAAACCGGAATGGGCTGCACTTGATTCAGACGGCAATCTTGTAAAAAAGAATAATTTTGAATGGATGAACGGTTTTCATCCAGATGTTCAGAAATTTGCTATTGATCTGGTAACCGAAGTTGTCCGCAATTATAACGTTGACGGCATTCAGGGGGATGACCGTCTTCCCGCCATGCCTTCTGAGTCAGGATACGATCCTTACACTGTTGCATTATATAAAAAGCAACATAATGGTCAGGAACCTCCTGCCGATTACGCCGATCCTGCGTGGATTGAATGGCGCTGCAATCTGCTTACTGATTTTATGGGCAGAATGTATAAAGCGGTTAAAGAAATTAAAAAAGATGTGATTGTTTCTGTTTCTCCTTCAATTCATCCTTTTGCCAAAGAAGAATATCTTCAGGACTGGACAACCTGGATGCGCAAAGGATATGTTGAACTGGTGAATCCGCAGCTTTACCGCTATAACATAAATGCCTATCAGAAACTCCTTGATGACTTATATAGCGGACAGATAGACAAGAAAGACCTCCACCGCTTCTATCCCGGTATTCTGGTTAAGCTTGGCAAGTACTATCCTTCGGAAGAGTTTCTTTTGCAGATGATAGAGGCAAACCGCAAGGCAGGCCTCAAGGGAGAAGTATTCTTCTTCTATGAAGCTCTGAAGCGTTATCCGGGACTCTTTAAGGAGAAAATATATACTGATGATGTTGAATTTCCCGATTTATTGCACAGGTAAGGTAATTTGAGAAAAGCCCTTTGGATTATTTGTTTTCTTCCTATTCTGCTCACTGCACAGCAAAAGACTGAGTTCCGTGCTGTCTGGATAACCAATGTTGACAGTTATGTTTTGTTCAGCGATAAGAACATAACCGATGCCGTGAACTATCTGGCTGAACGCGGATTTAACGTGATTTTTCCCGTTGTCTGGAATAAAGGATATACGCTGTATCCCAGCCAGATTATGCAGGAAAAGTTTAACGTGCCCATCTGGCAAACCTTTGCCGGAAGGGATCTGCTGAAGAAACTGATTATCGAGGCACACCGGGTTGGCATCGAAGTAATACCCTGGTTTGAATTTGGCTTTTCTTCATCATACTCTCTTAACGGAGGGCATATTATTAACAAATATCCCTCATGGGCAGGCAGGAAAAATGACGGAAGTCTGCTGGTAAAAAACGGCTTCGACTGGATGGCAGGTACCAATCCAGAGGTGCAGGATTTTATGATAAGCATCATTACCGAAGTGCTTGATAATTATGATGTTGACGGTGTTCAGGGGGATGACCGCCTTCCTGCAATGCCGGTTGAAGGGGGATATGATTCAACAACCGTTGCCATATATAAATCAGAAAACGGAGGCGCCAATCCTCCGGCGAATTTCTGGGATGCTTCCTGGAAGCGCTGGCGCGCAAATAAACTGAATAATTTTTTCAGGAGAATGAAAGACTCCGTGAAAGTGCGCGGTGAGCATCTGATTGTTTCCGCGGCGCCATCCAATTATCCCTGGGGTTATGATGAATATCTGCAGGACAGCAAAACCTGGGTTGACTCCGGCATCGTCGAGAATTTTATACCGCAGCTTTACCGCTACGATTATACATCATACGCAAATGAGCTGATTAATGCCTCAAACCTTGTGCCTGCATCAAAGAAACATATTTTCTTCCCTGGCATGCTTACCAAAGCAGGAAGTTATATAATTTCCCCATCGTTCTTTATTCAGTCGATGAACCTGAACAGAACACGCGGCATGAAAGGGGAGTGTTTCTTCTTTTACGAATCATTCCCAGCCAATAACAGTCTGCTTGGTGATACACTGCGCACGTTATATTACAATGAACCTGCTCTGGTGCCCTACCGCAACGGTAATGTTTTCCGTCCTGCAGCCCGGATTATTAACGAAGATGATGAATTAAATACCCAAAGGCAGGGGAACTGGCAGCGTGTTCCGGTACAGGGCTTCAATCCGCAGATATACTGGACCAATGACACCGCTGATGCATGGTTCGATTATTATATTGAAGCGAAAGCCGCGGCGTGGTATGATATCTATGTATATAATGTTCCGAATTTTGCGTTTACACAGTTTGCCAAATATACAATTTATGATACCAACGGAGAACAGACCGTTATTTTTAATCAGCAGAATTCCGCAAACGCAACGTGGGTAAAAATCGGAGAGGCATATCTGAACCCCGGACGGTCGCGGGTGCTGCGTGTTGATAATACACAGATGGAGCCGGGCAAGTATCTGCTGGCTGATGCAACCATGATGATGGTAAACCGGAAAAAATCGCCCGATGCAGTTTTCACCTCTGTTGAGGATGAATCACCCGGGATAAAGCAAATACCCGGCTCATTTCAGGTGTATGATGCATACCCTAATCCGTTTAACCCGGCAACCAATATCCGTTTTTCACTTCCGCATGCAGGACTCGTAAAAGCTGAATTATTCAATTCACTTGGACAGCGTATTTCAGTTCTTACTGAAGATTTCCATGAAGCCGGTGAGCATACACTCAGAGTTGACGTACCTGACTTGACATCAGGAGTTTATTTTGTAAATTTCACAGGTAAAGATTTTCAGAAATCCGTAAAAGTATTGCTGCTTAAATAGAAAGGAACTTTTGGACCTTCTGAAGGGGCAGAGAGTAAGTTGAAAAGCCAGATGAATCTCTTCACGAAACGGCTTATCCTCTCGCTGCTTCTCCTTATCCTTCTCGGTTTAGGGGGAACCCTCGGATATTACATAATATCCGAAGGGGAGGCATCGCTTACTGACTGCTTTTATATGACGGCTATTACCGTCACGACCATTGGTTACGGAGAAATTATCCCTCTTGATAGCAGCCCCGGAGGAAGAATTTTTACCGTAATACTTGCCCTCTTTGGCGTTGGCTCTTTTACCTATATAGTTACCAACCTTACTGCACTCCTTATTGACAGAGATGTTTTTCTTTCCTATTCAAAGAAGCGGACACTCAAAATGATTTCAAAACTGAACAAACATTTTATCATCTGCGGTACCGGAGATATAGGGCTGCAGATTGCAAAGGAACTTAAAGCAACTGACCGTCCCTTTGTGCTTATTGATAAAGATATCCATAAAACAAATCATCTGATAGATATAAAAGATTTTATCACTCTGGAGGGAGATGCAACTGAAGATAATATACTTATCAGCGCGGGTATCGAAAAGGCGAAAGGAATTTTTGCGGTAACCGGTGACGATAATTATAATCTGGTGATTACCTTTACCGCAAGGCAGCTTCACCCGGAAATCCGGATTATTTCCAAAGTAAGGGATATTCAGCAGATCGAAAAAATAAAAAGGGCCGGGGCTGACTCAGTTATATCTCCCTACATGATTGGAGGCCTTCGGATAGTATCTGAAATGGTGCGTCCTGCAGTGGTAAGTTTTCTGGATAGCATGATGCGGGATAAAAATGCCAATCTACGGGTTGAGGAAATTGACCTTACTCCGGTAAGCAAAGGGAAAACCCTTGAGGAGATGGATCTTTACTCCCGTGAAGATATTCTGCTGCTTGCTCTGAGAAAAGACGGCGAGATACAATTCAACCCTCCGAGAGCCACCGCTCTCGAAGGGAATGAAATTCTTATTCTTATGGTATCACCCTCCGGCAGGAAAGAACTGAAGGAGAGGTTCGGTCTGGCTACCTGATTACAGCAGGAATTTAATTACTACGAACCCGCCGATCAGCAGTACCGTAAACGCTATTGCCAGCCAGTCAAAATATTTATCAATAAAGTTCTTAATGTGCTCGCCGTATTTCCAGAGGAGAAATGCTACCAGGAAAAACCGTGCGCCTCTTGAAAGTATTGAAGCGAAGATGAACATGGGGAGATTTACGTTAAAGGCACCTGAAGCAACGGTAAACACTTTATAGGGAATAGGAGTAAAACCGGCCGTGAAAATAATCCAGAAATCATACAGCTTGTAAAGCGCTTCAATTTCGAAGAATAATTTTTCAGTAAAGCCGGGGACATTATTAAAGAAAAACATTGCAAGCCAGGTAAACTCCATATCCAGATTCCACCAGGCAAAATGGCCGATGGCATAACCAAACATGCCTCCCAGGACTGAGCCGATGGTACAGGTAAGCGCAAATTTAAAGGCTTTTGTCCTGACGCTCAGCACAAGTGCAATCAGTAACGCATCCGGCGGAATGGGGAAAAAGGAAGATTCTGCAAATGCGAGAAGGAAAAGGGCTATGGGTCCGTAGGGTGTCTGTGCCCAGTGCAGCACCCAGTCATAGAGTTTTCTGACTATTTTCATGCGTAATTATCGTAAACAAAATGCCAAAATTACCGCAATGGAGGTGCATAAACAATGGAAATCAACGTGTGTACAGATTTAACAGCTTGCACGGATTAAACTGACGATTTTTTTTGGAACAAGCCGCGGCTTGCCCTACACCTTTTTGCAACGATCTGCATGGATGAATACAAATAATGATCGCAGATTAAGCGGATAACATGGATTATTGATCGCAGGTTAAATTTACCCTCTCTGGAGAAGTTACGGTCTGTCCGGAACGGTCGAGATCCGTGCATTATAAATCGTACATTGTACATTAAAATGTACACTGCCGGTTTCAGAATTAGACACTATTTTAGGAGTGAGCTTTATTTTTCTTTATAATAAAGGATTTTTCAGGCACAATTTTTGCTCGATACCCTTTAGTACAATGGAGCCAAGAGTCATGAAAACATATATTTATCTGCTGGTTTTACCGCTGCTTTTTACCGGCTGCTACACGCAGCTTGCTGTTGAAGAAAGCGATGATTACACCTACTCCCGGAACACTTACGAACCGGAGCGGTATGGTGATGAGGAGTCCTATGTGGAATCCGACACGGTTTATGATGATGAGACCACCATTGTAAACAATTATTATTTTGACGGAAATTTTGGGTCATACCGCCGGTATTTCGGAGGGTATTACCCTTCGTCCACCATTATCATTGGCTACCACTATTCACCTGTCTGGTATTTCCACAGCGGGTGGAGCTATTTCTGGTGGGATCCCTGGTACCCGACCTTCTGCGGATTTGACTGGTATCCGGGGCTATACTCGTATTGGGGTCCGCATTACTACTACCCATACTGGGCTTATAACTATAGCTCCTACAATTATTACGGCTACAGCGATGGATACCGCTACAGAACCGATGATCTTGCGCGGCTCCGCAATAATGACGGTCTGAGGAACAGTTATACTTCCCGTGATGGTTTTAAGGGGAGAAGAAACAACAGCGTGGATGTTGATGTTACCAGAGACCGGAATGCCTTTGATACAGGACGCCGTGACAGGGATACCCGTGATGGTATTACTACCCGTGACCGCAGCCGTGATGTAAGAAATAATGATACCTGGAATAATACCCGCGATGACCGCCGTACCGATCTGAATGAAAATAAACGGCGCCGTGATGAGGAAACTAAAATCCGCCGTGACTATAAGGATAATGAGCGGAAATCAGATATCAAGGATAAAAAACGTGATTCCCGTGATAACGAAAACAACAGGAAGTCACCGACGGTTAACCCCCGGAAGCGAGAAAACAATAATGAGAATAACACCAACCGTAACAATAATGTAACGCCTGAACGGAAGCGCGAAAACAATAATGAGAGCAACCGCAGGAATAACTCAGTAAATACTGAACGGAAGCGTGAAAATAACCGTAATGACGGCACGATCAATAAAGAACGGAATTCATCGCGGAATGACAACAGGAGCTCAAACCGCTCCTATTCACCTCCTTCACGGAATAATGATAACAGCAGCCGCTCATCTTCTGGCAACAGATCCGGCGGCGGAAATAACAGCAGATCATCTGGCGGCGGAAGCAGCCGTGATGATAATTCATCAAGGAGAAGATAATTTTGAAATCACTGATTGTATATATCGCGTTTTTACTGCTTATACCATTCACCGGATGCTACACGGTTCTTCTGACGACGGAGAACACCTACGAGGAAGAACTGATACGCCTTGAGTCAGGTGATGAAGCGGAGGAAATGAGTTACGAAGACGGCTGGATATATGCTCCCCGCGTAGAGGAGCAGGCAACCTGGTTTGACTATTACAACCTTCCCTGGTGGTATGTGAATCCAATGGTTTCGAAAGATATTAATCCCAATCGCATTGATGGCGGTACTTTTGACCGTCTGCGTGAGACCGGTGGCGGCAGCGGCGGCGGGGGCGGTGCTACACGATCCAGCAACGGAGGCGGCAATTCTACTTCCGGCAACACATCCCGTGAAACTGAAAAGAAAAATGTTAACGCTGATGAGGGGAATCAGAACAATAACAATTCATCCAACCGCAGCAGCGGGGGAGACAAGAAAAACCTGCGCAACGATGACGGAAACCGTACAACTCCTAAACGAAGATAATGATCATGAAAAAAAATATATATCTGATACTCATATTGCTTTTTGCCGGAAATCAGATTTCTGCACAGGGGCTCAGTGACGGGCTCCGCCTTTCAGCATTCGGCACCAATTCAGGTGTCCGTGCACTCGGCATGGGCAACAGCTATACAGCCCTTAGTGATGACGGTACCGGTATGTTTTATAATCCGGCCGGCATAGGTCTGGTAAAAAAACTTGAATTCACCGGTAACCTGGACTATTTCAGCTATAATAACGATGTTACATTCCTCGGCAATAAAAGCAAGTATAATAACAGTGCGACCAATCTGAGCAGTCTTTCATTTATTTTTCCTTTCCCTACGCTCAGGGGAAGCTTTGTGGTAGGGGCAGGTTACAGCACATCTCATTTATATACCGGAGGACTCAGCTTTGACGGCTTTAACCCAGGTTCATCTCTGATTGCTGACCTTGCCATTGACACGGATGTGCCTTATGATCTCTTTATGACAGATGAGGACGGCAATACCATCCTTAACAGCAATCTGAATCAAAGCGGCAATACTCTGGAGTCAGGTTCACTGGAAAATTATGCTTTCACTGCCGGCGTGGAAGTATATAAAGATATTTTTGTTGGCGGCACTCTTAATATATCTTCAGGTACCTATAAGAATTCCCGCGATTTTTATGAGGATGATACCCGGGGGTTCTATGATACAACTATCGTAGCTCCGGGTTATACCTTCACCCGTGACTTTGAAACCTTCTTTCTGAACCGCACCCTTGACTGGGAGATGCAGGGATGGGATTTCAAACTCGGCGTGCTTTATCAGATTAACAAGATGGCTCGTTTCGGGCTTAAGATCCAGTTCCCGAAATATTATACGGTTAAGGAGAAGTTTTACGCAAGCGGCTACTCAGACTGGGGTAACGGCACACGTCGTACTCTTGATGAAGCTGACTATGAATTTAGTACCGAATATGATATAACCACACCTTTTGAGTTTTCCGTGGGGGGAGCGGTCAATCTGACCGGGCTGATTCTTTCCGGTGAAGTGACCCTTACTGATTATACTCAGATGGAATTCAGCAATGGTATTGGTATTTCTGAGGCCGAACTGGTGAATATAAACAAAAGGGCAAAGGAACTCCTGACTGCGGTTATGAACTATAATGTCGGGGCCGAGTACCTGATACCCACAACCAACTTCCGTATCCGGGGCGGTTACTTTGTGCAAAAATCCCCTTATGACGGTGATGATGCTGCCTATGACCGGAAATATGTTACCCTTGGCGGCGGATTCCTTGTAGATGGTATCATTTCACTTGACCTGGCATTTGTAAGAGGGTTTTATGACAATTTCGGAGACAATTACGGCAGTAATCTCTCCCGAACCCAGCAGAGTATTACCACAAACCGCCTGATGCTATCATTCGGCTACCGTTTTTGATGGAATAATATTTTAAGGAAAAGGGACAGTCAGGATATGGCTGTCCTTTTTTATTTTTGTATATCTGAAAATAATCCAAAGGTGAGCCGTCAAAGCCAGAGTCTATAAAATTGAAAGCAAGGATATCTATGTAAAACCTGAAGGGGGGGAGGATTTTATCAGATGCAGCCTTCGCGGAAAATTCAAGATTGAAAACCGGCTGAAAAAGGATAAAATGTTTATCCTTGATGTGATTGCAGTTGGGGATTATGTTTCCATAAGTATGGAAAAGGACGGTACCGGGGTTATTGAGGAAATTCTGACCAGAGATAACTACCTTTCCCGCAAAGCACCCAAACTGAAAGGGGGCTCTTACCGCGGGGAACGCTTCGAGCAGATTATTGCTGCCAATATCACTCAGGTGATTGTGGTGTTTTCAACCGTTTCGCCCTCCTTTAATAACCGTTCCCTTGACCGCTTTCTGGTTGCCGCTGAAAGTTCTCAGATTAAGCCAATGATCGTCATTAACAAAATGGATCTGTTGTTCCCTGAAGAGCGCAGAGTGTTTGAGGAAATCAGGGATATATACACAGACCTGAATTACCCGGTTTTTCTTACTTCGGCAGTAACCAATGAGGGGATTCCCGAGCTGCGGGAACAGCTTGAGAGTGAATGTTCGTTTGTCTGGGGACACTCCGGAGTCGGCAAGTCATCACTCTTTAACGTATTGTATCCCGGATTAAACTTCCAGACCGGGGAAGTAAGTAATTTTTCGAATAAAGGAATTCACACCACGGTAACGGTCAGTCTGCACGATGTTAATACGTCAACACAGATCATTGACTCCCCCGGAATCCGGGAGATAGATCCTTACGGCATCACCAAAGAGGATTTATGTCATTATTTCAGGGAGTTTGAACCATACTTCGGCCAGTGCCGGTTTACCCGGTGCACCCACACACACGAACCTGACTGCGCAATCCGTGACGCGGTTGAATCAGGCGAAATCACCGCCGACCGGTATGAGAGCTATACCAATATATATCAGACTATGGAAGAAGATTTGTATTTTTGAATTTCATAAACAACGAAATCCCCGCGGGAAAATGGAAATGTCTTTGGTAGAGACGATGCAAATGCCACGAGGATTTTAAATAACACGATTTAATGCAATTGCGTCGTCTCAGGGGCGAATATGGGAGGGATTTGTAATATTGACATTCCGATATATTTGATTTTCAATAATAATGATGTTTGAATCTGGCATTCATGAGACACTGCAATCGCCGTAAGGGATTTTCCAATTATCTATGTCTGATGCGGCGATTGCAATGTCTCTACGAAAATAATCCGTCGTAGAGACGTCGCAAATGCCACGAGGATTTTTTATTAACAAGAATTATTGCATTTGCGGCGTCTCAGGGAAGAATATGGGAGGGATCGTCTCAGGGAAAACAGAAAAGAGGTGTATGGTTCAGCAGAGATGATGTCTTATTGATGACCTGCACTTCTTGCAGTAAAACCCTCCGCGCAGATCAACTTCTTCGATGATGGAGGATGAATGCATCACGCATTCCCAATCCTTGCAGTGCAATAACCCGAAATTGTGCCCCAGTTCATGCAGGACTTCTTTCTGCAGCCGCTGTTCGTAAAGATCCCGGTTTGCCTCACCGCTGTAAAGCTCCTCATGCAGCCGGAAAGATGAGACGATGGCAAGGTTTCCGTGAAGCTGTGCCTCGCCAAAAACATAACTGAGCACCGGGGTGGCAAGATCAACACCGGTCAGGATAAGCTTCTTTTCGCGGGAGTCTTTTGAATGGTTCAGATATTTCAGCAGGATTTTGGATGATATATACTGCCCACGTTCCGGTGAAAATGCATCACTGATATCCGGCTGAAAGTCAGAGATATGCACACCTCCCCTGAAGGTATCCATCAGAATCATTTCAACCTTGAGCACTGACCTCCGGTCAGGGAACTGCAGGGGGAAGAGCCGGAAACTCACCTTCTTCCTTCAGTTCAGCGCGGTTTTTCTAAATGATAACGGTTAAGTTTATTATAGAGCGTAACACGGTCTATGCCGAGAACTTTTGATGTTTTTGAGATGTTCCACCGGTTCTCATTCAGCACTTTCATGATATGCTTTTTCTCAACCGATGCCATACTCTTGTCATCTTCGTCCATATTCAGATCTTCTTCTCTCAGGTGGAAGGGGAGATCTTCGAAGGTGATTTCATCAGTTTTTGAAATAACCACAGCGCGTTCAATCGCGTTTTCAAGCTCACGCACGTTCCCCGGCCATGTATAATTCTTGAGGAACAGAAGTGCTTCCTCTGAAATCTTTTTCTTCCGCTTGTTCATGGAATTACAGAAGCGTTCAAGGAAGTAATAGGCAAGTTGTTCCACATCATCAGTACGTTCACGGAGCGGCGGTATAAATACGGTAAAAACGTTCAGGCGGTAATACAGATCCTCACGGAATTTTCCTTCCTTTACGCAGTTTTCAAGAGGCTCATTGGTAGCGGCTATTACTCTGAAGTCACTGGTAATCAGTTCATTGCCGCCTACACGGGTGAACTGTTTTGTCTCAATCACTCGGAGCAGTTCTATCTGCATCTTTGGGCTGATGGTGCCTATTTCGTCAAGGAAGATGGTGCCCTCATGTGCCATTTCAAACTTCCCTTTGCGGCGGAACTGCGCACCGGTAAATGCTCCTTTTTCATGGCCGAAGAGTTCGCTTTCCAGCAGGGACTCTGCCAACGCTCCGCAATTCACGGTGATGATGGGGAAGTATTTCCGTTTACTGTTAAGATGAATCGCCTTGGCAACAAGTTCTTTCCCTGTTCCGCTTTCACCACGGATGAGAACCGTAGTATCTGTGGGTGCAACGGTTTTAATCAGTTCATATATCTTCTGCATCTGAAGACTGTCACCCACCAGGTTATCCGGCCGCAGCACAACATCAATGTTGTCCTTGAGCACTTCATTTTCGCGCAGCAGCTTTTTTTGATCTACTGCCCGTTTAACCACATGAGACAGCTCATCCGGATCAACCGGTTTGGTTATATAATCATAAGCACCGGCCTTAAGAGCTTTAATGGCAGTTGGCACCGAGGCAAATGCGGTTATGAGTATTATAATTGCAGAAGGATCTTCCGCCTTCAGTTTCTCAAGAAGTTCAAGTCCGCTGATGCCCGGCATTTTAATATCCGCAAGGATCAGGTCATACTTGCCTTTCTCAAATTTCTTTAAAGCAGTTTCTCCGTCCTCTGCAGTTTCGACGTCATAATCATCCTCAATGAACCACTGCTTGAGTGATTCACGGACAATCTGTTCATCGTCAACGATCAGAATTCTGGGCTGTATAGTCATGATAGTTCCACCGGTAAAATGATTTCAATAGTTGTTCCGTTAACAGAAGTTTCCTTCACTGATATAGTACCCCCGTGACTGGTAATAATGCCGTAGACAACGGCAAGTCCGAGCCCGGTTCCTTTTTGTTCCTTTTTGGTCGAGTAGAACGGCTCAAATATATAGGGGAGGTCTTTATCCTCAATTCCTTTACCCTGGTCAGTGATGGATATATAGAGTTTTCCGTGAGAAAATGCTGTGGTAATCGTTATGCTGCCTCCCGGCCCCATTGCTTCCACGGCATTCATCAGAAGAGCCACAAGCGCCTGTTCAATTTTCTGCGGGTCACAGGTTACCTGAGGCAAAGAGGGAGCATAATTCCGAATAATGGCTATTTTATTAATCTGAAAATGATGATTAATAAGCAGCAGCGCTTTTTCTATCAAATGCGTGATATCTGCCGGCTGCCGGACTTCCTCCTGCTGGCGGCTGAAAAGCAGAAGGTCTTTCACTATTCTACCGCAGCGGGCTGATTCATCTCCTATTACTTCCAGGAAGGAGATAATCTCTTTATGTTCATCTTTGCTCTGCTTTTCAAGCTTTTTCTTGATAACTCTTGCGTAGGTGAGTATTCCCTCAAGAGGGTTATTCAGTTCATGCGCCACGGTAGCTGAGAGCTTTCCGAGAGAGGCAAGCTTTTCAATCTGTGTAATCTGCTCATATATCTTTTTAAGCTCGGCATTTTTCTGCTCAACTTTTTCATTAAGTGTTTCAGACCACTCATGCAGTTCCATGTAAGCAGTATTAAGCTTTTCGGTCATCTGGTCAAATTCACCCGAAACTGTTCCGAACTCATCATTTGAAGAGAGATTGATTTTATAATTTAAATTTCCTTGGCTGACCTGCTTGATTCCTTCTACCAGTTTATGTATCGGCCTGTTTATATACTGCATGATAAAAAGGAAGGTGAGGCCTGAAAGCAATATGGTAATTACCAGAGCGCTGTAGATAATATTCTTATTATTCTCGGCAATGGTCTGGTTCATCATTTCAGTCGGGACTATCACATCCACCACACCGAGCAGACTTCTGTCCTTCTCATGCGCGTGGCACTCAGCCGTGTAGCAGTCCTTCTCATTATTTATAGGATGAATCAAACCAAGCATCTGCCGGCCGTCCTCAGAGGTGAAAAGCCGGATAAGCTGATCGGATGGAAGCGCGCTTACAATTTCTCCGTTGGGGAGGTGGCACACGATGCATGCTTCTGCATTGGGATCAGCCATTTTGCCGATTTCTGATGAATCGGTGGAAAAGACAATCTCACCGTTTTTGTTGTAGATTCGTATCCGGTCAACACCGGGCTGCTGCCCGATGGTATTTATTATTTGATGGACATCCTCTTTCCTGTTAAGGAGCATTCCGTACCGGGTTGAGCCGACAACTATTTCGCTCAGCTCATAGCTATTTCTGCTCAGAGAAACGGACAGATTCTCCCTGAGCTGGGAGGTTGTAAACCACGTGTAGGCGGTCAGGAACAGGATGAGTGTTCCTGATATTAATAAAATAAGTTTAACGCTAAGGCGATGCAATGTTACTGCACTATTGTTACTGCGTGTTACCAATAATTGTGCCGAATAAATCAATCAAAATGATTGATTTTTCAACAATTTTAGGGGTTTTTCAGGAGTGCCGAGTCTAAAAACTGAGAAACTAAACTGCCTCTGCGCCCAGAATAGCAGCTGTCCGGATGAAATCTTCTGAACCCATGAGCTCATACGAGTACTGGAAAGCGGGCTGCATCGGATTTGCGTCTGTTTCCTTAGCCATTGCGCCAAGCCGGTTCAGGAATTCACCAACAATGTGCATCTTCTGCGAGAGGTATTCTTTCTTGGAAAGAAGGAGATCGTGAGTCAGTTCAGGGACTTCTGCAACAAGCTGCCACTGATTTTCAACAGCGGAGTCTTCCTCGGGGGTAAAGAGGATATTATGCGCGGGAAGTGGAATCCTGAATCTGTATTCAGGGGAGGTAAGCAGAAAGTATGGGGAAGTCTGCAGCTTCCCCGCACTTTGCAATACGGAAAGATTGAAGTTCAAAAACAGAAGGCGCATCAGATCACTCAGACCGGCCAGATATGAGTTGGAAATTATGTGTCTGAGGACCACATGATTCTTCAGATATAAACAACTTTCAGAGAAGAACAGATTCCTTAAAAAAGTACGGGTCAGTTCCAAAGTTGTCAGGTGTCCGTTATCATGATATTCATCGCCGCTGACTTTGCTTTTTAAGGCCAGCTCAATCGGGCAATCTTTGCACCGGAAATTGCGTTCACACAGCCGAAAACTGATAACACCGCAGTCTGACCAGAGACAGGATTTTACGGTTTGAGTTTTCATGACGCACCTTCTGTTTTTATTTACTTACTGATTAATGGTGTGCAGAAAATACCGGGAAGTTCTTTACTGCAAACTTAAACGTCATCATCCCAAGCACTACAATCATCAGAGTTATTGATATTTCGCCGATTGACGGGAAATAATTTGTACCGGTATATACTGATATTGAGGTAACACCGACGTTCATTCTGTTCATCAGGAATCCCATAATCACAAAGGTGATTCCTGTGTACAGATAAGTCCGGTTTCTTCTGCGATGTTTGCTCAGCAGAATGGCTGCCGGAATTATCACGCCGACCAGCATTTCAGCCAGGAACATATTTGCGAGGAAATCTCCCGCGAGGATATACGAGATATTGCCATTAATGCTCAGTTCGGTTATTTTCATGACAAAGTAAATGCCAAGTGTTGAAACGCTTATAAGACCGCAGGTTGAAAGCAGCGGTAATTCGAGTTCTTTTCCGAAAGCACGTGAACTCAGATACGATTCAAAAACCACCATGGCAAATCCGGTTGCGATGGCTGTCAGGTAGAAATATACCGGCAGCATCGGGGTGTACCATAACGGATGCATCTTTTGCGGAACGATAAGAAAGAGTGATCCTAATGACGACTGATGCAGCGTTGAAAGAATTACTCCGAGTATCATTACCGGAAGCGCTATCTTGTTCAGTATTTTCTGAAGCGTATGAAGATTATATCTCTCAACAATCACCGGACTGAATTCAAGAAACAGCACGGTTGTATAGAGCATAACGCACCAGGCCACTTCAAACATCACTGAGCGGGGGTTCCACATGATAATTGCATGCCAGATATTCCAGGGTTTGCCGAGGTCAACCATGAGCGCAACTACTACCAGAACATAACCCAGAAATGCCGTCAGTATTGCAGGTCTTGTGAGCGGTTTAAAGCGTTCGATATTAAAGATATGGGTGACCGCACAGATGGTGAATCCGCCTGCGGCAAGCCCTACTCCGCATAGTATATCAAACCCGATCCAAAGTCCCCACGGAGATACATCCGAGAGGTTTGCAATTGCTCCGATACCCTGCGTGAAGCGGATATAAGTGTAATAGAGACCAGTGATGATAATAAGCCCACCGACTATTCTCCAGAACGTAAACAGAGATAATATCTTAGTTTTCATTTTGAGTCTCCTTCACCGATATGGTTCTTTTCTTTTGCTATCTGATTTTTTCTCTTGGTCAGCCAGTACATTCCGGTAAGGAATACGCTTCCGGCTCCTACTACTGCCGGTATTTTATCCAGTGCCTGCTGGGTAAGCTGCGGCAGAGGACTATTCGGCAGGTTGGTTGCCAATCCGAGCTGATCAAAGGAAACAGGTGAAAGTATAAGAACATTGGTTCCGCCGGCTTCAGTCATACCGTATACTTCAGGATAATATTTATCGGGGTTTTCTTCGATTCTTCTCTTGGCTTCAATCTTGAGTTCTTCAAGATCTCCAAAAAGCGTTGCACCGGTCGGGCAAGCTTCAGCACACGCGGTCTGTTCGCCGTTCTTTACGCGGTCGTAACACATAGTGCATTTATGGATGACAGGTGTATTGCTGAACCATTCGTAACGGGGGATATGGTGCGGGCAGGCCTGCATACAATAGCGGCATCCCATGCACTTATCACCGTCGTAAACAACCGGTCCTTCAGGGGTTTTAACAATTGCGGCGATCGGGCAGACCGATGCACATGCAGGATCACTGCAGTGCATGCACATTCTGCGCATATAATCACCGTCATGATCCTCAAGAACCGTGTAGGTATGCTGTGAAAGATGATCGGTCAGGAAATCTTCTTTTGGCTCTTTTAATCCATTTTTCACTTTGCATGCAGAATAGCACTCGCCGCAGCCAACACATTCTGTAACATCAAAGAGTAATCCATATTGAGTTGCCATTTTCGTATTCCTCACATTTTAAGGAAGTCGTTTTCGAATGATCTGAGGTCTTCTTCACTGAGCTGACCGGCTACACCTTCCATGATGTTTCCGCCGTCCATCATCGTGAGACCGAGTTCAGGATGACCGTTAAAGCTGAATGAGAGGAAGTCCTTAAATCTTGAGAATTCAGTTTTCAGCCATTTTGCTGCCTTTTCGGGACGGATGACAGAGCTGAATGAAGAGATTGCGTTATCGGGAACCAGCATTACTGCCCAGTTTTTGTCATAAATATCATCGTGCACGGGGCCTTCGATATTATTTACGTTCTGAACGGTACCGTCAACGGGTGATTTCAGTATCAGGCTCTTGCCTTTATTAAAGCTCAGCTTCATAATAGGGTCGCCCTTCTTCACGATATCGCCGGCATTCTTGAGGGCGTGCATTTTTACTCTGCCAAGTGACTTTGCCAGGAATTCATCTATGCCAAGATAAACGCCTTCCTTAGCTTCTCTTAACCAGAGGTGATTTTTTGCTACCGAGTAGTTAGCGGGGATAACAAGTGTTGATTTGTCGAATACCTCTTCCGAAGCAATCGCGGGGTGCACTTTCTGTTGTCTCCTGAGAATCAGGAAATCTGCAAGAATGAAGAGTGCGAAAGTTAATATTACTAAGATAGTGACCATTTTTGTTTCTCCTAAGAAGTTGTTTGCCCTATATTATGCATAAAGCGTACCAAAGAAGGCCGAAATAAAACAAGTTCATAAACCCTTATAAATCAATGGGTTACGAATGAACTTTTTTCACCTCTTGAAATGTTCTACAGTTGTGTGTAAATAAATTCTACACCCCATTTTGAGGAAATTTCAATAATGTGGGTTTTTGAACATTATTGAGGGTTTTCGACTGTTGAGTTTATTTACAGCCCATTGATGAAAATTTATACAGGTTTTTAAGGCATTTATGGCCAAAGAAGTAACTGCCTTTTGTATCAGTTTTGCAAGCTCGGTATATTTAATGATTGTTTTTTTTACTTTATGACATTCACAAGAGACGAAGCCTACACCGGCAGTCAGGCCGGCCAAATCAGAAATAAGCTGAAAGAGATTCTCAGCAGGACGGAATTCCGTATCATCCGCAGTATTTTTGCCGGGGCGGATTATCTGTCACTGCCCGGTATGGATAAAGAGAATGATTTCATTTACCGTGATGCTGCTTCAGGGAGTGTAATTACTGCTTCAGGCAGAACGGTAACCCTGCGGAATTTTAATCCGGAGGAGCTTGCTGATATTTTTGCCTCTCTCACGTCAGATATTTTGCCCCCTGAGATGCGGTCTCTTCCGCTCTTTCTCGGTATAAGCAGCTTTGATGATGCCTCAGGTGATCCCTTCTGGAAAGAACTCCCCTGGTCTGAGTGGTATATACCCGCATATCTGAAAATCCGTACTGAACATGAGCTTACGGAAGTGCATATTACCCTTCAGGCGGAATATGGCGGTACTGATCAGGAAGTTTTTGCTGAGTTCATCAATCCGCTTCCTTCAGAGCAAATGTTTTTTCCCGAAAAGGAGCTGGCTGAGTGGTCGGAAAAAGTTGAATTTATAAAAGATCAGATTGTTCACGGAAGTGTTTCTAAGGTAGTTCTTGCAAGAAGAATTACGGGACTGCTCCCTCAGCCCTCCGCGCCTGAAGAGGTTTTTACGGAGATGATGACCGAAAATCCTCATGATACCGGATATTTTTACCGCTGCATGGATGCTGTGTTTATGGGCGCAACTCCGGAAAAACTTCTTTCCGTAAAGGATGGCCAGATATATACCGAAGCCATTGCGGGGAGCATCAAACGGAACGGTATTTATAATGAACAGGAGATGTCTGAAGTGCTGAGCACTTCGGAGAAGGATCTTGATGAACATATTCTGGTACGTGATTTTCTGCTGGATAATCTGCGCGCCTTCTCCAGTGAAATTCAGTATGATAAAACCCCGACCATAAAGAAACTCAGAAATCTTTTTCATCTGAAAACGATGATTGCCGGCAGTATGAAATCCCCCGGGCTTTCATCAGCACTGCGCCTGGTAAGCAGAATTTTCCCCACTCCGGCAGTCTGCGGTACCCCGAAAGAAAAAGCTGCTGAGATTATCCGTGAAATTGAGGCGGCTCCGCGCGGTTATTATGCAGGTATCATGGGGTATTTTACTCTTAACGGTAACTGTGACTTTGCGGTTACCATCAGATCTATTCTGCTGCGAGGTAATGTGTTCGCAGCTTATGCCGGATGCGGAATCGTAAAGAACTCAGATCCGGTATTGGAGTTTGAAGAAAGCACGGTGAAGCTGAAAACAGCCACCGCGCATCTGCTGTATGCAAATCAATCGTAATATTTTTTTTTCTGAAGCCCTGATTAGTTTCCTGGCTTCAAAAAAAATCAGGCATGCAGTCCTTTCTCCCGGCTCAAGAAACACTCCCCTTACTTTTGCCGCTGCCGGCAATAAAAAGATTTCAACATATTCTTTAATAGATGAACGGGCTGCAGGTTTTTTTGCCTCCGGTCTTGCACGCAGCACAAAAAAACCGGTTATCCTGATCTGCACCTCAGGAACTGCCGCGGCGGAGTATCTGCCGGCAGTTATTGAATCATTCTTTCAGAAAATACCCCTTATCGTTATAACCGCTGACCGGCCTGCTAAACTACGTGGAACAGGAGCCAATCAGACGATTTATCAGAACAATATATACGGAGATCATGTCATTAAGGCATGGGATGTTCCACAGCCGGAGCCTGATCAGCGCTATGCAAGAAAATGGTCCGGAGTTTTGGGTGAACTTTCTGATTTGATTGACCGGGGGCTTAACGGGCCGGTGCATCTGAATCTTCAGTTTGATAAACCATTTGAACCGGATGCTTTTACGGATAATCTCGCTGCAGCAGAAATACGTATGCTGAAAAAATCACTGCGGATTACCAGCAAGTCAGGAAAAAAGCTTCCTCCTGCCTATAAAATGTCTTCTGAACTGAATAAGAAAATTACCTCTGTATTCCATTTTGTAATTTTCTGCGGTCCGGATGCGGTAAAAAGCAAAGAAGATTCAGCATATATCGGCCGGCTGGCTGATGCATTTGGAGCACCGGTTTTGTGTGATGCATTCTCCGGCATCAGCAAGCAGCATCAGAGCAGGCATACATTTCATTCATTTCATTTATATGCCGGAAATCTTATAAGTGAAATAAAACCTGATATCATCTTTCAGTTTGGAAATCTTCCTGTTTCAAAAGCGGGGGAGGAAATTCTTTCGATGAAAGGTGTTACAAGAGTTGTTGTCAACAGGGAAGGGGAGAAGAGGGGAGATTACGGTAACACGGCAATTGTCTGCACGGCTGATATAGCGTCATTTGCTAAAGAGACCATCAGAGCAGCAAAGAATAAGAAATTCTCTGATACAAGTTATTATGAACGGATACATGCACTTGAGCAGGCGGCGGAAGAAGCCAAACGTCACAGTCTGGAGAGTATTCTGTTTACTGAAGCGGAAATCATTAAAACCGTTGCTGAAAACTGCACTTCCCGCAATCTGCTGATGATTGGGAACTCAATGCCCCCAAGGGATCTGGATTATATATCCGGTCTTATCAGAGGCAGTTTGAACCTGTTTCATAACCGCGGGGCAAGTGGTATTGACGGGATTATTGCATCCGCCGCGGGGATAGCAGCCGGAAGTGTATCAAGAACGTTTCTGATAATCGGGGATGTATCATTCTTTTATGACCTTACCTCACTGCAGATTATTAAACAAAACAATCTGAATCTGACCATTGTGCTTCTGAACAACGGAGGAGGAAAGATCTTTGAGATGCTGCCGGTTAAAAGATTCCCAGAGATGATTCGGCAGTATTATCATACACCGGCAGGAGTAAATTACCGTAAACTGATTTCCGCTTTTGATATCCGTTATGACAATCCGAAATCAGTTAGCGAACTTACAGAAGTCTTGGGCAGGAGAATTACGGGATGCAATGTGATTGAGTGTAAGACTTCGATTAAAGATACCATCCGCCTGAGAAAAGCAGCGGAAGAAAAGTTTTCTTCGAATCTTATAGTGTAAGGGATTAACAAATAATCTATGACCGCGTTGCGGTCAGGGGGGCGTTATGGGGATCTGATGTTTCTACCAATCTATGACCACTCTGTGGTCATAGGGAAATTTGAACCCGGAGGGTTCACAGCTTGGTAGAGCCGATTGCCCGCCCACAACCAGATTGAACCCGGAGGGTTCACAGCTTGGTAGAACCGATTGCCCACCCACAACCCACCCGAATCCGGAGGATTCGTAAATTGAACGTGCAATGATGTTATATATCGGTTGAATTTTTTAAATCTATGACCGCTCTGCGGTCAGGGCGGTGTTATGGGAATCTGATGTTTCTACCAATATATGACCACTCTGTGGTCAGGAGGAAATTGAACCCGGAGGGTTCACAGCTTGGTAGAGCCGATTGCCCCCCAACAACCCACCCGAATCCGGAGAGTTCGCAAATTGAAGGTGCAATGATGTTATATATCGATTGAAATATCGATTCGGGTTTAGGAGGTGGGAATGAATGTCGTCTTCTATTAACGGGTCACCCGCGCTGCGGGTTCAGGAATTGATCATTTTCGTTGTTTGCTATTAACGGGTCGCCGCTACGCGGCTCATTCCTTTGGGGTGATGATGGCTGTTATTAATATGTCATCGCTACGCGGCTGCTGCGGGATTTGCTTTAGCGGAAGTTATTAATATGTCGCCCTGACTCGTCGGGGTTGTGGGATGACTGTGATTTTGAATGTTATTAATATATCGCGGCAGTGAGGTTCAGTAAAATTCTTCATTTTTCATTGTCCATTGTCCATTATCCATTCTTCCTTTCCTATTCCTAATTAAAAAAAATGCCGTCCCGGAAAAAACCGGAACGGCATTTTTTGTTTAAGCTAATAAAGCTTAGAAGGTAACTCCGAGACGGAATCCCATGTAATCTATAACATCACCTGAGTTGATGAACAGACCACCCTGGAACATGCCCCAGCGGGCATTCACTCCGAGACGGAGATAAGATGCGTTCTCAATAGTGTCGGATTTAAGTCCTTCAATATTATAAGCCACATCGTAACCGAGTGTGAATCCGGCAAGCTCATGCTTGTAACGGAGCCCTACCGGTATATCCATATAGAGGGCAGCATCGTCAATGTTTGAGTATTTCCAGACATTGGCATCAATACCATAAAGGAGGCTGATATCATGTCCAAACCAGTCATAGAAACTCCAGAAATAGTTGAGGCCAAATCCGCCGCCCCAGTCTACGTTATCTGGTACACCAAAATAATAGTGGAGGAAGAATTCATCTCCTTCACCCATATCAAAGTGAATACCTGCTCCGGTAAAGCCGCTGTTATCAGCGTTTAGTCCGAAGTTCAGCAGATGAGCGGAGAAGCCGCCAAGAATTTCATTGGAAGGACCGAAATCAATGTCATCCCAGTTGGTTTTGGTTGATTTCTTGTAAAGCGGTTTGTCGGCGAAGAAATATGCTTCGTTGGTACAAGGGCTTCCTGAGGGGAGTCCGCCGATATCAGCAGCATAACGGAGAGCTGCAAGTATATCAAACTTTGCATCTTCTTTTTTCTGTTCTTTGGTTGGTTCTTCAGTAACCACTTCACCGCCTTCTTTTTCAGGGATGATCTGGGTTACTTTTACTTCAACACGTCTGTTCTGTGCTTTTCCTTCCGGAGTGCTGTTGTCAGCAATCGGGAATTTTTCGCCGTAGCCAACTGCATTGATGCGGTCGGACGGAACTCCTTTGTTTACAAGATACTGTTTTACAGAGTTAACACGGTCCTGAGAAAGCTTTTCATTTGCTTCGTCACTTCCGTCGCTGTCAGTATGTCCGCCGAGCTCAATAACGATTGCGCTTCTGGTGAGAATGTCAAACAGTTTATCGAGTTCTACGCGTGATTCATCTTTCAGAGTTGCTTTGCCTGAATCAAAATAGATATTCTTCAGCTCGAACTTAAGACCAACCTGGATCTTCTGAAGAGTGAAGTCTTTTCTTCCTGCCTCATCCTTTACACCCTTCAGATTCAGTTCTGATGATGTATAAAGGAATCCTCTCATATCAATACTGATGAAGTATTCAATTCCGTAGGGGAGCGTGGTGCTATAGTTGCCGTCAAAACTGCTGCTGGTTGCAGTAGCAATTTCTTTTCCGGTTGCTTTGTCAAAGAAGTGAATGATAGCCGGAACAGGTTTGCCGTCTTCATCTGAAACTTTACCATAGATGGTATATACCTTTTCAGGTCTCATATCATCAGGCAGTTCGAAGTAATAGATATCGGTTTCGCCCTGGTGACCGTCACCTGCTTCTTTTACGTAATAAGCAACATCACCGGAAGCGGGGATTGAAAAGTCAATTTCATCACCCGGGGTGTTGATATATTTACCGAGGTTAACGGGCTTTGACCACTCAGTCCAGCCGTCACCGGTTCTCTTTGAGTAGAAAAGATCAAGACCTCCGAGACCGCCATGGCCGTTTGAAGCAAAGTAGAGAGTCTTTCCGTCTGCAGCCAGGAAGGGATAATACTCATTCTGTGAGGTATTGATGGTTCTTCCGAGATTAAGGGGCTTGGTCCATCCGTTTTCGGTGAGCTGGCTGACGTATATATCAGAAGCACCGACGATGTCAGAGCGTCCTGAGGCAACAAAAAGAAGGGTCTTTCCGTCAGGGCCGAGGTTTGCCTGTGTTTCCCACTTGCTGGAGTTGATGCTTCCGCCAAGGTTACAGGGGATGGTCCAGCGTTCGCCTTTCTTTACGATATAGAAAAGGTCACCGCCGCCGAAGCTTCCTTCGTAGTTGCCGAATGCGATAGCATAGCTTTCGTCATAGGCAATTGCGAGTATATCTTCGTGAGTTTCGGTATTAAACTGCGGGCCAAAGTTATATGCTTTGCCCCAGCTTCCGTCACTCTGCTTCTTTGATACCCATGTATCTTCGCCGCCATAACCGCCTGGTCTGTCATAACCGGTGAAGTAGAGGGTTTTTCCGTCAGGTGAAACTCTAGGAAAGTATTCGCCTGAGGCTGAGTTGACGTTGCTGCCAAGATTTGCAATCTTCACAGGCTTGTCATCTCTCAGGAGCAAGTCAATTACATCCTGATAATATGCCTTGTCGGCATTGGGGTCTGCATCGAGGTAATCGCGGTATGCCTGTGCGGCTTCCTCGAACTTTTGCTGCTTAATCAGAACAGTTGCCATATCAAGATACAAAGAGGCAGCCTTCACGGTAGCATCGGATTTATCTCCGCGGCCGGAAGTGCCCTTGGCCTCAATGGCGCTGATCAGAATAAACGGCAGAAGAAAAAACAAGAACTTCTTCATTGTGTCTCCGTTTGTTGTTATGTGTTTATTAGTTATCAGTAATTATCGTTTGGACTAATACACAAAATCGTAAAAGTGTAACCCTTATTATACCACACTGCCATCAATATGTTTCCGCTATATCTTTATAAAGATTTTCTTAGCGTAAAAAATCCACATAATGCCGAGCCAGAGCAGCACATAAAAGAGTGCAAAGGCAAAAGATGCATTAATGGGGGGGAAGTATGGCGTAAAAAAGGATTCATAGATATAGCCTTTCAGCGTGATAACCTCGCCGGGAACTTTTTCCCAGCGGATGATGGACATCATGCGGGCCATAATTCCTGAAAGAAAGAATACGGTTATCGCGTTTGAACCATAAACCAGAAACGGCTTGATCCAGAACGTATAACCTTTCATGTCAATCAGCCAGTAGCACATCGCGAAGAAGTGCAGTGCCAGGCCTGTTGTATATAATACGTATGAACTTGTCCAGATGTTTTTATTCATTGGGAACGCCAGATCCCAGAATAAACCAAGGACTACAGAAAAATTTGCAAATACGAAAATCCAGATAACCTTGGTCATCTTGTCATTATCGGAAAGGAGCCAGTATCCAAGAAAAATTCCGCTGAGAGTGGTGGCTATTGCAGGAATTGTTGAAAGGATGCCTTCAGGGTCCCACACTTTTGTTGCTGACCAGAGATGCCCCTGCAGCAGAAGGTTGTCTATATATGCCGCAAGGTTGGTAGTTGGTTCAAGATTCGCGTAGCCAACACCGGGCACGGGAATCAGTGTCATCAATGCCCAGTATAGCAAAAGGAAAAATGCGGCTATACCTACCTGCGTTTTAAGTGATGTTTTCAGGAACAACAGCGCTGCAATCAGATAGACCACGCCAATTCGCTGAAGCACTCCGGGAATTCTTATCTTTGAGGGATCAAGCCACTCACCGGTGTTAAAATTGTAAAAGGGGAAAGTTGCCAGGATGATTCCGAGTCCGAATAAAATTAACGCTCTTCGGATAATCTGTATTATGAGCTGTTTTTGAGAGTCTCCGCGTTCTTTTCTTTTCTTCATGGAGTAGGTGATGGCAACACCAACGATAAAAAGGAAGAAGGGGAAAATCAGGTCGGTAGGAGTACAACCGTGCCAAGGCGCATGCTTCAGCGGCGGATAAATGGTGCTCCAGGTACCAGGGTTATTTACAAGCACCATCCCTGCTATGGTTATTCCCCTGAACACGTCGAGCGAAACCAAGCGCTCTGTCTTAACTGGTTCATTCATAGGGGCGTAATTTAGCACAAACAATGCAAAAAACAACAAATTAAAAGGATTTCCGTAAATAAAAAATATAATCGGTGAACGATAAAAATGAATGAAATCAAGCACTAGGGATTTCTTGAATTTTGCCGTAATTCGGAATATATTTGAAACATTGAATAACATTATTAACTCGCGCAGACGACCATGACACTTCAGGATAATGATCTCCTTTCCGTTCAGGAAGCCCGGAACTTAGCCCTCGCGGCAAAAGAGGCTCAAAAAGAGTATAAACACTTCACACAGGAGCAGGTTGACCGCATCGTTAAAGCCATGGCGGATGCGGGATACGCACAGGCGGAGCGGCTCGCAAAACTGGCTGCTGAGGAGAGCGGATTCGGAAAATGGCAGGATAAGGTCATCAAGAATCAGTTCGGCACCCGGAATGTGTATGAGTCAATTAAAGACCTGAAAACAGTCGGTGTGATCGAATCACTGCATGGCGGTAAGCTGCTTAAAATAGCAGAGCCAATGGGGGTTGTTGCGGCACTGGTACCTTCGACCAACCCGACCTCCACGGCAATGTTTAAGATCCTTATATCCCTGAAGGCCCGCAATTCCGTAGTTATCTCTCCTCATCCCAAGACGGCAAAGTGCACTTTTGATGCCGCTATGGTTCTTTGTGACGCTGCCGAAAAAGCCGGGGCCCCCAGAGGATTGATTCAATGTATGAAGAATCCGACCCTGGAGGGAACCAGTGAATTAATGAAGAACAAAAATATCGCCGTAATTCTTGCCACCGGAAGCAACCCGATGGTCAGAGCAGCATACAGTTCAGGAAAGCCTGCTTACGGAGTAGGGGCCGGAAACGTGCCTGCATTTATTGAAAAATCTGCCAATTACAAAAAGGCGGTTGCGGATATTCTATACGGTACAACTTTTGATAATGGCACGCTCTGTTCATCTGAACAGGCAATCGTATGTGACAGAACCATCCGCGAACAGGTAATTAAAGAATGTAAAGAGCAGGGGGGATATTTTGTTAATGCTGAAGAGAAAAAAAAGCTTTCGGGTTATATACTGAAGGATAAAGGGCTCAACGCAGATATTGTTGGAAAGCCCGCACCATGGATTGCGCAGCACGCAGGATTTAACGTCCCCGAAAATACCCGGGTCCTTATCGCGGAGTGCAGTGAAGTGGGTAAGCACGAACCACTTTCCGTGGAAAAACTTTCACCCATACTTGCCTTTTATACCGTTGACGGCTGGCTTGAAGGATGCCACAAGTGCATTGATTTGCTGCAATTCGGCGGTATTGGACACACGATGGTAATCCATTCCAATGATTCGGATATCATCATGAAATTTGCTCTTGAGAAACCTGCATTCAGGATTCTGGTTAATACCGTTTCCTCTGTAGGGGCAGTCGGATATACAACTGCACTGATGCCCTCAATGACGCTCGGTCCCGGAACCTGGGGAGGTTCAATCATATCAGAAAATGTTACCGCAAAACATCTGCTGAATTACAAACATCTGGCATTTGAGGTGAATCCTGTAAATCCTGGGCAGACGCTTACATCAATTGGAAGCAGCAGTGCGGTATCATCGTCAGTACCAAAGAGTTTTATTGATGAAATAGAAGACCGACTGAGGGCCCGTGCCGGCAACAAACCTGTGCAACAGGATTACAGCATTCCGGAGAAAAAGGAAACCAAACCCGCGGCAAACAAAGCATACGGAGAAGGAATCTCAGAAGAAGAAATTCAGAAGATCATCAAGGGGTTTAAGGTTTAGCAAGATTTCCGGGGACAGAACACCCGTGCAAAGAGGCCAAGACATAAAGGGGGAGTATGAAAATTTTTTGTAGAGACGTTGCAATCGCCGCCGTGAACATATATCGGTTGCAAAATTTTAACGGCGATTGCAGCGTCTCAGACCCATCAAAGGCAAACCGTGAAGATTACAATATCTCAGACCCGTCAAAGGCAAACCTTCGTGCGGGTTCACAAATCGTCCCACATATTCGCCCATGAGACGCCGCAAATGCAAAACATCCATGAAAATAAAACATCCGGTTAGCATTTGCGACGTCTTTACAAAGGACACATCCGGTTTTTCGTAGAGACGTTGCAATCGCCGCCGTGAATATATATCGGTTGCGGAATTCTCACGGCGATTGCAGCGTCTCAGACCCGTCAAAGGCAAACCGCGATGTTCCAGCGTCTCAGACCCGTCAAAGGAAAACCGCGAAGATTACATCACACAAAACCCGCCACATGTTTTGCCCTGAGACGCCGCAAATGCAAAACATCCATGTAAATAAAACATCCGGTTAGCATTTGCGACGTCTTTACAAAGGACACGTCCGATTTTTTGTAGAGACGTTGCAATCGCCGCCACGGATATATACAGGCCTCCGAATTTTCACGGCGATTGCAGCGTCTCAGACCCGTCAAAGGCAAACCGCGATGTTGCAGCATCTCAGACCCGTCAAAGGAAAATCGTGAAGATTGCAGCGTCTCAGACCCGTCAAAGGCAAACCGCGATGTTGCAGCGTCTCAGACCCGTCAAAAGGAAACCGCGAAAATCGTATCACCAAAACCCGTCACATATTTGCCCCTGAGACGCCGCAAATGCAAAACATCCATGTAAATAAAACATCCGGTTAGCATTTGCGACGTCTTTACAAAGGACACATCCGGTTTTTCGTAGAGACGTTGCAATCGCCGCCGTGAATATATATCGGTCGCGGAATTTGTACGGCGATTGCAGCATCTCAGACCCGTCAAAGGCAAACCTTGAAGATTACATCATCTCAGACCCGTCAAATGCAAACCACGAAGATTACATCATCTCAAACCCGTCAAAGGCAAACCGCGAAAATCGTATAACCCAAAACCCATCTCATATTCGCCCCTGAGACGCCGCAAATGCAAAACATCTACATAAATAAAACATCCGGTTAGCATTTGCGACGTCTCAGACCCGTCAAAGGCAAACCGCGATGTTGCATCATCTCAGACCCGTCAAAGGGAAACCGCGAAAATCGTATGACCCAATTACCGCCACATGTTCTTCCCTGAGACACCGCAAATGCAGGAGATCATGGTGAATAAAACATTCGGTTAGCATTTGCGACGTCTCTACAAAAAATTCGTTACCGAGGGGAATCGATTTCCCATTTCAACGGATTCATCCTGATGTATTCTCTTGCCGCGAACAATCCGTTTTCATCACGAATTATTCTGTCATAAAAGCGTTCCTGCCACTTGAATTGTTTGTTGATTTTTCTTGCCTTACGGGTGACCATGGATTTAAATGTGCCTACAACCCTTGCCAGAGGACCTGCCTTCAATGCTATTTCTGACATTTTTTCTGAGGAATATCCGGGATTGGGTTCAAAAACCTGATTGTCTATGATGACTTCCTCGCCGGGTGTTTGATTAATCATGATTATACCATGAAAATGATCCGGCATTATTACAAAATCATCAATTGAGATATAGGAAAAAAAGCCCGGCAACCTCTCCCAGGTCTCTTTCAAAACTTCACCGCAGGCGAGTAATTTAACCTCTCCGTTTATAATTTCGGAAAAGAACCTTTCCCGGTTATAGGTGTTTGTTGTTATGAAGTAAATGCCATTACCATAATTCCACCAATTGGCTCTGGCGGAGGTGATCCGGTAAAGATTTAAAAATTTATCTGACATAAGTCATTCATTACCAATATTCATTTTCTCTAAGATGTCAATTGATGAATACTTAGCATTTCGTGAAGAAAATAATTCTCGTTCTTCCCTGAGATGCCGCAAATGCAATAATCCCGTCACACAAAAACATCCGGTTAGCATTTGCGACGTCTTTACAAAGGACACGTCCGATTTTTTGTAGAGACGTTGCAATCGCCGCCGTGAATATATATCGGTCGCGGAATTTGCACGGCGATTGCAGCGTCTCAAACCCGTCAAATGCAAACCACGAAGATTACATCATCTCAGACCCGTCAAAGGCAAACCGCGAAGATCGTATAACCCAAAACCCGTCACATATTCGCCCCTGAGACGCCGCAAATGCAGGGGATCAACGTAAACAAAACATCTGGTTAGCATTTGCATCCTATCTGCACAAATATCTCCGAATGCGGCCCATTAAATTTTCAACTCCCCCTTTTAATGCTCAATTATATTTCGAACATCGTGGTTATCGCCGCGAACTCATGCCCCTTAAAATCTTTGTGGAAAAATTCGTTGCATTCTTTTTTGTATATATAATCTGCTGAATATTCATCCGCGTGGTCAATAATATCGCGGAGCGCATCGGCAATGTAATAGACCTCATCATCGGTCATGGTGGGGTGGAGAGAAATACGGACCCATCCCGGTTTTTCGGAGAGATCGCCCTGGTCAATTTTATCCGTAATCCGCTTTGATCGGCTCGGGTCAACGTGCAGCAGATAATGTCCGTAGGTTCCTGCACAGGAACAGCCGCCGCGGGACTGTATCCCAAACCGGTCATTCAGCAATTTTACCGCAAGATTATAATGCATGTCTTCTATATAAAACGAAAGTGCGCCAAGCCGGTGGCGGTAATTATCCGCAAGCAAATGCAGTTTTGGAATGTTGTCAAATTCCCTCACAATGATATCTACCAGTTCCTCTTCACGCTGCAGCATATATTTGCTTTGCATCTCCTCTTTTAGTTTAATGGCGAGCGCTGCCTTAATAGTCTGCAGAAAAGGGGGAGTGCCGCCATCTTCACGGGCTTCTATATCATTCACAAATTTGTGTTCACCCCAGGGGTTGGTCCAGTCAACCGTCCCGCCGCCGGGGTTATCCGGTATCCGGTTGTGATACAGGTGGGAGGTGAAAATCAGAACGCCGGGAGTACCCGGTCCCCCGAGGAATTTATGCGGTGAAAAGAATATAGCATCAAGCCGTTCATCGGGATCTTTGGGGTGCATATTAATATCAACATAAGGTGCTGAACAGGCAAAATCCACAAAGCAATAGCCGCCGTTCTGATGCATTATTTTAGATAGCTGATGATACGGGGTTTGTATCCCCGTAACGTTTGATGCTGCCGTGAACGAGCCAATCTTCAGCCGTCTGTTTTTATACTTCTGCAGTTCAATTTCAAGATTATCGGGATTAATGCCGCCATCTTCATCAGGGGGAATCACCACCACATCGGCAATAGTCTCATGCCAGGATGTCTGGTTTGAATGATGCTCCATGTGGGTTACAAATACCACCGGCCGCATCGTTTCATCAAGCAAAATGTTATCATAAAACTGCTCGGGCAGGCGCAGTCCGAGAATCCGGATAAACTTATTAACCGGGCCGGTCATGCCAGATCCGTTACAGATAAGTACATCTCCTTCGCCGGCATTCACATGCTTTTTGATAATCCTTTTTGCTTCAGCGTAGGATTTTGTCATAAAGGTGCCGGTCACGCTCGATTCAGAATGGGTATTCGCAACCCAGGGGCCAAAATCGCGGATCATTTTTTCTTCGATCGGAGCATAAAGCCGGCCGCTGGCTATCCAGTCCGCGTAAAGTATTTTCTTTTCTCCATAGGGAGACTGAAAACTATTATCTATACCGATAATATTTTTTCTGAATTTTGAAAAATGCTGCTGAAGATCAGTCATCAAGTAATCCGTATTTAATTAAGCGAAGTTAGCAAAGGGGAGTGAATCTGAAAAACAGATTTGAGGCAGGGGGCAAAAATAAAAAAAGGCCTCCAGCGAGGGAGGCCTTTTGATCAGAAGCATATTCTTAATTTTTCTGATACACTCCGTGGCAGTCAGGGCACTGGTTGTATTCAATTCCCTGATTCAGATTTGAGGGATGGATGAAATCCATGCCGTCGAGCGAAACCATTTCCTTTTCATTGGCAATTTTCTGTCCTATGATGGTATGGCAGACATTGCAGTCAGAAGAAATTTTTCTGCCGTCCGCGGAGGTATGTTTATCATCATGGCAGCGGAAGCATCCTTCATAATACATATGCCCGAGATTATTGGGATATTTTTTCCAGCTGACCTTCATGGTCGGGAAGTAGTTGTTGGAATAAATTTCCTGAATTGCCTTAATGGATTTAGCAAGATCGGCCTGGCGGGTTTTCATCACATCCGGATAAGAGGCGCTGTAGAAATTGCTGATATACAGGTCGATTTTCTTTACTGCTTCTTCGGTTGTGTAATAGTCTTTTTCGAGCACATCCATTGCAATACTCTTTATGTAGGGGAGGGTTGGATCAATCCGTCCGGAGGACATATAGCGGTTAAGCATTTTATCAGGCTGATTATATATATGAGCAGGGCGGTTGTGGCAGTCAATGCAGTCAAAGCGGCGGAGCTCTTTATCCGGGGGAGTGAATCCGGCTTTTTCCTTCGTTGTATATACCACTTCTTTGCCTTCCTTGTCTATTACCTTAATCCAGGGAATGGATTGGCGGCTTTCATCATCGGTGTAGTAAAAGATGTCGTTTGCGATGTTCATGTGATAATGAATGCCGTTTGAAGTGCCTGAGGTTGCAGTTCCGCCCCCGACTTTCATAAGCATGGTGAGGGAGTGCAGAGTGTTTGCTTCATCGGTCAGATAGTAATTGCCGGATACTTTCTTCTCACTGAAGAAATGAGCCGGCCAGTGGCACTGCTCGCAGGTATGCTGAGCAGGGCGCAGATTCTTGATAGGTGTTTCAATCGGACGCGAGTATTTATTGAAAGCAACTGAATAGAGCTGATAGGCACCGGAAATCTTTGACTGTACAAACCAGTCAGCTCCAGGGCCGATGTGACACTTAGCGCACCCGACACGGCTGTGTGCAGAGTTAAGATACGCTGTATATTCAGGATGCATCACTTCATGGCACATGGTTCCGCAAAACTCATCTGAGTCGGTGTATTCGTATGCCTTAAAGCTGCCGAATGCTGAAAAAACAAGCAAAAGAACCGTAACAACGGTAATCATGGAAACCGCGGTACGGTGTTTGGGATCATTCAGATCAACTACCGGCATTCTTCTTTCCTTGGCAAGACCCCGCTTTTTAAGCGAGTGTTCGCGCCAAAGTGCAACAGCTACCAGCAGCAGTCCGCATATCATAATAGCCGGAAGGATGATGAAGGCGATTATGCCCATATAGGGTTTTGTCTCATGAGCAAAAAACTCAAGCGTCATGAGGAAGAGGATAAGCCCGAAGGATATCCCTGCAACAGCGAACCCCAGAAGAGCCAGCGGCGAATAAAACGCCTGCGGTAATTTACCTTTCATGACCGATACTCCTTACTGTTTGTTTTCTTCGTTGTTTTCTTCCGGGTCAATGATATCATCTTCGCCGAATTCTTTTTCTTTAAGTTTATCCTTAATTCTCTGCAGTTCAAGCGGATGCTCTTCAGCCATCTCTTCTTCGGTGATGGTACCCTTCCACCATGCAAGACTCATCGGATACACATCAGGATTGAACATCACAAAGTAGAAATGCCATACCACAATTGCCAGGAACGCAAGCCAGGCCTCATAATAGTGTATGGTGCGTGCGATATCCCATCCGAGTTTGGTAAAGAGATTCATAAAGGTATTGTCGAACCACATAATTACACCGGTAACCGTCATGACGATGGTACCCCAGATCAGTGCCCAGTATTCAGCTTTTTCAACATAGCTGAACCGGTCAAGAAGCGGTTTATCCTTCTGCAGGCCCAGGTTATACTTAAAGACGCCGATAGCATCTTTTGCATCCTGAAGACGGGGGAGAAGATCGCGGATAAGCTGCTTGCCCCGGGGCACAAACAGGATGTAATATATATGGTAGAGTGAGACCAGAGTCATCACCACTGCTGCAATACGGTGAATCAGACTGCGCAGTTCAAATGCGTTTTCACTGATATTCCGGATGGAAACAACCCACCAAGCATTCGGGAAGCGGAGCATAAATCCTGTGATAACCAGCAGAATGAAGCTCACGGCAAGCGTTATATGCTGTATCCGTTCATTCTTTGACATTCTGAGATACAGTGCGTGGCTGTGCTTTTCATGAGGAATAAGCCCGCGCTGCTTCATCTTTTTAATCTTGGACTTCTTAATAAAGTCAATAATATTATGGAAGAACATGCCGCCAATGGTGCCGACGATCATCAGGATATATCCGAACGCGATGTAATAGAGAATCGGTTCTTCTTCCTTTTCCAGAGTAACGTGAATTTTTCCAACGGTGAAATTCTCGTTAGCGCCCGGATGGCATGATCCGCAGGTGGCAACCAGATTCGATTTGTGAATTGTTGAAGTCGGGTCGGATGATGATTTAATATTGTGCACGCCATGGCATGATGCGCAGTTGGCAACAGATGCCGAACCGCCTTCAAGAGCCAGTCCGTGATATGTATCCTGAAAGGTTGCAAACCGGTTGGCTGATATGCCATATTTATCAGAAAGCTTAACCGAGTTATGGCATGGAGCGCAAACCTGGGCAGAAACATTCTGAAACGCAACCGGCGCCTTGGGGTCTTTGGTATCTAATATATTATGTTCGCCGTGACAATCGGTGCAGACTGGTGCATCCACATTTCCCTTTGCAACTGCAAGACCGTGAGAACTTTCATTAAACTCTTTAAGAATATCTTCATGACATTTTCCGCAGGTTTCCGGAATGTTTTTCTTTGCAACCGGAGAAGTTGGGTCTGTACCCTTGTTAATATCATGCGCGCCATGGCAGTCCACGCATCCTGCTGCCTTGGCATTCCCTTTCATGAGGGCTTTTCCGTGAACACTGTTATCATATGCTTTAATGAATGCCTGGCTGGTGCTGAACTGGCTTCTTACCTCAGGGGCATCAAGGTGACAGCTCAGGCAGAGTTTTTCTTCAGCGCGTTTTGTGGCAAGAGTATCACCGTTCATTGAGCTCAGGGTAATCGGAGTTGCATGGCAGGACTGGCAGTCGTTAAATGCTTTCACACCTTTTTCAATGGAGCGGTAATGGGCTGAGTGTTTGAATTCTGCATCCTGCTCAGCATGGCATTTTACGCAGCTCAGATCGCCTGAAGCACCTGCCTTTTTAACTCTCTGCACTTCATGAGTACCGTGGCATCCTTTACAGTCGTATGCTTTTCCGGTGCCTTTGCCTCCGGATTTAACCATAAAGGGGTGGAACAGGTGCTTTACGGGAGCATTTTTATGGCAGGAGATGCAGTTAACCGGCTGGATGTTTTCTTTATGCGGAACTTCGTCCGGGTCAAAACCGGTATGGCAGGCCACGCATTCCAGTTTGCCGTGCACTGATGAGTTAATTTTTTTCTCATCGGCAAAAAGGGAAATTTCCTTTCCTTTTTTCTCCATGGTCATGGTGTCGTCAGAGTGGCAGGTCAGGCAGTCTTCTTTAGTCTGGGCTAAGGATTGGACGGACATCAGACTAAACAAAACAGCAATAAAGAGGCTAATCCGGCAGAAGTTCAAATATGAAGTTCCAGAGTATTTTTTTGAGTTCAAGGTCATTGTATTACCAAAATCGGGAATATTTTTCTATAAATGATGAATCTTTGAACAATTTCCGCTCTAACTGTTGAAAAAACGAGCAAAATTGCAATCCTTAAACGATCATCAGGAATTTTACCAATACTTCACAAAAGTAGTGCCAAACTTTAATCCGGAGCTTTTTACGCTATTTTAAAGGAGAAACGGCGGATTATTAGGGATATTTCGTATTTTTAAGGAATTATAAAATCCCTTTGTTCAGCAAAAATTTGCATTGATGGAATAATGAAGATGAATTCTGATTGGAACCCGGGTAAGGGCGATTACAAGAGAAGCACAGGAAATACCAACACCTCTATAGCAGAGAGGGAGAAGGCAGCCCTGAGAAAAAAGACCGTACTCTTTTTTGTGCTTTTCTTCATTTTTTTGGGAGCAACATTGCTGGGTAATTATTTATTCTGCAACACACATAAAATTATTCAATAATACTCTATGAATTATATCATCGGGATAGACGGCGGGGGCACAAAAACCCATTGTGTTCTTGCCGCAAGAGATAAATCACCCGTTTTTGAATGTTACGGGGGACCGGCTAACTTCCTTATGCTCGGAACGGAAACAGTCTCTGCAACCCTGCTTGAGCTTGTGCAGCAGTGCCTTGATGCTCAGAAAATCGGGTTTCATCAGATTGATGCCGTGCTGCTTGGAGCAACCGGCGCGGGGAGAAGATCAGATGCTGAAACACTTGAACGGGATTTTCTCTCATTCATTCAGCAGAAGAATATCCGGATACGAAACTTTTCCGTTGAAAGCGATGCGCGCATTGCCCTTGAGGGAGCATTTTCCGGGCGTGAGGGTTGTATCCTTATAGCAGGTACCGGCTCAATCCTCTTCGGAAAGGACAACAAAGACCGTATATACAGAGTCGGCGGTTTCGGAAGATTTATCGGCGATGAAGGCAGCGGATATATGCTTGGTAAACGGGGGCTGATGGCCGCGGCTAAAAACTTTGACGGCAGAGGGCCTGATACGCTGCTGCTGAATCTTCTTTCACAGGAATTCAAAATATCCTCCCCGGAGGACCTGATTACAAGGATATACCGCGAGAACTTTGACATCGCTTCGTTTGCTCCGCTGGTGATTAAAGCCGCGGAACAGGGGGATCATCAGGCGCTGAAGATTGTTGAAGAAGAGATTGATGAACTTATCCTGCATATTAAAGCTATAAGAAAAAAGATTATTGTCGCTACTTTGCATGTTTCTTTCATCGGGGGACTTATAGCAAATGATACGTTTTACTCCCGTACCTTCAGGGAGAAAATTACCAAGACCATGGCTGATGTGAGAGTGATTGATGCTGAGAACAGCCCTGCTTATGGCGCAGTATTAATGGCTGCAAAAAAACTTTCAGGCAATTAACCATCATAAAATTGTAAAAGAAAACTCTATGGCTTCTGAAAAGGCAACAAAACGTAATCCCTGGGCTTGGGTACCCTCTCTCTACTTCGCTGAAGGAATTCCCTATATCGTGGTTATGACTCTTTCGGTAATTATGTATAAGCGGCTCGGTGTCTCCAACACTGAGATTGCCTTATATACAAGCTGGCTGTATCTGCCCTGGGTGATTAAACCGCTGTGGAGTCCTCTGGTTGATCTTACACGTACCAAACGTTTCTGGACTGTTATCATGCAGCTGTTTATCGGAGCAGGTCTTGCGGGCATTGCGCTTACCATTCCGGCTGATGATTATATACGCTACACCATGGCATTCTTCTGGCTGCTTGCGTTCAGTTCCGCCACGCATGATATTGCCGCGGACGGATTTTATATGATTGCTCTTCCTGAACATGAACAGGCGCTATATGTGGGCATCAGAAGCACTTTTTACCGTGTTGCAAGCATTACGGGCCAGGGACTGCTGGTTATTCTTGCCGGTACTCTTGAAAGTTCAACCGGGCTTCCTCCGGCTGAGTTCTCATTTAGGGCCGTTAAAGGGGATCAGGCAAATGTCCGCTTCCTGGATGATTCCGTGCAGTTCAGAAGTGTTGCTGCCGGTGATCTGCAGATTCTTGTCTCTGATGCAAAAACTTCTATATCTCTGGTTCAGACCCCAAAAGAAACAACAGACAGCCTCATCGGTGCGGTTAAGGAATATAATCTTTCCAACGGTTTTTATGGCACACAGGCCGTACCCGCGCCTGCTGCTGCTGCTGAAGAAGAGGAAGGCTGGTATCAGACGTATATCAGCAAACCGTACAGTGAGTATATCGTCACTCCGCTTGAGGATTTCCTCCGCACCAATTTTGGTGATGAAGCTAAACAGACTGCGCGTGTGCTGAAAGCCGGCAACGTGGGAATTGTATATATCCGGCTGAGTGAAGCCCCCGGTCGTGAGACGGTGGTCAATATCTCAAAAAGCGGCGGAGATAATAACTTCACGATGCTTGAAGGGGCGCGCATTGTATTCACCGACAGCAACTGGAATATTCCTGCCGCTGTCGCAGTACAGACCGATCCGAAGCTCAATTTTGAATCAGCGGCAACATTTCAGGCAGTATCAGGCAATATTCCTCTGGCCTGGAGCATTACTTTTTATATCATTGCCGGACTGTTCCTCCTCTTTTTTATCTGGCATAAATTTATTCTTCCTTATCCGGTGACCGATAAAGCAGCGGTGAGCGGCGGGAATATTTTCAAAGAGTTTTTCAGAACGTTTGCTCTCTTCTTTAAGAAGGAAAAGATTGGACTGATACTTGGCTTCCTCCTCTTATTCCGTTTTGCTGAAGCCCAGCTTGTTAAACTTGCTTCTCCTTTTCTGCTGGACACAAAGGAAGTCGGCGGGCTTGGCCTGACCACTGCTGAAGTGGGATTTGTTTATGGTACTGTGGGTATTCTTTTTCTGACTCTCGGCGGAATTCTTGGCGGTATCGCGGCTTCCAAAAAAGGACTGAAATACTGGCTGATGATTATGGTCGTTTCGATTAATGTACCGGACCTTCTATATGTATATATGGCTTATGCACAGCCGGAAAATTTTCTGATAATTAATATCTGTGTGGCCATTGAGCAGTTTGGCTATGGTTTCGGCTTTACCGCGTATATGCTCTTCCTGATATATGTAAGTGAGGGAGAACATAAAACGGCACATTATGCCATCGGCACAGGGTTTATGGCTCTGGGCATGATGATTCCCGGTATGTTCAGCGGATGGCTTCAGGAACTTATCGGCTATCAGAATTTCTTTGTGTGGGTGATGATTGCAACCATTCCAGGCTTCATTATTGCAAAATATCTTCCTGTTAGTCCGACATTTGGCATGAAGAAAGAGTAGCACCCGGTCCGATGAAACGCATAATGTTATTTTTATTTCTGGCGGTAATTGTCTCATTTCTTCTGACTGCTTCGGTTTCGTATAACCGGCATGATCCAAAGGGAGATGCAGCGTTTATACGCGACACTACGTTTATAAATCCGGGGAATTATCTCTTTTCACAGCCGGCAAGCAAGTGGGTAAATGAAACACTTGCTTCAATGACTCTGGAAGAGAAAGCCGGACAACTGGTCTTCCCCAACGCAAACGGATTGGATGCTTCCGACACATCAGCGTCATATATACGCCTGAAACGTCTGGTTGAGGAGTATAAAGTAGGCGGTTTTGTTTTTTTCAGAAGTAAACTTCCGGAAAAAACCCTGCTGGTAAATAAACTTCAGAGACTTTCCAAACTCCCGCTTCTGATGGCTGCTGATTTCGAACACGGAGTGGGAATGAGGATAGCCGAAGGCACGGACTTTCCCAGTCTGATGGCGCTTGGTGCCGCTGATGACAGCCTGCTTGCCTATGAGATGGGTGCCATTATCGGCAGGGAGTCAAGACGGATAGGCATCCATCAGAATTATGCTCCCGTTGTTGATGTTAATAATAATCCTGATAATCCTATTATAAACACCCGTTCACCCGGAGAAGACCCTGTGATGGTCTCCCGGATTGCCGCTGCTCTGATGAAGGGGATGCAGGATGCAAAGCTGGTTGCCACTATTAAACATTTCCCCGGTCATGGAAACACTTCGCAGGATTCACATAACGAAACCGCGATTATTTCCTCCTCCAAGTCGGAATTTAATTCTACTGAACTGTATCCTTTTCGCCGGCTGATTGATGACGGAGCGCTTTCCGTAATGGTTGGGCATATACGGATTCCTGAAGTTTATGCATCTGGTCTTCCTGCAACGCTCTCGCCTGAAATCACCACTGACCTTCTGAAGAAAGATTTGCATTTTAAGGGGCTCGTGGTAACAGATGCAATGAATATGCATGCCATCAGCAAGGTTTACCCTGATAGTCTCTCCTCACTTATGGCTATAAACGCAGGGAATGATTTAATTCTTTTTCCTGCTAATCCTGAATCAGTAATTACTGCAATTGCTAATAGTGTGCGGGCAGGACTTATCTCCGAGGAGCGCATTGATGCCTCGGTAAGAAAACTGCTCACCATAAAAGAATGGGCAGGGCTTTCTGAGAACCGGCTCATTGATGATGAGGATATCCTTCATTCGGTTAAAAGCGGTTACGCTGAGAAAATTGCATTTCAGATAGCAAAAAAATCCATTACGCTTGCAAGAGACAAAAAGAATAACATCCCTCTTAAAACAGCCAAAAAGAAGGAATATATTCATCTGATCGTTACCGAAAATCCTGGTGATAACGGTGCATATTTTGACAGTCTTCTTGTCTCAGCATATCCCGGTACGGAGACGGTCAGACTTAACAAACGTACAACAAACCGCGAACTGAAAAAAATGATCGCGGAGCTGAAGAAGCATAAAACGATAATCATTTCCGTTTATAACAGTATTTCATCTTTCAAGGGTACACGGTCATTTGATCCCCGCATTGAAAAGATGTCGCGGAAGATTAATGCTCTTAATAAAAATAAGATACTTCTGTCGCATGCTGATCCGTATATCACGGATCTTTTCCCTTCAGCCGGCACGTATATGCTCAACTATGGAAGTTCCGCTGTATCGGAATTAGCCCTCTTCAAAGCGCTGGCCGGAGAAAATCAGATAACCGGAAAACTTCCGGTTACTATCCCTTCTGCAAAACTCAGAAAAGGGGACGGGCTAACCAGGAAATCCGTTCGCATTGAATATATCGCTTCCGAAGATACGATGTTTAACGGAGCAGACAGGCTCATTCAGCAGGGAATACAGGATTCCGTTGCTCCCGGTATGACCGCCCTGGTGATTAAAGACGGAGATATCGTCTATAAAAGAACCGCCGGCACATTCACGTATGATCCTTCCTCAACGCCGGTTACTGACAGCAGTATCTATGATCTGGCCTCTGTTTCAAAGGTCATCGGTACAACCACGGCAGTCATGATTTGTGTTGACAGAAAACTTTTTTCCCTTGATGACAAGGTGGTTAAATATCTTCCGCAGTTCGGAGCAAAAGGGAAAAAGAATATCACTATCCGTAATCTCCTGGTACATAACAGCGGACTTCCGGCGTTTAAAAAATATTATCAACTCGTGAAGAACGGCAATGAACTGCTCAAGGATATTTATAATTCTGAGCTGATATATAAGACCGGCGAAAAAATGGTCTATTCCGATCTTGGTATGATCACCATGCAGAAGATCATTGAAAAGGTCACCGGAAAGCGGCTCGATAAATTTCTTCATGCAGAAGTTTTCAGCAAACTGGGGATGAAGAGCACCATGTATGCACCCCCGGCTTCACTGAAACACCGGATGGTTCCCACAGAACTTGATAATTACTGGCGGAACCGGCTGCTCATTGGGGAGGTTCATGATGAAGCGGCGTCCATGCTTGGCGGAATTGCAGGTCATGCCGGTCTTTTTTCAACTGCTGGTGATCTCGCGGTTTTTCTGCAGATGCTACAGCAGGGAGGAGAGTATGACGGCAGAAGATATATCAAAAATGAAACCGTTGCCCTCTTTATTAAAAGGCAGTCAGATCAGAGTACGCGGGCCCTGGGATGGGATACACCGGATGAAAAGTACCCCTCTGCAGGTAAGTTCTTTTCAAAATCCTCCTACGGACATACCGGATATACTGGTACATCTGTCTGGACCGACCCGGAAAAGAATGTTATTGTAATACTGCTAACCAACCGTGTGCACCCTACAAGGGTAAATTCAAAACTGATGCGCTTCCGGCCTGAGTTTCATGATGAAATCATGAGGGCACTGGGGTACTGACATGGTATCATATAAAAAGATTTTTCCCCTGAAGGCCGGGCAGAGAACGGCTGTTGAAAGTCTGATGGCAAAAATGACTCTGCACCAGAAGATTGGTCAGATGATCTGTCCTGGTTCAGTCGGAGTTTTTCAGTCTTCTGAAAGTGCCGCATACAGAAAAATCACTTATCTGATAAAGAACTTGGGTATCGGGGGTATTGTGCTCTTCAGGGGTGATATATATGCCTATTACGAACTGATAGAAGAGCTGCAAAGCATAAGCAGGATTCCCATTCTTTTTTCCGCGGATTTTGAACGGGGGCTGGCCATGCGGATTACCAATACCCTTTCATTCCCCCTGAATATGGCAATTGCTAAAACCGGTGATCCCTCACTTGCAGAGCGTATGGGCAAAGCTATTGCTCAGGAGTGCAGGGTGCTTGGCATATCAATGAATTTTGCTCCGGTTGTGGATCTTGCGGGAGAAAAAAAGAATCCGGTTATTAATACACGGGCTTACGGCCCGGACAAGGAAATTGTAGCTGCGTTTGCCGAAGCATTTATCAAAGGAGCTTCTTCGGAGCATATTCTCAACTCGGCAAAACACTTTCCCGGGCACGGATATACCACCATGGACAGCCACCGCGAACTTCCGCTGATTAACCGGACAAAAAAGAAACTGCTCTCGGATGATATATATCCTTTTCAGAGATGCATTAATGCCGGCGTGCAGAGTATTATGATGGGGCATCTTGAAGTTCCTGCTTTTGAATCACGTGAAGGATTGCCGGCTACCTTGTCCCGCTCCATCGTAACAGGACTGCTCAGAGATCAGCTTGGTTTTGACGGGCTGATTGTTTCTGACGCGATGAACATGAACGGTGTAACCAATTATTTTTCTGCCCGTGAGGCAGCAGTACTGGCCGTTAAAGCCGGCAACGATATGATTCTTCTGCCTCCGGATGAAGAAATTGCTTTTGATGCAGTTTTGCAGGCAGTTACCGATAAGGTTATTCCCTCAGAACAGATTGACCGGAGTGTAAGCAGAATACTCTATGCAAAAATGTGGTCCGGTTTATTCAGCCGGCAGAAAAGCTCCATTCATCAGGTAAAAAAGATTGTTTCTTCCGGAAAATCAGCCCGGCTTGCAAGAGAGATTGCCGATAAGTCTGTAACGCTCTCAAAAGGAGCGATGAAATATCTCCCCGCTAAGCGGAAAAGGCCTCTCTTCTGCATTACCGTGTCAGACAAGAGCCCTTCAGAGACGGAAATGTTTTTTTCCTCCACGCTAAAAAAAATTATGCCGGGCACGGAGAACATTTTTATCACACCGTTTGTGAATGAAGAGATGCTGACAAGAATTGCAGGATCACTTTCGCCTGATATACAGCCCGTGCTGCCGGTTTTTTACCGGGCAAGATCGTATCAGGGAAGGCTGGAACTGCCTCCCCACCTGCTCCGTTTCTTCGGGCTTGTTGAACAGCGCTTTCCGGACTGCATATATATCTTTTTCGGGAACCCTTTCCTGAGCGAACAGCTCGGCAGGGGAAAAAATACCATCCTTGCTTATGGCGATGTGCAAATCTCACAGACTGCCGTTATAGCCAGACTAACCGGAGTTGCTCTCTGAAATCATGAAAACCACTGGAAGTGAATCTGATCATTTGAAAAAATATACTGCAGTTAGCGGTAACCGGGGGCTGATTCTGATCGTTTCACTCGTCCTTATTTTTATTATCGTAAATGTCGTTATTGTATTTGATGCTAATCAGGATTTTTACGATTTCAGGGAAAACTCAGCAATTGTTAAAGTGGTACGCGATCTTGATTCTTCAATAAATTTTAATCATCGAGAAGTTTATACACGGCACGATTCGCTTACCCTTGCCGAGCAGGGGGAGCACTTCCTTGCACTTGCAAAGCAGTATGAATATGCAGCTGACCTGATCAGCAACATGAATGCCTATGAAAGATTTGGCTTTGATACGGGCCGTATTACCCCTGATATTGATTCAATGAAACGGTATGCGCTGGCACTGTCTGATTTCTCATCATCAGAAAATGCACAGTCGTTATTATATTACCTGCGGTATTTTGATCACAGGATTCTTGACGCCTTTCACGATTTAGACCGGACCATACGGAGCACACAGCGGGAAAAAGCTGCCAGGCTGAATTATTACTATTTGCAGCTGCTGGCAGTTTCATCCTCGGCATGTCTGCTTGCGGTGATTCTGATATTCTTATATACCCGCGTGCGCCGGAATCTGGCAGAACGCCTACGTATGCAGGAAGAGCTGAATGCTGAAAAGAATAAGTACCGCAATCTTGCCGAGAGCATGGATGATGCTGTGCTTATTACCGACAAAGAGGGAATTGTTGTATTTGCAAACAGTGCCGTAGAGAAGGTGACAGGATATACGCCGGCTGAACTGACGGGAAGAGTCTCCTATAAAACCCTGACTGACTCAGTAACCTGGTCATCATCTGAATCCCGGCTGAACGACAGACTTGCAGGGCGGAGTGAAGAGTTTTTCAGCAGGATTATCCGAAAAGACGGAACTCCTCTCCGCGTTTATATTAAAGGCTCTCCTTTCAGAGATCATAACGGAGTGGTAATCGGTTCAATAGGCGTCATATCCGATCTGAGTGATCAGCTCCGAATGGAACGCGAGGCAACCATACACAGGGAAAACCTTATCGGAGTTATTGAAAACAGCACAGATTTTATCTGGGCGTTTGATCAGGAGCTCAGACTTACCGTCTATAATTCCGCGTTTAAGAGGGAATTTAAAAATCTGTTTCATGCCGAGACAGAGACCGGCATGCAGATTCTTGATTATGTCGGTGAGGTGCAAAAGCGGGCCTGGCAGAGGATCTGCAGAAAGGCACTTAAAGGAGAGAGAGTGCGGTTTGATCAGAAGTATGAAATAGACGGCGAACAAAGAGTTTATTCCGTTGCGCTTAATCCTCTTAAGGATCAGGAGGGGATGATTTCAGGAATAGCATGTTTTATGAGTGATATTACCTCACGCGTAAAAAATGAAGAGGAACTCCGTGCTGCAATGATTACCGCTGAGGAGGCAACCCGGTTAAAAACCGAGTTCCTTGCCAATATGAGCCATGAAATAAGAACCCCTCTTAACGGAATTCTGGGAATGGCAAATTTGCTGATTGATACCGAGCTTAATGAATATCAGCGTCTGTATGCCAATTCCATAAAGGAGTCAGGGAGCTCTCTGCTGGGTATTCTTAATGATATCCTTGATATATCGAAAGTTGAAGCGGGCAAAATTGAAATCTTTACAGAAGAGTTTGACCTGCCTAATCTGGTGGAAGCGCTGGCGGAGATTTATTCAGTTCAGGCAGAAAGCAAGAACATCTCATTTTATATAGAATCCTCTCTTTCCGTCCCTCAGAGAATCCGCTGTGACCGGCTCCGGCTGAACCAGATTCTTTCCAATATCCTTAACAACGCGTTTAAGTTTACCGAAACAGGATATGTTAATCTAGCCGTGAGAGCAGAAATCACGGATGAACTTTCCGGAATCATGCATTTTACCGTTGAAGATACGGGACCGGGTATGAATGATGATACTCTCGCTTCAATATTCACTGAGTATGCACAGGCAAATGCTGCCGTGGTCCGTAAGTTCGGAGGTACGGGACTTGGACTAAGTATATCAAAGAAACTTGCTGAATTAATGGGGGGAACGATTACAGTTGTCTCAGAACCGGGCAGGGGAAGCAGTTTCATGATTTCACTGCCGTTTACGCTCAGCCAGAAATATATACCGCCTTCACTTCCGCAGCAGAACGGGCGGGTGCTGGTGGTTACCAATGAGAATAAAGGCGGAGATATTATCGCAGGTCTTCTTTCTGCCATCGGATATACACCCGTCGTGGTTTTTAATGCCGCCAACGCCTTAGTGAGGTTAACGCGGGCTGCACAGGATGGTTCTGATTTTGAATTTATTCTCTGTAACTATACGCTGCCGGGTTATGATGGATTCTCTCTTCTAAAGCAGATTAAAGAAAATTACCCCAGGCATCCGGCTCTCTTTATCCTCATCGGCAGAAAAAAATTAGCGCCGCTGAAATCAAAAATAACCGCCGCAGGGATTATGCCCCTTGCCAAACCCTTCTGTATGCGTTCTCTTATGCAGATGCTTGAGGTACTTCATCCTGCCGAAAGGAAACAGCAGGTCAGAACAGTAGCGGAGAATATACGCCGGCTGAAGATCCTTATTGCTGATGATAACCGGATTAACAGAACTGTGCTTACAGGATTCCTGCAAAAACTCGGCCACGATGTAACCGAAACTTCGGACGGGCAGGAGGCTCTTTCAGCATATATGAGCGATACTTTTGATATGATTATGCTTGACTGCCAGATGCCGGTTCTGGACGGCTATCAGGTCAGCAGAAGAATAAGGGAGTCAGAGGGTGAGAGCGGAAAACGGATTCCGGTTATTGGTGTTACCGCAAACAGCGGGCATGATGAAAAAGAACGGTGTCTTGCTGCCGGAATGGATGACTTTTTAGTAAAACCCTTTGAAATTTCCGACCTGCGGAGAACTGTTGAACTGAATACCGTTCAAAGCCAGGTTGAGGAATACAGTGACAGCGGCTTCGAAATTAATAATCCACAGATTACTTCTCTCAGAGAGTCTCTTGATAATGAAACGGTTGATGAACTCCTGGAACTTTTCCTGAATGATTTCCAGAACTACCTCGGTTCACTTTCGGTACGGATAGAAGCAGGAAACTTTAACGGACTTTCAGCCGAATCCCACACCATTAAATCCGGCTGCGCAAACATCGGCGCTGAAAAGCTGCGGAAACTGGTTGATAAACTTGAGCAGGAAAGTGATAAATCATCAAGATCCGAGATCCGCGCGCTGTTTAACAAACTTGCTGATGAATATATCTACGTCAAGCAGAAGATTAAGAATTATATAACCCTTAACGGGTGAGAGATAAGCAGTTTATTTCTGCTTTTTTTCTTCTTCCTTAAATACTGAATCACTCAGATCGCTGTTAACCTTATAATCTTTATAGGTCACTTTTACACTTCCTTTGGTCAGTTTGTTCTTCTTATCTTTTTTCTTCTCCCCGTCTTTCGGAGCATCACCGGTAAATCCGCGCGGAATGTTCAGACTTGATACGTCAAAATTAAACTCCATGGAAGAGGGAAGAGGAAATTTCTTAAGAAATGCTTCATCATAGGTGAACCTGATCGCAAATGTTCCGGAATTCTTGGTCGTTGATTCAATCTTTCTGATGATTGACTGCTCGGTATCAACCCATACCGTGGAGAGAATCACGTTTGAAGAATCTCCAAGGGGAATAACCTTCAGCCGGGCAAGTTTAATGCCGTCAACAGTTTCTTCCTTTTCATATATGGATGTGTAATTATCCTTCAGAAGGGATGCCGGGGATATGTTAAACCCTTCTCTCGGGAGGAGGGCAAAGCCGTCTGACTTAATCTTCATCTTGTTAGGCTGTTTGAAATAAAGTTTTCCGGTCACTTTAGGGGTTTTAAGAAACTCAATATCAATATCAACCGTAATGTCAGCGGAATAATCCTTGACAGTGTTATATCGGTCCTTTACTTTTTCCAGAATCTTTTGTGCATCCTGTGATTGAAGCGGGAGAATTGAAAAGAGTAAAACAAAAAGTAACAGGGTTGTTTTAAAAGTACGCATCAGCTTTGTATATCCTTCTTTTTGAAGATATAAAGGGTGATAAGGAAAAATGCGGCAATATGCCCGAGCATTACTGAAATTGCTGTGCCAAGTTCCGAATAGTCAACCGGCTCGGTGAAGAATATCCGCCATTTGTGCAGATATGCCGTAAACAGATAAGGCCGGATGAAAGCAAAGAACTCAAGATTAATGCTCTGTAAAATGAGAAACACAATAATGATCGCAAGTGTAGCTACAATCGGCCCGATTGCATTCTCAACCAGCGAAGAGAACATGAAGCCGAGTGCGGTCACCACACTCATACTCAGGGCGGCATAACCATAGGCAAGCATAAAGCGCCAGACAATATCATCCTTTGCAAAAATGGTTATGGTTTCACTTATCACAATCAGTTCTCCCGTTCCGAAGATAATGATGCTCAGGCCGAGACTTATAAGCGCAAGCCACAAGAGAATGATATTTGTGTAAATGATTCCTGCCAGAAATTTAGATACAATTACTTTAGTACGTGAGACAGGTCTTGTGAGCAGCATTCTGTAAGTACCTGCTGTGGCCTCACCCGCGAGCAAATCACCGGCAACCAGAGTAATAAGAAACGGAATCTGTAACAGGAGTGCATTCAGGACAAGATTTCCGATGAGATATCCGTTAAGGAAATTCCCCACGAACACGAAATTCTGCTGAAGGTTCTGTGTCAGGAAATCCAGATACTGCTGCCCGCGAAGCATCAGATCTATCTGAATAACAGGCACCAGCACACCTATGGCAATGAACCCTATATATGAGCGCCACTTGCTGAAAATTTTAAATAGTTCGATACGGAGCAGTGTCATCATTTTGCTGATACCTCCGTAAGTTTTAAGAAATACTCCTCAAGGGATTTCCTCGGACTGATTTCAGAAACCGCCAGACCGTTTTCAATAAATGCTTTGTTAATCGGGGCTATATCCTCCTTGCTGCTTCTGAGCAGGATTTTATCGATTGTTATCGAATCAATCGGTACTGAGGGAAACTTATCCCGTAAAATATTTTCTGCTTTCACTACATCATCCACTTCAAAAACAACATTAAGATGAGTGGCGTCAAGAAGATCCTGAACCGCTCCTTCAATCACGGTAGTCCCTTTATTCAGGATAACCATACGGTTGGCAACTAATTCCACTTCATAAAGAATATGCGATGAAAGGAAAATGGTTTTCTTTTTATCACGGCTGAGGTGGATGATTAAATCACGGATTTCTTTCATCCCCTGAGGGTCAAGCCCTGTAGTGGGTTCATCAAGGATAATCAGGTCAGGATCATGCAGGAGTGCCTGAGCGATGCCGAGCCTCTGCTTCATTCCGTGTGAATAGGTTTTTACTTTGCTTTTGTATCTTTTTTCCAGCCCGACCAGTTCCAGGATTTCCATGATTCTCTTTTTAGATGTATCACAGCCGGATATACTGCCGAGTATTTCAAGGTTACGGTAAGCTGAGAGATAGCCGTAAAAATCCGGCTTCTCAACAATGGCTCCGATTCTTCTGAGAATCTCGTTCCGGTGTGTTTCGAGCGGAAGACCAAACAGCTTTATTGTTCCGCGGGTTGGTCTGATGAGGGAAAGAAGCATCCGGATTGTTGTGCTTTTACCGGCTCCGTTAGGGCCGAGGAATCCGAATACATCCCCCTTATATACATTTAAGGTGAGGTTATTCACCGCGGTCAGCTCTTTAAATTCTTTGCTGAGCCCGCTTACTTCAATTATTTTTTCGTTATCCAAGTTCTGATTTTGCCTTTACTGCTTATCTAAACCTTCCGGATAACTGATTAGTTCAGTTTTATCCGGGGAAATCTACCGTGAATCCAATGCCTAACCGGCTGACCCGCTGAGCATAATATTCACTAAAAACATCGTTTCCGGTAAAATAGGAGAGGTAAAAGAGGACTCCTTTTTCGCTCCATCTGCCAAACTTAACCCCCGCCTGCGCCTGGGTTGAAAGAGTGTATTTTGGCAATCCGGTAATATTGGTATTCAAAATCAGAAAAAAATTAACCGGCTGGTTCATGAATGTGCCAAACAGTTCCGGATGATGATATTCGGCTCCTGCGATAAATGAAGCTCTTTTCAGTTCATCAGGTCTCCTGAGCACAGAATAGCTTCCGCCGCCGTAATAGCGCACCTGAGCCGGGGAATAATCTATAACAGGGGCATAAATAACTTCTGCAAAATCGCGGGTGTAGGGAATCGGGAGCCGGTTTTCCTTCCACCAGAGCGTGCTCATATCAAAAGCGCCATCCACAAGGTGCGCGCTGTTATGAATGTACCGGAAGCGCCAGTAGTCGGTGTTTTTGCCGCGAGGTATCCGGTAAGTCACATTTCCTCCGAAAAAGCCGTCAATTGCATCAATCTGAAGCCTGTATCCCTTATAGCTGGTTGAGTAGGCATAAGCCATGAATTCCGCCCCGGCTGAAATAAAGCCCTCTCCTCCAAAAGGCTTGTGATAACCCAGAATGTCAATCGAGTTTCCCATATCCACTTTGAGATTAGAGGTGGCAAAGTAATAAAGCACCCCCATCTTTGCTTCCTGAGCGTTTCCTCTGAGCGGAAGAAAATTCAGTCCTTCGGGGAGCAGCACCCAGCCTTTTTCAGGAGTCTGGGCCTCTGTCCGGAAGAATGAGAGAGCCAGGAGTAATAGTAGTACACTTTTTAACGGAACCGGGGGGAGTAATGTCATATAGCGGCGGAAAATCCTGTCCTGATTTCTGGTTATATTTAAAATTTGGAATTCGAAAATTACGGAATTACGCTTGAACGGTGAAAAAATACTGGTAACTGCCGCTCTTCCTTATGCCAACGGAAAAATACACCTTGGGCATCTGGGGGGGGCATACCTTCCTGCTGATATATTTGTACGCTACAAACGCCTTACAGGGGCAGATGTCCTTTTTATCTGCGGCTCTGATGAACATGGCGTGCCCATCACTATTACAGCCGATAAAGAAGGCGTTAAGCCGAAAGTTATTATTGACCGTTTTCATTACGCCAACAAAGAAGCATTTGAAAAATTCGGGATGGATTTTGATATCTACTCCCGCACCAGCATCGAAAAACATCATCAGGTCGCAAAAGAGTTTTTTCTGGAGTATCATAAAAACGGACTTCTGAGTGAACGCAAAACCCAGCAGTTCTATGATGAAAAAGCCGGGATGTTCCTTCCTGACCGCTATGTTGAAGGAGTCTGCCCCAACTGCGGCTACGAAAGTGCCAGAAGCGATGAATGTGAAAATTGCGGCGCTTTGTATGACCCCAATACTCTGATTAATCCTGTTTCAAAGATAACCGGTGAACGTCCGGTGCTGAAGGAAACATCTCACTGGTATTTCCCTCTGGAAAAGTTTCAGGAGCGGCTGGAGTCATATATAAAAGAATCAGACGAAAAATACGGCTGGAAAGAAAATGTTCTCCAATATTGCCGGGGATGGCTCAAAGGCGGACTGAGGGAAAGAGCATATACACGCGATCTGGACTGGGGTGTGGCAGTTCCCCTTGAAAACTCCCAGGGCAAAGTGCTTTACGTTTGGTTTGAAGCCGTGCTGGGTTATATCTCTGCCACCATGCAGCTATCAGAAGACCGAGGCACTCCTGATCTCTGGAAAGAATACTGGCAGAATCCGGACACCAAATACACTGCCTTTATAGGAAAGGATAATGTAGTCTTTCACACCATCATCTTCCCCGCGATGCTGATGGCATGGAATGATGTCCACTCGGATAAATATATACTGCCGGCGAACGTTCCAGCGAACGAGTTCTTGAATTACGAATCAAAAAAGTTTTCAAAGAGCCGCGGATGGGGAGTTGAACTTGAAGAATTCCTCGCTGATTTCAGCGCCGACTCACTTCGCTATGCGCTTGCCCTTTCGCTGCCTGAAGCACGTGATACTGATTTCCTCTGGAAGGATTTCCAGGCACGGCATAATAACGAACTTTCTGATATACTCGGGAATCTGGTTAACAGAACCCTCACCTTCATTCATAAAAACTTTGAAGGTAAACTTCCCGCGCCGGGTGAACTGAATGATCGTGACAGGGAAATCCTTGCCGTTGCCGCCGGTTACCCTCAGAAGATTTCTGACCTTATAGAGCGTTACCGGCTAAAAGATGCAGCGCTTGAGATGATGAATCTGGCCCGGATTACGAATAAATATTTCAATGATTCGGAACCCTGGAAAACGGTAAAGTCTGATAGAACCGCCTGCGGTACAACGCTCTTTGTCAGTTCAAAACTTATTCTCACCATAGCCGAGATTTTCAGTCCTGTTATACCGGAAATTGCCAAACGGATTTTTGAATTCTATAGCGCAAAACCGGTCGTCTGGTCTGCCTGCGGAGATTTCCCCCTTGAGCCAGGTCTTGAACTGAAAACCCCGGAAATTTTATTTAAGAAGATTGAGGACTCCCAGTTGGATAAATATCTCAGCCAGCTAACTCCAAAAGATGAAACACCGGCACTGCCGGAAGATCCTGAAATCACCATTGATGATTTCAGCAAGGTTAAACTGAGAACCGCAAAAGTGCTTGAGGCGGAAAATGTGCCCAAGAGTGAAAAACTTCTTAAACTGCAGGTAGAGGTGGGGGGAGTTAAACGACAGATTGTTTCCGGGATTGCAAAATATTACAAACCGGAAGAACTCATTGGTAAAAGCGTGGTGATTGTTGCTAATCTGAAGCCGGCCAAACTGATGGGACTTGAATCACGGGGGATGATTCTTGCTGTTGAAAATGAGGAGGGAAAACTCGATGTTGTGGAGACAGCTAAAAATATTAAATCAGGTACCATCGTAAAATAAAGGATCCGGAAATGAAGAACAGATTTTGGATTGTTCTTTCAGTCATACTGCTCACCTCTGCACTTGCCGCGCAGCAGGGAAGCGAAAAACTAACCCCCGGCATGAAAGCCCGTATTGCTGATAACAGCCCCGGCACAAGCCATCTTGTCTGGATTTATTTTACTGATAAAGGAGATATATCCGTCTTTAAGCAGGGGGACTATACTCCTGTTTCCCCGAAATCTCTTGAACGGAGAAAAAAAGTAACCGCGCCAGGCACGCTTCCTTATGATGAAAGCGATCTGCCGGTGAATTCACTCTATATAAGCCGTCTTGAGCAGAGCGGAATTCAGATTAAGCATATCAGCCGCTGGTTTAACGCGGTATCCGCTTATGCCACTGCCGCTCAGCTTCAGTATATACAATCGCTTCCGTTTGTGAAACTTGCGGATCCTGTAGCTCTTCTGAAAAAACCAGCACGCATCCAGGAAGATGAACCCGTTTCATTATTGAAACAGCCGGATGGAGTGTATGTGTTCAATTACGGCAATTCATTCGCTCAGCTGAACCAGATAAAAGTTCCGGAAGTGCACAACCTCGGCATCACCGGCCAGGGTGTTACCATCGCGGTTATGGATGCCGGTTTTAACCGTCTGTCGCACGAATCATTTAATACGATGAATATCATTGCCAAATGGGACTTCGTAAACAATGACCCCGGCGTCGGGGACTCAACGGATATGGGCTACGGCGGACACGGCACACAGACGCTCTCAACCATCGGCGGATTTAAGGAGGGACAGCTGATCGGTCCGGCATTCTCATCAGCATATATACTGGCGAAAACTGAAAACACCGACTCCGAAACTCCTATAGAGGAAGATAACTGGATAGCCGCTGCCGAATGGGCTGACAGTATCGGTGCGGACGTCTTCTCCACGTCGCTTGGGTATATCGGTTTTGATGCACCTTACCCTTCATACACCTGGCAGAGTATGGACGGCAACACAGCGCGCATTACCATAGGTGCAGATCTTGCAGTTAAAAAAGGAATTGTAGTGCTGAACAGTGCCGGCAATGAAGGATTTCATTCAACACAGAATACACTTGGTGCTCCTTCAGACGGAGACAGTGTTATAGCAGTCGGAGCAGTCGGAAGCACAGGCAACCGCTCCTCTTTCAGCAGTGTTGGCAACACCGTTGACGGACGCACCAAACCGGATATCATGGCCAGAGGAAGTTCGGTAACCGTGGCTTCTACATCTTCAAATACCGGATATACAACTTCAAGCGGCACATCGTTTAGCTGCCCTCTGGCAGCAGGTGTTGCTGCGCTGGTGCTCTCAGCGAACCCTACGCTCACCCCGATGCAGGTACGTGATGCTCTCAGAAATACTGCATCCAACGCTGCTGCGCCTAACCGTGAAATGGGTTGGGGTATAGTGAATGCTCTCTCCGCAATATCCTATTTTGTTACTCCGGTTGAAGGCTGGAGCATGCGAGCTTCATATATATCAGGCCGGCTGAACCTGGAATGGCAGACCACATCAGAAAGTAATAACTATGGTTTTGAACCGGAGTATTCGTTTGACCGTCTGAACTGGCAGTCCGCAGGATTTGTTGAGGGTGCCGGAACGACCATGCAGGCGAGAGTTTATAATTTTTCCATTCTGCTGAACACCACAGCATCAAAAATCTTTGTAAGAATAAAGCAGATTGATCTTGGCGGCTCATTCCGCTATATGAACGAAATAGAGATTGATAATATCCTTCCGGCTGAGTTTGCTCTGCTCCAGAATTATCCGAATCCGTTTAATCCCTCAACCCGGATGAAGGCGGATATTCCAGAGGCGGGAAACCTGAATATTGAGATCTATACCGTGACAGGTGAACGTGCAATGGTTCTCTTTAACGGAGCAGTTGCCCCGGGACAGTTCTCAGCTGACTTTACCCCTGCCGACCTTCCCGCAGGCATCTATCTCGCAAGAGCGGTATTTCAGGGAGTCTCAGGCCAAAAGGTAAGTCAGACAACAAAAATGACGTACTTAAAATAGACAGCTTTCGCTACAAAATTGAGGGAGGAGAATTTTCAAAAATTCTCCTCCCTTTTTTTATTTGTTGCGTCCTGCTGGGTCAAAATCTGAGATCCTGTTCTTAGAAGCCATTTTGTGACGATCCAGGACTTCCCCTGCGATTTTTTCATCATCTGGTGTCAGCCCCGGGGGGAGTAATAATGGATGCCCTTTTAAATCCTCCTCCTGGGGATGAATCCGGATCCAAAATCCTTGTTTTTAAGCCAAAATCGCAGACTTTTACAATATTTTGTCCCCTCAGATTCATAATTCATACTTTATAATTCATAATTCTTTTGCATTGTTTTAATACCCCTTTTTGAGGCATATTTGAGTTTGTACTTTTTTAAGATTCACACATTTTGGAGAACCATACGATGCCCAAGTTAAAAAGATTCATTTTCCTCGTTTTGTCAGGAATCATCCTTTACGGCTGCTCCCCTGAACACTCGAAGATTGTCGTAGCGACATACGGTGATTCTCAGATAACCATGGCTGAATTCGAAAAAGCGTACGCCAAAAATTCCGGCGGTACCGATAAGGCAAAGGATGATTCCCTTGCCGCTTACAAAAACTTCCTCGATCTCTACGTTAACTTCAGCATGAAGCTGAAGGATGCCGGAAGAAGAGGGTATGATGCTGATAAGGAAATGCAGGCCGAACTGCTCGACTATAAAAAGAAAGTCGGCGTTACGTATATTCAGGAGAAGCTCCTGATTGAACCGAAACTGCTCGAGCTCTATAATATGAGAAAAACCGAGTATAAAGTCAGTCACATTATGATCCGTCCTGACAGCACCGGTGATGAAGCAGCCCGCAAAAAAGCTGAAGAAGTGATAGCAAAATACCGCGCAGGTCAGTCCTTTGAGACTCTTGCTGAAGAATATTCTGACGACACATATTCCAAAAAACAGGGAGGAGATATATATTATATCACCGCCGGAACCATCATCCCGGAGTTTGAAGATCCTGTGTATGAAACAAAAGTCGGCGAGATTTATCCCTCAGCAGTGAAAACCAAATATGGTTATCATATAATTAAAGTTACCGAGATTCGTGAGAGAATTCCGCAGGTTAAAGCAAGCCACATTATGGTTGATTTTTTTGATGCTGACGGCAATGCAGATTCAGCTGCAGCAAAAGCCAAAATTGACAGTATCTATCAGCTCGTGTTAAACGGTGCTGATTTTGCTGAACTGGCACGCCAGCACTCTGAAGATCAGGGAACTGCCCGCAACGGCGGTGATCTCGGATTCTTTGAAAGAAGAATGATGGTTAAAGAGTTTGATGAAACTGCTTTTAACCTTCTCCCGGGCCAGGTTTCAAATGTTGTTAAAACCGGTTACGGATACCACATTATTACGGTAACTGAACGCAAACCTTACCCCACATTTGAAGAGGATAAGGAAAATCTGAAACGCATTTACAAGAATACACGCTATGAGCGTGACTACAGCAAACTGATTGCTGACCTGAAAGTGAAATATAACTATACGGTTAATGAAGCGGTAGTCGACGAAGTTGCCAAAAAAGCAGACAGCACCCGCGTTAATGATGAATTCCGCAATGCTGACTGGCCGGAACTGAAAGCCAAGCCGATTCTCAGCTTCGGTACCATTCAGGTTTCTGTAAATGAATTCATGGAAACTCTTATGCCGCTGCCTGAGTTTGCCAACCGCCTGATCAACCGCCTTCTGATAGAAGAAGGGCTCAGAAAATTCAGCGGTGACCGTGTTATTGAAATTGATGCTCTTAATCTTGAGCAGACCAACAGTGATTTTGCCGATCTGATGGCTGACTATAAAAATGGTATATATATCTTTAAACTGCAGGATCAGGAAGTCTGGAGCAAGATCGAACTTGACAGCACCCGCCTTTATGCATTCTGGGAGAAATCACGCGATAAATACCGTTTTGAAAACCGTGTTGAGTTCGCTGAAATCTTTTCAAAGTCTGACTCGGTTATCAGCGTTTATCATCAGATGCTGAAGAACGGCGAGAACTTTGACTCGCTGGCGGCTAAGTTTACCGAACGCCCCGGTTTTAAGGAGAAAGCTGGCAGATTCCAGCTGCTGAACGTGAACTCATCACAGCAGTCAACTGAAGCCTGGAAGCTTTCTAATGAGGGCGAATTCAGTGCACCATTCCAGGTTACTGGCGGCTACTCGATTGTTAAGCTGATCAGAAAAGATCCTGCACGTGAAAAAACCTTTGAAGAAGCCCGTGCCGAAGTAAGCGGCGCTTTCCAGGAAGAAGAAAGCAAGCGTCTTGAGAGAAGTTATATTGAATCTCTTGAAAAAGATTTTAAACCGGTTAAACACTACGAAAAACTTGAATCTGCATTCAAAGGCAGTACTAACTAAGATAGCGGTTGCTTCTCTCCTTCTTTTCTCCCTTACCGGATGCGAAAAGAAAGAAGATGAAACCGGATATATCGCCCGGGTAAATGATTCGCGGCTGACAGAGTCTGAGCTGTCAGCCGTCATTGATACCTCCTCGGCAGGCAGGGCCGGCCGTGATGAATATATACGCTCATGGGTGGATGAGGAACTCCTGTTCCAGAAAGCGGAAAAAGCGGGTATAACAGGCGAGAAGGAATTTTCGCTGAAACTGAACAGGGCAAAGCGTCAGATGGCAGTGGCTATGTATCTGGAGAGTTACTTTGAGGATGCTTACCGGGAACCTTCGGAAGAAGAGCTCACGCTTTTTTACAGTTCGATGAAGGAAGCATTCCGGCTGAATAGCAGTGCCTATCTGTTTAACCGGGCAACCCTCAGTAATGAGGATGGGGCAGTGATGTTCAGGGAACGGCTGTTTAATGATTCCTGGGACCGCGTGGTAAAAACGTTCCCGAAACCTGCGTCAATTCTCTCTTCCCAGGTTGATGTTTTTGAGTATGATTTTGAAACATCGGACTTTCAGACCCAGAAATTTCTGGAAAATTTTTCTCCCGGTGAAATCAGCATGATTTTTTCAGCCCGTCCGGGGGAGTATACCATCCTTCAGCTAAAGGAAAAGTACCGGAGGAACGATGTGCCGCCGCTGAGCGTCATATCATCATTAGTTATAGAAATGTATAAAGATGCACAAAGAAAAATCCTTCTTAAAAAACTGATGGATGAACTTTACGCATCAGGTGATATTGAAATAAAATAAATTATCTATGAAAAAGTTACTGATTCTTCTCTTCCTCTCACTTGCAGCAAGTCTGCCGGCTCAGGATGTTATTGATAAAATTGTCGCTATTGTTGATAATGAAGTTATCCTCAAAAGCGAACTGGATTTCCAGGTTAATATGGTCGCAAATCAGCGCAAACTTGATCCCTCGAATCCAAATCTCCGTACACAGGTCCTGAATGCAATGATTGAGGAAAAGCTGTTGTATGCTCAGGCACTGCTTGATTCCATTGTGGTAAGCGAAGAAGAGGTTCGCCGCCAGATTGATTACCAGATTGAAACCATCATCTCGCAGGTTGGTTCAAAGGAAAAAGTTGAGCAGATGTATGGCATGACCATGGAAAAGATTCGCCGCGAAATCAGAGATAATGTCCGCAAGGAAATTCTGGTTAACCGGATGCAGGAAAAGAAGTTCGGCATGATCGAATCTTCCAGAAGAGAAGTTGAGGAGTTTTTTACAAAGTTCAAAGATAGTCTCGGGGTAATTCCGGAGAAGGTAAAACTCTCTCATATATTCCGCAATCCCCAGACCTCAGCCACTCTTAAACAGAAATACTTTGATCTGGCAAAAGCAATACTTGATTCCATCAAAGCCGGAGCGGATTTCTCCGAAATGGCGAAGAAATATTCTGAAGACCCCGGCAGTGCAGCAGCAGGCGGAGACCTTGGCTACGTAAAGCGCGGTGTGTTCTATCCTGAATTTGAATCAGCAGCTTTTGCACTTGAAGTAAACGAACTTTCTGATATTGTAGAATCACCAGTCGGATATCACATCATACAGCTTATGGACCGCCGCGGTGAATCTATAAGCACGCGCCACATCCTGATTAAGATTAAAGCGGACAGCGAGGCTGATCTTGATGCTATTGATTTTTTAACCTCTGTACGTGACAGTGTTCTCAAGGGACATGGTAAATTTTCCGATTTTGCCCGTAAGTATTCTGATGATCCTGAAACAAAAGATTTCGGCGGTGCATTAGGCACATTCTATATGGAGCAGCTTGATAAAAATCTTCTTGACATAGTAACCAAAACAAAAGAAGGTGACATCAGTTACCCGAAACGTATTAATGTCAGCCAGATTAACTACGGTTACCATATCGTCTGGATTGAGCAGAGGATTCCCCAGCATAAGCCCGATCTTGATATTGACTTCACCGATCTTAAAAAACTTTCTGATGAATATAAAAAGCAGCGTTTGTATGCTGAATTTGTGTCTGAACTGAAATCAAAAATCTTCTGGGAAATTAAAATCTGATGAACAGTAACCGCGGTGAGAGTATGCAGGATGATGTGAAACAGGCAGAGCGGCTTGCTGAGGCAGTCGCGTCCATAAAAAAAGAAATCGGAAAGGTTATCATAGGGCAGGAAGCGGTTATTGACCAGCTTCTTATCTCCATGCTCTGCAAAGGACATTGCCTGCTTGTAGGTGTTCCGGGACTGGCTAAAACTCTTCTCATTAAAACATTCTCGCAGGTCACAGATCTTAAATTCAACCGAATTCAGTTTACGCCTGACCTGATGCCTTCAGATATATGCGGAACGGAAATCATTGAAGAAGACCAGGTAAGCAAAAAAAGAAATTTCAGATTTATACCTGGTCCGCTTTTTGCCAATGTGATTCTCGCGGATGAAATTAACCGTACGCCTCCAAAGACGCAGTCAGCATTGCTTGAAGCAATGCAGGAGCACAGAATAACCGTTGCAGGGAAGACCTATACATTGGATGAGCCATTCTTTGTGCTCGCCACACAGAACCCCATTGAGCAGGAAGGCACCTATCCGCTTCCTGAGGCACAGCTTGACCGTTTTATGTTTAATCTCTGGCTTGATTACCCGGCCTATGAAGAAGAGAAGGAAATCGTACGAAGCACCACAGGCATGAGTGCTTCAGCGCCTTCTGTAGCAGTAAGCGGATCTGAGCTGATCGGATTTCAGGAACTGATAAGAAAAGTCCCCGTCGCTGATTCCGTGATTGATTATGCCGTAACCATGGTTGGCAGAACAAGACCACAGTCGGAGACTGCACCGCAGTATATAAAAGATTACGTCCGCTGGGGAGGCGGGCCAAGGGCTTCGCAGTATCTGATACTGGCAGCCAAGGCAAACGCCATCATCAATGGAAGATATACTCCTTCCGAGGATGATGTACGCTTCGCGATGAAACCCGTTCTGCGCCACAGAATCATCACCAATTTCACCGCCGAAGCAGATGGCGTTAATTCCACGGAAATCATCCAGAGATTAATCAGCGATTAGGAATCAACAGGCCCTCCGCATTCTTCCCTGAGAGCTCCCATGTTCTTACATGAGACGACGCAAATGCAAAACATTACGGCGAATAAAGCATTCAGTCAGCATTTGCATCGTCTCTGACGGTTTTCGAAAATTCATTTATTGATGTGATTGTTTCTGGAAGGATTCTTGAACTGTAGTTTCCCCGGGATATTGTGAATTTTAAATTCACACTTCATACTTCATAGTTCACCCTTGTTATCCTGTAATTCTTAAACCCGTTATATATTTCTACCATAAATGTTCTGATAACAGTAGCTGCGGGTACGGCAAGCAGCATGCCAAATATGCCGCCGCTCAGTCCCCCTGCAACAATCAGCGTTATAATGGCGACCGGATGCATGTTTACACTCTTTGAAAACACATATGGCTGCACAAAACCGTTGTCAACAACATAAATAATCGCAAGGACCAGCAGAATCTGCGGTGCATGTGACAGATCACCGAACTGTAATAGTGAAATAATCAATGCCGGAACGCCGCCGATAATCGGCCCGAAATATGGAACCAAATGCCCCAGTCCGGCTATAATGCCTAACGTTACATAATTGTTAATGCCAAGGAGGTAAAATCCCAGTCCGCAGGCAAACCCAACAAAAAGTGCATCAAGGAGCCAGCCGCGAACGTACCGGCTGAGCTGATATGATACTTTACGGCTTATATAAAAGGACATCTCGAAATATTTATTCGGCAGAATATCCAGAATATTTTTTATGATCTGATCTTTATCTTTAAGGAAGAAGAAGGTGGTGAAAGGAAGTATAACAAGAACTGCCAGGACTGAGAATACATTGGTGACAATACCCGCGAACTGATTAAAAATATTCTCAATAGTGTCACTGATGATAGTCTGCAGCCGGTTGGCGATAAAATCGCGCTCAAGAAAAGGGAATAGCTGATGAATGGTGTTTTCCAGACGGGAGAGTTCTGTCTCCACTGAAATTCCCTTGAGTGTGGTCATGAGCGCGCCTGATTGCTGCACCAGTGCCGGCACAAGCAGAGTGAGACCCGTATAAATCAGCAATGAAAGCCCGGTCAGGACGATAAATACTGATGTGGTGCGGGTCATTCGCTGCTTTTCGAAGATATTCACTATGGGATCCAGCACCAGTGCAATCAGCAGCGAAATGGCAAGAATCAGGAAGAGTTCAGAGAATATATAAACAAGCCCCGCGGCAAGTATACCCGCTGCTGAAAGTATAATCGTTTTACGGTACTGAGCCAGCATGGGTATCGGAATGTCCTTTGCTCTAATTACACTGCCTCAACGCGGCGGATGCCGGGTACTTCGCGTATTAATGCACGCTCAACACCGGCGCGCAATGTCATCTGAGACATGGGGCATGAACTGCATGCCCCGGTCAGTTTAACTTTTACGATTCCGTCGGGTGATATTGTTATTAATTCAACATCGCCTCCGTCCGCGTTCAGATAGGGGCGGACGGTTTCAAGGGCTTTTTTTACACGTTCTTCCAGGTTCATTCTTCTATGACGATCTCCATCTTCGGCTTCATGGCAGCGTCAATATTTCTGATGCTTATCTGAGCCGCAAGATTTTGTGCTATTGAAATGATGATTTTTGCATTTTCGGAATCCGGATGCTCAACCACGATCGGCTTGCCGTGATCCCCGCCCATCCTGATGCGCGGATCAATGGGGATTCCTCCCAGAAATGCGGTGCTGCTCTCTTCAGCTAATTTGCTTCCGCCGTCTGAACCGAATATATCATACTTCTTTCCGGTATCAGGGGCTATAAAATAACTCATGTTTTCGACGATTCCCATAATAGGTACATTTACGCGTTCAAACATCTTGAGCGCTTTGCGTGCGTCTGCGAGTGAGACATCCTGCGGTGTGGTTACGATAACCGCACCGGTAAGGGGGATGGTCTGGCAAAGGGTAAGCTGTATATCACCGGTACCGGGAGGCATATCAAAAATCAGATAATCCAGATCGCTCCACTCAACATCTGACATAAACTGTTTGACTGCTCCGCTTGCCATGGGACCGCGCCAGATAACCGGGGCATTATCATCAATCAGAAATCCGATGGACATCAGCTTTACGCCGAAATTTTCTATCGGGATCATCTTCATGGTATCTTTATCCTGATACACACGCGGCTTCTCCTTAATGCCGAGCATCAGGGGGATGCTGGGTCCGTATATATCAGCATCAATCAGCCCTACCGAAGCTCCGAGTTTTGCAAGCGAGGCTGCCAGATTAACAGCAACCGTGCTTTTACCCACACCTCCCTTACCGCTTGCTACGGCAATAGTATTTTTAACACCGGGGATAATAGAGGCACCAGAGGCCGGGGCTTTCCCGACAACCCGTGCGCCCATTTTTACATCAATTCCGTCTGCACCCGGGTGGTCTTTTTTAATTTCATTGATGCAGTCCTGCTGGATTTTATCCTTTAATGGACAAGCCGGGGTTGTTAATTCAATCTCAACATGGATGACATTGCGGACAATTTTGATATCTTTCACCATATTAAGGGTCACAAGGTCTTTTCTCAGATCCGGATCATCAACTCTTCTTAGTGAATTTCTTACGCTTTCAATAGTCATGGTTCTTAGTAATTATTTAGAAATAAACTCCAAAAATAAGCATTCTTGAATTATGAAGTATGAACTATGAAGTATGAATCAGGCAAAAATACAGACTGTAATGAGCAGCCCCAAAAGCTAAGTTCTTATTTTATAATGACTTAGCAAAAATCGTGTCAGGACAAACAGGTCATAATTCAGAGACTCACCCTTTTTCTTGTTTTCGTAATCTGGACTTCATCGTTTTTATTAAACTTCGAATTCAACAAAAAAACAATCATTCAGATGAAAATTTGAGATACTCACGAAAACTGATAATACCCGTATTTGAAAAAAATAAGATTTTGAGAATTTTTGGTGAAAACCGCCCATAACAAGAGCAGCTGAAGGCAGATTGTAGTACGAATCACTGGAAGCTAAGTCCTTATTTTATAATGACTTAGCGAAAAATCCTGTCAAATCTTATACTTCATACTTCATAATTCTGAATTACTTTTTTTTCTTCCTTTTTGCGCTTTTTCTCATGCTTTCGTTCATGAGCCATTCCTGGGAGTCCAGCGGCTTTTCATCCCCCTTGGGCAGCAAGCGGGTGTAGGTCATATTGCTGTCCAGAACCCGTGCTTTCATGTTATCATTGAGCATTACGAAAAGCACCTTGCTCTTAATGTATTTCTTGATTGAGGGGTCTTCAATTGGGAAAGCCAGTTCCACTCTGCCATCCAGATTTCTCTGCATCAGATCTGCGCTGCTCAGGTAAATCATCTCGTCACCATTATTGTGGATATAGTATATCCGGTGATGCTCAAGGAATCTGCCTACCACACTGATAACACGGATATTTTCTGACAAGCCGGGTACTCCCGGAACAAGACAGCAGATACCGCGGATAATCAGGTCTATTTTTACGCCTGCGCCGGATGCTTCATACAGAGCGCAGATAATAGCCGGGTCAACAAGCGCATTTGCTTTAAAGATAATGCGTGCTTCCCTTCCCTTTGAGGCATGGTCAATTTCAGTATAGATAAGGTCAAGAAGTTTATCCCGCAGACTGAAGGGGGCAACAAAAAGTTTTCTGAACTGGGTCTGCTTGGAATATCCCGTCAGGAAATTGAAGACCTCAGTTACATCCGAGCAGATATCCTTATCTGTTGTAAAATAACCCATATCCGTGTACATGCGCGAAGTGGTCGCGTTATAGTTTCCGGTTGCAAGATGAACATACCTTTTGATTCCTGACTGCTCACGTCTTACAACCAGGGTCATTTTTGCGTGCGTTTTAAGGCCGAGCAATCCGTAGACCACATGCGCGCCAACCTGCTCAAGTTCACGCGCCCACTTGATATTGTTTTCCTCATCAAACCGCGCCTTCAGTTCAACAAGAACCGCTACCTGTTTGCCTGCTTCGGCTGCTTCAATCAGCGCTCGTACCACGGGAGAGTTTGAGCCGACACGATAGAGCGTCTGCTTTATGGCGAGCACATCAGGATCTGCCGCGGCCTGTTTAATGAAATCAACCACAGGGGAAAATGAGTGATACGGATGATGAAGCAATACTTCATTTTTCTTAATCACCGCGAATATATCCGTCTCATCCTCAAAGTGCTTATGCTTCTGGCTGAAGAATGGCTTATTCTTAAGGTGAGGAAAGGGGAGATCATAGAGACTCATGATATCGCTCAGCGCCATAGCACCTGGCAGCAGATGAACACTTTCTCTGCCAATCTCCAGATTTTCAATCAGAAGATCAAGTATATCTTCGGGAATCTTGGACTCAACTTCAAGCCGCACAACCTGACCAAATTTCCGTTGTTTGATATTTTTTTCTACAAGGTTCAGCAGATCATCCGCTTCATCTTCAAGAATTTCTATATCAGTGTCACGTGTAACTCTGAAACGGTAAGCCCCTTCAATGGTCATGCCGGGGAAAAGTTTGTGCAGATTGCACTTAATCAGATCACCAAGCCAGACGAATCTGACCGGTCCTGAACGGGCAGCTGAGGATTCAAGTTTTTTATGAAGGATTTCATCCACCCGGTAAAGCCGGTTCATCCCTTTGCCGGCAGGAACTTTCACCCTTGCGAAATGCTCCTCCCCCTTGGGAGATTTGATTTTGATGGCGAAACTCAGACTCAGATTGGAGATATGCGGAAAAGGCCTTCCGGGATCGGTTGCAAGGGGTGTGAGAATTGGATAAATATATTTATCGAAGTGGTCATTCATTATTTCCACTTCTTCCTGAGTGAAGCCGTCATGCTGCCTGAGTTCATGGTTAAAGGCATGAATAACGATTCCTTCCTCAGCGAGGCGGTGGCGCAGTTCATTATTCCAGAGATCATTGGCCTGCATCAGCATTGGCTCAAGATTCCGCTCTATTGCTTCAATCTGCTGCATGGTATCCATACCGTCAATGGTCTCTTTCTGGCGCTTTTCCAGAATCTGTTCCTTAAGTCCGGAAACGCGGATCATGTAAAACTCATCCAGATTACTGAAAAAAATGGAAAGGAATTTCACCTTTTCCAGCAGCGGTGCATCCGGATTCAGGGCTTCTTCAAGCACCCGCCGGTTGAATTCCAGCCAGCTTAATTCACGGTTAAAGAAATTTGCCGGGGAGTTGTATTTCGCGATAAGTTCCTGAGTTTTCACGGTATTTGTTAATTTTTTAATCAGGTAAAATACAACAAAAGGGGATTATGAATTGTGCATTTCGCAGTATTGATGGGTCAAGGTAAGGTCGGAAAATTCGGGTAGACTTGGCTGTGTGCATACCATGCTCAACGGTCGCTAAGTTCGCAAAGAAAATTTTTGATTTCTTATCAGTACTGCCCTGACATCTGGAGGCGTTCCTAATGGCCTGATTTTCCCAGGCACCAGCCATTTTTCAGCGTCAAGGCTTCGGAATAAATTGCAAAATCCTGCGCAGTCCGGAGGATTTAAATTATTACTTGCAGAACTTTCCTCCTTTATTGAGAAATCGTTCAACTTTCATGAATAATTCCTCATTTATGGCGCAATTCATACTTCATGATTCATAATTCATTTTTGATTCTGTATTTTAATAGGTTATTTTATCATTATTTATGGAAGAAAACCGTGAAAATAGGTGTTCCGGTTGAACAATTTACGGGGGAAAACAGGGTGGCACTGGTCCCTGACGTTGTTAAAAAACTGGTGAAGGATGGTTTTTCCGTCCTTATCGAAAAAGGCGCCGGGGATCGTGCCTTCTACTCAGATTCAGACTATGTCGCAGCAGGAGCAAAGATTGCTCCCACTGCTGAAGAATTATACAGTTCATCAAATATTATCTTCAAAGTCCGTCAGCCTCTGACCCAGGCAGAAGGAAAAGATGAGGTATCTCTCCTGAAAAAGGATACGCTCCTTGTTAGTTTCCTTCAGCCGATGCAGAATACTGCCCTCATGCAGGAATTGGCCGCACGCGGGATAAACGCTATCTCTATGGATTTTATTCCACGTACCACCAAGGCTCAGCGGATGGATGCACTCAGTTCGCAGAATAACCTCGCCGGCTATAAAGCCGCTCTGACTGCTGCCAATCATTACGGAAGAATTTTTCCGATGCTTATGACCGCGGCTGCGACCATTACCGCGGCAAAGGTTCTGGTAATCGGAGCAGGCGTGGCAGGGCTGCAGGCACTCGGAACCGCACGCCGGCTTGGCGCTGTGGTTGAAGTGACAGACGTCCGTACTGCAGTGAAGGAGGAGGTACATTCTCTGGGAGGTAAGTTTATTGATATCCTCCCGGGCGCGAATTTACAGGATGAGCGCGGTTATGCACGGGAAGCCACACCGGAAGAACTGCAGATGCAGAAGGAAGCTCTTTTGCGGCATGTAAAAGGGAACGATATTATCATTTCAACCGCTGTGGTTCCAGGAAGAAAAGCGCCTGAGATCATTACGGAGGAGATGGTGAAAGAGATGAAAAACGGCTCCGTGATTGTTGATCTTGCTGCTGATTTCGGCGGAAACTGCACGCTCACAAAACCATCACAGACGATCACCGCACATGGGGTAACCATTATCGGGGAATCGAACTTCCCCTCGCAAATGGCACCTCAGGCAAGTGATCTCTACGCAAAGAATATATACGCACTCATTGAGTATATGAAAGGCAAACAGGAAACACTCACTGTTAACACGGAAGATGAAATCGTAAAAGAGTCCCTCATCACCTGGCAGGGCAGTGTATTCAACAGCCGTGTACTCAGTCTTATTTCAAAGAATGGTTAAGATATGGATTCATTTACCTTTTTAATGTTTATTTATGTGTTTGTGCTGGCGATCTTTACCGGTTTCGAACTCATCACTAAAGTACCGCCAAACCTTCACACACCGCTGATGTCCGGCTCCAATGCTATCTCAGGCATCACCATTGTTGGAGCGCTTATTGCTTCAGGGCTGGAGGATAATCAGGCAGCGCAGATTCTTGGTATGGTTGCTCTCATCTTCGCCACGACAAACGTGGTGGGAGGGTATCTGGTTACAGACAGAATGCTGAAGATGTTTAAGAAGAAGGAGAAGAAATGAATACTCCTCTCTTAATAAATATTGTCTACCTTATATCATCTGTGCTGTTTATATACGGCATCAAGAAACTCGGTTCACCCAAAACAGCACGGCAGGGCAACTTTCTTTCCGCGCTCGGAATGCTGCTTGCGGTTGCTTTTACTCTGCTTGATAAGCATATTTTCTCGTTTGAATATATCCTTGCAGGTCTTCTGATCGGTTCGGCAATAGGTGTTATTTTTGCCACAAAAGTGGAAATGACCGCTATGCCGCAGATGGTAGGTCTGCTGAACGGCTTTGGCGGCGCTGCTTCAGCGCTGGTTGGTCTTGCTGAGTATCTTAAGTTTGATGCCATCCCCGGTGATATATCAGCAAAAATCGCCATTACAATCGGCCTCTCAATCTTTATCGGTGCTGTTACCTTTACCGGTTCTCTTGTTGCTTACGGTAAACTGCAGGGCATTGTATCAGGTAACTCTGTGCAGTATCCCATGCAGCATCCCATTAACGGGCTGCTGATTGTGGGTGTGCTGGTAAGTATGATTTTTATGGTGCTTTATCCTCATGATAACACCTATGTCTGGCTGATACTTAATATATCTTTGATACTTGGAATTCTGCTGGTTATCCCGATAGGAGGCGCTGATATGCCTGTGGCTATATCACTGCTGAACTCCTATTCCGGACTGGCAGGCGCTGCTACAGGTTTTGTACTTGATAACAATATGCTAATCATTGCCGGTGCGCTGGTAGGGGCATCCGGTATCATCCTCACCAATATCATGTGCAAAGCGATGAACCGCTCGCTCATGAGCGTGGTGCTGGGCGGATTTGGCGCAACTTCATCAGGCCCCTCAAATGTTGCGAAAAAAGACGTGACGGTTAAATCGGTTGATTCCGAAGAAGCAGCTATGATCTTTGATTCAGCTTCATCGGTCATTATCGTTCCGGGATACGGAATGGCCGTTGCACAGGCACAGCATGCGGTAAAAGATCTGATGGATATACTCACGAAAAAAGGAATCACCGTCCGCTTCGCCATTCACCCGGTTGCAGGAAGAATGCCGGGACACATGAATATCCTTCTTGCGGAGTCTAATATTCCGTATGAGTATATGCTCGCGCTTGAAGATATAAACGAAGATTTCAGAAATACCGATGTCTCTCTGGTTATCGGGGCTAATGATGTGGTGAACCCGGCCGCCAGGCATGATACTTCTTCGCCGGTGTACGGTATGCCTATTCTGAATGTGGATTACGGCAAAACCACCATCATTATTAAGCGGTCTATGGCAGCAGGTTATGCCGGTATTGATAATGAGCTCTTTTATCTGCCGAATTCACTCATGTATTTCGGAGATGCCAAGGAAGCAGTTACAAAGCTTAATAACGCGCTTAAAGCATTATAATTGATTATCATGCTGCCGGATTTCCGTTATATATTCTTCTGCATGATCTTCTTTTTAGGGGAGATTACTGCCCAGGAAGAACCTAAGGATAAACCCTTCTGGGTTCTTGAAAACGGCATTATTCTCTTTTTTGACGTTAACGGATACGAAACTGATTCCTATACCTGCGGCGAGGCGTCCGTTTCAGAACTGGATCTGAATTCTGACGGATATGAGGAACTGATCGTAACACAGAAACGGAGAATGGGCGGTAATCTTTTTTATTCGCTTGTCCTTTTTGACGGCAGCCGGGTATTCAGTTTTGTGGATTCCATCTACTCCGGGCTTGTTGAACCGGAAGTTGATTATCATTCAGAACTGAACTCTTTTGTAATCATCAGCGGCAACCCGGCTATGGACAGCATTTTTCTTTCTAAAGGCGGGCGGGGGAGTTATAACCCTGTCCGCTATTTTGTCTACGACGGAGAGGGCATTCCTGATGTCAGTACAGATCTCTATGAGGATTACTCCCGCACTAATGAGATGCTGATAGAGATGCTCTCAGGGCAATATGGCGATGATTCGTATATTTGTGAGGCATCGGAAAAAGTCTTCGGGACGGTGCTGACCATTGTCCTGAATTTCCTTGCCTCTGAAGAGAAGGCCCTTGCACTGAAATATTTTGAAAAGTTTTACAACTGTCCCGACAAACAAATTATGATAACCAAATTACAAGAATTGAACTGAGGAGCTGTATTTATGCAAATGGACTGGACCAGTTATATCGGAAAAGTACTCAACATTACCATGCACGAAAATTACGGCATAGTGATGGAGCCGAAATCCAATACTCCCATTTATGAAATCGTTTTTAAAAGCGGTCAGCTGGTAGGTGCTTTTTCTGAAGGCCTGCTGCTTGAGACCACACGGGAAAATGAAACCGTAAGAATTTTCATTCCACACAACGCCATTAAGTGCGTGGAAATTTTCGGTCTATAACCATATGGCTGAAAAACTGAAAGTCGGTGTTATGGGAACCGGACACCTCGGCTCCCTTCATGCAAAAATGTTTGCATCAATGGAAATTGCCACTCTCGCGGGTATATATGACGCAAATGCTGACCGCGCTTCGCAGATTGCAGCGGAATACGGCTGCAGGGCCTGCTCCACTCCGGATGAGCTTTTTACCCTCTGCGATGCAATCTCGATAGCCACTCCGACCACAACTCATTTTGAAACAGCCTCTCTCTGCCTGAAAGCCGGTAAGGATATTTTTATCGAAAAACCGATAACTTCAGAGATTGCTGAAGCCGAAGAACTGGTCGCTCTTGCGGCAAAACTGAATAAAATTCTTCAGGTTGGTCATATTGAACGTTTTAACCCGGCGCTTTTGTCGCTGGAAAAGTATCTGCTCAATCCTCTGTTCATCCAGACTGACCGACTCGCTCAGTTTAATCCGCGCGGTACTGATGTGAATGTGGTGCTCGATCTGATGATTCATGATATTGATATCATCCTCAGTCTTGTTAAAAGCCCGGTGGCCAGGGTTGAAGCAAGCGGAGTGGGTGTGGTCTCCGACCTGATTGATATCGCGAACGCCCGCATTGAGTTTGAAAACGGCGCTGTGGCTAATGTAACTGCAAGCCGTATTTCACAAAAGAAGATGCGGAAGATGCGCATCTTTCAGAAGGATAACTATATATCACTGGATTTCACCACAGGAAACTCGGAAGTTTTCCGCATTACTGATGCTGAGGAAAAGATCGCAACAGGATATATCAGCTTTGGAGAAATAGGCGCGGGTGAAAAGAAAAAGAAAGTGATATACGAACAGCCGGAAGCCCGTGAAGTAAATGCTTTGAAATATGAACTTGAGCTGTTTGTCCGCTCGGTACAAACCCGGACCCGCCCGGTGGTCTCCGGCGAGGACGGACTCCGTGCTCTGCAGGTTGCCGCACTTATTAATGAAAAAATTACCGAGTCACTTAATAAAATCAGGATGTCGCAATGACAAGAAATCAGGTGGTGTATTCGTTTATTCTGCTTTTTATATCAGTCTCGGCGCTTCTGCTCCAATCCTGCTCGGTATATAAAACCCTTGCCAATATAGGACGTCTGCAGTATAAACTGAACGGTGCAGGGAACATTACTGTGGCAGGAATATCACTTTCAGGAAAGAACAGTGTATCAGATTTTAACGCCCGTGATATCCTCAGTTTCACCTCAGCGGTGGCGAAGGGAAATCTTCCCATCTCTTTCATCCTGAATGTTGATGCAAAAAACCCGAATACCGGAAGCGGCGGTTTCCCGCGTACTAATGCTTCGATTGAGGAGTTTCCTTTCCGGCTCGTGATTAATGGAACTGAAGTTTTACAGGGTGATATTGCAAGCTCGTTTACCGTTCCTGGTACCGGCGAAACCTCAGTTATTCCGCTGAGTATTTCATTTGATCTGGTTCAGACGTTCAAGAGCAAGAGTTATGAGTCACTTCTGAATATAGCGCTTTCACTCGCGGGAATCGGCTCAGGCAACTCTTCGGTTGAACTTTTTGCACAGCCCACTATCAGAACAGAATTCGGATCAATGACTGCACCTAACGAAATCCGCATCATTGACACACAGTTCTCAGACAGATAATTTTCAGTGTACAATGTTTAATGATCAATGTACAATTAGTAATTTACACTCTCAAGTAATTCATAACTCATACTTCATAATTCATAATTGTTTGATATGGCGACGAAAGAAACAGCAGCAGTAGGCGTAGATTTAGGCGGTACATCAGTTAAAGTTGGACTGGTTGACAGTAAAGGAAAGATTGTCAGAAAAGCGGTCCTTGATACCTTTGCGGAGGAGGGTCCTGACAGAGTTGTTAAACAGATTAAGAAATGTATATATGAGGTTCTGAAGCCGGGGGGATATAAGATTAAAGGCATAGGCATCGGAGCCCCCGGTGTGGTACAGCTGAAAGACGGTACCGTTGAGAATCCGCCGAACTTTCCCGGATGGACAAAGGTGAAACTCGGAAAAAAAATAACCGAGGAATTCAAGCATGCTGCTTTTGTGGATAATGATGCAAACGCTGCCGCAATCGGTGAACTTATCTTTGGTGCCGGTAAAAAATTTGATTCATTTATTATGATCACTCTCGGCACCGGAGTCGGCGGCGGTATTGTGCTTGATAAAAAGCTATTCCGCGGAAGCCATGGCTTTGCCGGAGAGATAGGCCATGGTTCCATTGATTATGCCGGACCACAATGCAAGTGCGGCTCTTACGGATGTATTGAAACCTATGCTGGAAATAATTACCTTACTGCAAGAGTTAAAGATGCTCTGTTGCAGCGTGAGGATAGTCTTATCACCCGCATCATGCGTGAAGAACAGATTCCCCTGACTCCCAAACTTATTTCCCGCGCAATGGAAGCCGGTGATGAGTTCGCGATTAGTGTTGTGGATGATCTTGGCAGAAAACTCGGCTATGCTTTTGCCAATGTTGCCAATATCCTTGATGTCTCCAATTTCGTGGTGGGCGGCGGGGTGGCCGGATTCGGAAAACGGCTCTTCACTGCAATGGAAGACGGAATGAAAGACCGGGTGGGTAAATCACTTAAGCCGCTGTGCAAAATAGTTCCTGCTAAATTAAAAAACGAGGCGGGAATCCTTGGCGCATCTGCGTTAGTCTATTACAAGTACAACTGATATATATTCTTAATCTGTCAGCAGCTTAGGCAAAAGTCTCTCGCGCATAGACTCAAAGAGCTTTATTCGTACAGACAGATGACAATCTTTCTTTAGCTAAGCAACATATTCTTCGCACATTGCACGCGGATTCTAAGAATGCTTCGCAGCACGGATTTTCGCTGATCGATACTATTGCAAACTGCAGTAAAAAATATTCATCCTTCATTATGGTTTGTGCAATGGTTTGCAGTCAGCCGCATTTATAACTCTCCCATGAGTGATATAATCTTTTTTGTTTTTATTATTCAGATTACCTGAATATGTATCAGGCAATTCGTGAACTCAGATTCGCGAACCTGAATTTATCAGTGTGGAAAGTCTGGCTGCGATTGGAGGGTAAACACCGGGCGGAAAGCTTTGGTTTTTTCAGACACACGATTGCTGTGATTTTTTTCTTACCGGCTGCCTCATGGTGTATCCGTCTGGTGACAGAGAGCATACGCATAATCTCATCCCTGCCAGTCTCACGGCAGATATGCAAATTCACACTTCCTCCCTCGTGATTCCTTTCGTAAATTGCACGTACAAATGAAGAAAATCTCAGAAAAAAGCACGAAATCCTCATTTTTTACCGGAAAGTGGCCGGTAATGAGTATCATTTTTGCCTGCGGAAAAAACTCTATGATTGTTTTCCCGGCTCTTTTGCTTTTTCTTTCACTTTCACTTCAGGCGCAGGATACCCCGCCGGTTCCCAAGGATGCCCCGGTTGTTACAGATACAGCCATTACCGGCCCTGCCCGGAGCGGGGTGGACTCAGTTATTTACACTTCCGCAAAGGATTCCCTCATCTTCTCTGTCTCGAAAAAAAATATGGATCTTTACGGCTCAGGTAATGTCCGCTATAAAGATACAGAACTGAGCGCGGGAAAGGTATTTATTGATTTTAACAAGAATGAAATTGAGGCGACCGGTGTAAAAACTGATACATCAGATGAGCTTTCTGAAAGTCCCGTTCTGAGTGACAAGGGGGAGGAATACCGCGGCTCACGTATGCGTTATAATTACAAAACCACAAAGGGCTTTATTACGTATGCAAAGACAAAAGAAGCTGAAACTTCTTACTCCGGTGCGCGAATAAAAAAGGTGACCAAGGATACCTACTTTGTTGAGAATGGTGTATACAGCACCTGTGATGCCGATGAGCCTCACTATTACTTCTTCGGCAGTGAAATGAAAGTAATCCAGAAAGAGCAGCTTGTGGGTAAATGGATTTGGCTGGCATTTAACAATGTGCCCTTTCCTATTCCGCTTCCGTTCGCTGTGGTTCCGCTTGAGTCGGGCAGGCGTTCAGGATTTCTGGCTCCGGCTTACGGAGAGCGCCAGGGTTTTGGTAAATATTTCTCCCGCTTCGGCTACTTCTGGGCGCTGAGTGACTACTCTGATGTTAATCTGACCGCTGATTATTATCTGAAAGGGGGATATACATTTAACAGCCGGTTCAGATATGCGGAGCGATACAGTTTTACAGGACAACTTGAGGCCAGTTATTCAAATCTCTTTTCAGGAGAGGAGACAGATCCTGATTTCACCCGTACAACCGAATATAAGGTAAGCTGGAATCATAACCAGACTATTGACCCGACCAGCCGTTTTGACGCCAATATGCAGTTTATGTCAGGAAGCTTCTACCGGCAGACAAGCGCTGACTATAACCAGCTTCTGACCAATGATATATACTCCAACGCATCCTATTCCAAGAGCTGGGAGGAGTGGGGAAGCAGTATGTCTGTCAACTATTCACGCCGCCAGAATCTTGAGTCGGGGGATATAAACGAAGTGCTTCCGTCTCTTTATTTCACCAAGTCACAGTTCTATCCGTTCCGCACCAGCAAACTGCAGTCAAACCAGAGCTGGTACGAAATGGTTGGCGTCAGCTACAGCGGTCAGTTTCAGAATAAGAGAGATAAAACAGACGGTGACCTGAGAATCCGCGGCGGTGTGCAGCACACCGCATCCATCGGCGCCTCGCCAAAGCTGGGATATATAAGCATCTCCCCCTCATTTAACTACCGGGAAGCTTGGTATAACAAGCAGATCGTGAAGACTGCTAAAGTCTCTGCTTTTTCCGGCAACGACACCGTGGTTACGGATGATGTAAATAAAATATCTATGGTACGGCTTTTCAGTCTTTCCGCGAACGCGACCACTAAACTTTACGGAGTATTTAACGCTAATCAGCTTGGTATAGCAGCGGTTCGCCACATTCTTCAGCCCTCAATCGGGGTGAGCTTTCAGCCAGATTTTTCCACTGACGGCTGGGGCTATTATGATCATTACACCCTGAGTGACGGAAGCCGGGTAAAGTATAATAAATATGAGCGTGAAATCTTTGGCGGAGCTTCTCAGGGGGAAAGCCGTCTTCTTACCATGCGTCTGGATAATCTCTTTGAAATGAAAACCATGGTTGATCCGACTGATACCACATCCAAAGAGAAAAAAATTCAGCTCCTTAACTTTGGTGCTGATCTTAATTATGATATGGCTGCGGACAGTCTCCGCTTTTCCGATTTGCGGCTGAGTTACCGCACGCAGGTTGGAGATATACTGAATATCAGCGGATTTTCCAGCTACACCTTTTACGACTTTGACCAGAACAAGGGAACAATAAACCGTTTTCTCGCTTCTGAGGGGCGCGGACTGATGCGGCTGAAATCTCTGAGTTTTTCCATCTCTACAACACTTTCAGGTGACCGGCTGAAACCGGAAACTCCCGCAGGGCAGCAAAATCAGGATGAGATTCCGGTTGAAGACCCGCTTTTCAGAGATAACAACGCGAACTACCGCGGTATATATGATGTGCCGGAAGCTGATTTCACCATACCGTGGAGTCTTTCTCTTAATTATAACTACAGTCTTTCAAAGCCGAGTCCTTCACTCAGCACCTCTTATTCAAACGTCAGCACAAATTTAAATTTTAATCTGACCAAGAACTGGAAGTTTATTCTGGTCGGCAGTTATGATTTTGACAAGAAACAGTTTGCCGCACCTCAGGTTACCGTAAGCCGTGATCTTCACTGCTGGATTATGAACTTCACCTGGAATCCGATTGGCAGCTACACCGGTTACCGCTTTGAAATTAAAGTGAAAGCATCACAGCTTCAGGATCTTAAAATTACCAAGACAGACCGCTTCTTCGGAGGAAGATAAACTGAAAACCTATCTGATAGACGGCAATAATCTGATGCTGAAAATAAAACGTACTGCATCACTCTGGAAGAACTCAAAGCAGGGAAGCCGGGAACTTCTGGTCGCGCTGCTTCTTGAGTCTCCGCAGCTCCGTAAGGCAAAAGTGAAAATCTTTTTTGACGGCATAGAAAACGGCCGTATATCCTCAGGCAGCATGTCTCTTCATTACTCAGGGGGTAAGCCCGCAGACTACTATATACGGAAGGAGATTGAGCAGATAAAGAATCCGAAGCTCGCATCTGTTATCTCTTCCGATCATGAAATTATTAACCTGGCTAAGGCATGTCTTTGCACCGTCATTACCAGCGAAGAGTTCAGCCGTTCACTTGAAAAAGAATCAGAAGACAGCGGTGAGGAGGCTAAAATAAACGCCCTCTCCCGCGAGAATGATGAGATATATCAGCTTCTTTCCCGAAAGAAAAAAACCGAATAACAACCGGAGTCCCAAAATGAATAAAATATTACTCATCACCCTCTTTGTTGCTGCAATAAGTTTTGCGCAGGAATACTCTGTCCATAAAGAACATTATCAGCAGTATGGCAGTCCCCATAAACTTCCGTCTGAGTTTGATTCACGCGGTAATGATATTATTCCTCTCCAGTTTGATAAAAGCCGGCAGACAAATACCGTAATCTTCGGTTATCTGCCTGACTGGGAATACGGCCCAAGCCGCCAGTATCTGCGCTATGACATATTAACCCATATCGGTGCATTTGATTTCACGGTGACGGCGACCGGTTCGATGGGAAATCCTTCAGGCTGGCCCTGGACCGATGTTATTAATACCGCTCATCAGAATGGCGTGAAGGTTATCCTTACCGCAGTAAACTTCGACGCGGATGATATACGTACCATTATGACCAACCCTACCGTTAAACAGACTTTCTTTAACAATGTAAAGACCAGAATTCAGCAGTATCAGCTTGATGGTGTAAATATAGATTTTGAAGGACTCTATTCAGCCGACCGGGGAACCGTGCTGAACACGTTCATGGCAGATCTGTCAGCTTTTCTTAAGTCCTCGATGCCAAACTGTGAAGTATCTTTTGCCGGACCGGCACTCACTTCAGGGTATAATTTGTCTGGTCTTGCTGCTTCATGCGATTATGTGTTTATCATGGGCTACGCATTCTGGGGAAGCTGGAGTACAACCTCAGGTGCATGTTCACCTTTGACCGGCGGATCAATTAATATTACAAATACCGTTACCACACAATATGGCTGGATGACAAATAATACTCCGCAGAAACTGATTCTGGGGATTCCCTATTACGGACTGAAATGGAAGACACAGACCGACCAGCCACATTCAGCAGTAGTGGATTATATATCTACAACCCGTTTTAAAACTGATGTGACCCTGGCGCAGACTTATGGCCGTTTGTGGGCATCAGACCAGCAGGTGCCCTGGTACCGATATCAGCAAAACAATGAATGGTATCAGGTGTGGTATGATGACGATTCAAGTCTCGGGCTGAAATATGCGCTCGCGCAGTCAAAAAATTATCTCGGTGTGGGAATGTGGGCGCTCGGTTATGACGGCGACAGACAGGAACTCTGGAATGAGCTTTACAATCGCTTTTACGCTACCGTGCCGGTTGAGCTTATTTCATTCACCCTGCAGCAGTTTGGTTCTTCGGTACTGCTGAACTGGAAAACCGCTACTGAAACCAATAACCGCTTATTTACCATTGAGCGCTCAGCGGTGAATCAGGATGCCGGTTATACGGTCATAGGAACCGTTGACGGTGCGGGTACAACCGTTTCTTCAAGGCATTATACCGTTACCGATAATCCCGGTACTTTCGGTAATTATATATACCGCATAACCCAGCATGATTTTGACGGCACATCGAGGGTAATCGGCACTGAAATGATCCGTCTTGTACCGGATAATCTGGAATATACTCTGAATGATGCCTATCCGAATCCATTTAATCCTTCGGTAAAAATTACCTACTCATTGCCGGAGAATGTCCGCGTACGGCTTTCGGTATATAATCAGCTTGGTGAAGAGGTATCGCGCCTCCGTGATGAGCAGATGGAAGCCGGGGAGTATGAAGAGTATTTCACTCCAACCGGACTTCCCGCCGGTGTTTATATTCTTACTATGCAGAGTCCGCTTGGTGCAGTTTCCAAAAAACTGGTTTACCTGAAATGACCAACGCTGCATCCTCAGTACAGTACTTTCATGAAAGCCGGCAGCTGGTCAGGTTTGAGGACTGTGACCCTGCAGGCATAATCTTTTTTGCCAATTATTTCCGCTATGCGCAGGGGGCAATAGCGGAGTATTTTAATGAGACAGGGGAGTTTACTCAGTTTTATGACGGTGCTGAGCTGGTTTATCCGGTAATTTCCACCGGAGCTGATTTTAAGAAAATGCTACGGCTGGGTGATATGCTGCAGATTTTTATCTCGGTATCACAAATGAAAGAGTCATCGTTTGAATTCCTGTTTGAGTTTTTTCATGAGGGGAATAAAACCGCGGAATTGAAAATCGCCCATGTTTGTATATCGAAGAAAACCGGGGCAAAGCAGAAGCTGCCTGAGTTTTTGAAAAAACTGGGTTCCGGAATTTAAAAGCAAAGTAAAAGAAGTTTCCTTAAAGGGAGCAGAAACTCGCGCAAAGGCGCTAAGACGCAAAGATTTCAATTTGTACAGACAGATGACAATCTAGCGAAACGGCAGATAAAGAACCTCGCGCAAAGGCGCTAAGACGCAAAGAATTCAAATCGTACAGACAGATGACAATCTGCCTTCAACTCCCAAACTCGTACTTCGCCAATTGGACGCGGATTTTACGGATGCTTCACAGCGCGGATTCTCGCTGATAAAACAAACTGCGGGCAAATAATCACCCGCAAAGATGCAAAGAAGATCTATGCGGGAAAGGTCAGCCGGTCATTCTGATTAGTTTAGCGGTATCGGTTTTTCCTAACGCGGTTTTGGGAAGTTCTTTCATAATCAGCCATTTTTTCGGAATCTTAAAGCCCGATAGTTTTTTCTTTAATGCAGCTGTCAGAAATTCTGAACTGATACCCTCTGCAGCAACAGCAGCACAGACCATCTCTCCCCAGTAGTCATCCCTGATGCCGAATACCTTAACTGCATTCACGGCGGGAATCTCTGCAAGTGCCTGCTCCACTTCACTCACGGAGACTTTTTTCCCTCCGGTAATGATGATAGAGTCTGCCCGCCGGGTGATATGAACAAATCCGTCAGAATCAATATATCCCATATCACTGGTGACATAGTATTGTTCTTTGCGGTATTCAAAAAAAGTATCCTTATCACCGTTTGTATATCCTTTGAATAGTCCGGGGGAACTGACAATGATTCTTCCTTCATTTCCCATGGGAAGAGTTTTTCGATTTTCATCAATCGCCAGAAACCGCACTCCGCGCAGAGGTTTAGTCCCAAGCCTCCTGGGATTTTTTACTTCTTCCGGCTGCACCGCTGAACAGAATGCCGCGGTTTCGCTTGAGCCGTAGATAATCTGCGTTGGGATTTTTCTTTTTCTCAGTTTAATGATAATGCGTTTTTCAACAGGCCCTCCGCCCAGCAGAAGGCATTTCACCTGTTTGAACACTTCCGGTGTTCTGAGCAGTTCAGAGCATTGAGCCGGAACGAGTGAAAGATGGGTTATCACTTTTTTTGTCAGCAGTTCCTTCAGATATCCGGCTCCTGATTTCCCGGCAATATATAAGCTGCTTCCGCTGAGCATCGCCCTGAAGAAAATCATAAAACCGCCGATGTGATAAAGAGGCAGACTCATCAGCCATTCAGAATTCTTTCCGGAATTCGTGAGCTTATTCTGTAAAGCTGCGGAAGCTGTGAGGGAACCGAATGTATGGATAATCCCTTTTGGCTTTCCGGTGCTGCCTGAGGTAAAGATAATAACAGCTTCCTTGGCGTTAGGTGGTGTAAACGGCTTTAGTTTTACTCCTGATGGTATTCCAGCGATTTCTTTTTTGTTCAAAAGCAGTTCAGGATATATTTTTGTTCCTTTTGCAAGCTGGCTTTTGTAATCTTTTTTTTCATTCGCGGTGGCATCTGGGGAAATCAGAACAGGAGTAAAACCTGCCAGCCAGGAAGCATATATACGGATCAGAGAAACGGCGGAGTTTTTGGCCGGGAGGATAAGATACGGTGATGTTCTCGCAAATTTTGATTTCAGCTTAACTGATTCAGCTCCGGCAAGTGCCAGGAACCGGCTGCAGGTTAGTTCAGGCCCGTCAGAAGCTGAAATTCTGAATCCGGAATCAGATACGCAGATCATGGGTGTCTATATATCCGTTGCCCGGAATATAATAATCCGGCTCCGGGTCTTGTTCAAAAAGGAAGCCGGTTGAAAGTCCGTGGCTCATATCAGACTCAATCAGTGCGGCAGTAACAACCGCGGTACGCCTGCCGGCTGCTCCGTCAAGTGAGGTGGTGATTACCGTTTCAATTCCGGCATCCTTAGCGAGCTTCGCTATGGCGAGGGATTTTCTGATTCCCCCAATCAGCAGCGGCTTTATAATCATTACATCGGGCACGCGGTTCTGGATGAGTGAAACAGCAGTCTGATAATCTTCCACACATTCATCTGCAGCAAGTTTTATTGAGGTATGCTCTCTGAGGCGGCTGAAAAAACTGCAGTCCCTCACCGGCTGTTCAATATACTCAATCTGATACTTCTCAAACAGCGGAAGATAGATCTTTGCCTCTTCAAAAGACCAGCTACCGTTTGCGTCAAGCCGCAGCGTTATCTGGTCTTCAAAATGCTCCCGCAGTGCTGATATCTTTGCAATGTCGGATTGTATATCACCCTGACCGGTTTTAACCTTTATTGTGGTAATACCATTTTGCAGCAGCCGTCTTGCCGCGGCCACACAATGCAGCGGGTCTGAAGAACTGACCACACCGTTAACTTTCACGCGCTCCGCCGGCTTTCTGTTGAGCAATTCGGCAGGGGAAACCTGAGCAGTATTGCAGATCAATGATATGACTGCCTGTTCGACTGCTGATTCAACCACAGCGGGGAACTGATGCGTGCCGGTGATCAGGTCTGAAAGTATATCTACCGGATTGCGGTGCATGAGGAATGATTCTGCCTCTAGGAAAAACTTTTCCGCTTCTTCTGCTGAGGGAGTGCCAAAAGGTGTGAGTATGGAGATTTCACCTTTTCCGGTGAACCGGCCGAAACGGACGGTAAGATGAAAACCTTCTTTGTGTGTGAGGGAATTTCCGCCGAAGACAAAGGGCTCTTTGAACTTCAGTGTGAATGGTTCAAACAGCACCTGTTCGATAATCACAGCAGAAATCCGAGAGAGTAAGTCAGTCCGTAAGCCGCGGTGAATTTGGCGGTGTTTTCCAGGGTTTTATTCAGCTCCGGGCCCTGCCGGGTGAGAAATCCCTTAATTATCAGTACTGCGGGAATCAGAAGAAACAGCACCAGAAACATGCCGTACTCTGCATATCCTTTTGTATATATCCAGAGAGGAACAGCAAACGCAAGAACAAATGAAATGATATACTGGAACTTAGCGAATCCTCTTCCGAACAGCACAGCCGTGGTTTTTTTACCCGCGGTTTTATCCTGATCGGCATCACGGTAGTTGTTCACGACAAGGATATTGGTGATAAGCAGTCCAACCGGAACCGAGGCAATTAAAGAAAGCTGCGTAACAGTTTCGGTATTTACGTAAAACGTTCCTGCCGTGGCGACCAGCCCGAAGAAGATAAACACGAAAATATCACCAAGACCGTTATAAGCGAGGGGATACGGGCCGGCTGTATAGGCAAGTCCTGAGATGATGGATATAATGCCGATGGCCAGAAGCCACCAGGAGGTCTGTACCACCAGAATCATCCCGAGCAGAAACGCTGCCCCGAACACAATATATATAGCCATGCGCATCTGCGGTTCGGTAACCAGTCCTGCGTTCATCACTCTGAGGGGGCCGACCCGTTTTTTAGTATCAGCGCCTTTCAGGTGATCATAAAGGTCGTTGGTAAAATTGGTGCCGATCTGAATGAGCAGCGCGACAAGCAGCGCGATAACCGAAGCAGATACTTTAAACGAACCGCTGCGGAATGCCATTGCACTGCCAACAGCAACGGGAACTATAGCCGCGGCAAGAGTTTTAGGCCGAGCCGCGGCCATCCAGATCTGAAACGGAGAGAGAGCAGTTGAGCTCATTACGGAAGTTTGGGATACTTGCTGAAATCCGGCTTGCGTTTCTGATTATACGCATTCTTTCCTTCCTGTGCCTCTTCACTCATATAGTAAAGCAGGGTTGCGTTACCGGCAAGTTCCTGAATTCCGGCCTGGCCGTCAAGTTCTGCGTTAAACGCAGATTTTAGCAGACGGATGGCAAGGGGAGATTTCTCCAGGATTTCCTTTGCCCACTGCACACCTTCGGCTTCAAGCTGATCAACCGGTACGACTTTATTCACCAATCCCATATCCAGCGCTTCCTGTGCATCATACTGGCGGCAGAGATACCAGATTTCCCGCGCTTTTTTCTGACCAACGATGCGTGCGAGGTAGCTTGAACCGAAACCGCCGTCAAAGCTGCCAACCTTTGGACCTGTCTGGCCAAAAATAGCATTCTCTGCTGCAATGGTCAGATCACAGATAACATGCAGCACATGACCTCCGCCGATGGCGTATCCCGCAACCAGCGCGATGACGGGTATAGGCATGCTTCTGATGAGTTTCTGAAGATCAAGAACATTAAGGCGGGGTACACCGTCACCCCCCATATAACCTTTGTCAACGCGGATTCTCTGATCTCCCCCCGAACAGAATGCATATTTGCCGTCTTTGGATGGTCCTGCTCCGGTGAAGAGCACTGCCCCGATTCTCAGGTCTTCGCGGGCATCTGCAAATGCATCATAAAGTTCTTTTACGGTTTCCGGACGGAAGGCGTTTCTTACTTCCGGGCGATTGATAGTGATTTTTGCGATGCCATCCATTTTTTCATAGATGATATCGGTATAGTCTTTTACTTTAGTCCAGTTATAGCTCATAATCGTCTGATTTTTTACAAATTTTCTGAAAAATTAAACAACAAATTTACGAAATCGGCAGGTTTCTCCAGATGAGTGTTATGCCCTGCACCGGGGATGATGGCGTGACGTCCATCCGGAACAAGGCCGCACATCTCCGTGCCTATACGGGTAAATTTCTCATCTTTTTCACCGGTGATTATTATAACAGGAACAGAAATCCTGCCCAGATCATTCCGCATACCTGGCATAACTCCGGTGCCGAAGTGACGGAGATATTCAGCCATCACAGCCGGATTTGCTCTCCTCCTCCGCTCCTTCAGACGTTCAGCGGTTCCCGGAGGAAGGGCTGCCTGCGAGGAAAAAATTTCCCGGCTTTTCCAGAGTGCTTCAAAATCCTCACCGCTAAGGCGCTCAATGGTATCAGCAAGAGCGTTATCCTCCTCAATTCTTTTTATTTTTTCAGCGGGGTTGTGTATACCGGGAGTGCCTGATTCAAGCACAAGGCCGGAAATTCCGGGGTTCTGATAGAGGGCAGTATATAACGCAAGCCGGGCACCCATTGAGTAACCGCAGAGAATCTTTTTTTGATACGGCAGCTGCGTTAGAAATTCTTTAAGCAGAGCAGCAAGCGCATCCGCGTCTGGGGTGAAATCTTCGGGAAAATGAGAGTGCCCGCAGCCGGGGAGACTGAGCATATAACAGGTATGGCGCGGTGCAATTGCATAACAGAGCTGTTCCCACTCAGCCGCATCGGAGGCAAAACCATGTATAAAGACAAAACAGGTGCCGGAGCCGCTTTCCGATTCATATTCAATGTAGTGCAGATTATGAACGGGCTCTTGTTCAGAGGTGCTCAAGATGACGCTTCACGCTGTTTGCAAGTGCGGTTAAATTATATCCTCCTTCAAGCATCGAGATAACCGGGATTCCAAGTGAATCTGCACAGGATTTCAGCAGCTTTGTCATTTCTGCATAGTCCTGCTCATTCAGTGCAACCTGCGCAAGGGGATCATCTTCATGGGCATCAAATCCGGCGGAGATGAAAAGGCAGTCCGGCTTAAATTCGTTTATACGGGGGATGATCTGCTCGCGGAGGAGAGCAGTATATACATCACCGGTGGTGTGCGGTTTTACGGGGAGATTTACCGTATATCCTTTTCCTTCCCCCTCCCCCTGCTCAGAAGCATATCCGGTTCCCGGCCAGAGGGGCATCTGATGGATACTGAAAAAAAGCACTGAACTGTCGCTGTAAAAAATATCCTGCGTTCCGTTGCCGTGATGCACATCCCAGTCCACAATGGCTGCCCGCTTTATATATCCTTTACTCTGAGCATAACGGACCGCGGCCGCGACATTGCCAAAGTAGCAGAAACCCATCACCCTGTTTTTTTCAGCATGATGCCCGGGAGGCCTGACCGCGCAGAATACTGAATTATATCCTTCAGTAAAAACTTTGTCAACCGCGGTAATGCCCGCGCCCGCTGCCATGTATGCCGCATCAAGCGAACCGGGGGAAGAGTAGGTATCCCCTTCATCGAGCAGCTTCGCGCCGGAGATCACGCTGCTGCGTATATACTCAAGATGCGCACGGTCATGGATCTGCAATAACTGCTCATCCGTAACCCGGGGGTAATCATCAATCCGGTCATACCCTTCAGGTAATTGAATCGCAAGAAGGGACTGCAGCCGCTCAGGCCTCTCAGCATGGGTGAAAGGCGGTATGTGGCCAAGCATTTTTTCTGAACTGATGAACAGCCGTTTACTCATGCAGCTTACTCCGAAATAATGGTACAGATGGCATTCTGAAAATCAAGCACGCGCCGGATATTGCGGTAGTGGTTCTGCATCATGATGGAAAATACCAGCGTTTCATTTTTGCTGTTTACGGTATATCCTGAAAGACAGCTCACTCCGCTCAGGGTGCCGGTTTTAGCATATACTTTTTCAAACGCTGCGCCGGTTTTCATACGGTTCTCAAGTGTGCCGTCAACCCCGGCAATGGGGAAGGAATTCCTGAGTATCTGGTAAAGCCCCGACTCCTGCTCGTTGCGGTAAAAATGCGCAAGTATCGTATGCAGCAGCTCCGCGGTAACCAGATTGTAATGGGAAACTCCTGAGCCATCAACAATGCGGTAAACTGAGGGGTTCATGTCCAGAAGCACAATCATGCTGTCAATCATTTTTACGCCGTTCCTGGCGCTTGCCGGAGACCCGGAATATTTGTGAGCGAGAGCGCGGAGCACCATTTCCGTGCTCAGATTATCGCTGGTTTTGTTCAGATTAACAATCAGTGAATCAAATCTTCTGCTCTCGGTATATATAGTGTCATTGTTGCCGTATTCGTAATTGCGTGTTATCTCCGGCGCCGGAACATTCCTGAAACCGGCTTCAATCAGCTTTTCCCGGAAAAGGGTCATGAAATAGAGGGGAGGATTGCTTACGTTCAGGAACTCACTCTGCTCCCTCCCCGGACGTATATCGCCCTCAATAATTATTTCATCCTTATTTTCGAGGTAGTTACGGTTTATACGAAGAGGCTGCTCCGGATTTGCGGTAACTCTTGCGCGATTTTTCACAGGCATATATCCCGTTTCCGGTTCGAGCGTAACCGCGGGAACGGAATCACCTTCTGCTGCGGTGACGGTAACATAAAGTCCGTTATCATTGATATTTAGTGCCGAAAGATACGGCGCGTCAAATGAAGGGTCATCATCCCACATCCAGCCGTTGCCCCAGTAAAGACTATCCACCATGGAAACATCACCGATCAGCCTCCCCTTAATCCGTGTAATTCCTTTCTTCTTCAGTGCAGCAGCCATTTCAGTTAAGAGGGAGTCGGTAAAGTCAGGGTCAGCGCCCCCCCTGATGATAAGATCTCCGGTAAATGTACCCTTCGAAACTTTACCCTGCGCAATGAGCGCGGTATGGAATGTATATTCAGGCCCGAGAAAAAGCAGCCCTGCAGCCGAGGTTATGATTTTCATATTCGAGGCGGGATGAAGCAGCATTTTACTGTTCCGGCTGAAAACCGTCTCTCCCGTGGATTCGTTGGTGATGTGAACGGCAATCAGGCAGGTGTCAAAAAAAGAACTGTTCAGCAGTTCTTCTATACGCTGTGACGGGGTCTGGCTGAATAACGCAGATGATATCGCAAAAAGTATATATAGTAACTTTTTCAAAAGAATTCTCTTACTCTGAATTTTACTTTGCCGAGGGACTCACTGAATTTTTCCGACTCAGCTTCATTTTCCATGCCCGAGACCACTGAAACCACAACCTCCGGAACATATTCCTGAGCTTTCTGTACGAAAGAAAGCATTTCACCGAAGAGGGACTTGTTCACCTGCATAATCTCAGTGTATTTCTCCGGATTATAACTGTTCAGACTCACCGAAACGGAGTCCAGCACACCCTGCATCTCAGGAGTAATATCCCTTTTATTAATAAAGGATCCGTGCCCGTTGGTATTCATCCGGGTTTTGCCGCCGGAGGATTTAACATACCGAGCCACTTCTTTCACCACATCCCACCGGATGGTAGGCTCGCCGTAACCGCAGAAGACGATTTCAGAATACTGCTTCGGGTCGCCTATCTGACGTATATATTCAGAAGCAGGAGGTTCCTCCGATCTTTTCATTCCGAGATTATAGCCGCTGATAACCGGCTCCGACCCGCGCGTGCAGAAGACACAATCCGCATTGCAGCGGTTGGTGACGTTGATATATAACGCTTTTCCTATTTTATAGGTAAAGGAAACCCCCGGCGTTGATCCGATGCCAAAGAACCGGAAGACATTATATTCGGTAATTCTTGAGATATCCTCAGGGGTGAGGTGGTGCAGTTCCGCCAGTTTTTCAGCGACCAGACGCGTATGCATCGGTTCATTCCGTTTGCCGCGGAATGGGACCGGGGTCATATAAGGAGAATCGGTTTCGAGCAGAAGATGCTCAGGAGAGACTCCCGCTGCAATCTGCCGCAGCTCATCCATTTTCTTAAAAGTGATATTGCCGGTGAAGGAGATATAATGATGCAGCCGCACCAGCTCACGCGCTTCTTCAAGACCGGCGTTAAAGCAGTGGAACTGCGCCTTCAGACCGGTGCCGGCATAACTTCTTATTATATTCATCATATCTTCAGTGGAATCACGGTTATGGATGATAACCGGTTTGCCGAGCTCAAGCGAAAGGTCAAGCTGCTCACGGAAGATTTTATGCTGTATATCCTTGGGTGAAAAATCGTAAAAATAATCAAGACCGATTTCACCAATAGCCGCAATTTTCGGGTGTGAGGCAATCTCCCGTATCTGCTTCAGGTAATCATCCGGAGCTTTGGCAGCATCGTGGGGGTGAATGCCTGCCGCTCCGTATATCATTTCGTATTTGTCGCAAAGGGCTGTAACTTCCTTTGCAGTGGCTATATCCGTTGCGGGTATAATTACCCGGTGAACCCCCGCCTGGCGGGCGCGTTCAAGTACCGCGTCTATATCCTCCTTAAACTCCGGAGAATAGAGGTGCGCGTGAGAATCCGTTAGTGTCATGTCAGAAATAGGATTCTATGTTGAGTGAGAAATTCCTGATCGGAGCGATATTGCCGATCATTTCAACATAGCTGTAATTAAAAAGATTTTTTACTGAAAAACTTACCTTTACCGGCAGATTCAGTCCGCCGAGCAGATATCCTGCTGTTATATCGCTTACAAAAACTTCCGTCCGCTTATTGCCGTCTTTAACCAGCCCAAGCAGCACCAGTTCATCATCAATCTCATCAACCCGGCTCCAGTATCTGAAATCATATACCAGTGAGAAATACTGCCAGGAAAAAAGCCAGGATGAAGTAAAGGTAAACTTCGGGCGGTATTTCATGGCTTTGTCTCTTCCTTTATCCTCAGTGTTCAGATACATCAGATTGTTTGAAAGCTGCAGTGAAAGCGCGCTGATGCTGTTGACCAGATTAACTTCATACCCTGATATGAGCGCGTCGGTAAGATTGGTAAAGCGTATCTGGCCGTCTGATATATCCACCGCCGGCTCAATAAAGTTTTTATATTCATTGTAGAAAAGGGATACATCAGCGGAGTGCCCCGGAGCAAAGAGATAATTGCCGCCTATTTCAAGATTGCTCACCGTTTCCGATTTCAGCGATGGATTCGGCTTAATCACAATACCGCTCAGATTGGTCTGCGTAAAGGTCTCAGCGAGTGAGGGAGCCCGGAATCCGGTACCGGCGGAAAGCCGAAGAGTGAGGCGGGGATTCAATTTGTAATTCAAACCAAGTTTGGGCGAAAGGGCATTTTCCGCTTCAAGAGAATCAAGCTTTGTATAGTCATATCTGATGCCGCCGCTCAGACGCAGTTCCGGTGTGAGCGCGTATTCAGCCTGTATATATGTACCGGTTCCGAAGGAAGTCCGGTCGCCGAAGATATTGGCATCGGTGGTGCCGGAGGTTACCTCAAAGCCCGCGATGGTGTGCAGCTTGTCAGTAATCTGATAATCAGCGGAAAAGTCATTGCGTATCAGCCCGGACTGAGAAAAATTGGCCGCAGCGGACTGATCATCCCACTTGTTGCGGTAGTAGGAAAGACGGTTGGTGAGAAAGAGTGAGTTACCCAGCGAGTGTTTATACGCAGCGCCGTAAAACTGCCGGTTTGAATTCACCCGCTGTCCCGCGTCTTCAGTACGGGGAACCAGCGCGTTGCGTGAATCTCTCCAGTAAAGGAAATCACCCCGCTCCATGATATATACATTGCCGTACAGGGAAAGTGCGGAGACTTCCGTGAGGGGAAGATCCGACTTAAAGAAAAGGGAATACCGCTTGTAAAAATCATCACTCCGGTAACCGTCACTTTCAGCGCGGTTAAGGGAAAGCATCATGCCTGCCTCGCCGCCGAGTGCAAGTTTCTGCGTGACGTGCAGACCGTTAAAATAGCGAGTGCTGCTGTTCCACTTCCACAGATCATGCGGAGGATCACTGTAAGCACCGCCGTACATCCGCAGATAGGTTTCATTCTTCTTTGGTTCTTCGGTAATCAGGTTAATCACGCCGCCAATGGCATTGCTTCCGTAGATTGAGCTTGCCGCTCCCTTAATCACTTCAATCCGCTGCAGCGCGTTAAAAGGGAAAATCTCCCAGATAATCTCGCCGGTATCGCCTGTATATAAGGGGAATCCGTCCAGCGCGGTGATTACTCTGGTGCCCGCACCTCTGGAGTATCCGCTTGAGCCGCGGATGCTGACCTGATCAAGCGTGACCGTTACCCCCGGTATATACCGGAGCGCCTGGTCCAGTGAGGCAAGAGCTTTGTTTCTTATATTGCTACCCTGAAGCACCTGCGCGCTCACCGGGAGTGACTGTATCTGCTGCTCATATTTTGAGGCGGTAACTATCACCTGATCCGTAAGAATAACCTCTTCCTTCAGGAGGATGTTGATCTTCCGGGTTTCGTTAAAGAGAATGATTTTGCCTGACTCATAAGGAGTATATCCGATGGCTGAAACCCGCAGACGGTATTCACCGCTTGGCAGACCGGTGATGCGGAACTCTCCCTTCTGATCGCTTGCCGTGCCGAAGTCAGTGCCGGTCAGAATTATATTCGCTCCGGGGAGGGGGTTCAGTTTGTCATCGGTAATTTTACCCTCAATGACCGACTGCCCCGCGAGGCGAAGCGTGAATGCTAAACATAGTATCCAGATATATCTCATACTTATTCCGGTGGTTGTGGAGGCGGATTATCAAAATCACAGTATATATTAACTCCGGAGACAAACTGCCCTTCCGGAATCACGACGGGGGAAACAACGGCGGTATCACCGGGAGCGCGGTAAAGGCCTACCACAAACCAGGCGCCGCGGTCAAGAGCAAGTTCAGGCGTGGTTGAGAAGGCAATTGCCGTATAGGCATAGCTTCCCGCCGTCAGGTTAAAAATATCGCTTATCCTGTTGTCGTTGGTGTTGTAGGTCCAGGTGCTTGCTCCGATGGGAATGGAGTCACTCACAAACGCCAGATTAAACGGGTTAAAATCTGCCACGCTGTTCAGCGGTGAGCGGAAGACCACCAGATGCACGCGGGTGATATCAGGGTTCCAGGTGCCGGAAAAGGTAACCGTACCGCCGAAGCCCATCTGTATGGGTTTCTCCGGTTCCGGCTCAATGCCTCCCGAGCATCCGGCCGCAAAGAGCACACCGGCCAGAAGTATATATAACGCGAATTTTTTCAAACAGTTGTTTCTCCTTTTAATGAGAGTTCACTTTTTATAAATCTGCTTTGTGATTCCGCCCCTCAGTTTAATAAACACCGGGAAAGCGAAAATCATTCCTGAAATCATCACTGCCGAGTATTTCAGTGCTCCCTTTCTTTTTATCATACACGGCAATTTTTCCGAAGCCAAATTCATCCAGATGCGTGTAGTAAAGCAGGCCTGTTTTGCCGCTGACCGTAAACTGCGGATAAACGTTATCCGTAAACGCTGCTGATGAATCTATAACCCGGTACTCCTTTGTGCCCAGCAGATATTCCGTCAGATACCCTTTGAGCAGTGAGCCGGGAGAATCCTGCAGCGAATCGGGGAGCAGTTCGATAAAATAAAACGATTCTCCACCACGGTCCCAGACCGGAATCAGTGAATTTCTTGCCGGATCAGAAAGCAGCGTATCCTGATCACCGGCGGTATATCCGCTTCCGTAAAAAATGCCGAATGCTGCATCATCAAGCGGAGCGTTATATAAAAACCTGCTGCCTGAGGGGTTCCACACCGGCTGTATGACATCTTTGCCTACCACAAAGATGCTGTCATCTTCCAGGTGAAAGCCGTATGAAATCTGTTTATCAGCGTTAAAAAATGTTATTCCCTTTTCATCAGGGAGCCAGGTGATGCTCACATCATCCCAGAAATCAACCTCAATCAGCTTAACCGGTTTTCCCCCCGACTCCCGTATCTGAATTCCCCCCGGAGCATAATAAGCAAAATATCTTCCGGATGGGGAGGGGCTTGGCTTATATCCGTTACCTACCTTCTGTAGGTTTTCTCCTTCGCGGTCGGTTCTCCAGATAAAATTCTCTCCGCAGAAAACCACACCGCTGTCAGTCCAAACCGGCAGAAAGGTGTTGCGCGAGCCAAGGTCATGCACCGTGGCCAGATTATCATCCGTATATCCGGCCCGCAGCTCCGTGTGCTTCATGCTGAAATAGGTGAACACAATCCGCTCCTGCGGCAGCATCTGCTGAGTATATATCAGCATCAGGAACAGGGCACAGCAAAGCGGGCCCCTCACTGGTTATTACTGCCTGTCTTTTCCTCCGGCTGCTCAGACCAGGGCTGTATCTCATCAGGGACTTTCACCACCGAAATAATTGAATGCTTTTCGGGCTCTTCATCCGGCTCCGGTTTAGCTGCTTCGGGGAGGGGAGGCATAATCACTTTTTTTGAAGAGCTGCCATTCTTCTGCTTGATTACCGTACCGATTTTTTTCGGGTGAAGCCGGAACTTATTCCCCGCGGTCATCAGAGTTGCGGCGTTATCAGGGGAGCAGACGGCAACCAGCCCGATGCCAAGATTAAACGCGCTGCGCATCTCTTCATCCGGTATATCTCCGAGCTCCTGAATCATCTTAAATACCGGAAGATGGGGCCATGCATCCCAGTTAATATCAAGCGCAAGACCCTCCGGCAGAATCCGCTTTGTGTTTCCTTCTATGCCGCCGCCGGTAATGTGGGCAAGCCCTTTAACCGCGTCAAGCAGCTTCAGTTCAGTAACAAGAGGGAGATAGGATATATGCAGTTTCAGCAGTTCTTCAGCCATGGAGCAGCGGAAATCCGGTATATACTCCTCAAGCCGGAACTCAGCCAGCAGCACTTTTCTCGCGAGGGAGTAGCCGTTGGTATGCAGTCCGTTAGAGCGGAACCCGATAAGCACATCCCCCTCCTGAATACCGCTTCCGTCAATAATCTTCGAGCGGTCAACAATGCCTACAATGGTGCCGGAGAGATCATAATCCCTTTTCTGATAGAGGCCCGGCATCTCCGCGGTTTCACCTCCTATAAGAGCCACACCGTTTTCGCGGCAGGCCTTGGCAAATCCTGCAACTATCTCTTCAGCCACACGGGGATTCAGTTTTCCGAATGCCATATAATCCATAAAGTACAGAGGTACGGCACCGCAGACGGCTATATCATTAACGCAGTGATTCACCAGGCACTGCCCTATGGTGGAGTGAATTCCGGTATTTATAGCAATACGGAGCTTGGTTCCCACACCGTCCACACTGGAGACCAGCACCGGCTCCTTATACGCTGAAAAATCGGGCTTAAAAAAGGCGCCAAAATGACCTATCCCCGATAAAACCGATGAATTAAACGTGCTCTTCGCGTGGTTTTTTATCCGGTCAACCGTTTCTTCCCCTGCCCGGATATCCACACCGGCAGACTTATAAGTGGCGGAGTCAGATCCTGATTGCATACAATTTTTCCGGTTGTTGGTGAAAAGTAAGAATGCAAAATGCTAAAAACAGGGGAAATATAACAGACCATAACGCTCTAATTTTCCGGAGGGAAAAAGGAAGGAAGTTGAGGATTGAAAGTTGAAAGTTGAGAATTACCTACGGAGGAAGAAACTCACCCCCCAACCAGGTGAGGAAAGAGGGGGCTTCCGGAAGATTGTGGAATGTTCTGATTCCGGAGGAAGAAACTCACCCCCCAACCCCCTCTCTTTCCAAAAATTTTGCTTCCGTTTATTCTCCGCGTCTCTTCAGATTTACAATTCGAAACCTATTCCGCTCTGATGGAAAAAGAGGGGGCTTCCGGAAGATTGTAGATTGTACTGATTCCAAGCTGCGAAAGAGACTCACCCCCCAACCCCCTCTCTTTCCTAAAATTTTGCTTCCGTTTATGATCCTGGTCTCTGCAGATTTAATATTCCGAATCTATTCTGCTCTGAAGGAAAAAGAGGGGGCTTCCGGAAGATTGTTGATTGTACTGATTCCGGAGGAAGAAACTCACCCCCCAACCCCCTCTCTTTCCAAAAATTTTGCTTCCGTTTATTAACCGGGTCTGTGGGAATTTAACATTCCGACTCTATTCTGCTCTGATGGAAAAAGAGGGGGCTTCCGGAAGATTGTAGATTGTACTGATTCCAAGCTGCGAAAGAGACTCACCTTCCGACACGTCGGAACAAGCCCAATTCCCCCTCTCTTTCCTAAAATTTAGCTTCCGATTATTCTCCGGGTCTGTGGGAATTTAACATTCCGAATCTATTCTGCTCTGAAGGAAAAAGAGGGGGCTTCCGGAAGATTGTAGATTGTACTGATTCCGGAGGAATCACATGCTGGTAGAAAATGAGACCGATACACAACCCGCTCCCTTATTCTGCGTCCGAGGAAAAACTCACCTTCCAACAAGGCTAGATAAGAGGGGGCTTCCGGAAGATTGTAGATTGTACTGATTCCGGAGGAAGAAACTCACCTTCCAACTAAGCGAGGAAAAAAGGGGGCTTACGGAAAATTGTTCATTGTACATTGTAAATTGTACATTGCTTTTATTCCGGCGGACGCCTCACTCATTATCGTAAGGGAAGTCGTAAAAATCATTATCGGAGAGCTCCAGCACATAGTCAGGCACCGGCACTCTTTTATCATCAAACAGCGGGTCACCCATCAGCCGGCGCATGCTGGCAATCTGGTCAATAAAGCCCAGACCATCCCGCCCGGCGTAGGTATTCCTGATGGTAAATACCTCATCGGTCATCGCATCTTCGGCTGAAATAAACTTATACTTCTTTTTCTTAAAGAGGAGGATAAGCCGCTCCATGTGGTCAATATTCAGCTCATTCATGTGGAGCAGCATCACATGCTTTATCTGACGCTTAAAGAGAAACTCCGTCTGCTTTTCAACCAGGTCAATAAATTTTGAAAGATAGGCGATATAATCATCCGCAATCTTTTTCTTATACTTTTCATTTTTGGAGTAATAGGCCTTGCTGTAGGCGATGGCAAACTTATATTCCGCCGCACTGATGGTTACCGGAAGTATTTTATAGTTATTTTCTTCCAGGAAACGCTCAACCTCCCTTTTTATCTCAAGCGTATTCCCAACTTCAAGCTGCGGAAAACGGTAAAATTTCTGCTTTCCCTTAATCATCGGCGCAAAAATCTTCTCTCCGTTCAGCACATCTTCCTTAAACTCCTCCGCTGTGTGAAAGGAAAGATCTACGTGCCTGAAGCCGTGATTTCCCATGGTAAAGCCGGCATCAATCCACATCTGCACCAGTTCAACCCTTCTGGGGTCAATGGTGCTTTCATCCTTATAGAGCTGAATTTCATTAATAAAGGCGGCGGGTTTTGCGTCATATTTTTCCAGCACTTTAATCAGCCGGGTCAGCTTATCCTTAATGAGACTCACCGGATAGCGCCCCATCTGCACATAGGGGAAGTCATCAAAGGTGAGACAGACCTCCTTCTTCTGCGGAAGCAGGGGAGAGGCCAGAAATAGAAAAAGCAGGCCTGAAAGAGCAACGACTCTTAAACCTGTAACGAGCTGCGTGAGTTTGCTTTGCATAACCCTTTGAGATGAAAAAAATGAACCGCTAAAATTAAGCCAATAACATTCTTAAGATAGGAAAAATTCCGGGCAGATGAAAGGCGGAGGAAATTGAGTGCTGAGTATGGAAAATGAGATTAATTAATGAAGAATGAAAAATGAAGAATGAAGAATGAAAAAATGGTCCGAAGCTTTTACGCTCTTATGGCTGCCATATGGCACTATCGGGGAGGATCGTGATAATAAAAGGCCCGGGGCTGTCAGCGGGATTCATTTGCAGCGGGGGCAGTTTTTGCTCATATTCAGGGGGAACTCAGTCTTATGAAAGATCCGGCTTTGTGTAAGGAGCAGTTACAAATGCGGACTTCCCGGAAGGGGAATTAACCCCTCTGACCGGTATTCAGACTTTGAATTCATAATTATAAAAAAACCCCTCTCCGCTGGGTACTGCAGAGAGGGGAACATTTTGTTCAACCCGATTCACTGGTGAAGAATCTGGTTGATCAAAATTATAAAATTATGAGAAATTTGTCAAGGGGGGGGATTAGTTAAGATTAATAAGGATTGTGGGTATGTTTTTGCCTTCCCTAAAATTCGAACTAATACTTTTTTACCTGTGCCTTCATCAGTTCAGCAAAACTTACCGCAAAAGGGTAACCGGACTGCCTCTTTGGCCGGTAGTTCTCAAGCTTTCTGATATCCCACTCAATTCCGATGGTAACCGGCTGAACAGGATTACCCGTCAGTGTATATACAAGGTACAGTTCCTGAGATGGTTCTTTCGGATATTCCGTCTTTTTTAGATCCTGTTTAGTATAAATTTCCGGTCCTTCAGCGGACAAGCGGTAAAGATATCCTGTCCTTAATTGCCCCGGGCCGTGGAGCAAAAGATAGCGGGCGGATGCTTCGGCTGATTTTATCCGAAGCAAACCTGCTCCGGTAAGTCTTGCGTTATACTTCCCCTTTTCAACAATCCAGTTGTAATGAGCCACACCTTTGCAATAGCCAATGAGCACGTATTCATCTTCAGGCACAGGTGCCCGTTTTTTGTCAATCAACTCAGGGTAATAGTGGACATCACGGTCGCTTACCGTTTCAGCGGGTTCATCCTTATATATATTCCACGCACTGTAGGAAGACCGTTCTCTCTGTGATGTCCTGTCGGCGAAATTATTCACCACGGCTTTTATAAACTTTGCCAGCTCACCGGTTCCGTCTTTATCACCGGCAGGTTTGATGTTAAAAGCACCCAGCCCGGGAATAATTTCATGAAATCCCTGTAAAGTTTTCGGGCTGTCTCCGGGATAGAGTATATATGCTCCTGCTGTTCTCCGGATTGCATCTTTATAGGCATGCATCTTAAGCAAGTCTTCATGTTTATACTTTCTCTGGTTTTCCTCCTTCTTTGTTATCTCTTTGGTGAATTCAGTGTCGCCGTCAGAGTTAGGAGATTTTTTTTCCATCCCCATCTTTTCGTTCATATCCTCTAAAAGAGATACGAAATTGTCAATTTTATATTTTGCATCAAAATGTATATGAAGCATTAATTCCATCTCCTCTGCAATTTCAGCACTCATTCCGTGTGGCCATAAACTTAACGTAAAATCAGGATTCAAGTTTACTGTCCAACTCCCCTCCTTAAAATGCTTTTCCTCATGTTGAAATTTTCTATTATATGAGAATTGCACGTTAAGATTTCTGCCGGCGTTCTTATAATAACCTTGCAAATTGAAATTTTTGCCTTTTTTAAGATTTATATCGAGTTTATTAGGTGAATACTCAAATAGTAAATCTATACTGCTATTGGGAATACTAAATATTTCACAAATAATATTGAGCAATTTGAAGAATATCCAATATTCATATAATACGGATAAATTTTTCTTCCCAGCATCATAAACATCTGGTCCCCCGCTCCATACAAGTTTTGCAGCTACGAAAAACAAGATCCATGCTCTCAGAATTTCTCGGTATCCATCTTTCTTTTGTAAAGTCGGGCTGTTTAGCGGAAGAAAACTTGGAGCCGATATCTCACGAAATATGGGATTATTTAGCCATTCAGAAATAATGTCTGTAGCTTTGATCACTTCTCTTTCAAATACACTATCCCCCTTCGAGTATTTACTTATGCTTGTTACAAAATCAAGAAATGTCTGAAGAACATGCTTTACGAATCTGTTTTCAGGAGAATCAACAGTCTCTGTATTCTTGAAGGTACTTATTTTCAAGGGCAAACTGGGGATTCTGTCGGCCAGATAATGTTCCTCTGGAACTTTTATTCTATTTCTCACTATTGAAATCTGACGGATTCCATGTCTTCCGAATTTCGTTGTGGAGCGGACATCTTTTAATATCTCAATCTCTTTCCATCTGGTCACTGGAGAATATATGATTCTATGTACAGCTTCGCTGAAATCCCTTGATCTTATCGTCGAATAAATAAATGCAAATTTCTGATAATTTGTTTTAGCATCATTTTCTAATCTTGGTTCAATATTCTGTTTAACAGAACTTGAGTGCTGGAATATAAGGTCACTGCAAATGTTTGCTATATCTTCAAGCATTTTTCTGTAATCTTCGCGGTAGCCTGTTTTAACAGAACAAACCTCTATTTCTGCTTTGCCACAATCACCTCCGCTTTGATCTAAAACTTCTAGCACAAGCTTGCCAACGTTTGTATTAGGCCTTATTCTGCCTCTGTGCGGCTCAATTTTGGAAACAACAATTATACCTGTCTCTCTAAGCCTAAGTTGCTCTTTACTCAGTTTATATTCATAAAAATTGCCCTCGTATATTTGATATGGGGACTCACCGTTTTCCCCGGCGTCATTTTTATAACACAGAATATCATTTTCTGTTTCAGCTCTTATTAAAATGGTTCCAACATCTTTGCCATCTTTAGTAATTGGAACCACTAACTCTTTAGTTTTCAGCGTAGCTTGTGAATCCATTGTGCAAAAGGTTATGGTACATGCGAACTATTTTTTCCAGAGTTACTGGATATCGTACATCATTGATATTATCATTAGTTTCAAGATCTAATTTTGCTTCTTTATTAAGAAAATTTTCAGGCGATTTGTTGTCTTTCATGCAAAATTCTGCCATTTTCTTTAGCGGATCTTTTAGTTTTCTTTGTGAACCATGAACTTTTGGTAGTAATTTCTGCATAATTGCATAATCAAATATTTTCTCATCTGACCATTCGTTGTTCAACATTTTAGCAAAAGCTGTAAATCTTTTTATTTCAGTGGCAGTGCGATATCCAAACTCAGCGCCCACCTTCTTAAGTTCATCAAAGAAAAGCACCAACTCACCTATTATCGTCGTGTTTCCATATTTAAGATCCTTTTTTTGTGCAAGATCCAGAAAATCGCCAGCCATCCCTGCTTCAAGTCCTTCAATCCCATCATCGTTAATAATTGTATTGTTGCTAAGAAATTTGCTCATATCGGATTTGCTAACTCTGAATTCAATTACATTTGCCCTGTCAAGAACTTTTGGACTAAACATATATGTTGTTTCATCTATATTCACCGTACCAATAATAAATAGATTTTTTGGGAATCTTATAAATGGTGCAATATCATCTTTGCCTTCAGTATCGTCATGCAAATAAATTTTATCACCACTTTCCATTGCACTTAAGAAGTCCGCAAAATATCTTTCTACATGACTCAAATTCATCTCGTCCAATATTAAAAAAAATGGCTTGTCTTGGTTCTTCGCTTTATTAGCTTCAATTATTAATTGAAGTACGCCACTTTCCGGTTTTATATATCTGTTTTTTTCTATGGAATCCGGAAATCCAAGCATGGGTTCTCTACTCGTCCAATCTGCACCAACCGGAACCAATTTATATTGTTCGCTTGAGGAACAAAACAACTTTACTATACTATGTGCGAGTTTGGTTTTTCCTGATCCCGACAATCCAGTTAGAATTATAAATGGCTTGGTTAGTAAAGCTGCAATAAAACGAGTTATAATCTCTGGAGAATAAATTAAGTTTGTTGCTGTTATACTTTCAATAATCTTTGGTATACTTAATGGTGTTTTTTTAATATTTCCCTGAAGCTTATTTTCAACAAGATTATTCCATTCAATTTTCCTGATTGCACTCGAATCATACTCTGTGTGTGTATCCGATACAACAATCGCTGAAAAATGTAATTCCTCCTGGTTCCTTACGTTAATTTCAAAAGCGAACCAACAACCATTAGGACAACCCAATGCTTCTCCCATTTTCCTGTACACCTCTGCATTGTTCAACGCTTTCTCTTCAGTAGCATACTCTGCATAGGGAGGATAAGAAATTATTATTCTCCCGTTATGACTTTCAGTGTGTTCTTTTACAAGTAAAAATATTAAGGACTCTTCTTTTAACTCTATTCCATTAACAAAAACTTTACTAAAAATAGAACAATATAATAACTCCCTATTTTCACTCATCTCTGTCGCCTTCAAAGAATCAGCAGGTTTGATGTTATATGTCATCCCATAAATAACATCTTTCAATCCTTCTTTGTCTGTATCCAGTTTGTAACCATTTTTTTTACTTTGACCAACGGACGTTCCCCATGCGGCTGTTGCAGTAGCATCTTTAATACTTGAATTAAAGAATAATGACGTGTTATCTATCTTCATATATTTGCTTGAATATGTGACTAAAAAGCTTGCCGACCAAGTTCACATCCCATCCGTTTCCTGCACATCTGCCTAATTTTGTGTAACTTGGGTTTTCAGGATATCTAATTTCTCTTTCTTTATTATTAATTTTGAATCCCATTAATCGGAAATGTTCATCCAGCGAAAGCTTTCTTACTCTTTCTTTTCCCTCATGAATGGGTTCCACTATTCTAACTACATTGTGCTCTGGTGGTGTTACCGTCATGCATAAGCCATCTAATCTTATCTTTCGATTATAGTAATCATAACATAAAGGTTCATTTACATCAAACAAATCAATGTCATGCAGATGTTTAATTCTTGCAATTTGTGCTTCACTTCTATAAAGGTCGATTTCAACCCTTTTGTCTAAAAAATCTTTTAATCTATGTTTTAATGGTATTTTCGGTGGTGCTAATTTAAAGTTAGCTGGGAGTTTTCCCATGAACCCAAATATCCATAATCGCTCTCTGTTTTGCGGTACACCATAATCTTTCGAATTCAATAGCGCATATTCAACATCATATCCAATTTTCTCAAGTTCAGTAATTATCTTTAGAAAGGTTGGTTTTAGCCTTCCCATTGTCAATCCCTTTACATTTTCCAATAAGATATATTTTGGCTTTTTACTGCTACAAATTCGTATTATATCTTCAAATAGAGTTCCTCTTATGTCTAATTCACCAAGTCTTTTACCAACTGTAGAAAATGGCTGACATGGAAACCCGCCTGTAAATAAATCAAAATTAGGTAGATTTGACGGTTTAACTCTTGTTATATCGCCATAGTTTTGAATCTCTGGAAAATTTGCTTCATATAATCGTATAGCGTCTTCATCAATTTCGGAATAACCAACCACTTTATGGCGTATACCAGACTTCTTTAGTCCAAATGATGCTCCACCATAACCCGCAAAAGCTTCAAATACTCTAATAATTTTTTCAGACATTTTTTATTTCGTTCATCTTAATCAAGGAGATAACCTTTTTTAGTTTTTTTTGAGTTTTATTTTTCAGTTCACATTCCCAAATCACAATTACCTTATAATCCAACTTTCCAAGTTCATATTTTTTCTTTTTATCACGTTTTATAGTTAGAGTTATTTTGTTATTCCAATAATCTATTTTGGTTTTTGGAAAGCTGAAGTATTTACAATTCTTATGCCCGTGCCAAAAACATCCGTTTACAAAAATAACAGTTTTATATTTTTTCAGTACAATATCTGGTTTACCGGGAAGCGAGGCAACATTCACCCTATAGCGGAACCCCTGCGAAAAAAGGTACTTCCTCACGATGAGCTCCGGCTTGGAATCCCGGCTTTTTATCCGGCTCATATTATAACTGCGGGTTGCTTTGTCGTGAACGTCTGCCACGAGAGTATAAATATTCCGTTACTTAATAGATGGTTCAGTCAAATATCGCAAAAATATTTTTACGAAATTACCTAAAGTTTCGGAATTCTCCATTTTTGGTTGTCAATTCTCAACTTTCAATTCTCAATTTATTTTATCCTTTTCATCCTTAAATCGTGTTCCGGTACTTCATGTCATCCCTCCGGGATTTTTGGGGTTATGATTATAATCAGGGTGTTATTAATATGTCACCCCGACGAGTCGGGGTTCAGGAAACGACTATGGGGGGATTTTCTTTTGCTGCCAATCTGTGATTCCTCCGGAATCAGTTCAACTTTCCGGCTCCCTTCCCTTTTTTGGGATTGAAAACTCCGACTTGCCGGAGGAAGGGCTGGGGCCTGCCCCGACGAAGTCGGGGATGAGGTTTTTCCTCCGGAATCAAATCAATGTACAATGAACAATGTACAATTTTCCGGAAGCCCCCTCTTTTTCCTTCAGGGCTGATTAGATGCAAAGTGATATATTCCCACATACATGGACTAAAAATTGAAGCTAAATCTTAGGAAAGAGAGGGGGTTGGGGGGTGAGTTTCTTCCTCGGGTATAAGATAAGGCAAAGGGAAACAAAGGTCGTCATTTTCTACTGGGAGCAGAAAAGGTGAGCGGGTTGTGCATCGGTCATCGTTTTCTGCCAGATCAATTTACAATGTACAATGAACAATGTACAATGTACAATTTTCCGGAAGTCCCCTCTTTTTCCTTCAGGGTTGACATGGATGCAAAATGATAAATCCCCACATATCCGTACTAAAAACGGAAGCCATATTTTAGGAAAGAGAGGGGGAATTGGGCTTGTTCCGACGTGTCGGAAGGTGAGTTTCTTCCTCCGGAATCAGAACAATGTACAATTTATAATGAACAATGTACGATTTCCGGCTTCTTTTCACGGACAGGTCGGGGGTTTGAGGAGATTGTTGTGTATCAGTATTTTATTAACGGGTCATCCCGACTCGTCGGGAGTTCAGGGGGAGGTCTTGAAGCGTTTTATTATTAACAGGCCACCCCCTCCGGGGGTTCAGGAAACGACTATTGGTGGATTTTCTTTTGCTGCCAATTTGTGATTCCTTCGGAATCAGTTCAACTTTCCGGCTCCCTTCTCTTTTTTGGGATTGAAAACTCCGACTTGCCGGAGGAAGGGCTGGGGCCTGCCCCGACGAAGTCGGGGATGAGGTTTTCTCCCCTGAAAAAACGGCAATTTTGCTATATTTGCACAGTAAAAATTAAAAATTTTGTGAACAGGGATCAGCTTAACGACCGCGAACAGAGTATTCTCCGTTACATTGTGCAGCAGTTCATCCTGACTGCCGTTCCTGTTGGTTCGAGGAACATAACGAAGAGGTATGATATCGGATATTCTCCGGCGACGGTGAGGAATATCATGTCCGATCTGGAGGAGTCCGGCTTTATTGGTCATCCCCACACTTCCGCGGGAAGGGTGCCGACCGATAAGGGGTACCGCTTTTATGTGGACCTGCTGATGAACCGGGATGAAATTGATGACCTGGCCCGCAGAACCATTAACAGCAGTCTGGAGAAGGTGAAGAATGAGCCGGAAGAGCTGCTCACCACGGTCTCCCGCATCCTCAGCTCCATTACCAATCAGCTTGCCTGCGTGGTTTACCCGAAGCTGGATACCGGTGTTCTGGAAAAAATCCAGCTGGTAAAGATTACCTCCAGCCGCATTATGGCTGTGATTACCATAAAGCTTGGCCTGGTTAAGACCATCACTCTGGAGGTCTCGGGCGAGATTAAGGATGAGCAGCTTGCTGTAATACAGTCCCTGCTGAATGAACGCCTGGCGGGACTTTCACTGGCTGAGATACGTTCCACCTTCAGGGAAAGAATGCGCGATGTGCCGCAGCAGGAAAGTGAAATTTACACCGTCTTTTTTGATTCGGTTGACCGCATCTTCAGCGACGGAGTGCAGGGGGATAAGATATATATATCCGGAACGAGGCATCTGATCCGCCAGCCGGAGTTTGAGTCGCCGGAAAAAATCCAGAATGTGGTTGACCTGATTGAGGATAAGGATATCCTGCTGCATGTGTTTGAAAAATCCAACGAAGGAAGCGGCGATCAGGTGATTGTTTCCATCGGCAAGGAAAATGAACTCCCGCGGCTGGATGATTATAGCCTGGTCACCAAGGAGTATCTCATCGGAGACGTGAAAGGGCGGCTCGGTATTATCGGGCCCAAGAGGATGGAGTATGCCAAAATTGTGGCGATGGTTGATTATATATCCCTGGTCTTAACCGACTCACTGAAAAAAACGTAAAAAGAAATTTTTGTGACAGTAAATGATTCCATGAAAGAGATGAACGAAAAGGAAAAACCAGAAGAGCAGAACAGCGAAGCGGCCGGGGCTGAAACCCCGCTGCAGGAGGAGGGCATTCCTTCCTTAAACACTGAACTGATTGATGAGATTGCTTACAGGGATACCCTGAAGCAGGATTTTGACGCGCTCACGGCTAAATATAATGAGCTGGCAGAACGCACTGAGCTTGCTGAAAAAAACTATGAAGAAGCTAACGGCAAGTATATGCGGCTTCGCGCTGAGTTTGATAATTATAAGAGAAGAACACAGCAGGAGAAGGAAAAGGATTTTAAGTACGCGGCCGAGTCGTTCCTCCGCAAACTGATACCCGTGGTGGATGATTTTGACCGTTCGATGCAGTTTGTTGAGTCGGGCGCCGACCCTGCAAAACTGGCCGAAGGTATTAAGCTTGTATATGACAAGCTGCAGAAAACCCTGGCTGAGGAGCAGGTGAAAAAATTTGAATCGCTGCATAAGCCCTTTGATGTGGAGTATCACATCGCGCTGATGAAGCAGCCGAGCGCGGAGCATCCGACCGATACGGTTGTGCAGGAGTTCCTCCCCGGATATATGTATAAGGATAAAATTCTGCGTCACGCGCAGGTGGTGGTCTCAGAGCATCCTGAAGAGGCGGAAGCACAGGGCTCCGGTAATGCTGAAAACGGAACATCTTCTGAGGGAAGCAACTGACCATGCAGAAAAGAGATTATTATGAAATACTTGGCATCGGGCGGGATGCTTCCAAGGATGATATAAAGAAGGCGTACCGCAAGCTGGCCATGCAGTATCATCCGGACCGCAATCCTGATGATAAATCAGCAGAAGAAAAATTCAAGGAAGCCACCGAGGCCTATGAAGTGCTGAGCGATGATGAAAAGCGCCAGCGCTATAATCAGTTCGGTCACGCTGGCCTGAAGGGGGGGCAGGATTTCCACGGCTTCTCGAACATGAACGATATCTTCAGCCGCTTTTCCGATATTTTTGGTTCCTCCTCCATCTTTGATGAATTCTTCGGGCAGGGGGGCGGCGCTCAGCGGCAGGGGAGAAGAAGAGGGCAGGGGGTACCCGGGAGCGACCTCCGCGTTACTCTTAAACTCACCCTTGAAGAAATTGCAACCGGCGTAACCAAAAAAATTAAGTTGAAGAAATTTATCCGCTGCGGCAAATGCAGCGGTAAGGGCTCAGACGGCGGCTCAAGCGCCAAAACCTGTCCGGCTTGTAACGGTCAGGGGGAGGTGCGCCAGGTCTCCCGTTCGGTCTTCGGGCAGTTTGTGAATATTACCACCTGCGCCAACTGTAACGGCGAGGGTACCGTGATTGACAAGCCATGCGTTACCTGCAAAGGGGACGGCCGTGTGCAGTCGGAAGAAACGCTGGAGATTCAGGTGCCGGCCGGTGTCAGCAATGACAGTTACATGACCCTGCGGGGCCAGGGGAATGCCGGTATCCGCGGCGGGCAGAATGGTGATGTGATTGTGGTATTTCAGGAGATACGCCATGAGCATTTTGAGCGTGACGGCGATGATGTGATTTATAATCTCCTCCTCAGCTTCCCTGATCTGGTGATGGGCACCGAGGTGGAGGTACCTACCCTTAAAGGGAAGGTAAAGCTGACCATTGATCCGGGCTCTCAGCCAGGCAAGTTCCTCAGGATGAAGGATAAGGGAATTCCGCACGTTAACCGAGGCGGCACGGGGGATCAGCTGGTCCGGCTGAATGTGGTTGTCCCGAAAAAAGTGAATTCAAAAGAGAAGGATCTGCTGAGGGAGCTTGCTGATATGCCGAACATAAAGGCGCCGGGAAGCGGAGAGAGTGAAAAAAAATCGAAGTGGTTCTGATCTGAGGGGGTAGAGGCCGGGCGTGATCAGAAAACTGAGCCGTAAATTCAGTCTCACAGGGCATGAGACAGCCGCTCTGCTGATTATGCTTGGTTTTGTGCTGGGGGGTATGCTGCTAAGCGGCTTTAAGGAGAGGGGTGATTCCCCCTCTTTTGATTATTCAGGGGAGGAGGAGCTCTTCCGGCAGCTTGCTGAAGGAGATTATCCGCAAAATAACAAAGAAATAATCGGCGGGGATATTGACTCTCTGTCCGTTGTTTCGGAATTTAACAAGGATAATCTTAAAAAAAATAAAACTGAGAAACTGGTCTCAGGTCAGAAGCTAAATATAAACACCGCTGATCTTGAGGAATTGTGCAGACTCCCCGGCATCGGGGAAAAAACGGCGCAAAAGATTATCCGGCTGCGCAGCCGTCTTGGTTCATTTTCGTCGGTTAATCAGCTCCTTTCCGTGCAAGGTATAGGAGAAAAAAAACTGGAACAGATAAAACCTTATTTAAGTTTTTAACACGGAGTAAACATGGCAGAAGTTAAAGATCCCTGGTATCTTCACCTGGGCTTGTATGTGATAATCATTCTGATGGTTGGTTATCTCGCTAAGATAGCAATTATTGACCCGCAGGAGATTGTCGCTTACGAAAAATACTGCAAGGATGAGTCCCGCCTGAGAATGAAGAACCTGAAAGAAGCTCAGGTGCTTTATTATATGAAAAACGGCAAATATACCAATGAGTTTGATTCTCTTTACAACTTCATTAAAAATGATCCGTTTGTTCAGGGTGTTATCAACGGATTTGACACCATCATGCAGAGATCTACCAATCCTTTCCTGAAACTTACACATGGCGAGTTCACTCCGGAAAGTCTGCGCACTGCTCCCAAATCAGGCATTGCCTATACCATTGAAATTGATACCAGCATCACGTTTGATTCTGTTATCAATCAGAATAAAAAACTTCTCAGAATAGATACGGTGAAGAAAATCGGAACCCGGTATGTTATTGAGGATCCGGACGGCTACGGCAGAATCGGCGATCTGAATAACGATGCTCTGAAAAACACCGCTTCCTGGGAATAACAGCTCCGGATGCCCTCCTTGGATGACCGGATAGGAATTTCTGTTTCTTCCCAGAAGATTCAGGTTGTTGAGGTAGGGTTTCAGGATGGCGGAAGGCTTCTTAATCATATTGATGAAGCTCTTCTTCCCGCTCCGCTGAATTTTTTAACAGACAAAGAGGCCGTTCTGATGAGCGGCCTTCAGTCTGCCTTTAACCTCCTTGCCGAACGCACAAACCTGAAAAACCGTCAGGTATATATTTCGCTCCCTCCCGAGTTTTTCTACAGTTTTACCGTACCGGCTGATCAGACCATTGTCCGTCAGGATTTAATTGATAACTTCCGTTGGGAGTTCGCAGTGCTCTACCCGTTCCTCACCGCGGAGGATTATTCCCTTAATTACTACGAAATTGACCGCCCCGGTTCCCTGAGCAAGGAGCGCCGTGTGATTGTATTTGCCCTTTCACGGAAGATAATCAATCTGCTTATCATGGTCTGCCGCAGGAATAATCTTGAAATAAAACTGATTGACCACTCTCACTTCTCCGCCGATAAATCTATTCTGATGAACCGCCCCGAGCTGCTGAGCAGTTCTCTTATTAGTGTATGTGTAAGCACCGGTTTCTTCAGTGTTGAATATCTTGAAGAGGGGAAGCCGCAGTATTTCAGCGGCAGGGCGTTTGATTCTATGCATAATTTCCTGCAGCTGCTTTCAGAAGAACTGCAGATGATGAGTGACTCAGGCCGTCAGCTGAACAAGCTCGAAAACTTTTTCCTCACCGGTGACTCTCTTGCCGAGCCGATGCTCACCGCGGTAAGAAATGCAACGCGGTTTCCGTTTCAGATGATTAACCCGTTCTCTGCTTTAATCCTCGGCGGTGCCGGTCTGAATAAGGAACTGCTCCACTCCCGGAACTATAATTTTAACGCGGCTGCCGGGCTCTGCTACCGTCTTATATAAGAGTTCCGCCGCCATGCGCCTGAGAATCATCACCGGAAAATACGGCGGCAGGTTTATTGAAGCCCCCGCCACCAACGACACACGCCCCACTACCGAAAAGAACCGCGGAGCAATATATAACATCCTTTCCAACATGATTGATTTTGAGGATATCACCGGTGCTGATCTTTACGCAGGCTCCGGCGCTCTCGGCTTTGAGATGGTAAGCCGCGGTGCAGCTCTGGTGCACTTTGTTGAAAAGAGCGCAAAGGTGGCGCGGAATCTGGAAAGGAATATCGAAACCCTTAAAGCTGAAATCCACTGCGCGGTTCATCTGCGGGCCTGCACCGATTTTATCAGAGGATACTCCGGCACGCCTCTTTCGCTGATTGTGGCTGACCCTCCCTTTTTTCAGTATGATATATATCAGGTATTTGAGGCGGTCCGGTCTTCAAACGTTCTGGCTCCTGAAGGAATCTTTCTTGTTGAGCGCTCTGTGCAGACTGCTGAAAAAGACCAGGAGCACTTCCGGCTTGAACCGTACCGCAGGATGGGGGATTCTCTTATTTATATATACCGCAATGAAGCGTAAGAGCTTCCTTTTCTTCTTCCTTCTTTTCTGCGCCACGGCTTACCCACAGCAGTTTACCCGCTCGGTTGATTACGCTCAGTTTACTGATTCACTCACTCTGCTGCAGAATGTCTTTTCCGGCGGGCAGAATAACATCAGAACCCAGTTTGCCGATATTGACGGAGACGGCGACCCTGACATGATTTTCCTTGACGGAGACGGCACTTTCGGGTGGTATAAGAACGCCGGCACTCCGGCTCAGGCGGTATATATACTTCAGACGGAGTTCTTTGAGGGGGGCGATATGCTCAACTGGTTCCGCCTTGCCGATACCGACGGTGACGGCGACCTTGACCTGTTCACCGGAGCGAGTGATAATCAGGTGCGCTATTTTCAGAATACCGGCTCCGCCGCGGTGCCCAGATATACGCTTACTGCTGATCCTCTCCTCACTGCATCCGGGCAGCCGGTTATCAGCGAGAGCGGCTGCCATCCCGCATTCACTGACGCTGACGGTGACGGTGATCTTGATTTTGTAACCGGCAACTCCACCGGCACTCTTACCTTTTATAAAAACATCGGAACTCCTCAGCAGTTTGCGTTTGAGTTTATAACCGATACCTGGCTGAATATCATCATTATCGGAGGCGGTGGTACGCAGCGCCACGGAGCGAGTTCCATAGAGTTCGGCGATATAGACGGCGACGGCGACCGAGATATGCTCTGGGGGGATTTCTTTGGCAAGAGTATTTACTTTCTGGAGAATACCGGCTCGGCGGTTAATCCTGTATATATTGTACGCTCTGAAGCATTCCCCGTGAATCAGGACAGCGTTATCACATCCGGCTTTAATATGCCGCGCCTTGCTGATATGGACGCGGATGGTGATCTTGATCTTTTCGTCTCAGTGCTCTATGACCCCACAGTTCCTCAGGCGCTGATGTTTTTTGAGAATATGGGTACTCCCGCTTCGCATGATTTCCGCCTGCGTAACCCGGATTACCTCAGTACGGTGGATGCAGGTATTCAGAGTTTTATCAGCATGGCGGATATAGATAACGACGGCAGGGAAGATATATTTCTCTCGAACGCGCAGAATCCGGAAGGCTCGGTATGGTATTTCAGGAATATATCCTCCTCCGGTAACACCCGGTTTGAACTGGTTACAAAGGAGTTTGCCGGAATCCGCGGTGAACTTTCCCTTGCCGCGGAGTTTGGCGACCTGAACGGAGACGGCCTGAAGGATATCCTGGTTGGAAATTTTAACGGCACAGTTTCTTTTTTTCAGAATACCGGAACCCTAACATTACCACAGTTTGCCCCTCCGGTGCTTCTGACTGATAGTTCCGGTCAGGTTATTGATATTGGTATATACGCCCGCCCCCGGCTGTGTGATATAGACGGTGATCTTGACCCTGATCTGGTCATCGGGGCATTTAACGGCAGAATCCGGATTTTCCGCAATACCGGCACCCTGCAGCAGTTTCGCTTCACCATCGCTGACGATCAGTTTGCTCTCCCTGATATCGGTGATAACTCTTCTCCCTTTCTTTATGACTTTGACCGGGACGGCAGGACTGACCTTTTTGCCGGAAACAAAAACGGCAATATCTGGTATTTCAGAAACACCGGCACTGCCTCTTCTCCGGTCTGGCAGCAGGTGACACAGGATTTTCTCCCCGCGCTCAGCGGCATTGACGTAACTCCCTTCCTGACTGATTTTGACCTGGATGGCGACCCTGACCTGCTGGCTGGCAATTACCGGGGCGGCATTCTCCTCTGGCTGAACGATGAAATTACTTCCGTTAAAAATGAATCCGCCATTGCCGGGGATTATGGCATTCTGAGGACCTGGCCCAATCCGTTTAATCCGGCATTCTTTATTGAGTACCAAGCCCCTGCTCAGGAGGAGATAACCATTACGCTCTTTACCCCCGCCGGAGAAATGGTAAAAACACTCTATTCCGGAGGTGCAGAGCAGGGAAAAAACCGGTTTTCAGTGAATTTTACCGGTCTGGGGCTTTCCTCGGGTGCTTATTTCCTTCAAATCCGGGGTAAATCAGGCCTCACCACCGCCAAAATTACTTTTCTTAAATGATGGAGAAGGAAGAAGAATGTAAAATGAATAATTATCAAAATCTCCCGATTTTTCATGCCTCACACTTCATAATTCACGAATGAGAATTCATACTTCATAATTCATAATATTTTCCTATTTTCGCATTCTTCTTTCTTTCTATACCAAAAGGACAGCCCAGTTGAACCGTGTGTTTTTGCTTTTGCTTGTTTTGCCGTTTTTTGCCGCCGCCCAGATTCAGAATGTGACTCTGCTCGGCCGCTTCCATCCTCAGCAGGGTCAGGGAACTGACTATAATGACTGCTGGGGCTACGTTGACTCCCAGGGGCGTGAATACGCCATAATGGGGGCTCAGAACGGTACCTATTTTGTCAACATAACCAATCCCGCGCAGCCAGTGCAGGTTGGGTATATACCGGGACCAAGTTCCATCTGGCGTGATATCAAAACTCACAGCCATTACGCGTATATCACCACCGAGGGTACCGGAACCGGACAGGGTCTGCAGATTGTTGACCTCTCCAATCTTCCTGCAAGTGTTACCCTGGTCAATACCCTTACCACATGGTTTACCCGTGCACATAACATTTATATAGATAACGGTTATGCCTATGTGATCGGCACCAATAACGGCGGCGGTATGCACATCCTTGATCTGAGCAATCCGGCTAATCCCGTCAGAACGGCTCTTTACAATACCAGCGGATATATCCATGATGTGTATGTCTGGAATGATACCGTGTATGCGGCAAGCGAAGATACCTACGATGTGGTTGATGTTACCAATAAATCCAATCCCCAGCGGGTCAGCCAGAGCGCGGCTCTCAGCGGCATCTATGCTCACAGCGGCTGGATGACAGAGGATAAAAGATATTTCATCGGGGCAGAGGAGTTTAATGTCCGCGATATTACCGTATGGGATCTGCAGGACAGAACCTCATGGGATCTGAAGGTAGGCCAGTGGCAGATGCCGGGGAACAGTCCCGTGCATAATATTTTTGTAAAGGGTCACTTTGCGCATATATCCTATTATAAGGATGGCTATGTGGTGCTTGATGTCTCCAATCCGCTTAACCCGGTTAAAGTCGGGCAGTATGATACCTACTCCGGTACCTCCGGCACCTATGAAGGGGCGTGGGGTGCGTATCCTTATTTTCCGTCAGGAAACGTGATTATCTCCGATATCAGCACCGGTTTATATATTGTTGATTTCACGCTTGATAATGTAACTCCGGTTGAACTGGTTTCCTTCAGCGCCGTGCAGCAGGGTGCTTCAGTGCAGCTTGAATGGGCAACCGCTTCGGAAGTGAATAACCGCGGATTTGAAATCGAACGCTCTTCCGACAACCAGAACTGGTCTGCTGTCGGGTTTGTCTCCGGAAACGGTACGATAACCGAAACCAGCAGATATACTTTCAGTGATGCATACCCAGCGGAAGGAAAAGCCTGGTACCGTCTGGTACAGCATGATTATGACGGGGCTAAAGCGATTCATACTCCTGTTGAAGTATTCTATGACCGCAATTTGGCTGTATCAGGATTCAGTCTGCAGCAGAACTACCCGAATCCGTTTAATCCGTCAACGCGCATCACCTTTTCAGTGACAGATGCAGCACAGGTCACGCTTAAGGTATATGATCTGTTGGGACGTGAGATAGCAGTCCTGGTAAACGGTGTGGTTGAACGCGGCACCCATACACAGGAGTTTTCTGCTTCCGGTTTAAGTTCAGGAATTTATATATATGAGCTTCGTTCAGGTAATTTTGTTGAACGCAGGACGATGAATCTGCTTAAATAAGCCGGTCAGAAATTATAACGCAAAGTCAGCTATTCAAGGCGCAGAGGAACGGAAAGTCTTCTGCGCCTTTTTTTATGTTGAGGAATTCCGCTTGACAAAATCATTTGTGAGTATGCCCCATTCCGTAGAGACACGCCGCGGCGTGTATCTCAGCAGTCAGATGTTTGCGGTAATGGTGTTCCATACATGCCGCGCCTGCGGCGCTTGAGGTTTTTTGGGTTATTACGTTTGCTATTAAGATGTCGCCGCTGCGCGGCTAATGAAGACCCGGAGAGTAGAAATATTAATTAAGGAAGACTAAGACAAGAATCAGAAGCCCCTGAAGGGCGATATGACAGCGGGTTGGAAGATTGCAGCTACCTGCAAGGTGTTTCCATCAATGGTGATCGATAAATGCCGCGCCTACGGCGCTAATGGTTTTTTAGGTTATGGGTTTTGTTATTAATATGCCGCCGCTGCGCGGCTAATGAAGACCCAGAGAGTTGAAATATTAATCAGGGATGACAAAGACAAGAATCAGAAGTCCCGGAAGGGCGATATGACAGCGGGTTGGAAGATTGCAGCGAACGGCCAAGTGTTTCCAGTAATGGTGATCCATATATGCCGCGCCTACGGCGCTAATGGTTTTTTGGGTTATGGTTTTTGTTATTAATATGCCGCCGCTGCGCGGCTAATGAAGACCCAGAGAGTTAAAATATTAATAAGGGATGACAAAGACAAGCATCAGAAGTTCCGGAGGGGCGATATGACAGCGGGTTGGAAGATTGCAGCGAACGACCAGGTGTTTGCGGTAACAGTGAATAATATATGCCGCACCTATGGCGCTAAAGGTTTTTTGTGTTATGGGTTTTGTTATTAATATGCCGCCGCTGCGCGGCTCATGAAGACCCAGAGAGTTGAAATATTAATAAGGGATGACAAAGACAAGAATCAGAAGTTCCGGAGTGGTGACATGACAGCGGGTTGGAAGATTGCAGCAAACTGCCAGGTTTTTGCAGTAATGGTGATCCATATATGCCGCACCTGCGGCGCTAATGGTTTTTTGGGTTATGGTCTTTGTTATTAATATGCCGCCGCTATGCGGCTAATTCTTTTATTCTTCATACTTCACAATTTACAATTCACAATTCACAATTCACAATTCATAATTCATAATTCATACGCTGGCGTAGCCAGAACCAAAATGGTAAGCACGTAAATTCACGGTAATTTTCGTAATATAGAGAACTCAATTGCAAAAGGATTCTCATGTTCTCGGCTTTTCTGGAAAAATATAAAGACAATATTCTCGGTGTTGTAAGTTGTTTTGACCGGATTATTATCAGTGGAACAATGCCAGGCTGGAGATATCCGGGAGCAATGAAATTTTTTTTGCTCAAACACAAGATCAAGTTTGTGGACTATACGAAATTTGCTAAATCCGTCCGTGATAAAATTAATGCACAAATGGAGACTCTTAGTGCAAAAACCCGGGTTCCTATTGTCTATATCAGGAGTCCGAGACTGGTCAACAAAGAAAATACAGTCAAAAAAATCATTTCTGAAAAGAACCTCAAGCAAGGCATTGTTGCGATTTTCTCAATTATGGAATCTTGCGACGGATATCAGACCACCTGGAACAAGATCACTCATACCGGAGATGTTCGTGCGCGATCCTCAAAATGCCTGCATTATTATTTGTATTTCTTAGATAAATATCTTGGACTTTGCTTTATTCGTATTCCTACCTGGCTGCCTTGCAAAGTTCAGTTGTATTTTAACGGTCATAATCTTCTGGCTTATAAACTCCGTAAGAACCGGATCATGTATATTCTTCAGGATAATGTCTTTACCTACCTAAGTGATTTTCAGAAAGCACAAAAACTCAGTGATAAAATCAGTGCAGGTAATTTACACTCCGGGCTGAAAGCATTTATGCGGCGATATCTCCCGGTTTTTGCCGAATATCGCCAGTGGCCGGAGTGGACTTTTACTCAGGCAGAATATGCCACCGATATTGTCTTCAAGGACAAGCATCGAATGAAACATCTTTACGACGAATTAATCCTCAGATGTATTCATTTGGTCAAACCAGGTAACATAGCTACCTTTTTTAACCGGTCGCTTGCTGCTCATTATGAACAGGAAGTCACTACTCATTATAATAAAATGATTCATGGAACTCGCGTTAAGCACGCTATTGGTGCAAATAGTGTTAAAATGTATGATAAAGCTCCAGGAGTTCTCCGCATTGAGACGACGGTGAATAATATCAAAGCATTTAGAATCTATCGCATGGTGAAAACCCGTCAGGGAACAATCACCTGGAAAAAAGCAGAGATGAAAAAGAGTATTTACAGTATCCATCCGCTCAGGAAAGAGTGTACAGCGGTAAACAGCAGATACCTTGATTTTCTTGCCTCCTTCGATGATACCTCAGCCGGGAGAATGAATTTAGAACAACTCAGCAATCCCCTCAAAGATAATGGCCGCTCAGTTAAAGGGATAAACTTCTTTGACAAGCAGGAACAGGATGTGCTTATTGCTGTTCATTGTGGTAGTAATGCCCTCAATGGAATCAGAAACAAAACCTTGCGTGAGAATCTCGGTGATAACTACAGTTCTGCAAAAGTATCACGTATACTAACTCGTCTGAGAAAACACAACCTTATAGAAAAAGTGCCGAATACCCATTGTTACCATATAACAAAACTGGGACTCAGCACGATTCCTTGTGGTCTTTATATACGGGAATTAGAGTTACCGGCTATTCTCAGTAAGGTTGCCTAAACTCATATAATTTTTCTTTCACTTTTGCAAAGAATTTAACTCGTTATCTAATACTTCATACTTCATACTTCATAATTCATAATTTTTAAAGCCCATTTTTTAAAGCCGACACAATTGAATAGACCGGCTCAAATTTACCCGGATGTTCCGCCAGTTTTTTGATGATCAGACTCCCCACGATTACTCCGTCGCAGTGTTCGCGTATCTTTTTGACATCTTCAGGTCCTGATATACCAAAACCCACCAGCATTTTATTATTCCGGATCTGTGAATAGACAGACCTGACTTTTTCGATCTGCTCATCTGAATAAGCGCCCGCCTGACCAGTGGTTCCCAGCATACCGACATAGTAGAGAAACGACCATCTGCGTGAATCTATATATTGCAGTCTCTCCTGCGGAGTAGTGGGTGCTGCAAAGGCTGCAAGTTCCTCCGCGGGTATGCCAAACTCATCAAACTGCGGGAGTTCTTCGGGAATAAGATCTGGTAGAATCAGCCCATCGGCATTGCACTTTTTGTAGTCTTCAAAAAATCTCCCGGCTCCGTAGTGGAACAGGGGATTAAGATACGACATGATTACTACCGGCTTTTGTGTGCGCTTTTTAATTTCCGTGCAGAAAGCAAACACATCATTAAGCGTTACACCGTTTTTTATCGCCTGTGCGGATGAGGCCTGAATCACCGGTCCGTCCGCCAGCGGATCACTGAAGGGGACTCCAAGTTCAAGCATATCAGCCCCGCTCTCAAGTACTCCCAGAGCAAGTTGTATGAAATTCTCCTTTTGCGGGTATCCGGCAGTGAGAAAAACTGAAAGGATTTTTTCTCCTTTTGCCTTCTTTTCTTCGAGATAGTTATATATACTCATCTTATTCAATGTGAAGCTGGTTCATGATGGTTGAGAGATCTTTGTCGCCGCGGCCGGACATATTTACCACAACTATTTCACCTGTTTTTGTTTCAGCCATAAATTTCTCTAAATATGCAAGAGCATGGGCGGTCTCAAGAGCCGGAATTATTCCTTCTGTCCGGCTGATGGTTTTCACTGAGGCTAATGCCTCCTTATCGGTGACGCTGACATATTGCACTCTTTTGATATCATACAGATAGGAATGCTCCGGCCCCACACCGGGATAGTCAAGCCCTGCCGAAACGGAATGGGGTTCCACAACCTGCCCCTTGTCATCCTGAATCAGATAGGTTCTCATACCGTGAAAGATGCCGTCGCTCCCTTTGCCGATGGTTGCGGCGTGTTTCTTTGTTTCGGTGCCTTCTCCGGCCGCTTCGACGCCAATCATGCGGACAGATTCATCTTTTATAAACGGATAAAAAATCCCGATTGCATTGCTTCCGCCCCCTACGCAGGCGAGTATATAATCGGGCAGTTTTCCTGTCATCTGCTGAAGCTGCTCTTTTGTTTCGGTGCCGATGACCGACTGGAAGTCCCTCACCATCATCGGATAGGGATGCGGCCCTACTGCTGAGCCAATGATATAATGAGTATCATCGGCGTGAGTGACCCAGTCGCGGATGGCTTCATTTGTTGCATCCTTCAGCGTTTTGCTTCCGGAGGTAACTGAAACCACTGAAGCACCAAGCAGTTTCATTCTTGCCACATTAGGTGCCTGACGCTGTATATCCTTTTCCCCCATATACACCGTACAGTGCAGTCCGAATTTTGCGCAGACGGTTGCAACAGCGGTGCCGTGTTGTCCGGCTCCGGTCTCTGCTATTATCCGTTTCTTTCCCATTTTCATGGCAATCAGCATCTGCCCGATTGCATTATTAATTTTATGCGCGCCGGTGTGGCAGAGATCCTCCCGCTTGAAATATATACCGGCTTTGCCATAGTGCTTTGTCAGATTTTCAGCAAAGGTCAACGGTGTAGGCCTTCCGGTGAATTCTTTGTGGTAATACTCCAGTTCCGAAAGGAATTCCGGTGTATCCTTTATCTTCCGATAAAAGTTTTCAAGTTCTTTCAGCGGTGCATAAAGTGTTTCGGGGATGAATCTGCCGCCATACTTTCCGAAATGCCCGAGTTCATCCGGAAAGTTATAATTACTTATGCTGGACATCTAAGTTAAGTTCTTTCTCCGCAATAGGGGCTAGTGCCTCTAATTTTCCGATTAGATGTTTAAAGTTTTTTGGTGTGAGAGACTGATATCCGTCAGAAAGTGCATTACCCGGATCGCAGTGAACTTCTATCATTAAACCATCCGCACCGCAGGCAACCGAGGCCATGGACATCGGCTCAACTTTGTCCCAGATGCCGATGCCATGAGAAGGGTCAACAAACACCGGAAGGTGAGAAAGGCTTTTGATCATCGGCACAGCATTAAGATCAAGTGTGTTGCGTGTATAGGTTTCAAAGGTTCTGATACCTCGTTCACAAAGGATAACATCAAAGTTCCCCTGGGCGAGGATATATTCGGCGCTCATCAGCAGATCTTCGATAGTGGCAGAAAGTCCCCGCTTAAGCAGTACGGGTTTCTGCACAGACCCCACCCGTTCAAGCAGGGAGAAATTCTGCATATTCCTTGCACCAATCTGCAGGATATCGGTTACTTCCGCTACCTGGGGGAGTGTTTCCGTATCCTTCACTTCGGTTACGATATACATACCGAAGGTGTCCTTGATTTCTTTTAGCAGCTCAAGACCTTTTTCCTTCAGTCCCTGGAAGGCATAAGGGCTGGTTCTGGGTTTATAAGCACCTGCTCTGAAGAATTTCACGCCCATCTCCTTAAGCGCGCCTGCCACATCAAACAGCTGGTCACGGCTTTCAATGGAGCAAGGGCCGGCAATGATATTAAGCGAACCGCCGCCTATCTTTTCCTCACCGATCTGGATAATTGTATCTTCAGTTTTTACTTCCCGTGATACCAATTTGAATTTTTTGGATATACGTACCACATCCATTACCCCTTCCATAAACAGGAAGTCATCCGGCTGAAAGTTTGACACCTCACCTGTGACACCAATGCCGATGCGCGAAGTGCCGTAGATAACGTGCCCTTTGCAGTGGCGGGAGCTTATTTTTTGCAATACATCTTCTATCTGCTGCTGCTGGCTGTCCAGCTTCATGAGAACCATCATTGTTGAACCTGATATTGATAAAGTTTAGTAAAAAATTGCTGTACTTTTAAAAAATCCTTTTTACCCGGAGTGCTTTCAAGACTGCTCACCAGATCAACCCCCATCGGTTTAAGCTTTAACACCCCTTCGAAATTTTCCGCTGAGATGCCCCCTGCAATGATTGATCTGCTCCTAAGCTCTGACGGTATATCTTCATGCCTGAAAGGAATTCCGGTTCCTCCGTAGGATATATCCGAGTGGGTATCAAAAAGGGGAGTGAGCCGCTGCGGATAATTCCATTTGCTGAAATCAGATGCATCCTTAATCCGGTAGGCACGTATCAGGGGGAGGGGGGAGTCTTCCAGAAACCCCTCAACCTCATCACCATGCAGCTGAATGGCGGTTATTCCGGTAAGAGCGCTTATTCTCCTGATTTCATCTTCAGTATGATTAACAAAAACTCCTGCCTTAACTGTGAGCGGAGAAAGCCGTCTGATAATATCCCGGGCGTCACCCGGCTCTATATACCGTTTGCTCCGTTCAAAAAAGATGAAACCAAGCGCGTTTGCTCCTGCTCTTTCGCAGAAAAGTGCGTCTTCCTGATTTGTAATGCCGCAGATTTTCACCTTAACCATTGCAATATTCCTTCATCCTTCTCACTTCTGAGCGGATATCCTTTGCACGCATAAAATGCTCTCCGACCAGCACCCCTTTTGCTCCTGAATCCTGTATGAATGATATATCATCTTTTTTGCTGATACCGCTTTCACTGATGACGGTAACGGAGTCAGGTATCAGCTTTCTGATTTCTCTTGTTGCTTCAAGCGAAGTTTCGAACGTCTTAAGATTGCGGTTATTGATGCCGATAAGCGGGTTCTGTGAAAAACTGATTTTTTCAATCTGATCCCTGTCATGCATCTCAAGCAGGACCCCCATCCCGAGTTCATTCGCGGCATGTGTATATTCAGCGATTTGTGAAGCAGAAAGCAGTTCTGATATCAGCAGGATGCAGTCAGCACCGATTGATGCACTTTCCGCAATCTGCAGTTCATGAATAATAAAATCCTTCCTGAGCAGCGGAATAATTTTCTCCTGCGCCAGTTCTTCAAGAAACGCCGGTGCACCCATAAAGTAGCTTTTCTCCGTCAGGACTGAGATTCCTGCCACAGCTTCTTCAATATATATGTCAGCGATTTTCCGGTGGTTAAAATCCTCACGGATGATACCTTTTGATGGGCTTGCCTTTTTGATCTCAGCGATAATGGCTGTCCCGGCGGTATTGCGGATACTTTCCTCAAGTGAAAGACGTCTGCTGAAGCGTGAACCCAGATCAGCCAGATTGTTCCAGGTGAAATCTCTTTTAAGTTTAGAGACTTCTTCCTTCTTTGCTTCTATGATATCTGAAAGAAAATCTTTTTTCATGATACCGGTATTTTGCTCAGTTTGAGATAATTCTGAAAAGCCCGGTAAGCATCACCGGAGCGGAGGGCATAAATACACTCCTCAATCGCCTGATCCATACTGCCTGAATCGCGGGCGGTGGTAAGCGTCATTGCTGCATTGATTACCGCGGCTGAGAATGTGTAACTCTCCTTTGCCTCATCAATCACTTCCAGAAAAGCCCGCTTGCTTTCCTCTTTAGTTGCTGCATAAAGCCCCTCCGGATTTTTTTTGCTCAGTGAAGGGTAATCAGGCGTAATAATCTGTTCCCGGATTTTTTTTCCTTCAACGGTTATTACTAATGCTTCTTTACCCGGGAGCAGTTCATCAACCGAGTTCTCTGTGCAAAGCAGTGCTATCTTTTCATAATCAAGCAGCGCTGCTGCTCTTGCAAGCGATCTTGCAGCCTCATCGGTAAAGGTGCCGGTCATCTGTCTTTTAACTCCGGCAGGATTGGTAAGCGGGCCGAGCATATTAAACACCGTCCTGAAGCCGAGCTCCCGCCTGACCGGTGCTGCGTGCTTCATCGCGGTGTGGAAATTAGGTGCAAAGAAAAAAGCAAAACCGGATTTGTTAAGGCACTCCGTAATCTGTTCATCATCAAGATCAATGGAGCAGCCAAGCTCCTCAAGTATATCCGCGCTGCCGCATTTGCCTGAGACAGCCCTGTTGCCATGCTTGGCTACTTTGATACCTGTTCCCGCCACAATGAATGAAGCTATGGTTGATATATTCACTGTTGATGAGTTATCTCCGCCGGTTCCGCAGAGATCAACCAGCGGTCCTCCTGAATAGGTGAACTGCCGGGAGTTACTCCGCATGGCAAGAGCAAATCCGGCTATCTCTTCAGGTGTTTCTCCCCGCATACGCATCGCGGTTAACAGTGATGAAAGCAATGATGCCGATACCGCGCCTGAGAGCACCGAGTTCATTATTTCGTACGCTTCTTTCATTTCAGGACGGTGCCCCTCAATTAACTGTTTAAGATACATTGATGTCATTGTTCAAGCCAGTTGTTTATCAGATGTTTTCCTTCGGTGGTGAGTATGGATTCCGGATGAAACTGAATTCCTTCTACGGGCAGTGACTTATGCCGCACGCCCATGATAAGGTGATCTTCTGATTCAGCAGTGATCTCAAGTATATCCGGAAGCGATTCTTTTTCAATTACCAATGAATGATACCGGGTTGCGGTAAATCCCTGCGGCAGATTTCTGAACACTCCTTTGTTATCATGCGTAATGCTTGAAGTTTTTCCGTGCATGATATTCGGAGCCCGGCTCACTTTTGCGCCAAAGACAATCCCGATTGCCTGATGCCCGAGGCAGACACCAAGGGTGGGAATGGCTGCTGAAAGCCGGCGCAGTATATCAAGCGTAATTTTTGAATCCTCCGGCTTGCCGGGACCGGGGGAGAGGAGTATTTTATCCGGTGCCATTGCGGTTATCTCCTCAATGGTAACCGCGTCATTCCTTTTTACGATGATCGTATGACCTGAACTTCCGACCAGCTGCACCAGATTATAGGTAAAGGAATCGTAATTATCAATAACGAGTATGTTCATCAATCCTCCCTGCTGCCTGAATGGCTTCGGTCATAACGCGTGCCTTGTTATATATCTCTTTCATTTCAAGCTCCGGCCGGCTGTCCAGCACTATTCCGGCGCCTGCCTGCCAGCTTATGATATTCCTGTGAATAAAAAAACTTCTGATGGCAATACACATATCCATATTTCCTGAGAAATCAAAGTAGCCGACAGCGCCTGCATACAGACCACGTTGTACGGCTTCAAGGTTCTTAATAATCTCCATTGCTCTCACCTTAGGAGCGCCGGTTACGGTTCCCGCCGGAAAACTTGCTGCAAGCACATCCACCGCTGATATATCTTCACGCACTTCCCCCTCAACCCGGGAGACAATGTGCATTACGTGAGAGTACATTTTTATTCTCCGGTCCTCTTTTAGTGAAACCGTTCCATAAGCGCATACTCTGCCAAGATCATTCCGTGCAAGATCAACCAGCATGGTGTGTTCCGCGTTTTCTTTAGGATCATTCATCAGCTGTTCGGCAAGCCGGTTATCATCTGCTGCCGTGGTGCCCCTTCTTCTGGTTCCGGCGATGGGGAGTATGGCAGCTTTGCCATCCTTCACACGGACTAAATCTTCCGGTGAAGTTCCGATTACTTTCATATCCCCGGGCATTTCCAGTATATACATATAGGGGGAGGGATTTATCATCCGCAGAGCGCGGTACACATGAAACGGATCTCCATCAAACTCAGCACTGAATTTTTCCGAAAGCACCAGCTGAAACACATCACCATCAAGAATATGTTCTTTGATCCGGTTAAAAGATTCAGTAAACCGGGCGGAATCAATTGCCTGTTTTATATATGAAGTAATGCTGAAAGGGCCGGGATGCGGACGGGGAGCGGAAAGAAGTGTTTTAAGCGCGGAAAGCCGTTCCTGCGCCGGGGTGAATTGCTCAGCCCTGCTTTGATCCGGTTTGATGTGAACGTTGCAGATCAGTATAAGCTGATGTTTCAGATGATCAAAGGCAATCAGTTCCCGGAAGATTCCAAGGCAGGAGTCGGGCTGTTCTGAGGATTTCTCCGTAATTCCCAGAACCGGCTCAAGCAGTTCCGTGTTTTCATATCCGATGAATCCTGCCGCCCCTCCTTTGAAATAGGGGAGGCCCTCAATCTGCGGCTGTGAGATGCCCTCCAGCTCCTTTTTAAGAGCGGAGAAAATATCATCCGGCAGTGCTGATTCCCTGCCCCCTTCACGGAGCAGAGTCCGTCCGCCAAAGTTCAGCAGTTCTTTTGCCGGATTGAGTCCGATAAAAGAATACCTGCCAAAGTTCAGAGAATCCTCGACCGACTCCAGCAGGAAGGTGAACTTTCCGCTGCTCCGGATGCGCTGATAGGCCAGCACCGGGGTGATCATATCAGCGGGGATAAATTCATAAACCGGGATAAGGTTATAATCCCTGCTGAGCCTGTTAAATTCTTCTAAGGTACTTTTTCTGAATAACATAAGTAATGTGTATAAAACAAAAAACCCTTCCAGGAGGGGTAATCCTGGAAGGGTTCTTCCGTAAAAATATGTAGATTACCGCCTATGCATCAAAACAATATCCACCCCACCACCAGCTAAATCGGCCGGCGCAGTTCGGTGTTGAATGATGGTTGACAAATAATCTATTCATGGCGGGCAAAATATCGGATTTCATTAAACGATGCAAGGGAAAAGTTAAGATTCCCAAAATTTCATCTTTTCATGCATTTTATTCCTATATTCGCGGCAGACTCCCTCCCAACCCACCATTCACCATTCTCCCGCAACATTTTCCCCCCACTTTCATCTAATTACCATATCCCGGACGGGGATTATCCCGCCATTTTGGCTTATATTGCAAATTAGAATTTTTGTATTTTTGACGGATTGTGTGCTTATGACAAGGGAAATGTTCAAGTCTAAAATTCACAGGGCAACCATTACCGAAGCTGAGTTGTTCTATGAAGGTAGCATTACCATAGACAAAGAACTGATTGATGCCGCTGACTTTCTCCCGGGAGAAAAAGTTCAGGTAGTAAACCTGAGCAATGGCAGCCGGCTGGAAACGTATGTTCTGGAAGGTGCGCCCGGAAGCGGTACCATCTGCCTGAACGGCCCCGCTGCCCGGTTAGGGTACAAGGGGGATGAAGTGGTGATTATTACCTATGCTCACATGAGCGAGGAAGAAGCCCGCAGCCATAAGCCAAGAATTGTTTTTGTTGATAAACAGAATAAGATTACATCTATAAAAAATTGAAAAACGGAGTAACCATGAAAAAGAATCTTCTGACAGCACTCGCTCTCGTGATCGTGTTTTCATCCTCTGCACTCGGGCAGTTTAAGGATACTGAAATCCTGAAACCCGGCGTTAAGAGCTTTATTGTTGATGAGTCAGACAGCTTCCTTTTCGGATTATTCGACCCTTCACGGTTCACCATGCATCATAGTTATTCCATGTCCTATTCTGCCGGGGGAGGTCACGGAGTCGCGCTTGGAGTATATACAAACAGCATGTTTTTTAAGCTCGCGAGCAATCTGAATTTTCAGATTGATGCACAGCTTTCACATTCTCCGTACAATACTTTCGGCGGTACATTTGGTGAAGACCTGAGCGGTCTCCGCATTTCCCGCGCACAGTTAAATTATCAGCCATGGAAAAATTTTACCGTTAATCTTTCCTATCAGCAGCTTCCCCGCGGTTACTATGGTTATGGAAACGGATACGGCAACGGATTTTATTATGGCAATCCCTTTTTTGATGCGATGTGGGATAACTCACTGAATCAGGGGAAGTAACGCCGCTGCGGCATGGATGAATTATCAGCCGGTTCTTCAGAAAAAGAAGAGCGGTTTAAAAAGCTACTTCTGATTTCTGCAATCCTGATAAATCTCCTTGTCAGCATCTACCTTTTTCTGCTCATTTTTCCCGCTGAAGAGGGGGACCGGAATAAACAAACCGTTGAGTCAGGCAAAGGGGATATCATAACGGTGGAGGTGCTGAATGGTTCCGGAATCCCGAATGCCAGCGCCATGATCGCCGACTATCTCCGCGGTCCCGGCATTGACATTCTGCAGACCGGAAACTATGAAACTTTTGACATTGCTGAAACAATTGTGGTGAATCTTTCCGGTGATTATCAGAAAGCGAAAATCATCAGCGCCAAGCTCGGGCTTGATTCTCTTCGTATTGTTACAATAACTAACCCTTCCCGCCTGCTGGATATATCAGTCATCGCCGGAAAGGACTTTAAACAACTAAAACTGGAAAACTGATCTTTTGAATTCAGAAGCACTTGCTGAAAAAGCAGCAGAGCTTATGCTCGAAAAGAAAGGATTTGACGTTAAGATCCTTGCCCTCAAAGAGGTGACCACATTAACGGACTATTTTGTTATCTGCTCCGCCGACTCCGATACCCAGGTGAAAGCCATTGCAGACAATGTTGAAAAAACACTGAGGGATGAATCCATCCGCGTTCTCGGTAAGGAAGGATATACATCGCTGAACTGGGTGCTGCTTGACTATGTTGATGTGGTGGTTCACGTTTTCAAGAAAGATGTGCGGGAGTTTTATAACCTTGAACGCCTCTGGGCTGATGTTCCCGTAAAAGAAGTAACCGATCCTGTAGCATAACCCCGTATATACCGACCAGTGAGAACGTACGTAAAGCAACTGTTTGACGCGGCTGCCCAAAAGCTGCCCTATCTGAATGAAGTCCCCGTCTTTTTTGAAAGCCCTAAGCAGGAGTCTCATGGCGATCTTGCCTGCAGCGCTGCCATGATGCTTGCCAGATATCTGAAGCGCCGCCCGCTTGATATTGCGAATGAAATAGTCGCGGAGCTGAAATATGACCCGGCAATTATTGAAAAAGTTGAAATAGCACCCCCGGGCTTTATAAACATCAGATTTACCCATAATTATACCTCCGGCATCATTCCCGCCATCCTGAAAAAAGGAGAGAGTTTCGGCAAATCGGATATATACTCCGGTAAAAGAGCGATGGTGGAGTTTGTTTCTGCCAACCCGACCGGCCCGCTCACCGTAGGACACGGAAGAAACGCTGTCTCGGGTGATACCATTGCCTCGCTGCTGGAGTGGATCGGATATACGGTAGACCGTGAGTATTATTTTAACAATGCCGGCCGCCAGATGCGTGTGCTGGGTGACTCCGTAAAATACCGCTATCTGCAGCTCCTCGGTGAGCAGATTGATTTCCCGGAAGACCATTATCAGGGGGAATATATCATTGATATCGCAAAAAAACTTCATGAACAGTACGGCGATTCCCTGCGCGAAAATGCCCCTGCTGATCTATTTAAAGATACCGCGGAAAAGGAAATCTTTGCCGATATAGAAAAAACACTCCGTTCCATCGGTATTGTATTTCAGAACTATTATAACGAGAACAGCTTATATACCGACGGAAAAATTGATGACGTCATGAAGCTGTTTAAGGAAAAGAACCTTAGTTACGAGTCAGAGGGAGCTACCTGGCTGAAACTTTCAGAAATGGGACAGGATGCGGATAAAGTAATCATCAAATCAACGGGAGAGCCGACCTACCGCCTGCCTGATATTGCCTATCACACAACCAAATTCAACCGGGGATACGATCTGATGGTTGATCTTTTTGGGTCTGACCACAATGCAACTTATACCGATGTACTGGCCGGACTAAAAGCCCTTGGCTACGATACCGAAAAGGTTAAAGTTCTCATCCATCAGTTCGTAACCATTATGCAGGGGAAGGAAATCGTAAAGATGTCCACCCGAAAGGCAAACTTCATTACGCTTGATGAACTGATAGCCGAGACGGGGAAAGATGCAGTCCGCTACTTTTTTAATATGCGCAGCATTACCACGCATCTGAATTTTGATTTGGAGATTGCAAAAAAACAGACGGATGAAAATCCCGTCTTTTATCTCCAGTATGCACATGCCCGTATCTGTTCGATCATGAGAATGGCTGAAGAACAGAAAATCGGACTGACGGATAACCCTGCAGGCGGTCTTTCACACGAAGATGAAATACGCCTTCTCAGAAAACTGTGGCAGTTTGAAAACGAAGTGCTGATAGCGGCAGAAAATTTTGAACCGCAGCGCATTACGGTATATCTTGAAGATCTTGCGGGGCTGTTCCATCGTTTCTATACTTCCTGCAGAATAATCGGGAGTGAACAAACGGTTGCAGAGGCGCGGTTAACACTCTGTGCAGCAGTGCGTCAGACGATTAAAAACGGACTTCAGATACTCGGCGTTTCAGCACCCGAGCGGATGTAATCAGACAAAAAATCTGTAGGGACAGGTCGTGACCTGTCCTAATGTTGCCGGTTGGGAAAAACATATACACAATAGGACAACTCACGAGTTGTCCCAACGAATAATGAAATAATTGTAGGGACAGGTCGTGACCTGTCCTAACGTATGCCAGGTTGCGAAAAACATATACACATTAGGACAACTCTCGGATCGTTTCTAAGGATTGTGAAAAAATTGTAGGGACAGGTCGTGACCTGTCCTAATGAATGCCGGGTTGGGAAAAATATTTACACAATAGGACAACTCACGAGTTGTCCCTACGGATGATGAAAAATTTGTAAAGACAGGTCGTGACCTATCCTAATGAATGCTGGGTTGGGAAAATTATATGCACAATAGGACAACTCACGAGGTATCCCAACAGAATGAAATGAAAATTGTCGGGACAGGTGTGACCTGTCCTAATGGATGCCAGGTTTGGAAAAACATATACACGATAGGACAACTCACGAGTTGTCCCTACGGATGATGAATAAATTGTTGGGACAGGTGTGACCTGTCCAAATTTATGTCGGATTGGGAAAAACATTTACACAATTGGACAACCCACGAGTTATCCTTACAGATTATGAAAAATTGTAGGGACAGGTCGCGACCTGTCCTAATGAATGCTAGGTTGGGAAAAACATATACACAATAGGACAACTCACGAGTTGTCCCTACGGATGATGAATAAATTGTAGGGACAGGTCGTGACCTGTCCTAATGAATGCCAGGTTTGGAAAAACATATACACAATAGGACAACTCACGAGGTATCCCAACAGAATGAAATGAAAATTGTCGGGACAGGTCGTGACCTGTCCTAATGCATGCTGGGTTTGGAAAAACATATACACAATAGGACAACTCACGAGTTATCCTTACGGATTATGAAAAAATTGTAGGGACAAGTCGTGACCTGTCCTAGTGTATGCCCGTCAGGAAGACCACGCCTACAATTAAAATCGGCAAAAACACGCAAACCAGATCCCGCGTTTCGTTACCTGAGCGGGTGTAATCAGATTGTTAATGCAATAGTGGCTACCGCCACTTTTGCCGCACCGTTTTCCTTCAGCACTTTTGCGCACTCACTCACCGTTGCCCCGGTGGTCAGCACATCATCAGCGAGCAGCACCCACTTTCCCGTTATGTCAGCCCCCTGAACCGGTTCAAAGGTATTCCGGATATTCTTCCTTCGTTCAAATGCTGATTTGTGCGTCTGGGTTTCCGTATATACCGTTTTCTTCAGGCAGTTCTTAAAGGGAATGTTGCTTTCTGCCGAAATTCCGCGGGCAATCAGTTCGCTCTGGTTATATCCGCGTTCGAGCAGTTTCAGTTTGTGGAGGGGAACAGGTGAAACGAAGTCATAATCACAATAATCAGTAATCATTTTTGCGTGAAGCTGACCGAGCCAGTGCGCGAGCTTCTGCTTATTACGGTATTTTATCCGGTGGATAATCTCAATTTCGATGGAATCTCGCATCATCCCGAAAAGAGGGTAGATTTCATCAATCAGTTTTTCGGATTTATATCTTCCGTTGTATTCAGCCAGCCGCTCCCCGGGGGTCAGAATGGTGAGTGAGTTGTGGCATTCACCGCAGATATACAGTTCATCTTCCCGCAAACGTTCCCTGCACCCGGCGCAGGTCTCGGGAAAGAAGAGCTGCACAAAGCTTTTAAGCACTCCCCCCGCTTGCATCAGAGCATCCCGGCTCTTTTTCGCATGAACCACTCTGCTGAAAGCAGCAGTATGATACATATCAGTATATATATATTTGACCAGATGCGGTGCTCGTCCACCGTGCTTTTGACAGGAGCTTTTTTCTGGTCGAGGCGGCTGTATTCATTAAAGATACCGGTAAAATTACTGCCGTCAAAATATTTCCCTCCTGAATAAAACGCCAGTGCCGCAAGAAAATTTGCATCCGCCGTCAGGTTAGAGCGCTCAAAATCAATCTCCCCGATATTGATCCGCCCTGAGTCAGCCGCATAAAGCCGTCCGTTCCGGGTAACCGAGCCCTTATACTTGTAATCCCCCGGCGGGAGCTGGTCCGTAACGATTTCATATAACCCCCGCCCCAGTTCATTCATTATATATTCTCTCTGCACATTTTGTGAACTCAGTGTCAGTGTGATCTCTTCCCCCTCAAGCGCGTTGCGGCTCTCATCCAGCAGTTCCGCTGAAATCTCCACCGCTTCATTCTCACTAAACAGTTTCTTTACCGGTTTAAGCGTGAGCAGTTTTCTTTCTTCCGCTGAAGCCAGCCAGCGGGCGATACCTATAATAAAATTGTCAAAATCAAAAGCTTCATTCGTGTTAAGTTTCCATCGCCACAGATTGGCTCCGTTAAAGGCAATAACCCGCAGTTTGCCAAGCGACATCGCCGTGAGCATCGGGTCATCCAGCGTAACATTATTCTGCCTGATGGTTATAAGCGGCAGAGCACCGGCCTTATTCCTGAGCACCCAGCCCGGCTGCACAATGGGGGGAAGTCCGTTAATGCTCCCCGGCACCGAACCCGCTCCTGCTCTGATAACCGGATGTAATTTAAAGGCCTCATTAAGATTTGGCAGTATACCCTCCTTATTTCCGCCATTTTGCGACATAATGACATCAAACGGCAGATACGGGGCAAGTACGCGCAGTTTCTGTGCATCGGTGAAAGGAGGAAGCAATATATAGAAGGGAGTATTTTTGCCCGCAAGAATTGACCGTATATCCTCAAGCATCTGCGGTGAAGTTTCAGCAGCAGGAAAATTAATCAGAAACAGTATATCTGCTTTTTCTGCATCAGTCTTGCTGTAATTACCTTCAAGGAATTTCCCCTGAGCAATCTGAATAAGTGAAGTTACCTTCAAACTGGTATCAGTCTGCAGCGCCGCTCTGATGAACGAAACATCGGAAGAGGGGAAACCCGCAATCAGATGAACCTTAAGTTTATCAGTGAGGATATTTATATACGCCACTTTCTTATTATTGCCCGGCTGCTCATCACCTTTGGGTGCGGTTACTTCCGCGGTGATTTTCTTTTCTCCCGGGGCTGACGGTTTGTAGGAAAAGAGTACACTGGTAATTCCGTCAGCTGTGAGAGTTAGAATCTCAGAACTGATGAGTTTGTTATCCTCATATAAACTTACGGTGAGTGCCTCACCGCTGAAGCCGAAGGAGCTGACGGTTACATTAATCTTTGTTTCCGTTCCGGCGTAAACGGTTTCATTGTGAATGATGCTTCTGATGCTGACATCTTTTTTCCGCGAAGTGTCGCCTGCTCCGATGGTATATACCGGATAGCCAAGCCGGTCGGCACGGGTGAGGGGATTCCCCCCTTTATTAATAATCCCGTCAGAGATAATGGTTAGTGATGCTGCAGGCACATCATCCGGTATGGCATTAATTACCGCTTCCATATCGGTAGCGTTACCGGTATAGGTGAGTGCCGCAAGCTGTTCATTTTCTGCAAACTCTGCGTGCCCGTCAAAGAGGATATACCGGAAGTTAACATCACCTGATTTTGAGCTGAACTGTCCGGTTATATCTTTCATCAGTGTGGCTTTATCGGCCGAATCTTTCCCGGAACCAAGAGACGCCGACCGGTCAATTGCAACATAGTGCACCGGCTGCAGTCTGGTTTCATAAAACAGACTGAGTACCGGTTCAAACATAAGGAAGAGTATCAGCAGCACAACCACAGCCCTGATACCGAGTAAGAGGTATCGTTTGGCTTTGGAAACCACGGGCAGGGTAAACCGGTAACTGAACCAGGCATATATACCAAGCAGCAAAAGCAGAAAGATAAGCCATGGCCAGCTTCCTGCTATATCAAGAGCAGCATCCCTCAATTCATTCATACGGGTCTGCTCAGAACTTTGAATCCCACTCAGCTATGCGGCTGAGTTCTTCATAATCGGTCAGATCAAAATGAATAGGGGTTACTGAAGCGTAATTCTCTGAAATCGCTCTCTGATCAAATGCCGGCGTGGCATCCATTTCTACCAGATTGCCGGTGAGCCAGAAATAATCTCTTCCATAGGGGTCGGTGCGCTTTTCATAAATATCATCCCATTTGGATTTACCCTGACGGGTATAGAGCACACCTTTGATCTCTTCCCGGGGGAGATCTGGTACGTTAAGGTTCAGCAGCGTACCCGGGCGGAGTCCTTTTTTTACGATAATTTTTGCGTAATGAGCCGCAAGCTCGGCGGCGAAGTGAAAATGTTTCGCGTGATGGCTGGTAACCGAAACCGCAATAGCCGGGATATCCATGATTGCCGCCTCACGGGCTGCTGATACGGTTCCTGAATATATCACATTGGTTGCGGTATTGGAGCCATGGTTAATGCCGCTGACCACGATATCGGGGTTGCTGTTCAGGATATTTCTCACTCCCATTTTAACACAGTCTGCCGGGGTGCCGTCAACTGCATATCCGAAAAAATCACTGTTTTTATGATAATGAATGACGCGAAGGGGTGTTTTCATGGTAATTGCGTGGCCGACGGCACTTTGCTCTCTGAGCGGTGCCACCACGGTAACATCTGCGAATTTTCTGAATTCCTCTGCAAGAGCGGCTATGCCGGTTGAATCTATGCCGTCATCGTTGCTGATAAGTACTTTCAAACCTTGATCCTCTTTTCCGTTCACCGCCTGATTGAGTAGCGGTTTTTTGCTAAATTATGAATCTGAATCTGTAAAAATAATGATAATAATAGAACCAGAGATATTTAACGTCTTTCCGGAAATAAAGTGCGGTTTCAGCACAAAAACTGACCCGGAAGCGCTCCCCCCCTACTATTTTAACCTTTCTGCCTCTGTGGGGGATGATCCTGCCGCGGTTATGGCACGAAAGGAGCGGTTTTATAACTGGTTCGGCATCACTTCATCAGACGTTGCAACCCAGTATCAGGTTCATGAGGATACCATCACCTATGTGACAAAACCGGGACTAAGCCCCTCCTCAGATGTTCTTGTGACTGATGTAACCGGGCTCGGACTGGTGGTTTCCTCTGCTGACTGCCTTCCTGTGTTTATCTACGACAAAAAAAACCATGTAATAGCCGGGATTCACTCAGGCTGGAAAAGTTCTGAAAAACGGATTGTCAGAAAAGCTCTGGAATTTCTGCAGGACAAATGGAATTCACATCCGGATGATTTGTATATTTATTTTGGACCTTCAATTTCCGGGGAGGTGTATGAGGTCGGCCCGGAAGTAGCGCAAAAATTTCCCTCCAAATATCTTATTCCGAAAAAGGAAAAATTTCTGCTGAATATCCCGCTATTTAATCTTGATATACTCACATCCTTCGGGATACCGGATAAAAATATACAGGTAAGCAGGCTCTGCTCTTACAGCAGCAAGAAATTGCTCCACTCTTACCGTAGGGATGGACAGGTTTCCGGCCGCGCTGTGGGTATGATACTGATGAAGGAGAAAAACTGATGCTGCTGAAATATATATTACTCTATATTCTGCTCTGTCTTATCTGGGGAACAACCTGGCTTGCGATCCGGCTCGGTCTGGAGGATTTTGCCCCGTTCTTTTCTGCAGGGCTGCGGTTTGTGGTCGCGGCAGTGGTGCTAGGCGCCATTATTTACCTGAAAAAGATTCCGCTTCCCTTTGATAAAAAGTCCATGCTGATCTATATCATGCTCGGCATGTTCTCTTTCTTTGTTCCCTTTGGCATGGTTTACTGGGGAGAGCAGCATGTGAGCAGCGGACTTGCCGCGGTGCTTTTTGCGGTCTATCCGTTTGGTGTGACGGTTTTCTCCCACTTTATTCTGCGCAATGAAGAAATCACTCCGCGCAAGGTTGCAGGAATGGTTCTTTCATTTGCGGGGGTATATACGATTTTTCATAACAGTATCGGCGGCGGATCTGATCTTTATGTTATCGGAATGTTTATGATTCTGATAAGTGCTGTTATGCAGGCATATATTCTGGTGCTCTTTAAGAAGCATGGTTCGTATCTGAATGCACTTTCGGTGAATTTTATACCTGTTCTGATTGCCGGAGTAAGTTTTTTTATTTCTTCAGCGATTATTGAACCTGAGCCGGTAAAACAGATTACCGCTGCCGGTATCAGCACAACGCTCTATCTTGGTATATTCGGTACCGTAATAACTTTTACAACGTATTATTATCTTCTAAAACGGATTCCGCTGCTGCTTCTTTCCTTTATTGCGTTTATCACTCCGGTCATTGCGGTAATTGCGGGCTGGATTTTTGCGGCTGAAAAATTATCTGAAAAAGATCTCATCGGGAGCGCTCTTGTGGTAGCGGGGCTCGGAATCGCTAATCTCGTATTCAATAAGAAAAATCAGACCTGAACATTATGAAAAATATCATCAGAATAAACAAAGCTTCGTTTTATGCCTATCATGGCGTGTTTCAGAGCGAACAGAATGTCGGCGGCAAATTTGAGGCGGATATTGTCATCTATACGGACTTTTCTCTGGCCTCGGAAAAAGACCAGCTGAAAAATACCATTGACTACGAAAAGGTGTATCAGGTATTGCATGAAACCGCCATAGCAAAAAAGTATTACTTAATTGAAGCGCTGGCGGCAAAAATAACCGATGATCTTTTCCGGAAGTTCGAGACTGTTGAAAAACTGGAAGTGCGGATACGGAAGAACAATCCTCCCATCGGCGGAGTTGTAGAATCGGTTGAAGTGGAAATCATTAAAGAACGGAATGAGTTTCTGAGAGAATGGAAGTAACCGTTTATCTCGGGATTGGTTCCAATATTGAACCGCGCAAAGAATATATATTCAGAGCGATGCGGATTCTGGCAGATAACAGCAGAATACGGGTGGGGGGCAGATCATCGATTTACCGCACAAGACCCTTTGGGGTATCGGATCAGGGGGAGTTTCTGAATCTGGTATTGCAGGTTCAGACGGATTTACCGCCTGAGGAACTGTTTGCCGTCATAAAAAATGCAGAACGGCAGGCAGGAAGAATTGAGCGGCAGCGATGGGGAGCACGTGAAGTTGATATTGATATACTGCTTTACGGGGATCAGGTATATCATTCGGAGGTGCTGGACATTCCGCACAAGGGATTGATGAGCAGGGATTTTTTTGTGGTACCACTTCTGGAACTGATGCCGGATGCAGAAAATCCGGAGACAGGTCAAAAACTGAGTGATCTGGATTTTACAGGGGAAAACCGTTATGTGACCGGGGTATATGAACCGGAGGAGGAATCTGTATGATGAATGAGATAAATTACATCGCCATCGAAGGGGTGATAGGGGTCGGAAAAACCTCGCTGGCAAGGCTGCTAGCCGAAAAAATGAGGGCCAGGCTGATTCTGGAAAAGTTTGAGGAAAATCCGTTTTTGGATAAATTTTATAAAAGCAAAGCGGATTTTGCGTTTCAGACGCAGATGTTCTTTCTGGTAAGCAGATATAAGCAGCTTGAGGGGCTGCATCAGAACTCGCTTTTTACCAATTATATCGTTTCTGATTATATATTTGAAAAAGACCGTATCTTCGCAAGCATTAATCTCTCTGATGAGGAGTTCCGGCTGTATGATTCGATTTACCCGATGTTTTCGCAGAATATACGCAAGCCGGATCTGGTGATTTTTCTGGACAGTGATGTTGACCGACTCATGTATAATGTACAGCTAAGGAACCGGGAGATGGAAAAAGCAGTGACGGCTGATTATCTGACTGCTCTGAGCAATGCCTATAAGGAGTTTTTCTTTAAGTATTCGCACAGTCCGCTTCTGATAATTAATACAACCGGAATTGACTTTGTGAATAATGAGACGGAATTTAACGCCTTATATAAGGAGATATTCCGGGAAGACCGAGCATTTATTGAGTATTTTAATCCTGAAGGGAAGGGGATATTTTGAGATATATTCTGATTCTTCTGCTGATTTATATTTTTTACAGAATTGCCAAAGCGGTAGTGGTAAGACGATTCAGAGAAATGACCGGGGCTGATAATTCACGGGTCAGGGGAAATGACTCTGCTCAGAAGGAAAAGCGGAATATTGAAGATGCAAAGTTTACCGAGATTCATGAAGATGATGATAAAGGGAAAAAGTAGTCTTCATGATGAACATAACTGAAATACTTCTCCATGCGATCTGCAGGGGGATATGGGGTGTTCAGGAAAAAACGCTGCCGGAGGATTTTGTACCGAAGAAGATTCTGGTAATACGTCCTCATAATCAGCTAGGGGATATGATAGCCGGCACGGTACTCTTCCGCGCAATGAAGGAAAGCTGGCCGGATTCTGATATATATCTGATTGCCTCACCGCAGAATATCTCCGGAGCGGAGCATAATCCGTTTCTTGCCGCCATTTTTAATTTTGACAAAAAGAAACTTTTTGATGCTGAATTTCTGAGGGATTTATACCGGTTTCTTAAGCGGGACTATGATCTGGTGCTTACACCGGTTGTGGTATCAATTTCTTTTACGAGTAATCTGCTCGCGGGTATTGCAAACGGACGATTTAAGACTGGGCCAAAATCTCTTGACGGGATGGAGAATGATTCCGCTTATTTCTTTCATGAGCGGGTGGTGCTTGATTTCCGCGCGGATGAAAATCTGCATGTATGGGATAGAATGATGCGGAATCTGGGGAGCGTAAAGGTACAGCACGGTGAACTGAAACCTGATATAAATTACACTGAAGAGGAAAGCGCCAATGCACTTGAAGCCCTGAAGTCAGCAGGGTGGCGTGAAGGACAGATAGTTCTTGGCATACATCCGGGAGCGGGAAAGCCGCCGAATATCTGGCCGGCGGAAAATTTCGCGGAAGTGATTAACCGTCTTACGGAACTTGCCGGACAACATCCGGAGAGGAAAGAGATTTTTATTGTTGCAACAGGGAGTAAGCAGGAGCAGGGGATTATTGATGAAATTAACAGCAGAATTCAGGGGGAAGTATTCTTTTTTACCAACCGCACTATAGCCGAAGTTGCAGCTCTTATGCAGTATACTGATCTCTTCATCGCCAATGATACAGGTATTATGCATGTGGCAGGGGCGGAGAGCGTCCCTCAGATATCTCTTTTTGGAATGACTAATCCGCATCAGTGGGCGCCGCGGGGAGAGAATAAATACTGGCTGCGGGAGTCGGATAACATCAGGGATATATTGCCGGAACAGGTGATTTCCCTGGCGCGGCAGATTCTGCAGTTGTGAAATTTTGAGTTATACCATAATGAAAAACTATGCTGCCATAGATATTGGTTCGAATTCATTCCACCTGAAGATTATTTCGGTTGAGGAGGGGAGGTTCAGGGATGCACTTCTTGATAAAAGAATTGTCCACCGGCTGGCGGCAAAGGATGCATCCGGGCGGACGTATATACCTGAAGAACGGATTGTAAGGGGGATTGCAATCATCGGAGAATTTGCGGATGATATATCATTTCATCAGGCATCGTATCTTGGGATGGCAACAAGCGCGGTTAGGGAATCAGTCAACGGTGAAGAGTTTTTACAGAGGGTGAAAGATATGACGGGAATAACGGTTGAAAAAATCACCGGACACAGGGAAGCGGAGTTTATTTATGAAGGGGCAACCATGCTTTTCCCTCAGGAGAAAGGGGATATGACGGTTATTGATATCGGCGGGGGCAGCACGGAGATTATTAAGGGGAGGGGAACGGAGTATCTTCGTGCTGAAAGCATGCCGGTTGGTGCCGTACGGTGCAGTCAGATGTTCGCGCCGGAGTTTGATTATTCTGATGAGTCAATGCAGCAGATTCGTGAATATACATTGCATCAGCTTATTCTGCATTTTCCTGAAAAGGAAATGTATCTTTCACCGCTTGTGATCGGAACATCGGGGACGTTTAATTCTCTTTCCATGATCAGACCGTTTCTGAGTGCGGAGGAGAAGCACATCAGTTATAATCTTATCCGGGAGACAGAGGCACTTTGCAGGGCAAACTATCTTCTGAAAGACCGCCTCTGGCTTACCTATTTAGAACAAAACAAACTTGAAATACTTCCTGCAAGTATTTCAATCGTCAGGGCAATCGCGGACTATTTCGGATTTGCCGGTTTTATTTACTCCCCTTATGCAATCCGGGAAGGGATGATACGGGAACTGATCAGAAAGGATGCAGCGGTTGGCTGATATATATCTTAAAAAGAATGAGGAGAGAAGAATTGAAGCGGGGCATCTGTGGGTATTCAGTAATGAGGTGCTGAAGACGGAGGGGGAAGCGGTGAACGGAGACCTTTGTCAGGTTTATTCGTCATCGGGGAAGTTTCTTGGAACAGGCGTATGGAACAGGAATTCACTGATCTGTGTGCGCATTCTTTCACGGGAGAAGATAGAAGATATCAGGGAGTTTCTGCGTGAGCGTATACTTTCAGCAGCCGGGCTCCGGAGCAGGATATATACGGGGAGAAGCGCGTACCGGCTTTTGTTCGGCGAGAGTGACGGACTGCCCGGGCTGGTGGCTGACCGCTACAATGACAGCTATATTCTTCAGATACACAGCTCCGGGATGGAGGCGCTTAAAGATGTTATTACCGGAGTTCTGCGGGATGAACTGCAGGCGAAACATATTCTGACCCGTCATGATATGTACTTCAGAAAGCTGGAAGGGCTTTCGGAGGAGGATGAGATACTTCTGGGCACTCCGGAGAAAGAGGTGATAACGATTGAAGGGGTGAAGTATCAGATAGATTTCAGAGATTCTCAGAAAACAGGTTTTTTTCTTGACCAGGCAGCAAACCGTATTTACGCCTCACGGTTCACGGGGGGAGGATCAGTGCTTGATCTCTTCTGCAATTCGGGGGGATTCGGGCTGCACGCTCTTAAGGCGGGGGCCCGGGAGGCAGTGTTTAGTGATATATCTGAAACAGCACTTGCGGCAGTGCGCAGAAATTATGAACTAAACGGATTTTCAGCCGGGGCGGAGTATATACCGGGGGACGCTTTCATGGTGCTCAAGGAGTTGCATCAGAATGGGAGAAGTTTTGATCTGGTTGTGACGGATCCGCCGGCGTTTGTGAAAAGCAGAAAGAGGATTCAGGAGGGAGTTAAGGGGTACCTGACGATTAATGCTCTTGCACTCAAGTTAGTGAAGAAGGGTGGTTTTTACGCAACTGCATCCTGCTCACACCATATTACCCGTGAGGTGTTTCTGGAGACTATTCATAAAGCAGCGCTGAAGGCAGGAAGAGAGCTGAAACTGCTTCATTTTGCCGGAGCAGGGGAGGATCACCCGGTACTGCCTGCAATGCCGGAGACAGAGTATCTGAAGTTTGGAGTTTTCGCTGTTCTTTAAATGCCAGGTGCCTGGTTCTTAGTTCCTGGTTATTGGTGATATAATTGATTTCTGTTTTCCGGGGGATGAATTTTATTGAGTTTCAGTTTTTGTCTTTTCTTTATTTAGGGGGCATCCTCCCGCTGCTTTAAAGTGAGAGCTCAGTTATCACTGATTCATATACCTTCACAGCACTGCAGGTTTAATACCTCTTCCTGTATTGACAGAATTATCCGGTCATCAGCATCCCGTAAATTTCAATATTTCTTTGAATGCTCTGAGCGGGTAGTGATAATGTTTCTACTTTGTGTTATATCCGGAGTACAGTTTTTTAACAGCGGCTTTGAATTCAGGTTTGTCTGGGCAGGTGTAGTATTCATCTAAGAAAGCAAAGGCATCCGGCTCTCCGTTGAGAAGGTATATATCCGTTACAGCAGCGGCGATGAGGGCTTTGTAGTCAGCGCCCCAGCCAATTTCCTGCATGCTCTGGCAGGTATTGGGATGTTCGAGGCTGGTGAGAAAGTCAGCGATTTCTGCTTTGATTTCCTGCAGATGTTGTTTGAGCAAAGTGGTATATTTTACGGTGCTTTCGCGGAACTGATTATTGCTGTACTCAAAAACCATGGGCGGAAATACGGAGCCTGCGTGTGAGGTGAATGCGTAATCGTAGCTGTAATTAACGGTGCTGAATTCTTTTTTACCATCCTGATCTATATCCTCAAAGCTGATGGTCATCCCGAAGATTTCGAGTCCGGGAGAGTAGAGGACGGGTTTTTCTTCCAGTTCCCAGACCGATAGTGTATAGCAGCAATGTGCACCGCCGGAGTAGGTTCTGACCATCAGTTCGAGTTGAGAGTCATTATCATAATCATCGGCGAAGAACTCCGCCTGTGCCACGGTTTGTGTATATATGGGTTCACCGCTCTGTGTTTTCAGAATTACGGAGCTTTCCCAGTCATCCTCATGTTTCTTTATGGTGAATGTATATCCTTTGTATGAGGCGGCCTCAGCGGTGACGTTCAGGATCGTTTCCCGGACTTCTTCACGGATGAGGCGGAATGTATCTGCGGTCTGCTTTGCTTCAAAATATTTTCTGACCCATGCGGTGCCTTGGGACGGGTTATCATTATTTTCGGTAAATAGTTCTTCTTCAACCCGGATAGCCAATATGGAATTTCCAATTTCTGATATTGAAAGAAGCTTCATTTTATGCCGGATGGTTCTGAAGCTGCTGAAGAAGAGGGATTTTTCGGCCGTAATTTGCCTTCGCGGATTTTGGGTTTGACTGACTGCGGTATCAGCAAACAGACTGAGGTGATTAGCAAGATCATTCCTGAGAAGGGTATTGGTATATTCAAAAAAGAATGTGTTGAGTTTATCGGTTAATGCTGCGGTTTTTTCTAGCAGTTCGGTCTCCAGATTGTTCAGGGTGTTCTTAAGGTCAGAGGTTTTAATGAAGGTTTTTTGCACTGACCGGAGTCCCAAGAGAGCATTAAAATAGTGTTGGCTATCCCGCTGGGCAATGGCAGAAAGAATGAGCCGGTAAAAATCAGCTGACTGAGGAGGAAGTTCTAGGATGGCGAGTTCTTTTTCGGCTTCAATGATTTTGCCTGAGACGATAAGTGCCTCGATGCGGGTTTGGGGAGTCTCTTTGTTTAAAAACCATACTACCGCTACAAGGAGCAAGAGAATGACCAGGCCGGCCGCAACTGCCAAAGGACTCTGTTTTTTGACCGGAGGCAGGTTACTCCCTGAGAGATTTTGAGCTGGATCGGAAAGGGAGGGTTCCTTTGGAATCTGGTTTTCCGGGGCGGAGTGGTCTGACATGGTTCTGTTTTTACTGATTAAAAGTGATAAAAAAGGATTGGGGCAATTTACAATAAAGAATTTTGCAGGATGAATTATTGCTCTGGATAGTGGCCGGAAAACCTGAGGGAATAAATGAACTTAAAAACCTCAAGCCCCTTCATCTCCACCCAGGGGCCGGCACTCAAAGTAGAGAAGAGGTGAACAGTAAACGGCCAGGAAAATTTAAAATTCTACTAATTATGAGGTAAAAAGGAGTGGTTTGTCATGGTTTTTTTCGCCGGGGGAGGTAAACTTTTTATTTTTGGGGTCGTCAAAAAAACAGGTTTTTTAATAATTTTTGAGGGTATCCCTTGGACATTTCAGCGTTAAATGAAAAAATCCGCAATGAGAGTGCATTTGTTGACCTGCTTTCCAATGAAATAAGCAAGGTAATTGTGGGGCAGAAGGTTATGGTGGAACGGCTCCTGATCGGGCTGCTTTCAAACGGGCATGTGCTGCTTGAGGGGGTGCCGGGTCTGGCCAAAACTCTGGCAATCAAGACTCTGGCTTCTTCGATGAAGGCAAAGTTCCAGAGAATTCAGTTCACGCCTGATCTGCTTCCGGCTGATTTGGTCGGTACACAGATTTACAATCAGAAAGAAGGGAATTTCCTGATAAAGAAGGGGCCTCTTTTTTCGAACTTTATTCTGGCGGATGAAATTAACCGCGCCCCAGCCAAGGTGCAGAGTGCATTGCTTGAAGCGATGCAGGAGCGACAGGTGACTATAGGGGAGCAGACTTTTAAGCTGGAAGACCCATTTCTTGTTCTTGCTACCCAGAACCCTATTGAGCAGGAAGGCACCTATCCGCTTCCGGAAGCACAAGTTGACCGTTTTATGCTCAAGGTGAAGATTTCCTATCCAAGTAAAGAAGAAGAGTTAAAGATTCTCAGAAGCAATACCTCAACTGAGAGTGTTTCTGTTCAGCCGGTGATTACCGCTGAGGATATCATCAGAGGGAGAGAACTGGTGAAGGAGGTTTATCTTGATGAAAAGATTGAGCGGTATATACTGGATATCGTATTCGCGACAAGAAATCCGGAGGAATATAAACTTGCCAAATTGAAGCCGCTGATACAATACGGATCATCCCCCCGCGCGAGCATCAGTCTTGCTCAGGCATCAAAAGCTCATGCATTCATCCGCAGAAGGGGATATGTGATCCCGGAGGATATCCGCTCGATTGCTTATGATGTGATGAGGCACAGGATAGGGGTTACTTATGAAGCTGAGGCGGAGGAGATTACTTCTGAGAATATCATACAGGATATCCTGAATACCGTTGAAGTTCCGTAATATATCTATCCTCAGGGCATGATTACATCAGAGCTTCTTAAAAAAGTACGCCATATTGAGATAAAAACCAGAGGTCTGGTAAACCATCTCTTTTCAGGTGAATACCATTCGGTTTTCAAGGGAAAGGGTATGGATTTCAGCGAGGTGCGTGAGTACCAGTATGGCGATGATATACGGAACATAGACTGGAATGTAACGGCCAGGTTCGGGCATCCTTTTATCAAGGTATTTGAAGAGGAGCGTGAACTGACGGTGCTTCTGGTAGTTGATCTATCAGGTTCGCAGTATTTCGGCTCCTATCAGCAGGCAAAGCAGCAGATTGCCGCGGAGCTGAGCGCCATCCTTTCACTGAGTGCACTGAAGAATAATGACAAGGTAGGGCTGATTCTTTTCACTGATTCAGTTGAAAAGTATATACCGCCTCAGAAGAAGAAGACTAATGTGCTGCGCATTATCAGGGAGGTGCTTTCATTTGAACCAAAGAGCCGTGGAACGAATATTAAAAGTGCGCTTGAATTTGTGAACAAAGCGGTAAAAAAGCGGAGCATCTGTTTTCTGATTTCCGATTTTAATGATAAGGATTATGAGCAGGTGATCAGAATAACGGCAAGAAAGCATGACCTGATTGCCGTAAAGGTCGAAGACCCGCGTGAAAACGACCTGCCCTCAGTCGGGCTGATGCGGCTTGCTGATCCGGAGACGGGCAAAGAGATGCTGGTAGATACCAGTTCTATTAAGATACGCTCGAAATTTTATGAAAAGGTGCAGGAGCGGAGGGAGCGTACAAAGAAGATATTCACTGCTGCCGGGGTTGATACCATTCAGATTAATACGGCTCAGTCTTATATACCCCCATTAGTCAGTTTCTTTAAAAAGCGGGAGACACGCTTGTGAGTAAAAATCTGCTGCTCCTTCTTTTTCTTCTTCCTGTGATTCTCTCAGGACAGGAGATTCAGTTTAAAACAGGGATTGATTCGACATCTTATCTGGTAGGTGATCCGGTTTCGCTGAAGATAGAGGCAAAGTATCCGGCAGACCACCGGTTAGTGTTCCCCGCACGGTTTGATTCACTGGCGCCGCTTGAATATTTATATACCGATACACTTTCGCTTGAAGAGAGCGGGGGCATGCGGGAAGCGAAGTTTGCTTTTGTGATAGCGGGATATGACAGCGGGCTTTTTACCATCCCACGCATGCCTTTTCTGTTTGTAAAGGGGGAAGGTACAAAGACCTTTTACAGCGATTCCTTTCAGGTTCTGATTTCCACTGTAGCGGTTGACACTTCTCAGGATATACGTGATATAAAAGCCCCGGAGAGAATTCCTTTTGATTACTCATTCCTCTGGTGGCTTCTGCCTCTGCTGATTGTGCTTGGTGCACTGGGTTACTGGCTCTATAAGACACTAAGCAGGCGGGAGAAACCTGAGGCGAAGGTTCCGGTGGTGAAAGTGAGTCCTTATGAGGAAGCACTGAGCGCGCTGCAGCTGTTAGAAAAAAAGCAGCTCTGGCAGAGCGGCATGATTAAAGAATTTCATTCTGAGATTACCGGTATTATCAGGAATTATTTTGAGCGGGCTTATTCACTCCCAGCGCTTGAGAGCACGTCTGCCGAAACGCTTGAAGCTCTGAGAAACAAGGGAATTTCGCAGGGTATTATCGCGAAAACGGAAACATTTTTTGAAAACGCGGATCTGGTAAAGTTTGCTAAATATATACCTGTCCCAGACCTGAATCAGCGTATGATGACAACCGCCTATGATATCCTGAAAGAGTCTGAATCAGTTAACGGGGAGAAGCGATAATGAAGTTTTTCGCGAATTATGAGTTTCTTCAGCCGGGATATCTCTGGTTTCTGCTGCTGATACCCGCGGTTCTGGCGTGGAAATATTTTATTGCGAAGCGGGATTCAGCCGCGGTTGTTTATCCGGGTACGGCAGATATTTTCGGTGGAATTAAGAGTCTGCGGATGAGACTTGCATTTTTGCCGGCGCTGCTGCGGTATCTTGCTATTACGGCAGTTATTATTGCCATCGCACGTCCGGTTTCTTATACATCGGGAGAGAATATCAATACGGAGGGTATTGATATTGTCCTGGTACTGGATATATCAGGCAGTATGCTTGCTGAGGATTTTAAACCAAACCGGCTTGAGGCGGCAAAGAACCTGACAAAGGAATTTGTGATGGCACGCCAGACAGACAGAATCGGACTCGTGATATTTTCACGGGATGCTTTTACACAGTGTCCGCTTACGGTTGATTATAAGGTGCTTACCGATCAGCTCCGGGTTGTGAAGTCCGGAATGATTGAAGACGGCACAGCAATAGGCAATGCCATCACCAATGGTGTTAACCGCCTGAAGGACAGTGACGCAAAAAGCAAAGTGCTCATACTGCTGACCGACGGTGTGAACAACGCGGGAGAAGTTGACCCGATAACCGCCACAGAGATTGCAAAGACCTTTGGTGTGAGAATATATACCATCGGTGTCGGAACCATGGGTGAAGCGCCATATCCCTTTAACACTCCGTTTGGAAAGCAGTATCAGATGGTGCCCGTTCAGATTGATGACGCAATGCTGACCAAGATTGCCACACAGACCGGCGGGAAATATTTCAGGGCTACGGGGAATAAAAAGCTTGAGGGGGTATTTAGCGAAATTGATAAACTAGAGAGGTCAATTATAGAGGTGACTTCCTACAGAAACAAGACGGAGCACTTTTATCCTTTTGCCCTTGCTGCGCTGCTTCTGGTATTTTTTGAGTTCCTTCTTGCGCGAACCTATTTCAGGAGACTGGCGTAAGTATGAGATTCGCGAGACCTGAATATCTTTACCTGCTCTATGCACTGCCGGTGCTTATTGCTTTTGCTGTTTATATCTATAAAAGACAGAAGAAGCAGATAAGCCGCTTTGCCGGTGCCGGGATTTTTTCTTCCCTCCTAAGCAATAAGAGCAGGGGTAAAGATTATCTGAAGCTGGGTATCATTCTACTTGCATTTCCTTTCCTGATACTTGGAATTGCGAATCCGCAGATCGGGACCAGGATAGAAGAGGTGAAACAGAAGGGGATTGAAATCTATATCCTGTTGGATATTTCGCAGAGCATGCTTGCGCAGGACTTGCTGCCTAACCGTCTTGATAAGGCAAAGAGTGAAATTAACGCACTGCTGCAGAAACTGAAGGGTGACAGGATAGGTCTGATTATTTTCGCGGGAGATGCGTATATACAATTCCCGCTGACCACTGATTACTCTGCCGCCGGGCTTTTCCTGAGCGCTGTGGATGTAAATTCGATTCCTAAACCGGGAACGGCTGTGGCTTCGGCGATCAATCTTGCCGTGGAGTCGTTTGATTATGACTCTCCTTCCCGCAAAGTGATTATTACTATAACCGATGGTGAGGATCATGAAGGAGACCTGGAATCTTCGCTCAGCAGCGCAAAGGATAAAGGGGTGAGCATTTATACGATTGGAATGGGTTCACCTGACGGAGCACCGATTCCCATACTTGATGCACGGGGTAACAATATCGGATTTAAGCAGGACGGAAGCGGCAATGCAGTAATCACCAGACTCGATGAACAGACTCTGCAAAAGATAGCCGCTGAAACCGGAGGAGAGTACTATCTTTCTTCACCGGGACGTAATAATCTGGATGAGATACACTCTGATCTGGAAAAGATAGAGAAAAGTGAATACGGCGCAAAGATGATAACAGATTATGATGACAAATATTACTGGATGCTGATTCCGGCGCTTTTCCTGCTGATACTGGAACTTTTAATCTCTGAACGGGTAAAACTGAGGAAGGAGAAGAAATCATGAAATATATTTATATACTGATGTTTGCCGCTATCCTGGCAGAAGCACAGGGGCAGAGCATACGCACACTGAACAATGACGGTGTGGAGGAGTTTGAGAAGAAAAATTTCTCCGAGGCGGAAATTAAGTTCAGAAAAGGGCTTGAGCAGGAGCCGGAAAACAAAACACTAAAACTGAACCTCGGCGGAAGTTATTATAAGCAGTCCAAGTTTGAAGACGCGCTGAAAAGTTATACCGAAAGTATTAACGCTCTGACTGATAAGAATGAAAAATCGAAGGCATATTACAATCTGGGGAACTCACTGCTGAAGCAGGAGAAATATAAAGAAAGTATTGAAGCATATAAAAACGCACTGAAGTATAATCCGGGGGATGCTGATGCAAAATATAATTTGAGTTATGCCCTGAAGAAACTGCAGGATCAGCAGAATCAGCAAAATCAGGATCAGAATAAAGATCAAAACAAAGATCAGAACAAGGACCAGAATAAAGATCAGAATAAGGATCAGAACAAAGACCAGAATAAGGATCAGGACAAACAGGATCAGCAGAATCAGCAAAACCAGCAGAATAAGCAGGATCAGAATCAACAGAAGCAGGGGCAGGATAAGCCAAAGATTTCTAAGGAGGATGCAGAGCGGATTCTGACCGCGATGAAGAACAATGAAAAAGAGATGCAGAAAAAACTGCGCAAGCAGGAAGGAGTCCGCGTTAAAGTTGAAAAAGACTGGTAAGCACGAAGCAGGATATTCCAATTAAGCGATGATTACTTTGCAGAGACTTGCGGTTTTTATTTTTCTTGTGCTGGTGCAGCATGGATGGTCCCAGACATTTCAGGCAACGGTTAACAGGAACAGCGCTACAACGGATGATGTGATAGAGGTGAGCTTTACATATTCCGGCAAGGATATCAATGGTGTGGGGGGATTCCAGGCACCGACCTTTACGGATTTTAAGATAGTCTCAGGACCTAATCAGTCAACCAGTATGCAGTTTATAAACGGAGCAGTCTCGGGGCAGAAATCCTTTTCTTATTATATACAGCCGCTCAAGACGGGAAAACTCACTATACCGGCTGCCACGGTTACAGTGGGGGGGACCAAGATGAGTTCTAATACTATTACGGTTGATGTAACCAAAGGAACGGGGAAGCCGAAGAAGGAAGAATCAACCGATGTGGATATGAATGAGATCGCGGAGAATCTCTACATCCGGGCATTTGCTGATAAATCATCAGCTTACACCGGCGAGCAGGTGACTGTCACTTATAAGCTATATACACGCCTGAATATATCTACACCGCAGATAACCAAACTGCCGAATTATCAGGGATTCTGGGCGGAGGAAATTGACATGCCGCAGGTTATCAACTTCAGCCGGGAGACTATTGATGGTGTTGTTTACAATGTGGCAACGCTTAAAAAAGTTGCCCTTTTCCCGCAGCAGACGGGACAACTTTCGGTAACGCAGTATGAACTGAAAATACCAGTGGTCATACAGCGGAAAAGAAAGTCAAACGACCCGTGGGGAGATTTCTTTAATGATCCTTTCTTCCGGACAACGGAGACTATCGAATATACCGCCAAATCCAATGTGCTGAAGATAGAGGCGAAAGAGCTTCCTCCTGCAGCATCCATCGTGAATTTCACCGGTGCAGTGGGGAGTTTTAAACTGCAAAGTAAGATTGATAAAAAGCAGGTGAAACAGGGAGATCCGGTAAGGCTCACTTACACCCTGAGCGGAACAGGCAATATATCTCTGCTCACCCTGCCGGAGTTTGATCTGGGGAGCGGGATTGAGAAATATGAGGATAAGTCGGATAACAGTATCAGCAGAGGCGGAGTGATCAGCGGAACCAAGACTGTTGAATATCTGCTGATTCCGCGCAATGCAGGTGAGACGGTGATTCCGCCTCTGGCATTCAGTTATTTTAACACTACTGCAAAGAAATATGAAACCGTTGAAGCTGAAGGATTTACTATTGAAGTAACACCTAACGCAGATTTTGTTTCATCGCTTCCGGACAGAAGCAATAAAGGGGAAACTGATATCCGGTATATAAAGACCAGTTACACCAACGCGGAGATGAGCAAAGGCAGTCCGTTTGAAAGCCCCGTGTTCTGGGTTTTGTCATTACTGCCATTTATCGGATTTGGGGCGTTTGCGTATATATTCCGCAGAAAGCAGGAGATGCTTGCTGATCTTTCCGGTTACCGGGAGCTTCAGGCAAAGAAATTTGCCGCAAAACAGCTGAAACAGGCAAAAAAGCTCATGGAAGCGGGGAACAAGGAGGGCTTTTATCTTGAAATTTCTCGCGCGCTGCAGAAGTACCTTGAGAATAAACTCAGGATTGCCGCTGCTGACTTTTCCATCGAAACGGCTGAGGAACGGCTGAAAGCACTGCATCTTGAAGAAGATATTCTTCAGCGGCTGAAGGATACTTACAGCGGCATACAGTTTGTGCGCTTTGCACCGGCTTCAGGCGCGGGTGAGGCGATGAGTTCGGTATTTGAGTCGGCTTCCGGACTGATAACCGGTCTTGAGAAAAGCATTGTAAAAGGGAGGAAGCGTTGAGGTACGGACTGATACTCTTCCTTCTGATGAGCATAACGGTATATGCGGACACGCAGAAGCTTTTTTCGGAGGGGTGTGAACTATATAATCAGAAAAAGTATGAAGAGGCGCTTGAGCGTTTCGGGGAGATTGAATCCTCAGGTGATATATCCGCAGAACTGTTTTACAATATCGGCAATGCGCATTTCAGAAGGGGACGGCTTGGCTTTGCGATTGCTTATTACGAAAAAGCAGCTGTTCTCAATCCGTCTGATGAAGATATCCGGCAGAATATTTTGTTTACCAGAAGTCTGGTGAAAGAAAAGCAGGAGGAGGTACCGGTGATTGCTCCCCTTGAGTGGTGGATAAGTGCCGCCGGGATGCTGAGTTTTTCAGGATGGATGTATGTACTGGTTTTTCTTCTTTATCCTTTGTCACTTTTACTGATTTTACGATACTTTTACGGTAAAGGGGGAGTGGTTCATTTGTCCGCGGTAATTGCCATTCTGGTAATGATGTTTTTAGCGGCTAATCTTGCTTACACCCGGTCGGATTGGATTGATACTGTTAAGCACGGGGTGATTGTCCAGACTTCGGTTACCGTGCTTTCTTCCCCGGCTGAGGACGGAAATCAGGTTTTTAAGACGGTCGAGGGGGTAAAAGTAAGGGTTGAGGATACGGTTGAGGAGTGGGTCAGGGTAAAAATGGCGGACGGAAGATCCGGATGGATCAAAAAAGAGCAAATTATGGTTATTTGATAATTAGAAGATTTCTATTAACTTGAAGTATAAAAAGAAGGAGTTCCAATGAAGAAAGTTCTGTTGTTTCTGTTCCTTTTTGTTGTTTCCGCCTCATTTACCCTGGATGCCGGTATTCAGGATAAAAAGGAGAAGCAGGAAAAAAAGGAGAATAAAGTATTTAACACTGTATGTCCTGTATCAGGCGAAGAAATTGAAGGTGATTATACCCATACCTATAAGGGTGTTACCTATGCAGTTTGCTGCAAACGCTGCCTGAAAAAGTTTGAAAAAGAGCCGGAAAAGTATATCAAAAACCTCAGTGAAGACGGAAAAAAATTCAAAAAAGGAGATAAATAATGAAAAAATCGCTTTTGTTCCTGTTCATGTTTGCAGTTGCTTTCACCCTGCAGGCGGACGAACCAAACAAGAAAACCAAGAAAGAGTCTGATGATAAATTCTGCGTTGTTCCTGAAGACGGAAATAACAACCAGACCTCTTTTGTTTTCACAAAGTCCGATGACTCAAAAAAATCTGAGTCCAAGAAGGATAAGAAAGAGATGAAGGATGGCGAAAGCTGTTCAACAGACAAAGAATCAAAGGAAAAAAGCTGCTGCTCTTCAGACAAGAAAAAGAGCGATAAAAAAGAAGATCCTAAAAAGTGATTTTAGAACCCCTCCAAGTGAGGGGTTTTTTATTTTAGTTTCTGGTTCCACTCGGCTTCCCCTCGGCTTCCCCTCGACTCCGCTCGGGGGCCAGCTCGGGGATTGGCTTGGAGAACGGCTCGGCTTCCCCTCGACTCCCCCTCGACTTCGCTCGGGGACCAGCTCGGGGACCGGCTCGGGCACCGAATTGAGGACCGGCTTGGGGACGGACTTGGGGAGAGGGCAAGGGCAGGGTAAGTACTGTTAGGATTTTAAAGACATGAAAACGAATGGGGTCGTTTGGGAATATTGGGAAGTTGTAAGCAGTGGATAGAATGGCTACAATGGAAAAAGCATTCATGAATTAAATAGGTATTGAGTAATCAGGGGATTGCTAATATTTCCTGGAAATTCTCGGGGGTGGGCAAAAATCCAGGTGAAATTGCGTAAATTTACGTTCAAATAAGTAATTTTCAGGCGAATTTGACTTACATAAAACTTACTCTCATCGGGCTTTACACCCTCTTCCTTTCGGTTGTGGCCCTGATATTCTCATTTGTTGACCGTAGTTTTAAATCCTATTTCTGGACCTCCAAAATTTTTGCTAATGGTGTTCTGGGTATCTCTGGCGTAAAGCTTAAAGTGACCGGACTGGAAAATCTGGAGAAGGATAAAATCTATATTTATGTTTCCAATCACTCAAGTATGTTTGATATTCCTGCATTGCTGGCGGCATTCCCGGGCAGGGTGAGCATTATTTATAAGAAGGAGCTGAGCCGCATTCCGGTTTTTGGATGGCAGCTTAAGACCGGACCGTTTATCTCTATTGACCGGCAGAAAGCAGAAAGCGCAATGGGGAGTATTGACCGGGCAAAACAGACAATGATGAAGAATAAGTTTTCAGTGATTCTTTTTGCTGAAGGAACCAGAAGCAAAACCGGCGAAATTCAGCCGTTTAAGAGGGGAGCGTTTTATCTGGCTGCTAAGGTACGGTTTCCCATTGTGCCGGTGACCATCAACGGCGCTTCCAAACTGCTGCCTAAAGGAAAACTGACGATCAAGGGAGGAGAGATTCATGTCCACTTTTCTCAGCCGATTGTGTTTGATGAACTTAAAACCAAGAATGATGAGCTGAAGCTGATGGATGACGTCCGGAACGAAATTCTTAAAAATTATCAGGGATTCTGACAATGGCTGTTACGCTTGACGAAGTAAAAAAGATCGCGGAACTCGCCCGGCTGGATTTCACCGAAGAGGAATATATACGCTTCACCGGTGAAATGAACAGGATTCTCGAATATATGGATAAGCTGAATGAGCTTGATACCGCCGGAGTTGAACCAATGGCACATCCCGCGGGGGGAGTGAATTTTATGAGGGAAGATGAACTGAAACCCTCCTTAACCCCTGAAGAAGCATTAAAGAACGCACCGGCACGGGAAGATAATTTTTTCAGCGTTCCTAAAGTAATCTGAACACGGTTTTTGTAGGTCATTAGATGATTGTTGGAATTATACCCGCCCGGCTCGGGTCAACACGGCTTCCGGGGAAACCTCTTGCAGATATCGGCGGAAAGCCGATGATTTACCATACCTATAACAGCGCTTCCGGCTCAAAACTGATTGACCGCCTGATTGTGGCTACTGATGATGAGGTGATATACAATACCGTCACGGAATTTGGCGGAGAAGCAATTATGACCTCGTCGGATATTAAAACCGGTTCAGACCGTATTGCCGCGACGGTTCATCAGCTCCGTAATATTGATATTGTGGTAAATATACAGGGGGATGAGCCGTTTATTCCCTGGAAGATGATTGACAAGGCCATTGAACCGCTTCTGTTTGATAAAACGGTGGAGGTTTCCACCCTGGTTAAGCGCATAACCGATCCTGCCGAGTATATATCACCCGATACCGTAAAGGCGGTGTTCGACTATTATAATTTTGCTCTTTATTTTTCCCGTTCCCCGCTGCCTTACGTCAGAGATACGGGAGACCCCTCCGAGATTGTAAAATATCACGCGGTATATAAGCATATCGGGCTGTATGTTTACCGCTATCAGGCACTCATGAAGTTTACCTCATGGCCTCAGACTGATCTTGAGAATCTTGAAAAGCTGGAACAGCTCAGAATGCTTGAGAAAGGGATGAAAATCAAGGTGGTGGAGACCGATGAGGAGAGCATCGCCGTTGATACGCTTGAGGACCTTAATCGGGTAAGAAAACTTTACGGATTTGAGGGATAAAGATTATGCTGATGCCTCCCAGAATATCACTGGCATTTCTGCCGACACCGGTTCAGAAGATTACGTATAAAGATTATCCTCTGATCATAAAGAGGGATGACCTGACCGGAATGGAGACAACCGGAAACAAAATCAGAAAACTGGAATATATCCTTGCTGATGCGTTAGCCCGAAAAGCCGAAATCATCTTTACCACAGGCGGGGAGCAATCCAACCATGCCCGTGCCACCGTGGCAGCGTGCCGGTCACTCGGACTGGATGTAAAACTTTTCCTTTGGGGAGAGCCGAAAGAGGAAGTAACGGGTAATATATTTATAGACCGTTTTCTCGGAGCAGATATCAGGTATCTGAGTTATGAAGAATTCCTCCGTTCGGAAGAGATCATGAAAGAAGAAGCCGAGAAACTGGCGGCGGAAGGCAAAAAAGTATATATTGTGCCTGAGGGGGGGTCTTCGTCTGAAGGCATTACCGGATATATACGATTCTGGGATGAACTGGAGTCACAGATGAATCTTGCCGGGCTTGATGAGGTGTATGTCGCGGCCGGCTCAGGGGGAACGGTATCTGGACTGCTGATTGGTGCCGCGCTGAAGGATATTCCGGTAAAGATTAACGCAGTTTCAGTTCTCTATGAGGCTTCTGTTCTTGAGAAAAAGGTAATGCATATTCTGGAAAGCTTTATTGCTGCTTACGCACCTGATATGAGGCTGCCGTTGCATCAGTTTGAGATTATCGGGGGGTACTCCGCGGAGGGATACAAGCAGATAAGCAATGAGAAAGTTACCGTCCTGAAAGATTTTGCCATGAAGACCGGCATCATCCTTGATCCGGTTTACACTGGCAAGGCATTCTTCGCCTTGCAGGACAGGTGTATTAACGGCGGTGAAAAGAAAAATATCCTTTTCCTGCACACAGGGGGACTTTTTGGTGTTTTTGAGAAGAACCGTGAATATCTGCAGCTCTGACGGACTTGGTAAACAGGCCGTCATTTGATATTTTAATAAGATGGATTGTATTTTTTGTAAAATAATTGACCGCAGTGCTCCGGCAGAAATCCTGTATGAAACGGATACAGTAATCAGTTTTCTTGACATCCTGCCGGTAAATCTCGGGCATGCACTGGTGGTTCCCAAAGGCCACTATCGTGATTTAACAGAAGTACCGGCCGTAATACTGGGAGAACTATTCAGCACAGTGCAGCGGCTGAGCCCGGTTATCACAGGTGCGGTGCAGGCTGAAGGATTTAACATAATCGGCAATAATGGCAGGGCAGCCGGTCAGACGGTATTTCACTGCCACATTCACATCATCCCCCGTTATCATGATGATAAAGGGCGGTTCAGAAGACCGCAGTTTTTACAGTACAATAACGGATCATTCAGAGAATACGGAAAGAATCTCCGCGAAAGCATTAAAAAGGAGTCATCTACATGGAAAGAAAAATAAGAGTAATTGTTGCAAAAGCAGGGCTGGACGGTCACGACCGGGGCGCAAAAGTGATTGCATCCGCGCTGCGCGACGCAGGCATGGAAGTTATATATACCGGACTGAGGCAGACTCCGGAAATGATTGTTGAGGCGGCAATTCAGGAAGATGTTGATGTGATAGGCATCAGCATTCTTTCAGGCGCGCACATGACAATTTTCCCGAAGATCAGGCAGCTCATGAATGAAAAGGGGCTTACTGATGTTCTCCTGACCGGCGGCGGCATTATACCTGATGATGATATAGCAGAACTTGAAAAACTTGGCGTCGGAAAGATATTTACTCCCGGCGCGCCTACACATGAAATATCCGCATATATAAAGGAATGGTGTTCAGTTAATCAGCGTTACTGATAAAGTAACAGAAAGGAGAATAACATGAGGGTGCTTTCTCTCATCGTTGTACTTTCAGCAGCTCTGTTCTCTCAGAGTCTCGTGCAAACCATACCTCTGCCCAGGTATGCTTATATGGATCAGGGTTACGGGCTGGTCTATCATGACGGAAAACTATGGATGTCTTCCGGATCAAGCTCGCCAACCACCAACCGGGGAAAGATTGTTTCACTCGATCTTAACGGTACGGTGCTAGATTCATTCAATATCAATTATCCCACAATTAACACGTCGCAGGGACTGGCGTTTGACGGTACCAACTTCTGGTATGTTGAACGAAAGACAGCCCGGTGCGATCTTTTTAAAGTATCCCCGACCGGAACGGTACTTGACTCAATCCCCATTGCATCAGCGGGAGGCACTACCTCCTGGTATCTCGGCGGCGCTGCATGGGACGGCCAGGGATTGTGGGTATCACTTTACTCACCTGATGCATCAGCAGGATTATATAAAATTGATGTAACAGCCAAAACGATTCTTGATACCATACCGGTATTCGGACTTCAGCCGCAGGGTATTGCCGTAAGGGGCGATACACTTTTTTACGTGATGGATGGATTCCAGAATGATCCTGAAAAGATTTATGCCGTTGATCTTGCCACTGAAGATACGCTCTTTTCTTTCAGGGTACCTGAGCAGCCAGGTGTGAGACAGAATCCGCGCGGTCTTGCATGGGATGGCAGTCACCTCTGGCTGATGGCTGAGCCGGTAGGGGCCTCCACCGGCAGAGCATTGTTTAAGTATGATCTTGGCGGTACAGGTACGCCGGCAATTTCAGTGCTGACCGCTAATTTTAATTTTATGAATGTGCAAGTGGACTCAATAAAAAAAGTAACTGCAACGCTTAAAAACTTCGGCACGGCAAATCTTGTACTTGATTCCATAAGCATCAGCAATCCGGCATTTACCATAAGCATAACGCAGTGGCCGGTAACCATAAAACCGGACAGTTTCTATTATTTCGATATATTCTTCAAACCCTCGGCAGCAGTGAGTTACTCTGATTCGCTGCTCATCTACCACAATGATCCGAATTTTGCGTTCAGCAAGATTAAATTCACGGGTACCGGAGTATATACTGCCCCCTATATAACATTTAATCAGGACGCGTTTAATCTTGGCGCCAGAAGAGTAGGCAGCACTTCCTCATTTATGCTTACTATAAAAAACGACGGCTCCGCGCCTCTGGAGATTGATTCACTGCGGCTGCTTACTCCGGATTTCTATTTCGAAAAACAGCCGGGGCAGGTGAATATAGATTCGCTGAACTCCTGGACAGGACGTTTATGGTTTAAGCCAACGCAGTACAAAGATTACGCTGATACCATAATGGTTTACAGCAACGCATCAAACGGCGCTCTCAAGAAAATCATTCTCACAGCATCGGGAGCCCCGTTTGACTCCACGCTCGGTAATATCGTCTGGCAGGGTGTTGTGCCTGATAATCCAGGAACTAACTTTGATGACTACACTGCCAGGATGATAAAGAGGATAAAGGACATCAACGAAGATGGCGTGGATGATATCATTGTAACCACGGATAACTATTATGTGGTTGCATATAACGGGAACAGTTCCGTTACGGCAGATGTTCTCTGGACCTTCAGGACCAATCCCAATAACAACAATACCGGTAATGTTGATCAGTACGAAGCATTTCAGATTGCTGAAGATATAAACGGCGATGGTATTCAGGATGTGGTTGTCGGCACAGCCGGCGGCAATGAGTTTGTTTATGCGCTCAGCGGCCGGGACGGTTCAAAACTCTGGGAGTATGGAGACTCCATTAATTATTCAAACGGGGATATCATGGGAGTTGATGTAAAACGCGATGTTACCGGTGACGGAATTCCCGATGTTTACGTAAGCGCCAGCGGAAATGAAACTTCATTTGAAGGAAGATTTTCTGTCTATCTCCTCAACGGAGCGACCGGTGCAGAGATGTGGCGGATTGATCAGAGCGCAACCCGGAAACTGAAATATGGCATTGTGTCAACACAGGATGGCGGTGCTGTCGGCTCAAGAGTATCCGGCGGTACTCCGGGTGAAATTATAGGATTTGATTCGCTTGGTAATGTCACCTGGGCTTACCCGACTATCTCAGGTCCATGGGGAATTGATGAGATAGAAAATATCGGGGGACTGCCCACAACTGATATTATTGCCGGCGATATTAACGGCAACGTCTATGCCATCAGCGGTGACGCAGGTGTTGAACTGTGGAAAACAAATATCGGCAATGTGTTCATTGAAGATTTGTTTGTGGTGCCTGATATCAACGGCTCCGGTGTGGATGACATTATGATATCAGCGCTTACGCCAAACTTCTATGTGCTTGAAGGATCAACCGGTGCACAGATTGTCGCCACCCGTACCACCGGCAATAACCTTGGCGTCGGTCTTCTTGGTGATATGAATGCAGACAGTATTCCTGAATTCGGCGTAGCATCACTTGACGGAAAAGTATATATATATAACGGACGCGGCGGTGACCCCAATCCGCTGTTTACCTTTACCGCGGGAACCGGCAACAGCACCGCGCCGGAAACCGTCTGGAAGATGGGTGATCTTGACGGCAACGGCTCAAATGAGTTCGCCGTTGGTACCCGTGACGGCCGTGTATTTGCTTTCTCAGGCGGTACTGATGTGATTGTTGTATCTCTCAGATCGAACCATGAGATTCTTCCTGATGAGTTTTATCTGGCTCAGAACTATCCGAATCCGTTTAACCCGGAAACGAAGATTGGATTCAGAATACCGGTTGAAACCAAAGCATCACTCAAAATATACGATGTGCTTGGCAGGGAAGTCATGCAAATCTTTAACGAGCAGCTAAAGCCCGGATATTATGAGTATCTGCTTGATGCATCATCACTTGCAAGCGGAGTATATCTCTATTCACTCATTACTGATCAGCAGACCCTCACGCGCAAGATGATAATGCTGAAATAATGAATAATGAAAAATTAAGAATGAATACTGTTTAGAACTTTTCACACTTAACTTGTATCTTTTAACTAAAAAAGCCCTGGTTAGCAGCCGGGGCTTTTTTTTGAAAAAGTTTCAAATTTGAATCTTCTGCTATGAATCCGGGCGATCACAGGCAACATTAGAGTGTTTGGCACAAAAAATGCAGGATTTTTAGTTTATTCTCATTTTTGAAAAGGTGCTAAGATGGCTAAAAAGTATGATCTTTTTACGGTTCCTGAGATTTCTTCTATTCAGGATATGCTTGTCAGGTCTGCCAGGGTGTATGGCAATAAAACCGCGCTGAAGGATCTGAATCCGACACCGGTTCCTGAAGTTTCTTATGAAGGACTTCTCAATTCGGTCCGCCATTTTGGGGAAGGGTTGAGGTCACTGGGGATTCCTGAGAGGACTCACATTGCTCTCATCGGGGAAAACCGCACCCAGTGGGGAATTGCCTACCTGACCGCAATGTGCTACAATTTCGTGATTGTCCCGATAGACCGGAATCTTTCTCCTAATGAGATTCTGAACATCCTTTATGAGTCAGACAGTGAAGCGGTTATTTTCTCTGAGATGTTTTACCAGCTTTTTTCTGATAAGGGAGAGTCCATAAAACGGCTAAAACACTTCATTTGCATGGATAAGGTACAGCCCGGAGATGGGTTCCTGAAAATGATGGATTTGATTGAAACCGGTTCCCGTGCATCTTCACACACGCTTCCTGCAATTAATGCGGATGATGTTGCTGAGATTATCTTTACTTCCGGCTCACTTGGCCGTGCAAAAGGGGTAATGCTTACACAGAAAAATCTGACCGCCAACCTTATGGCAATGACCAAGATGATTAACATCCGCAGTGAAGACAGGTTCCTTTCGGTGCTTCCGATTCATCATACCTATGAGTGCACATGCGGATTTCTCTGTCCGATGTATTGCGGCTCAACGGTATATTATGCACGTTCACTCAAAACCGTGGTTGAAGATCTGCAGGCCTCGCAAGCCACAATTCTGCTTGCGGTTCCTCTATTGTACGATAAGATGTTTAAGAAAATCCACAAGGGTATTACAGAGGATAAAGTTAAAAGCAAGATTGTACCTCCGCTGATTAAAGTTGCCGGAGCATTGGAATCGGTTGGATGGAAATCAGCCCGCAAGAAAATATTTAAAGAGCTTCACGCCCGGTTTGGCGGAGCAGTTCGTCTCTTTATTGCGGGAGGGGCTGCACCTGATCCGGCAGTTGCAAAGGGGCTGCGGGAATTTGGCTTCCACTTTGTGCAGGGATATGGCCTGACTGAAACAGCACCGATTCTTGCACTAAACCGTGAAGATGCATTCAAGGATGATGCAGCAGGTCTGCCACTGCCGGGAATTCAGATAAAGATACACAATCCGGACGCGGACGGAGTCGGAGAGATATATGCACAGGGTCCGTCTGTGATGCCAGGTTACTACAAAAACGAAGCGATGACCAAAGATACTTTTGACGGACCATGGTTCAAGACCGGTGATCTCGGATATATAGACCAAGACGGATTCCTGCATATAAGCGGAAGGAAGAAAAATGTTATCATCTCAAAGAGCGGAAAAAATGTCTTCCCGGAAGAGATTGAGGATATACTGAAACGGAGCCCGTTTATCCTTGAGTCATTGGTTTATGGCGAAGAGGATGAAAAGCATGATGAGATTATTGCTGTGCAGATTGTCCCCGAAGCAGAAGCGCTGATCGAACTTGCAGAATCAAAGCAAACCTCCATAACGCCGGAGTTCATTAATAAGGTGATCGGTGACGTGGTTAGGGAAGCGAACAAGGAACTCTCATCCTACAAACAGATCAGGAAGTTCTATATCCGTGAGAAAGAGTTCGAAAAAACCACAACACAGAAGATTAAGCGTTACTTAGTGCAGTCAACCACACCCGCAGAGTAAACAGCTTATTGAGCATAAATGAAAAGCCCGTCCAAAATTGAACGGGCTTTTTTTTGTAATTTCGGTATGACAAAACTCTAGGGCACCTCTAAAAACCTGGCAAATTTATGATATATATAGTTTGCTTAGAATGATTATATTGCATGAACACTTCAAAAGGTATTTGTCATGGCAAGGAAGCAATCACCAGGTTTATTTGACGAACAAAATCTTCGTGAATCCTTAAACAAGCCGAGCTTCATACTTGTGAAGCTCAAGAAATCTATTCCGTGGGATTCTTTCAGAACCATGATAGAGAATGCAGTAAGGAAACCTGACCAGGGACAGGGTGGTCGCCCGGCTTTCGACTCAATACTGATGTTTAAGATTTTGATTTTGCAGAGAATTTATAATCTCTCAGATGAGAAAATGGAATTTGAAATCCTTGACAGAACAACATTTAAGGTTTTCTTAGATCTGGAGCTGGAAGATACGGTTCCGGATCAAAAGACCATTTGGCTGTTTCGTGAACAAATCACCCAATCCGGAATAGCTGATAAATTATTCAATAAATTTGCCGGAATACTTTCAAGTGAAGGTATGATTGTCAAAGAGGGAGTTCTTGTTGACGCAACTCTGATTGAAGTACCCAAACAGAGGAATACAAAAAAGGAAAATGATCAACTAAAAGAAGGTAAAATACCCGCTCCGTGGAAGAAAAACCCCAATATGCTGAGCCAGAAAGATACTGATGCCCGTTGGGTAACCAAAGGCGGTAAAGCATTTTACGGATATAAGAATAATGTCAAAGTCTGCAAGAAAACAAAACTGATTCTAAATTTTGAGGTTGATAGCGCCAATGAACACGATAGTTAATTTGTTAAAAAATTGGTTGGTACCGATGACAAAGGGCAATGTCTCTATGCAGATGGTGGCTATGATGGTATGGCTATCCGTGAAATGTTGACACGTAAAGGAATAATTCCCATGATTAAAGATGCTGCAAGAAAGAATAAATTTCTCACGCCTAAACAAGAAAAGAGAAACAAACGAATCTCAAAAGTACGGGCAAGAGTGGAACATGTCTTTGCGAGCATAAAACAGCGGACCAATGGATTAGTACTCCGATGCATTGGCTTAGTCAGAGCCAAAGCCATGATTGCCTTTCAAAATCTGACCTACAATATGGAGAGGTATGCTTTCCTGGTCAAATGACCGGAGAAACAGGGGTAAAAAATTGATCGGAACATAAACCCGATCAAAAAAGTTGCGTATAAAAGCAGAACAACTAACTTTTTTAACTAAATTTTCGTAAAATCATATATATTGATGGGAAACAAGCTGGAATATATAGTTTTTAGAGGTGCCCTCTAGAATAAGCAGGTTATTTTGCTATTGCAGTTTTGTAAAAACCCTGATTTTGATCTTAATTAAGGATTTTTAACTCTGAGAAATTTTCGATTGAATATTCGTTCAGACCGGGCCGTTTATTCTCTGATTTTTTTCTTTGTCGCTGTCTTCTCTTCATGGACAGTATTGGAAAGATTTACGGGATATTACGGAATAAGTCTGTATGCTGTCATTTCAGGTCTTCTTATTGGTTTTATTCCTCAATATTGGCAAACAATCCAAAAGATTAAACCCAGACTTGTTACTTTAGTTCCATTTTTTGTGATCATAATACTGTCCTGTCTATTTCTCATTTTGAACCCGATCGCAAATAACAAAGACTATTTTGGCGGCAGCGATAGTGATGATGCGTTAAATCAGGCGGCAACGGCACTTCTTGAGGGGAAATATCCCTATAACGAACTTACTTATCTCGGAAATGCAATTACTCCAATGCCCGGTGCTGTACTTATTGCTGTTCCATTTGTTGCTGTCTTTGGAAATTCTGGTACTCAGAATCTGTTCTGGATCAGCGTATTTCTACTTTTCCTTTTCTTTCATTTCAACAAGAAGCATCAGGCATCTGCATTAGGGGGATTATTGCTTCTGTCGCTTCCGCTGATACTCTATCAATTGGCAATTGGCTCTGATCATCTTGCAAATGCAATTTATGTACTGCTGGCCTTTATTATGCTTGATAAATATTTGGGTAAAAATCAGTCCTTACTGTATGTAGTTGCATTATTAAATGTGGGGATTGCTCTTTCTTCCAGAGTAAACTTCACACTTTTATTTCCGTTATTCTTTTTTTATGGGGGATACAAGTACGGATGGAGAAGGTCACTATTCACCACAGGTATGAGCTTATTAGTATTTATTATTGTCACTCTGCCTTTTTATTTATATAACCCTGATGGATTTGCTCCACTGCATACCCGTTATAAACTTGACCGGTTTAATAACGTATTGCCTAATGCTCAGTTGATTGTGCCTGCCGTCAGTCTGCTTACAGGTATTCTTGTTATTGTTTTGAAGAGAAAAATGATACTTTTAAATGATTTTCTACTTAGTTCAGCAATTGTACTTTTTATTCCAGTATTATCCGGTGTGATCTTAAGAAGCCTGCAGGAAAGTCACCCCTCATTGGGATATAGTTCTTACAGTACTTTTTTTATACCATTTGTTATCGTTTTGTTTCTGACTAAGTTTTTAGGAAGAGATGCTGAATATCAATCACGCCATACCCTATGATAACAAAAAGCCCGTCCATTTCTGAACGGGCTTTTTTGTTGGAAGCAAGTACACTGCAGGAAAATTACTTCATCAGAAGCATTTTTCTGACGAGCTGTTTTTTGCCGAAATTAAGCCGGGCGAAGTAAACACCGCTTGCATAACGGGATGCATTAAACTGCACTTTGTGAAGTTCACCTGCCTTCAGTTCTTTTCTGAGAAGCGTTTCAACCTGTTCCCCTAGAGCATTGTAAATACGCAGCTCAGTCAGCCCGTCCTTGGGAATGGTAAACTCCAGCGTGGTCTCCGGATTGAACGGATTTGGATAGTTTTGGTTCATCGAAAAAATCAGCGGAACTCCAAAAATCTCTGCCTCAACAGCAGAAGAATAATTTATACTCCCATCTGTATCAATTTGCTTGAGTCGGTAGCGGTATTTACCCTTCTCAAGGTTTTTATCACTATAAGTATACTTTTGAGGACTATTGCTATTGCCAAAACCAGGAATGAAGGTAACAGACTGCCAATGAGCAGGATTGAATTCACCGGTAGTGCTGTTAGCTTTATTTCGCTGTACCTCAAATCCGTAATTGTTTACCTCTGTTACTGTGGTCCAAATCAGATCAACATTGTTGCTTTTTACTTTTGCGTTGAAGAGGTCTAATTCGACTGGCAGCGGAGCATCCCCCGGCAGAGCATCGGTAAACTCAGAAAAATGATTAAGCCCGCGAACGGTTATATACGGATAACTATGCGTTAGAGATACTCCCGGAATTGAATCGGCTATGGTCCATGCTTCAGTAGAATCCTGTCTGATCAGAATTGTTCGGTAAGGAAACTGAAAATCATCCGGCAGATTTGAAAGATCAAATGTCAGACTATATTGGAAACCGCCACCGGCCAGAGGTGACCCCTTCTCGAAAGCGCCGTCAGTCGTAATTCTCCAGTATTTATTTCCGTAACTCTGAATAGATTCCGGAATAAGACTTGGATAAAGCAGATTATGCAGAGACGCTTCAAGCTGAGTGGGACCATCGGTATGGTTCTCTTCAATATTCAGTGTTGCGCCGGTTTCACCAAGGATGAAGGTGCCGGTCTGGGCTTCTGCTACCAGGGGTTTATCGCTCAGATCCTCAAGGGCCGGTATTAATCTACCTAAAGGCCCATGTATTGTATCCTCACCTGATATTGCAACCTGGCGGTAGTAATATACCCTTCCGACCTCAAGATCGGGAAGTTCGTGTCGTACGGTAACCAATCCCTGGCCGGGTTCAATCAGTTCAGGGTTAGTTGACAGAGCCGCCGATGAATCAAGATTGGGGAATGGCGCATAGAGGAAGTATGTGATACCGGGGGCATCATCCCCAGACTGAACTGTGGCAGTGGCAGTCATGGTTAAAACTTCATTAGTCAAATCATTTAATATGTCAGATGGTCTGAAATCCATTCCTGCTGCCACAGATTTCATTCTTCCTTCTTCCACAAGTCTGGATGCTTTTAAGTGCCCGGGATTATCATAACTCAGCGTAATTCCTGATTTTCCTGCAAGCAGTGAGAAAGCTAATGCACCCCATTTGGTGAAAGGATTTGCATAAAAGAAAAGTCCGCTATTCATACCAGAAATCTGCACATGATGGAATTCATTTTGCAGTTCAATCGTAAACCTGAATGAACGGTAATCCTGATGAAGTTCCAAGGGATGATAGAATAATCCTGCCATTTTGCTTAATGGAATGGTAAACTTTCTCCAGACGAAATCAGTGTGAGATCCTATATCAAACCATTCCGTGGCATGAGCATCCCGTATAAAATTGGGCTGCAGTCCACGCCAGAGCATACCTTCATCATATCCTCCTGAAGTATATCTCAGGCGTGCTTTGGTCGGAATGCCCCGGGCATTTACCCTGAAAAAAATTCGGTACTGAGTTTTTATTAAATCTCCCCAGCCATATTCTTTGATGGGGTTATTAAAAACGTAACCGGCCGATGTTCTCCAGTTTATTTCTCCGTCATGGTTTCTGCCAATGGGTACATAGCCGCTGGTTACAGCGACGGGGGGCTTTGGTTTGAGAGTTCTGAATGATTTCACTTCGCTATATACTACTCCGCTGTCATTTTCCGCCCTTACGCGGTAATAATATATCTGATCAGGCAGAAGCCATTCAGCAGTATGGGTTAAAAGAACATTCTGAGCATTGATATCTGAAACCGTCTTCCATCCGGTCCAGGCCATCTGATTGAACTCAGGGTTGTTGGCCCATTCAAAATTATATCCTGTAACAAACTGGTTCGGTGTAATTCTTACATTTAACTGAGCGGAATTTACTTTAATATGGCTTGCACCGGAATTAGAGACACCGGGTTTGGAAACAGTTTCAAAGGTCTCCTCGGCGGTGTAAAAAGTGCGGTCAGCAGATACAACCCGGAGGCGGAAATAATTGAGTGTTGAGTTGATCCCAGTCATCCGGTAGGTGACAGGAACAGGAGTATTTCCCCCGAGTATTGTCTGTTCCGCCTGAGAGTGAGTGTAGTTACCCGGAGTGGTGCCATATTCAAACCTGTAGGTGACTTGAACTCCCTTAGGATTAATAGTTCCGTTAAATGTTGCTGATGTGCGAACAACATTGGCGGCAGGGGAAATGGTTAACTGCGGGGTGACAAGTTTATATTTCCTGTTAAAGTAATTTTCAACGCTGCGCTGTTCCTGATTGTTCAGTGAACGGTCGTAGATGAGTACTTCAAGGATATTACCCTGATAATAATGTGATGAAGCAGGATTGCCGCCAAGAGCAGCCCCGGGGAATTCCGTAAGGTACTGATTTTCAAGCAGGGAAGAGCTGGATACATAATCGTGCCGGATCTGTTTTTCTGCATTCTTAAACATTGAAAGAGTAGTTTTATTAATGGTAAAAGATGCAGCAGCAGTCATATCAGCACCATTGAGCTGGGAATATCTCATAGTCGAGTTATTGCTATATCCCGCAACAATAGCCCGGTTGCTCTGAGTACCCGTGCCGCCAAGAAAATAATTATCAGCTTTATCAGAGGTGCGGGACTCAAGTATATATATTGTATAGTCCTTGCCGTTAAGGAAAGCGGAACCGAAACTGAGCAAATCATTACTGCCGTCAAAAGTGAGCGCTTTTCTCTGACCGACATCACCGGCAAATGTTATTAGATTTACCACAGGCCGGGCATCTTCGGCGGACTGATTTGCATCACGGTTATTGAGGGAGTAGTCACGCCAGGAACTTAATGACACCCCCGGACTTCCTGCTGATTCAGCTTTGTACCATACTGCGGGACCATCAGGGAAAGGAAATTGTGCTTTTATTTCACCGGAATCAGTTATTCCGGTTTCATTCATAATCACGCGTATCCGGTAATAAACCGGCTGATAAAGGGGGAATGTGTGATTATGGGTAATTAAAATTGCCTGTGTCCCGGTATATGGCTGGGCTGGGGAAAGATTAGCAGTAGTAAGCAGTGAATCCGGGCTGTTGCCGTAATCAATATATACCTGATTAATTGCTCCTCCGTTAGGATTTATCACTCCGCGGAGCTGGGTGCTGTTTGCAGTTACTAACTGCGGCTCAAGCGTTGTAGCAAGAGGTGTTGAGTTTTTTGTGATGAATGACCCCGTTTGACTGGTAGTTGAACCAATCACACTGGTCGCAATTACACGATAGTAATATCTTGTTACCGGTAGCAAATCGCGGATAGGTATGCGGCTGGCAAGAAAATTTGACCTGATATTTGTTGTATCATAGGCATCAGTCCAGGGACCCGATTCGGAAAGGGAAATCTGTACTTTGAATGAAGTTGGCTTTCTGTTCCAGTTAACCTTAAAAGAAGTTTCGGCCTCAAAAGCAGTCACAGCATTTGCGCTGATCAGTTCAACGGTGGGGGGAACGCCGCTCATTGCATCAACCACATTAGAATAAACTTCCTGCGGAGAAAAATTATTTAGCGCACCTGTCCTGAAATAGTATCTTTTATTGTAGGCAAATCCGGTGATATGCCTTCCGAACAGAACAGGATTGGGTTTGTGTTGAATTTCTGCAGGCAGTCCGAATTCAGTCCACGGACCTTCCGCGCTTTCTGCATAGTAGAACTTGACTGAAGCCCCTCCGCCGAGATCGGAAGCATTTGTCACGATTCTCCCCTGAACATGGAATCCGGTAAGATCATCATCCAGAACCGGAGTAAAGAGCGTCATCACCGGAGGACCGGCAGTATAAAAACCCTTCAGATCACTGAAAGCTACTCCGGTATTGGTATTTGCTTTCAGACGGAGCATATAAAATGTTGAGGGGGAGAGATTTGAAAGCAAAAGCTGTACCACGCGTTGTGTATCTGTTGCGGGAACATCTGTGGTTACATTTGTATAAAAGTTAGCCCCTCCGTCTGATGAGTATTGCAGTTCAACAAACTGATTAAGTCCGCGCGGTTTAATGGTGCAGAGTATATAAGCTCCGCTGTTGGTAACCCCGAAGGATGAATCAATGGTCATCTCCGCGAAATTAACGTTGATTCCCTCCACTGACCGGTCAGATCTCATAGCGCCATTGCGTATTTCGGCTGTGTATATATTCTGTTCATAACTGTATGTTAAAGCCCCCTCTGGTTCCTGAAACCGGAAATCGCATATATAATTTACATCATTCACAGCCTCTACAGCTATTGCGGGATCAAAGTTTTCCGTATATCGCAGAACTTTAGAGACACGGAAATTCTCAATTTTTCCATTAAATTGATTCGGGTTCGGAAGAGCATACAATGATGCTCCCAGATATGTGTGCATGCCGTAATCTGTCGATTGATCTCTGCTTTCATAACCGTTCAATAAATAGCGCTGAATAGTACCCGAAGCAACCATAACTCCATTAACGAAATATTTCATTATCCCCGGTCTGTGATGGCCGCTGGGTAAAAATCCACCCGGGTAATCAATAGTTATTGCAACATGAGTCCATTGATTTATCGGAAGCGGGTTAGCACTGGTGATAGGATTGACCGGATAGGGATCGCCTGCAAGTACTCCGGTAATTCTTGAACCAGTAATGCCAATACCAGGGTAATCGAATCCTGTTTCAAGTGCAATATAATTCCTTGCCTCATGTTCATTCCCATAGCCAAGATAAAAAACTTCAGACGGATTTGTTCCAAACCAGAGTACCCATGCTTCAATTGTTCGGGTTAAAGTACCGGATCCTGGCTCACAAATATCTCCCCAAAGACTTGTATAGTTGCCGTTAGTGACGCGAGGATTGATTTTCACCCCCTGCCCCATGTTATTCGGATTGGTAAAAAGTATGGTTTTTTCATACCAGGTAATGGGAAGCTGAGCAGACAGTTTCACCGAAAACAGTATGATTATAAACAATACCCGCAAGGGGGTAGTGCAGCAGTTACCGATAGCCCGGAAACTCATGTACAAGACTCCTGTTGTTATGTTTTATACACACGAAAAATTTGCGGGGAGCAAATTATAATGAAAATTTTGCTTCAATTTGGAGAGCAAGATAAAAAAGTGGGGGAAAAGGGCAAAGCAGAACCGGCTTTATCCTTTAATTTTCTCTATTTTCACCGATGAATTGCGATTCGGGTCGCATACAAATCGGAAGTAAGTTTTTATCAATATCCAAAATAAATTATCATCCGATGATATTCATCTGTTTGAAAATTCTGATAATTTTCGTGAGCAAAATGCAAGGAAAAGAAGATGGATATTGTTCAGGGTGATTTCATAAACGGCTCAGCAGTTGTTTATAAAAAAGAAGATGGTGCACTGGTAGCCGGGCTTCAGTTTGAAGATGGAAGCTACCGGTGGTTTTATGACCGTAAACTTTCCCGCTTTACGTGCGACCGTGCTATTCTGAGCGACGGAGTATGTATTGTCTATATTAACCGTCTAGGGGAAATAATTACCCCCATGGATTTTTTAGCCGCTGATGAATTTTCTGAAGACCGTGCCTTTGCCACTGACGGCATGTCAACCTATTTATTGGATACAGATGGGATGATCATCAGGGAGTGGGATGAGCCGTTTGTGACCAGTTTATTTAAAAACGGAACTGCTCTTCTCCAGCGGATGACCGAAGACGGAAACTCTGCAGAGGAAGCTCTGGTGGACAAATACGGAAATATCATTGCGGGATTTGCACCAAAACGAAACCTTCAGTCACCGCTTGACATTATGATTGATGAGCAGCCCGATGAGTGGCATGAGGGAATACAGCACTTCTACTCAGGTGAAGGATTCGGCGTAAGGGACCGTTTCGGGAATGAGCTGATAAGCGACCGGGGGTGGGAGGATATTTTTTAGGGGGCAGGACTGAGTGTTCTTCTGTGATACCAGGTTCTGGCAGCAGATACAGCAAGTAATATCATTAACGGTTCAAGCGGCACAATGAACCGGTAACCGGAGAAGTAAATCGTATGGATAACAGTTATGGTTACCGCGAGTGCAGAAATATAACTAAAAAAACAAAGTTGCATACCTCCTTTGATAATCCATTTCTTTACCAGAATCAGGTAAGCCATATAAATCCAGGAGTCAAAAAGCAAAAAACGGACTCCGAAAAGAATTCTGAGCAGCCGGTTGTTTGGTTCAAAAGAGTAAGGGCCCCAAAGTTCATATAAAGCTGATATACGCTGTAAGAGAAACTCAGCAGGGTGTTCCAATGCAAACGTCATGTAGGTCGTGAGCGGGCTGATAAATGCTTCAGGAGCAAAGTTGCTCAGATTATGATTTACTTTTGGACTATAGCCATTTATTGCAATCAGCAGGTTGTATGACTGGTTTATTGGAAAGGCGGTTATCTTTATCAGATCTAACCCAAAAAATAGTGCCGAGATTAATGCTGCACCGGACACATAGCGTAAAAAATGTCTCCTTTGTATAACAAATACCACGATTGCAGTTAAAAAAATTGCCGGAAGATATACCGTCCGGAGTTGTGCCGCTAACGCCAAAAGCATTCCGGCATAAGTATAATTTCTTTTGAGAAGAAGGTAAACCGAGGTTGTCAGAAGAAAAGTTGTAACACTTTCGGTAAGAACATAACTGGTAAATAAGACCTGAGTTGGATAAAATACGAAAACAAAAAGGGAAAGGATTGCAAATTTATGCGCGGACATTTCACTTGTCTCATCTTCGGATGATCGGAAAAGCAAATGACCTGTTTTGTACAATATGACTCCGGTAAAAAGCTGTACAAGAAGGTTAATTACAAGAAGAGCAAAGTAGAGGTGTGTTTTGCCTGTTATGGTTAAAATGCCAGATATAAGCAGGGGATATCCATTTGGAAAGACCGGGAAAGGTGCCCCATTAAGAATAGCTTCTGCCTGAGCGATATACACAAATGAGTCTGCGGTTGTTCGCGTTGGCCAGAAGCCGAGGAACATTATCCGGATGAAAACCACAAGAGAAATCAGGTAATAAAAAGATTCTTTCCTGTTCAGGAAGTCCAGGATTCCGGATAGAAACCTGGTTACTCTGTTGTTCGGAATTCCGGGTATCGGCTTGTGCTGCTGCATTTATAAGAATTTGATTCCTAATCCTAAAGTTAGCATTAGGGTGCTGAATTTCCAATGAGCACTTTATTGGCTTTTTGTACCTCTCAGGAGAATATCAGTTTACAGTCTCTAACAACTAAAATTCTGCCCAAATTCGACTTTGAGAGGGATTTATCCTAAAACAGTCCCCTAATACCGAATTTAGCAATGATACACATATTTGGAGGAATTTATGTACCAGGTTGGTTATGAATACATGATTACAACACTGGCATAATCAATGTAAAATCGATTAGGTGCTTTAAAATATAATATATATAAATACCACATTGTTAAATAAAAAAAGCCCGTCCATTACTGAGCGGGCTTTTGAAATAACGTCTGTTAAAACAGCTTACCAGCGATTGCCGAAGCCACGGTTTCCGCCGCCGCTTCCGCCACGACCGCCGCCGTAACCGCCACGGTTTCCGCCGCCACCGCCGCCCTTACGGTCGTTGGTCTTCGGACGTGCTTCGTTAACAACAAGTTTCTTGCCTTTAACGTCTTTGGTGTTCAAGCTGTTCATAGCCTTCTGAGCTTCAGCAAGACCCGGCATTTCAACAAAGCCGAAACCTTTTGATTCGCCAGAGAACATGTCCTTGATAACTTTAACACTTCTGACAGCACCGAATTCGGTGAAGAGATTCTGTAAATCCTCTTCGGTCACGTCTTTTGCTAAATTTCCGACAAAAATATTCATGATAATAGATCCTTTTAGATTAAGTGATTGAGATTACATTCAGCAAAAGTTTAGATTAAAGAGAACTTCGCTAAAAAACAGTATTTGGAAATAAAAGTCAGAAGTAGTATGTGAAGATTCCGTAAGCAGGGAATGCATCAAAAAGGTCTATTAATTATCCGGGAAGGAAAAAATTAAAGCCGCAACTGTAGCTGCTTTTATGAAAGAAAATCCGTTGAAGGATTTCCATTTTCCGGGGCCGACCAGACTTCCCGAAACTTCGGGACAACCTCCTGTGTGAAAGGTGACCGTGAAGTAATGAAAAATCTTATCGGATCCGTTAAGCGGGGCCGACGAGACTCGAACTCGCGACCTCCTGCGTGACAGGCAGGCGTTCTAACCAACTGAACTACGACCCCGTAGAAAAACAAATTTAATAAGAGCGTGTCAGAGAATTTTCTCATACAGAACCAAAATTTACAGCTTTTTTATTTTTCACACAACAAAAAAGTTAAATTTTGATAAAAACCGTGATTAATCTCCGAATCCGATACCGATTTGCCGGGCGGTAAGGAGCGTTTGGGAGTCCGGCTGAACCAGCTTCTGACGGGAGATAGCATCCTCAATGAGAACGTTTTTGATCTCATTTCCTTTGAGAGCGACCATTCTTCCGAACTTCTTTTTGAGTGCCAGCTGAATAGCATATGCGCCGAACTTGGTTGAAAGAATACGGTCGTAGGGAGTTGGGCTTCCTCCGCGCTGGGTATGTCCCAAAATGGTTACCCTTGTTTCACGACCGGTGTTTTCTTCTATTTTTTGAGCAACTACTTCACCGATGCCGCCGAGCTGTTTGGGATCGTGTCTTCTGATATCCGTGCCCTTGAGTACCATGGCGCCATCCTTTTCCCGGGCTCCTTCTGCAACGCAGACCAGTGAAAAACGCTTTCCGGATAGTTCACGCTCTTTTATTTTCTGATAAATCTTTTCGTAAGTGAAAGGAATTTCAGGAATCAGAATAATATCCGCACCGCCGGCAAGTCCTCCATTCAGGGCTATCCAGCCTGCGTATCTCCCCATCACTTCCACCACGATTACTCTGTGGTGAGAGGAGGCAGTGGTATGAAGCCGGTCAAGCGCCATAGATACAACATACACAGCCGAATCATGACCGAACGTGAGGTCGGTTGCTTCAAGGTCGTTATCAATCGTTTTTGGGACTCCCACGATATTCAGCCCCATTTTGCTGAGCTTATTACAGATGTGCATAGTACCATCTCCGCCTATTCCTATCAGGCAGTCAAGTTTCCACGCATGATAATGTTTTACGGCTGCTTCCGAGCGGTCATGGATGGAAATGACTCCGTTGGAGTCAGCTATTGGCCAGTGAAACGGGTCGCCCTTGTTCGAAGAACCGAGAATAGTACCGCCGATAGCGAGAATTCCGGATACGTCTGAGTTGCTCAGTTCCCGCGCTTTTCCCTCAACAAGACCTTCAAAACCGTCAATGATTCCGATAACCGTGATGCCGTTATCCAGCGCTGATTTTGTTACCCCTCTGATTACTGCGTTAAGTCCGGGGCAGTCACCGCCTCCGGTTAAAATACCTATCCTGGTGATCTTTTTATTAGGTTTCATCTTTCCTTCTTCATATCCACAAAAATTCAAGCCCCAAAAATACTAAAACAGGGGGGAAACCTGAAGAAGAATTATTCAGTTTTTTTATTTCCAGTTCTTAACTAATTTCACCGGTATTTCCCGGGAAAAGGAGACTCATTATTTCATCAACGTCAGTTTGAGTGAGGCTCTGTAGCCTTCTCCCTCAAGCCGGAGTATATATATGCCGGAAGCCAGACCCTGAAGCCGTATAACTTCCTGATGAGTGCCCTGCGCATAGATCCTCTGACCGATATCGGATATATATTCACCTGAGGATGAAAAGAGCCGGAGAGAATAACTGCCGGCACGGCTCAGAGTGAAGCGTACGGTGGTCTCCGGATTGAACGGATTAGGGAAATTTTGCAGAAGTTCAAATCCTGAAGGTTTGTCTCCGGTATGCTCCTCAACTCCCGTTACGATAATCTCCGGGATTGAAGTAATTTTTACTCCGGGAAGTGTAAAAGACGGCAGATTAAAAATTGAAAGATCAATGCCAGATGTCGGGATATGAGACTGTACAATCCATTTTTCCGGAGCAAACCAGATACTGTCTCTTATGGTAAGAATACCAACAGGAAGCACAAACGGGGGAACTCCGAGCAGGTAACTAAGCACAAAGGAGTTAACAAAACGCTTGGTCTGGAAGGTGCCGATTTCGGTAACCAGCTGAGCGTCTGCAATTCTTCTTCCGCGCAGTTCAAACCGCATCGGAAGGGTAATGGTATCAATGGTTATGGTTGTATCATACTGAAAATAGGTGTAGGTGGAGTTCACCGTATTATTAAACCGGTAGGCATTATACCATCCGTCAAAGGAAGCAAGCCGGCTGAGAAGTGAACCGATTCCGGTTCCCAGGATTGAATCGATACCGGTGGTGTCAATAGCTCCGAGCAAAGAAGTGAGCCCTGAAAATGATATATATGTTCTTCCGTTATTGCCGTCAAGATTGATATAACTTGTGTCAGTATAGGGCTGAAAGGGGACAGTCTCAAACAAGCCGTTTTTGCTGAGTACCACATTAGCAGCCAGCCCCTGATGGGTTGATGCCACTGCAAAGGAATCAATCCTGTATGTTGAAAGAGAATCCTGGGGATTGTTCAGAGTATCAACCGGTGTGGTTTTGAAATACCATTTTTGCCCTGGGGCTGAAGGAAAATAGAGCGATGCCTGAGCGTGCAGAATCGTCTGGGTTAATAAAATCGTAACAATAATGAGAAGGTTTTTCATAATCAGTTTGCTGCCATTAATTTGATATTTACATTTCCGGTAAAGTTCCTGAACTGCATTTCAATCCGGTCAATATTTGCATTGTCAATAACCCGCCTCACTGTTGCACGGTTATTATCAAGAATCTCAGTATACTGAAGTGACCCGAAAGGGTTATAGAGATTCACGGTAAGCGTTCCCCGTATATAATTTGAGTTGCTTATGTTAAGTATCGTCATTGATGAGTTAAGCCAGACGCTGTCAGAAACGTTCAGGTTCAGGTTTGCAGCATCAACGCGGAGGGAATACGACCGGTAATAGTTGTCCTTAACCGGTGTATTCAGCATACCCACGTTATCGCCCGGGGGAATAATTCCCTCTCTGCATCCTGCCAGGAGCAGGGCAGCCAGAGCAATGATTGTGCTGAACTTTCTGAACATGATACTTATTTTTTACTATTTCTAAGTTTCTCAAGAGCTTTTCCGACCGGCTCTTTTACGACGATTCTTCTTTCATTAGCCAGCAGGGAACTGATCTCATCCGCCATTGCGGTTATACCAAGCTCCGCTGCTACATTTGCGGCTTTTATCCTTGTGCGAAAATAAGGATTTTTCAGCCCTTCAGATATGATGCGTTTCACTTTTTCAGGATGCTTTTGATAATGCCTGGAAGCCCAGTCCAGAACTGTAATATCACCAAGATGCATATCTCCTGTAGCTATATTGTAATCGAGCGCTTTTACGGCGATATCAAAGAGCTCATCCTGCTCATAACCGGCCAGACCGCGGAATACACCTGAACGGACTGCGTCCAGATGGGAAACATTAAGTGCGTAACTTTTCAGAATCTGGTAATTGTCGTCAAATTTCAGTTTGCCGTAAGTTTCCAGAAGGCCTCCAAGAACATAGTGATTACATTCAGTGCTGAGCTTGTTTTTCAGCAGTCGCTGAACTTCCTCCCGCGCATCTGCAGGAGTCATTACTGCACCAAATGCACCGATGGCTTTTGCTGCCGCTTCTCTCACTCTGCCGTCCAGGTCATCTAGTCCGGAATAGAGAGCCCTGAGGGAGTAGATATTGTTAATTTTATCCAGTGAGAGAACAATTTCTTTCTTTACGAGAAAATTTGTCTCATTTTTAAGGGCGTAAGCAAGGGACGCTGTGCCCCTGTTATCAAATTTGTGCAGTTGCGATGCTGCATAAAGGCGGGCAGAGGCATCATCGGAATAAAGGAGGATATATACCAGTTCATCAAAACTATAGGATACTTCATACGTGCACAGTATTGCGGAATGTGAATTAAATGTTACCGCATCCGGTTTCAGTTTTGAAGGGATTTCAAATGAGGCAGAAGCCCCTTTTATATTCAGGGTAAATGGAAATGAACCTTCAGCGGTGAGAACTTCGCCAGGGAGGTTCATCACAAAGAATTGCTCAGAGGAACCAAACGAAGGGGTCTGATTCACCTTAATGCTGATCTTGCCTGTTGTTTCATTATAGGTATAGCTGATATTCAGTTCCGGATAACCGCTGCCATAGACCCACTGATCAAAGAATTTGTCCCAGTCAACATGAGAAACTTCCGGGAGTGCATCCTTGAACTGATCACTCACCACTGAGCCGTCACGGTATTTCTGTGTATAATCAGCAACGGCTTTATTATATTCATCCCTGCCGAGTTCATAACGGATCATATTCAGCACAGAAGCTCCCTTATCATACGCAACACCTCCGTTCAGATCGACGGGAATTTTTGCTTTTTTTGTGCTGTCATCGGCGGTTTTAATGTTGCCGAGCCACTGGTTAATATAATCACGCTGATTGCCAATGTGGGAGGCAATATATCCATCATAACCGAAATACTCTTCTTCCCAGAGTGTTGTGTAGTAGGTGGCAAAGCCCTCATTCAGCCAGATATGATTCCAGTCGCGGCAGGTTACCAGATCTCCGAACCACTGATGCACCAGTTCATGCGCAATCAGGCCGTCCGCGGAATAGTTTGGTTTAACGCAGTTATCATGATTAATTCTTCTGTTGAGAGTTGTAGCGGTGATATTTTCCATCCCTCCCCACTCGAAGTCCTGCACGGGTATCTGCGCATAACGCTTGTAGGGATAAGGAAGCAGCAGGCGGTTGTAAAAGCGGAGCATATGTGCGGTCCTGCCATATATATAAGAGGCGTTATCCTGATCCCAGTCCGGAGGGAAAAAATGTTCCAGACGGGTATTTTCCAATTCTTCCGTGATGACTGAATACTCCCCGACAATCACTGAAGTGAGATAGTTGGAGTAAGGTTTGTCCATTTTCCAGTGCCAGGTCATGCTGCCATTATTATCTTTTACCGTATCCTGCAGAATACCGTTGGAACTGGTTCTGAAATTCTGCGGAACAGTCAGAAAGATTTCTGAAGTCAGTTTGTCATCGGGGAGATCATAAGCCGGATACCAGAAACGGTTGTTGTTGGACTGTCCCTGAGTCCAGATCTGATAGGGCATGGTGTGGAATTCTGCCGTAGGGGAGAAAAAATACATGCCTCTCTCCGGGAGTGATATATACTCAATTGCAAGGGTGAGCGTATCCTGAGTGCTGTATTTTTTGTCAAGGGTTATGCTAAGAATTTCACCGTCTGACGAAAAAGTAAGCTTTTTTTTACCGAGCGTAACAGAACGGACGTCAGTGGTTTTACTGTGAAGGCGGAGAAGAGAAAAATTATTCTTAAGAGGCGTGAAGGTAAATTCAGACTTTCCGTTCACCTGTTTTTTTTCAAAATCAAATGAGAGGCGAAGGGTGATGTGAATCTGGTCATAATCCCTTGTGGTATGATCCAGTTTTGAGGAACTGGCGGATGCCAGGCCTGAAAGGGTGAATAACATCAAAAGAATAATGCCGGGAAACTTCAACAATCCTCCGTATACACTTGTTGTAAAATAGTTCTTTGTACTTTTGTTATTTCGGGAAAATTCCTTTTAAAATCATCTCTGAGAGCAGGGGCATAACTGCTGAAATACCTTTGCAGAACTGTCTCATCAGGGCAGACATAATCAGCCCGGTATTTCATATCAGCAGAACCTGAGTCTGCAATTTCTCTCATTAGCCGGGCGGAAAGAAAACACCCGGTCTGCAGAATCTGAGGTATTAGCACACGCTTCATCCATTCCGTCCACTGCTGCGCTAAAGCAGCGGGCACCTCTGTTGTGACGGAGTAAATGATCATCAATTGCTATTTTGGCAAAGCCCAGCCCGGTAAGGTACTGAGATCGATGTCAAAGATGATGATTCCAAGAAAGTATACAAAGATAGTAATTAACAGCGAAGCAAAAAGGTTCAAAAATGCCCCCGCTTTTGCCATTTCCGGGATTGTCACCCTGCCTGAGCCAAAAATGACTGAATTTGGCGGAGTAGCTGCCGGAAGCATAAAAGCCATTGATGCTGAAAGAGTTCCTGTAATCATCAGAAGAAGGGGATTAATTCCTGCCGCAACGGAGAAAGCTGCCAGTATGGGGAGAACCATTTCGGTAGTTGCCGTATTTGAGGTAAGTTCTGTTAGCATGGAAATTGCCACAGCAATTACAAAAGTAATCAGAAGTGGATGAAGCCCTCCGATACCGCTTAACTGGCTGCCGATATGGGTTGATAATCCGGAAATAACAAATCCTTTTGCGAGTGCAAATCCGCCGCCGAAAAGCAGAATAATATCCCAGGGAACTTTACGGAATACATCCCCTCCGAGAATCCTTTCCCCATTGTTACGGGCCGGAATGATAAAGAGAAGCAGTGCGGTAAATATTGCAACCGTGCCGTCATTAAAAAAGGCAGATTTCGGAAAGATACCAGACCACCCCGGCAGGATGAAGAAGCCGAGATTAAGATCTGCACGGGTCATCCATAAGATTGCGGTTGCCAAGAATACTATTCCAACCGCTTTTTCTTCAAAAGCAGCCCGGCCGAGTTTATGCAATTCCTCTTTAATCTGTGATTTTCCGATTGTGGCTGATCTCCCGACTTTGAAGAGAATTCTTGTCAGCATAAACCAGGTAAATGTCAGCAGAATAACAGCAATCGGAAACGCAAGAAGAAACCAGTTGCCAAAATTAACCTCGGGCGCTTCAGGAAAGATAATCGAAAGAATTCTCGTAAAGGAGATATTTGGGGGAGTTCCGATCAGGGTCGCCGTTCCTCCGATAGATGCGGAGTAAGCAATTCCCAGCAATAAAGGGAGAGCAAAGGCTTTTGTATTATCCCCGCCGGTTAACTCCTCCTGTTTGCTGATGATGGAAAGTCCTATTGGCAGCATCATAACGGCTGTCGCCGTATTGGACATCCACATGGAAAGGAATGCAGTGGCAAGCATGAAACCAAGTATCAGACCGCTTGGTTTTGATCCAACAACAGAGATGATGCTGAGGGCTATACGCCGGTGAAGATTCCATCGCTCCATGGCAAGTGCTATCATGAAGCCGCCAAGATAGAGGAAGATGGTTGAGTTGATATAGGATTCTGCGGTTTTATCGCCGCTGTCGATACCGAAAATGGGAAAGAGCACTACTGGAAAAAGGGAGGTGACTGCCAGTGGGAGTGCTTCAGTAATCCAGAGAATAGCCATCAGAGAGGCAACTGCCCCCATTGCATTTATGTGCTGCCCTTCGTTCCCCTCCGGAAGGAAATAGTACATAAATACAGAGACTGCGGCAGCCGAAATAATGCTGAGGGTTTTCTTTGTATGATTCCTGGTCAATAATATTCACTAAAATTTGAAACAAACAGTAAAATAAGATTTTCTTAAATTAAATCTGATAAATATTTCTTGTTTAAGAGTACCGTATGGCCGGATAAGCGATGGTACAATGACGCGAATGAGAAAACCCGAAATAGTTTATGAGGAGCGAAAATGAAAAATATATCGGAAATGAAGATTCTGATGTTTGTAGATGATGTGTATGAGGATCTGGAATTGTGGTATCCTAAACTGCGTATGGAGGAAGCCGGGGCAAAAGTTTCAGTAGCAGGCCCTGATGTTTCAAAGGTATATAGCGGTAAACATGGTTATCCCTGCAAGGCAGATATCGCGATCAGCAAGCTGAATTCTCATGATTTTGATGCCCTGATAATCCCCGGAGGATTTGCTCCTGACAAACTTCGCCGCGATCCCAGGATTCTGCAGGTCACCTATGAAATGTTCAGTCAGGGTAAACTGGTGGCGCACATCTGTCATGCGGGCTGGATACCTATTTCAGCCAAAATCATGAAAGGATTCCGCTGTACCTCAACTCCGGGAATCAAGGATGATCTAATTAATGCCGGGGCGGAATGGATAGACGCACCGGTTGTGGTTGATAGGAATATGATTTCCTCCCGCAGGCCTGATGATCTGCCTAAATTCTGCGAAGCTATTATTACTTATTTAACCAGCAATGATTAAAAAATTGATGAAAAACCATAGATATATATTCCTGTACATATTACTCATTACAGCTCTGATAAGCAGCGGCTGTTCTGAAGATCATGGTCACAATTCAGACCCGATTGATGCAAACAATAACGGATTTGAGAGCCGGGCGGTTGCTGAAGTTTTTGTAACAAACTGTGCCTTAAGCGGGTGCCACGCGGGGGCTTCACCACAGGGGGGGATATCGTTTGAGACTTATGATAAAATGATTGCCGGTTCTCAGGGGAGGGATACAACCTCCGGCGGGGGGCACGGCCACGGAAAGCGGCTTGGTATATATCAGGGTGAGGGGGTTTATGGCGGTGAAGCGGTGGTGCCGTTCAGCCCTGAGGAGAGTCTGGTTTACCGTCTGATTACCGGCAATGTTGCTGATTCTACAAGGCACATGCCCTATAACAAGAACCCCCTCTCTGAAACACAGATTCAGACTGTGCGCAACTGGATACTGAACGGTGCGAGGAATCATCACCGGGAGGTGCCGTTTTCAAATCCTTCGGTCAGGGCGTATATATGCAGCCAGGGGAGCAATCAGATTTATGTTATTGATGGTGATAAAAAAATGATCTCCCGTGTTGTTGAACTGGGATCCGGAACGCAGATTGCTCCGCATAACGTCAAAGTTTTCGGCGATTATTATTACGTAACGCAGATCCGGGCCGGTAAACTGGTTAAATACCGTATTGCGGATAATTCAGTTGCTGCGGAACTGACCGGGCTGGATGTCCCCGGAATGGTTGAACTTTCTTCTGACGGATCGAAAGCATTTGTATCAAAATCATCAACCGCTTCGGGTTCTTATAACAGCATTTACGTTATTAATACTGCAACCATGCAACTTGTTAATGAACTTGCCATACCGGTTTCAGGCATACCGCACGGCATTGCACTTAATTCTGATGCCACTAAACTGTATGTAGCAAACATGACAAAGGACAGGATAACGGTTCTGAACACTGCAACGGGTGATCCGGTAATTGATGACATTGTGATGTCTTCCGGAACGGCAACGGTCCATGAACCGATGCATATCTATGTTTCGCCGGATGATAAGTATCTGTATGTCTCTTGCCGGAAATCTGACAAACTTCTTGTTTATGATGCTGGTACTGGTAGTCTTCTGAAGGATATACAGTTTAACTCCCACCCGATGCAGATATCCATTATGCCAAACGGAAGCCGGCTATATGTAAATCTGATGCACTCAGCTCAGATTGCAGTTATAAACTTCAGCGGAACAGACTGGTCTGTGTCACAGTATATAACCTATCCGAATTTCAGCATGCTGTATGGTTCCGCACTCAGCGCGGACGGGAAATATCTTTTTGTGACCAGCTGTAATGAGATGAACGCCTATAAGCCGAGGTACGCAGTTAAAGGACGCAATCAGCCGTCAAATCTTGGAATCATAGAAACAGCTACAAATGAGGTGGTCAGAGTTCTTGATCTTGGTTCATACGCAACAGGAATAGCAGCGAGATAACAATCATGAGTAAAAAAAGAATTGCATTATATCCCGGAACATTTGACCCGGTAACCATGGGGCATATAGACATTATTAAGCGTGCCTGTATGCTCTTTGACGGTGTGAGAGTGACAGTGGCGATTAATCCTTCAAAAAATCCGATGTTCAGTATTGAAGAGCGGATGCATTTTCTGCGAGAGAGTGTAAAAGAGATCGGAAATATTGAGGTAGATTCTTTCACCGGTCTGGTGGTCGATCTTGCCCGTAATACCGGAGCCGTTGCCATCATCCGTGGACTCAGGGCAGTGAGTGATTTTGAATATGAATTCCAGATGGCGCTGATGAACCGGAAACTTGCGGAGGATATCACCACCGTCTTCCTGATGCCGCATGAAAAATATACCTATCTGAATTCATCCATCATCCGGTCGCTCGCGCAGTTTAACGCTGATGTGGCAGAGTTTGTGCCTCCGGTGGTGGCAGAGGCGCTGAAAGCAAAGAGCAGGTAGGAGGTTGTAGTTTGTAATACAGGGGGAGATAAAAAGAATTGCGGATCAGTGGTTTAATATGAGGCAGCGATGCGGCTAATCATTTTTTTTGGCTTCCTATAGACAGGTAACCGCATTGTTACTCAAAAATGAGTTCTTTTGGTGATGTAAATAATAACCTGCAAATCCGCGGCTTTTTGAATCATTTGTTGCTGGTTCTGTCTTAAAAGAACGCTGCAACACAGTTCATATGTTCATTTCATTGTGTTTCAATTAACGGGTCACCGCTTAACTGCATATGAATTGAAGTTCAGGTTATTTGGAATTCATGCCCGATCGGGGTAAATGAAATTCTTACTTCAAGCCTGATAATTCCTATACCAATTTTGCGACTGCGGCTTTGATTCTTCTGACGGCATCTTCAAGCTGTGCCATAGAGGTGGCATAGGAAAAGCGTATATATCCGTCTGAACCGAACGGGGAGCCGGCTACCGCCGCAATGCGGGCTTCTTCAAGGAGGAACATGGAGAAATCCATGGAGTCCTTAATCACTTTGCCGTTAAAAGATTTTCCAAAGAAAGACTTTATTCCCGGAAAGAGGTAAAAAGCTCCTTCGGGTTTGTAGCAGGTAAATCCGGGGATTTTGGTTATTTCATCGTAGAGATAATTTCTTCTCTTCTCAAACTCGACACGCATCTTTTCAACTTCGGACTGGTCACCGAGCAGCGCTTCTATGGTAGCATACTGGCTGATTGCGGAAGGACCTGATGTGCTGTTGCTCTGGATTTTATCCATTGCCTGAATCACTTCTTTGGGTCCCGCGGTATATCCTATTCTCCAGCCGGTCATTGCGTAGGATTTTGAGACTCCGTTGACCAGTATAATCTGTGACTTCAGGTCAGGAGCCACAGCCGGGAAACTGACAAATTTAAAGTCATCAAACACCAGCTTTTCGTAGATTTCATCGGAGAGGACATAGAAGTTATGTTTTTTCACCACATCAGCGATTGATTTCAGCCATTTCTCATCAAACGATCCTCCGGTCGGGTTGGAAGGATTACAGAGTATGAGCATTCTGGTTTTTGGGGTTATCACCGCTTCAAGTTCTTCAGCAGTAATGCGGAATCCGTTTTCTTCTTTGGTCTGAGGGAAGACACATACCCCGCCTGACAAGGATACCATGTCAGGATAAGAGACCCAATATGGGGCGGGAATGATTACCTCATCACCTTCGTTAACTGTTGCCATTACTGCATTAAAGATACTCTGTTTGCAGCCGCTTGAAACAATGATTTCAGAAGGATCATAATCCAGCCCGTTTTCATTTTTCAGTTTGGTGCTGATGGCTTTACGAAGTTCCATAGTGCCGGGATTAAGAGTATACCTTGTATGCCCCTCAGCCAGTCCCCGCACGGCAGCATCTTTCACATTCTGCGGTGTTGGGAAGTCAGGTTCACCAAGACTCAGGTCAATAACGTCAATACCCTGTGCCTTCAGTTCTTTTGCCTTGCCGGCAACTTTCATGGTGGGTGATACCTGGATTTTACTGGCTCTTTTCGAAATCACGGCGTTTTCCTTTTTGTATATACGGTTACGTGAAATTTATTTTATAACTGCTGAAGTTCTTCAGCACGTTTCTGGCTGAGTCTGGCATTTTTCTTGTCCATCTCAGTCAGATAGCGTTTCCTGATTCTTATATTCTGCGGAGTAATCTCAACGAATTCATCATCGGTAATCCACTCAATTGCCTGTTCAAGGGTTAACTGGCGCGGCGGTTCAATGCGGATTGCCTCATCAGCACCGGATGCACGCATATTGGTAAGCTGCTTGGTTTTGCAGACATTTACCTTCATATCGTTTTCACGGCTGTTTTCTCCGATGACCATTCCTTCATATACCCGGATGCCCGGTTCAATAAAAAATACTGTCCGCTCCTGCAATTTAAACATTGCATAAGCAGAAGCAATACCTTCTTCCTGGCTGACCAGTGCTCCGCGCAGGCGCTGCTGAATTTCTCCTCTGAAGGGCTCATAGCCATGGAAATTGTGATGCAAAATTCCGGTACCGCGTGTATCAGTCATAAATTCCGAACGGTATCCGATAAGTCCGCGGGCAGGAACCACAAATTCGATTCTGGTATTATCCTGCAATGTAATCATGTTCTTCATTTCCCCTTTTCGCTTTCCGAGTTTTTCTATAACGATTCCAACAAACTCTTCCGGCACGTCAATAATCACATGTTCAACCGGTTCGCAGATCACATCACTGATTTTCTTGAGGATAACTTCCGGTTTGCTCACCATCAGCTCGAATCCTTCACGGCGCATATTCTCAAGCAGGATACCGAGGTGCAGTTCACCTCTTCCGCTTACTTTAAAGACATCGGCAGATTCGGTAATTTCCACACGAAGCCCGACGTTAGTTTTTAGTTCTTTTGAAAGACGTTCGCCGAGATTACGTGTCGTAACGAATTTACCCTCCTGTCCTGCAAAAGGGGAGTTATTTACAATAAAATTCATTGATATACGCGGCTCTTCGATGGCAACAGAGGGAAGCGCCTCTGGTTTAAGGGGACTGGCAAGGGTATCACCGATATCAATATCTTCCATACCTGCTACTGCAACGATATCGCCCGCAAATGCTTCAGTGGTTTCCACGCGCTTAATGTTATCATATACATAAAGTTTGGTAATCCGCACTTTTTGCTGGCTGCCTTCCCGAGGTATCAGAATTGTGTCATCACCAACTTTCACTTTGCCATAGTGAAGTTTTCCGATACCGATTCTTCCCAGATAATCATTATAATCAATTGCCGAAATAAGCATTCTGAATGGTTCGGATTCCTCAACCAGAGGAGCAGGAATCTTTTCAAGGATGATATCAAGCAAGGGAATAAGATTCTCTGACGGATCAGTCAGGTTAAGTTTTGCAATGCCCTGTTTCGCAATGGCATAGACAAAGGGGAAATCTAGCTGCTCATCATTAGCGCCAAGTGAAACGAAAAGGTCAAAAACTTCATTCAGAACTTCATCAGGGCGGGCATCATGACGGTCAATTTTATTAATGACCACAATCGGCTTGAGACCAAGATCGAGTGATTTCTTTAACACAAATTTTGTCTGAGGCAGCGGGCCTTCTGCAGCATCAACCAGAAGCAGAACACCGTCAACCATTTTGAGGGTACGCTCTACCTCACCGCCAAAATCTGCGTGTCCCGGGGTATCAACTATGTTAATTTTAAAATCTTTATAATGCACACTGAGGTTTTTGGCAAGGATGGTAATTCCGCGTTCCTTTTCAATATCGTTTGAATCCATAATCCTTTTTTCAACCTGCTGGTTTTCCCTGAAGGCGCCGGTCTGTTTAAGGATATGGTCAACCAGTGTGGTTTTGCCATGGTCAACGTGGGCGATGATTGCAATGTTTCTTATCTTGTTTTTATGACTCACTCTGAGCTTTCTTCGTTTCTAATTAAATCTTTGTATATATATGCCGGGATCTTTTCATCGGTGCTGTATGCGTTTATCAGCCGCTGTGACGGATATTGAGGATGTCTCCATCCTTTACAATGTATTCTTTGCCTTCAAGGCGCCAGACTCCGGCCTCCTTGCATTTTGCGAAAGTCTGGAATTTAAGAAGGTCTTCATAATGAACCACTTCCGCGCGGATAAACTTTGCGTAAAAATCTGTATGGATAACTCCTGCCGCATCCTGCGCGGTGTCGTTTACCTTAATGGTCCAGGCACGGCACTCATCCTCACCCACGGTAAAGAATGACTGCAGCCCCAGCAGTTCATAAGAACGGCGGATGATTCTGGAAAGCGCTGACTCGGTAATGCCCATATCTTCCATGAATACGGAAGCTTCTTCTTCAGATAAATTTGCCAGTTCAAGTTCAAACTGGGCGAAGAAGGGGATAACAATCAACTGGGATTTTTCGAACCGGGTGTTTATTGATGCAACCAGTTCATCGGCTTTGTCTTTGGAGTTTTCATCAAGGTTTAGTCCGATGATTAATGGCTTAATGGTAAGAAACTGATACCCTGAGATTACTTTCCTTTCATTCTCATCCAGTTCAAGAAGGCGGAGAGGCACTTCATTGGAGATATGATCCATCAGTTTTTTGAAGACCGGAAGCTCACGGACAAGCTGATCGCTTTTTGATTTCTGAACATCCTTCTCAATTTTCTGGAGGCGGTTTTCTATCATCGCCATGTCATTCAGAAGAAATTCAGTTTCAAGGAATTCGATATCCCTGACCGGGTCAATAGAGTCTTCCGGATGAGGAACCGCGTCATTCTGAAACTGGCGCACCACATGAAGCAGTGCATCGTTATTCTTTACTTTATTCAGGAAGTCGGAAGTGATCTTCACTTTTCCGGTATCTGCAACCTGAAGACCGGGGATGTCAATGAACTCAAGAATAGCGTTCACTTTTTTCTGGGGATTAAACATCTCCGTCAGGAGATCAAGCCGTTTATCAGGGACGCGAACTACGCCTCTTGAGCCGTCTGCCTTCGGCGTATCGGTTACCTGTCCGGTTAGTGTCTGAAAAAGGGTGGTCTTTCCGCTGTTTTGGAGTCCTACTATACCTATCTGCATCGCACGAAAAAAAATTTAAAACACAAATTTACGAAAAAAAGGGCTCAGAATCTATTGAAAACCCCGGCTTACACCCCTGAAGATGAAGCAATAACAGTAATTTAACATAGGAGAAACCGGATATGGTACAGTTAAAATCCGGCGTGAAGGGATATAATCTTCAACTGCGGCTGCAAGTCAGGCAGACCGGATAATTAATCATCAGTATAGAACTTTTTCTTAAAATAAGCGTACTAAACAGCAGTAAATGCTTCATTTTCACAATATTTTTATGTTAATTTGCATAAAGCATCTTCAGGCAAATTAGGACTAAATTCCGGAGTTACAGTATGATATTTCCAGGTTCCGCGATCCTCAGAGACACTATTACCATGATCCTTGCCGGAGGGCAGGGGGAAAGGCTTTATCCGTTAACCGCCTACAGAAGTAAGCCGGCCGTGCCGTTCGGCGGCAAATACCGCATCATTGACTTCGCCCTTTCCAATTGTCTGAACTCCGGACTGAGGAGGATTTATATCCTGGTTCAGTATAAGTCAGACTCACTTAATCAGCATATCTATGAGGCCTGGAGCATTTTTAACCCGGAACTGGGTGAATTTGTCTTTACCGTACCACCGCAGAGAAAAATCAACGGTGACTGGTATCTCGGCACCGCGAACGCAATTTACCAGAACATGAACCTCTTTTCATCTGACCGGAAGTGTAAATGGGTCCTGCTCCTCAGCGGTGACCATATATACAAAATGGACTATCTGAAAATGCTGCAGAACCATATTGACCGCAAGGCTGATCTTTCCCTTGCAAGTATAAATGTTCCCGTGGATGAAGCCAGCCGGTTCGGCATTGTAGGCATTGATCCTAATAATAAGGTAAGTGAGTTTATTGAGAAACCGGAAAATCCCCCCGAAGATCCGAACAACCCGGGGCAGTCTCTGGTGAATATGGGCATATATATCTTTAACACTAGTGTACTGAGGGACGTGCTGAACGATATGGTATCCAAGAAAATCAAGAATCATGATTTTGGCCAGGATGTAATCCCATACATGATTAAAAACGGCATGGATGTGTATGCCTATAACTTCGTGGATGAAAACAAGAAGACGAAGCCCTACTGGAAGGATATCGGGACCATTGAATCCTATTATGATGCCACCATGGATCTGATATCGGTTGTTCCAGAATTCAACTTGTATGATTATGACTGGCCGATACGCACGTATCAGAATCAGTATCCTCCGGCAAAAACCGTGTCACACGAAGGAGACAGAATAGGCCGTACACTCAACTCGATGCTGTGCGACGGAACTGTTGTATCAGGCGGTCTGGTTGAGCGCTCAATTATTGGTGCCAATGTGAGAGTGAACTCCTACTCATATATAACCGATTCCATCATCATGAACAGCTGCAATATTGGCCGCCGTGTTAAAATACGCCGTGCCATCATTGATAAGAATGTAGTGATTCCGGAAGGAACCGAAATTGGTTTTGATCCGGTAGAAGACCGGAAGAAATTTACTGTGTCCGAATCCGGAATTGTGGTTATACCCAAGAACTACGTATTCAGGTAAAACAGCCGGCGGGCATGCATCCGGATCTTCAGACAAAGCTTGAGAATCTTCCTGATAACCCGGGTGTCTATCAGTTTTTTGACGAGGCAGGCAAGTACCTTTATATAGGCAAGGCGAAAAACCTTAAGAACCGGGTACGCTCCTATTTCCAGAAGGGGGATCACTCCGTGAGGATCGGGCTGATGGTGAAGAAAATTCACGATCTGCAGTTAGTGATCACTGATTCTGAAATTGAGGCGCTGGTCCTTGAAAACAATTTCATAAAGCAGTATAAGCCCCGCTATAACATCCTGCTGAAGGATGACAAATCATTCCCGTATATACGCATTACCAACGAACTATTTCCGAGGATATTTCCCACCCGCCGGATAATCCGCGACGGATCCAGGTATTACGGACCGTATACGGAAGTCCGTGCGATGCGTTCGGCACTAAGGATGATAACTCAGGTGTTCAGGATACGGAGCTGCAGGCTTCAGATAGATGAACAGAGCATAGAAAAAAAGAAGTTTAAGGTTTGTCTGGATTATCATATCAAGAAGTGCGACGGTCCCTGCGAAGGACTAATCTCATCTGCTGATTATAAAAAGATGGCAGATCAGGTTGGCAAGCTCCTCTCAGGCAAGACTTCCGATCTGATAAAAGAACTGAAGCAGGAAATGAATGCTGCAGCGGCAGATCTCCGGTTTGAGTTTGCTGCTGAGATCAGGGATAAAATAGACAAACTTGAAACCATTTCAGAAAAGCAGAAAATCATCAGCAGCGATGAGGAGGACAGGGATGTAATAGGAGTTGCATTTGAGGGGAAAGATGCAACATGCACCATCTTTAATCTCCGAGGCGGTAAACTGATAGGTAAAAAACAGCTGCGTCTTTCCATAAGTGATGACAGCACTGAAGCGGATATCTATGCATCGGTGATAAAGCAGTTTTACGCAGAAATGGTTGAGATACCTGATGAAATACTGCTTGCTGCAGAACCGCCGGAGACTGAACTGATCCTTGAATGGCTCAGAAAAAAAGCTGAGAAAAAAGTAACATTTCATTATCCGAAGCGGGGAGATCTCAGTTCGCTGCTTAAGCTCTGCAAAGAAAATGCTCTTCTGCAGCTCAAGGATATTCAGCTGCAGAGAATGAAGAAAGAGGGGAATCTTCCTTATCCGGTCAAAGCGTTACAGCGGGATCTCCGGCTGAAACATCTGCCACGCAAGATTGAGTGTTTTGATATCTCTAACCTTCAGGGGACTGACACTGTTGCGAGCATGGTGGTCTTTTCTGACGGTAAGCCAAAGAAAAGTCTTTACAGGAAATTTATAATCCGCAGTACTGAAGGGGAGCCTGATGATTTTGCTAGTATGTTTGAAGTAATAAGCCGGCGGTATAAACGTTTGAAAGAAGAAGGGGGTAAACTTCCGGATTTAATTATGGTTGACGGAGGCAAAGGGCAGCTTTCAAGTGCTGTGCAGGCACTGAACAAACTGGGGTATGAGAATTATGCAATTATCGGACTTGCAAAGCGGCTTGAGGAGGTTTTCTTCCCCGGACAGTCTGAACCGGAAAACATTCCCAAAGTATCATCCGGGCTTAAACTGCTGCAGCAGGTCAGGGATGAAGCGCACCGTTTTGCAATCACTTTCCATCGTGAGCGCAGGAGCAAAAGAACATTTACCTCGGAACTGAATGAAATTAAAGGAATCGGGGATGTTGTTGCCGCAAAACTGCTCACCCATTTTGGAAGCATCAGGGCAATAAGAACTGCCGGAATGGATACCCTTACGCCGGTTGTCGGGGAAAAGAGGGCCAACCTGATTGTCCGCTATTATAATGAGCATCCTGAACTGCTTGCTGAGGATGAATCAGAGCAGCCGGATGAAACGGGGTTGGCTGAACTTCCTCCCGGAGAGTAAGCCAAAAAAGTGATATATTTTATTTTGTGTTTATTTACAATTTCACTGATTTGCTGAACAAACTGAGTTTAGGCGTAACTGCCCTTATTTTTATAACTGTGGCTGCTTTCAGCGGCTGCACCACCGAATCGGATGTAAAACCCTTCACGGGAAATGATCTGTTTAAGCTTGTTGAATCAGCTGTCGCGGGAAACGAAGCGGTAAATGCCCGGCTTGGAGAGCTCTTTGACTACTCCCTTCCTCTTCCTGGGCAGTGGAATACCTTTTATCTGGACAGCATCACCGCCAAAAACCGTCTGAAGTTCTATTACCTCCTGCTCGAAAACCCCAATCCGGTATATAACAGATTCGCGGTTTATGACAGTCTGGGGCATCTCTATCTTATGGATAAATCGCTTAATGGCAATCTTTCGGTTTTTACCGGTCAGCTTGATTCGATCCCCTACTTCCGGGTAACGGAAAGTTTCAGGACAAAGGATACCATTATTGTCCGTAGGCTTAATTTATATACGTATCATTATACCACCTATTCTCTGGCTTTCAGATCGTTCACCTATTATAAAGAAAACAATGTTGAACGGGAGCAGTATATAGAGTCCATTTCGCTTAAAACTATCAGCACAAAATTCCGTACTGAGCCGAATTCCGATTTTACTCCGGAGGGGGAAATCTTTACCTATGATTCCGGCACCGAAACCTATCAGGGGAAATACCGGTATTTTGATTCGATGGTAGTACAGCGGATTAACACGTTCAAGGGTAAGGTTAGCGACCGGCAGATTTATGATAAAAATACGGCTCTCCGCTCAACAGGGTGGATGTCAGCCGAGGACTCAGCGAAGCTCTTTAAGAAACCGCCTGAGCAGCCAAAGGGTTTTTCGATATTTGTGCCTGAGGGATGGAAGATCCGCAGGGATATCTTTATTACTGCCTATATAAAGCAGCCCAAGCAAGGAACGATGTATATCAATGACAGCCAGGCGGCAAGTTTCTCTGTGATAGAGCTTGCCATTGATGACTCAGCGGAAAATCATCTGAGCCATAGTCTTGAAATACGGGTAGAAAAGCCATTCCCCGTCCGTATGACGGAAATGATGGTGGTTAAGAGGCTGCATATGCAGTTTTTTGAGGTGCTTTGCTCGGACAAGCGTTACCTGATCATCTTTGAAGCGCCGGCATTTTCCTATGAAAAGCACAAGGATATATACGAAGCTATTATCAATTCTTTCGGAGTGAACTGTTCATGAATGTATATTTAATAAGGCACGGAGAAGCTGAATCCGGAGGATATTCCGTGTCTGATTTTGAGCGCCGGCTCACCCCCCACGGCAGGAAGGTGGTTAAAAAGGCGGCTGAATACTGGAAAAAAATTATACCCGTACCGGAACTGATTGTCTCCTCCCCTCTGCTGCGGGCAAAAGAGACGGCTGAGATTGTCCACAGCGTTTTTGGGGTGAAAGCGGAAATAACCTTCGACCGGCTTCTTGCCGGGAATCTGGATACTGACAGCGTCTGTGAAATGATTAATATGACAGGAGTTAATTCAGTCATGCTCTTCGGGCATGAGCCGGATATGTCTCACCATGTTTCGAATATGACTTCTCTGGGGCATCTGCATGTTGAATTCAAAAAGGCAATGATTGCCAGGATTTCATTCACATCCAGGGCTGCAAAAGGGCGGGGAGTGCTGGAATATATGATTCCCGCTAAGATTTTTGAATAAAAAAAGGGTAGACACTTACCCGGACGGAATACTGACCGTTGCTGCCTTCCGGCCCTGGCGGGGTTGGGTACCCGCCCGTCAAGTGCTACCCAAAAAAATTGAGATTTCAAATATAGGGAAAAGAGGGGAGAGATGCGATGGATAAATTGAGCGGGAAGTAACTTATTTGATTTCTTTTACAAGTCAGTTCTGCTGTTGTAATTGCATTCTGGGATATCCATTTGGGGAAAAATGAAATTCACCTCTGAAGCTTCTAAAATTATAAAACTATTCATTACTTTTACGCGGTAAGGGGAGGTTCTTCGGCCGTACATTTTTCCAGTATCTATTTAAATACGGATTCGGTTGTTAACATTATCTTGATTGCAGCCTATCTGCCTAGCTGAAATTTCTCCTGAGTTGAAGAGTACGAATTTATTCTTTATGACGCAGATGCATTAAGAAATCCCGGCTTCGCCGGTATCGTAGTTTTAAAGAACAGTTGTTCATCAGGAGTTTGTAATGATTGCTGATTAATTATTACTCTTAAAGTCATCCGTAATTCCACAGTTTTTTTTACATAGTCTGCCGGTGTCTGAATATTTTTTCTTCAGCAATATGGCTAATTGAAATGCAGTATATATAAAAAATTCATTGGGCGTTTTACCTACCGGAGTGACCACAGAGATTTATATACACCGCAGCCATTAGAAGTATCATCCTGGGTTGGTTAAGAAAAGGGTTAATAAACCGGTTAATATAAGGATTAATAAAACCAGGGCTTTGAAGAGACAATCAATCCTTCTTCTTGATACTCATTATACCGAAACTTCTAATAAAAATAAATCAATAGGAAATTCCTTTGGTTAACTTAAGATGATGCGTATATTTTCTGTGCCCGGGAAGCGTAACCATCTGATTTATTATAACGGAGAAATTCAGATCAATCTGCTGTCATCCATACTGATGCGGCAATTGATAAAAAAGGCCGCCCCGCGGAGTGATAAACCGCGGGGCATTTTTTACCGATTTTTGTTATTAATTATTATAAAAATATTTATATTATTAACGGAAAATGAATATTCAATCTGATTTATTATACCGGATTTTCGGGATTTTAGGGTATAATAATTTCATGGAATTACAGGCCTCCTGTCAGAGCTGAAGGTTTATTGTGAACAGATTATTGGTAAGGGATGATTGGCGGTTCCTGTTTTATTTTCCGGTATGATCAGAGTTTTGCAATCAAATAAGCAGCTCGTATTTCTTTGGTGATTTTTGGTATCCGTTTCATGCGGATATGAGGGTTGAAATGCGCGGTGGAAACGTAAACATTTTTATAGTTAATGGGAGAGAAACCGGTGAATTATTTTCACAGGGTCAGCGAAATACAGGATCTGGAAGAAAAGTGTGGTTCCGGGAATGGTTCATCGAAATTCATTCTGGTTGAAGGGAATAAACACACAGGGAAAACTACGCTTGTTTCAAAGTTTCTGGAGTCCAGAGGGGGAATTTACATTAAAATTACTCAGACTCCTTCACATCTTCAGCTCAGAGAAATTTCTTCAAGACTAAAGCAATATGTGAACGGCGAGGGTTATATTCCCGAACTGGTAAGCTGGGATGAGTTTTTTACCTGTCTGTTTCAGCTATCAAAAAACAAACCTCTATGTGCAGGGCTGGACGAAATTCACAATCTTGAACAGATTAACCCTGGTATTTTAACCCGTCTGAAAAAACTCTGGCAAAAGGATGCACAACACTCCCAACTTAACCTGATTGGGGTGACGCTGCCCGTCTGCCGTCAGGAGGGGGGACAGCTTAAAAGTGTTAGTGTGTTGAATGATCTGTTTCACGGAGTTGTGAAAGTTGGTGAACTCAGTTTTACCGAAGTCTGCCGTTATGCACTTTCAGAGGATGAAAGAGCTGATTTCATCATGCTCAGAAACGTTTATATTTGTTTTGGAGGGCTTCCCCGTATTTATCACTATCTTTCTCAGGAAAAGCTCTGGAGCAGATCATTTGATTCAGTGCTCGGAAGTCTGATGCGAATGCAGTTCAGTCCGCTCGCTCCTGTAATAGAAACCCTGACTCACTCCATTCCCGAAAAAGGAAATACAGTTTATAATTCAGTGCTGCAGTCTCTGGCACATGAGTATGCAACCGTAAGCAGCATAGGGCACCTGATCGGTATTCCTGCCACAAGTGTAATAAAATACCTGACCATTCTTGAAAAAAAGAAAGAAATAATCCGGAGGATTGTTCCGCTATCAACTCCGGAGCCGGAAAAGTCCCGGTATGGCAGATATATATTCCGGAACAATTTTCCCCCCTTCTGGTACCGCTTTAAGGAGCGGAGCAGCGGTATAAATGACCCCGCTGGGTATGAGACAGGAATAGCGGCACTTATACCGGAGGTGGAAGAGTATATCCGCAGCCGTTACTCCAGATTTGCATGCGGTTTGCTGCTTTCCGGCGAGGCGGATGAGTTTTTTGCTGCATGCAGGGGGCCAGAGGATACTGAAGCAGGTCCGGTCTGGAACCGTTTTATTTATTTTGAAACAGCTCTTTATAACCGGAAACGCCATGAGATTAAAATCATCCATTTTGCCGGGGAAAATGATGATTTTAGCACACTGGTAAGCCACGTAAAGAGAATCCGCGATCATTTTGGAATGAAAAAAGCGGAATTGCATGTCTTTATTCCGGAAGCGAATCAAAAAGAATTAAAATTTCTGATACCTTATGAAGAACTGAAAATTCATACCGGCTTCCCCGATGAGCTGATATTTAACCGCAGCGCAAAGGAATTGCAATTGGTCTCTGATTAAATACAAAAACAGACAGGAAAAAGATATGATAGTATCTCAGGAATTGCATTTTGTCCGGGACGGAAATCCTGTATATACAACATATAACAGCAGGAAGCTAAAAGGATATTTACTCGAAAGAGGTGAGGTAGACCGTCATGGTCTGAGGCTGCATTTTGAATGGTACTGCTTCCGGTTCCACCTGACTGTAGAAGTTCAGCCTCCGCCGGAGGGTTATACATATAGCAGGCTCATGTACCGGCATAATGATATCTCTGCACATAATTATTGCAGAACAGGAGTAACCGGGACAAAAGTCCTGTATGGAAGCCAGTTTCATCTGATTCAGAGCAGATTCTGGCTGCCGAGGATATTTTCAATTTTATCCAATCCCGATAAATTCAGAGCTGTATATAGTTCAGCAAAAACTTAGAGTATTATCTTCTATTACCACTGACTGGATTTGAACCATCCAGTCAGATCCACGGTAGGCCCCGCAACCTCTCTATGGCGGGGCTTTTTTTTTGAATGGAGGATGCAGAATGGTAAGCCACTATTGAACTATTCTAACAGATGATGTTGTACCCACTTTTTTCTCTCTATCAATCACCTTAAAATTATCAAATTATTGACCTCAGTGGAAGTCTATTCACATTAATCACTAAAAACCAGGCATGAACGCCTCCGGAATGAGAAGGTAACTCCGGAGGCTGTTGAAATCTTTTCGGATTTAAGACACCTTTAGCTGTGTAACGCGGCGCCTTTGAAGTAATCCAGTGCTTTGATCAGGCCTTCATTCCTGCTTACTTTCGGCTCCCAGTTAAGCAGGGTTTTTGCTCTGGTGATATCAGGCTGTCTTACCTTTGGATCATCCACCGGTAAGTCTAGAAAAGTAAGTTTGCTCTTTGATCCGGTGAGCCGTACCACTTCTTCAGCAAATTCTCTTATGGTAATTTCCTCAGGGTTGCCGATGTTCACCGGGTCTGATGTATCGGACATCAGAAGTTTGAAGATGCCGTCAACCAGGTCGGATACATAACAGAAACTGCGGGTTTGTGAGCCGTCGCCAAAAACGGTAATATCTTCACCTTTGAGTGCCTGTGAAATGAATGCCGGCAGTGCGCGTCCGTCATTAAGCCGCATTCTTGGTCCGAAGGTATTAAATATTCGTACGATTCTTGTTTCAACACCGTGAAAACGGTGGTAAGCCATGGTAATAGCTTCAGCAAAACGTTTGGCTTCATCATACACACCGCGGGGGCCGATCGGGTTTACGTTGCCCCAATAGTCTTCCGTTTGCGGATGAATTTCCGGATCACCGTATATCTCTGATGTTGAGGCAAGAAGGAAGCGGGCTTTTTTTTCTTTTGCCAGTCCAAGTGCCTTGTGAGTACCGAGAGAACCTACTTTAAGCGTCTGAATAGGCATCTGCAGATAATCAATAGGGCTTGCCGGTGAGGCGAAGTGAAGGACATAATCCACATTGCCGGGGACGTGAATAAAATTTGTTACATCATGCTTGATAAAACTAAAGTGGTCATTCCCGAAAAGATGTGATATATTATCAACTGATCCGGTGAGAAGATTATCAATACAGACTACATCAATTCCGTTTTCAAGCATTTTTTCACAGAGATGTGAACCAAGAAATCCTGCTCCGCCGGTAATGACTGCGCGTTTATTACTCATTTAAAAACTCCTTATGTTTATAATTTGCCCAGCCGTTCAAGCTGGTATTTATTGGAAAGAACTGCCGTGCACCAGTTGTTATTATTAAGATACCACTCTACGGTAGTTCTTATGCCAGTTTCGAATGTATATGCGGGTGAGAATCCAAGTTCGCGTCTGATCTTTGAAGCATCTATTGCATAGCGTTTGTCATGCCCCGGACGGTCAGTCACAAAAGTAATCAGTTCACGATAACTCTTCCCGGCCAGCGGCTTCATCTCATCAAGCAAATCGCAGATAGCATGAACAATTTCCAGATTAGTCTTTTCATTATTGCCGCCGATATTATAAGTCTCGCCTGGTTTTCCTTTCTCAAGCACACTCAGCAGCGCACGTGCATGATCATCCACAAAAAGCCAGTCACGGATATTATCTCCCTTGCCGTACAATGGAATTGATTTATGTTTCAGGGCGTTCAGGATAATGACGGGAATAAGTTTTTCAGGATACTGATAAGGACCGTAATTGTTTGAACAATTGGTTATAAGCACCGGAAGTCCGTACGTATGATACCAGGCATTCACCAGATGATCAGATGAGGCCTTGCTGGCGGAATAGGGGGAACGGGGATCATACGGAGTCTCTTCGGTGAAATATCCCGTATCTCCCAGAGAACCATATACTTCATCAGTAGAAACATGAAGAAAGCGAAACAGATCTTTATCTTCCGGAGAAAGCATCTTGAAGTAGTCATATGCCTCGCTCAGCAATATAAAAGTGCCATTGATATTGGTTTGAATGAATGCATCAGGCCCGTCAATGGAACGGTCCACATGAGATTCTGCGGCGAGGTTCATTATATATCGGGGAGAATACATAGAAAATACTTTTCTTACGGCTTCCCTGTCACAAATATCCGCCTGAATAAATGTATATCCAGGATGGTCTTCGATATCAATAAGTGATTCAGGATTGCCGGAATAGGTCAGTTTGTCAATATTTACCACAGAATAGTCTGTATAATTAATAATTCTGCGGATAAGGTTTGAGCCGATAAATCCGGAACCTCCCGTCACGAGTATGGTCTTTTGGTTCATGTTCACTTTCAGATTAATAAAATATCTGAGGACAAAATTAGAGGGTTGTTTAGGGCAGGCACCGCAATCTCAGATAAGCGGAACAAAATTTCCTCCGAGCGGGCATAAGTAACAGTGAAAAATTCTGTACTGTTTATGGGGATAAAATGACGGGAATACTGAATCCGGTGAGCGGTAAATAGAGGGGGTCAGCTAATATGTATTAAAATAACAAGCGGAAAATCATCCTGACCAGATTTTGGAAGCCCTCTATACCGGACAAGCAGGATTTTGATCCGTCTGTCGGATTGAAAACTTTATCAGCGGGTTATCTCCTTACAATTGCAGCATAAATTTTTTTCAATATAAAACGGAACAAACATCATGAAAATCACCGTAGTCGGAACCGGATATGTAGGACTGGTTACCGGTACCTGCTTTGCCGAAATGGGTAATCAGGTACACTGCATCGAAAAAAACCCACAGAAATTAGATCAGCTGCAAAATGCACAAGTACCAATTTTTGAGCCGGGACTTGAAGGACTCTTTTTTAGAAATATTGCACAAAAACGCCTTACCTTTTCCAATGATCTTAAACAAGGCATTGAAGAGGGAGAGGTTATCTTTCTCTGTCTGCCCACACCTCCGCAGGAAGACGGCTCGGCAGATCTTCAGCACGTATATAAAGTAGCTGATCAGATCGGAGGCATTCTTAAGACCTCTGACAAAAAGGATTTTAAGATTATTGTAAATAAAAGCACTGTACCGGTAGGAACGGCAAGGAAGGTAGATTCAATCATCGCAAAACATGGGGCTGATAATTTTGCGGTTGTATCAAATCCTGAATTTCTGAGAGAAGGTTTTGCTGTGGAAGATTTTATGAAACCGGACAGAATTGTCATCGGTTCGGATGATCCTGATGCTCTGGCAAAGATGAAAAAGCTGTATGAGCCTTTTGTAAGGCAGGGGAATCCGATTATTGAAATGGACCCGGAAAGTTCAGAAGTAACCAAGTATGCAGCTAACTCCTATCTGGCCATGCGTATTACGTTCATGAATCAGCTAGCTAACTTCTGTGAAAGTGTGGATGCAAATGTTGATCTTGTACGAAAAGGGATGGGTACCGATTCCCGGATAGGTAAGCGTTTTCTGTTCCCAGGAATAGGATATGGCGGCTCCTGCTTCCCGAAAGATGTGAAAGCACTTATCCAGACAAGTAAATCAACCGAATCAGAACTTAGTCTGCTTGCAATGGTGGATTATATAAACGATGAACAGAAAAAGGTGCTGGTTCACAAAGTGAAAAATTATTTTAAGAACTCCCTAAAAGGAAAGAAGTTTGCCGTGTGGGGACTCGCATTCAAGCCAAATACCGATGATATGCGTGAGGCACCCTCAATTACCATTATCAACAGTCTTCTTGAAGAAGGAGCAGCAGTTACTGCCTATGATCCGGTTGCCATGGAGAAGGCAAAGGATGTTTTTGGAAACCGTATCTCCTACGCGGAGAATGATTATGCCGCGTGTGAAAATGCAGACGCTCTGCTCATCCTGACCGAATGGAATGAATTCAGAAATCCTTCGTTTGAAAAACTGGAGAGTCTGCTCACCACAAAAGTGATTTTTGACGGAAGGAATCTCTTTGAAAGTACAGAAGTTGCCAGGGCAGGATTTGATTATATCTCTATCGGGCGTACTCCTGTATTAACAAGTAATAATCATAAATAAAAACCCGTTTTTCGCAAAGATGCCGCAAATGCTACAACCTTGTTTTAATTCCACGATGTTTGCATTTGCGGTGTTTCGGGGAAGAAAATGTAACAGGTTGGTAATGCCGGTTTTGCAGGGATAGTTCGCGCGCTGTCCCTTCCGGGCGGTGTGAGACGAAGTAATTGTAAAAATTATTCGTATATAAAAATATTATGTTGCTATTGCTCCGCGTTTTGCATTCGCGGAGCGAATTTATACTTCACACTTCATTGTTAAACAACCTATTCCCCGCCGTATATTTCACGGATTTTTGAATAGTATCTTCGGCTTATTTCAAAAGGTTCTGTGATGCCTTTTAATTTAACCCGGTAACTGCGCTGAAACCACTTCTCCACTTTTTCGATTCCCTCAATATTAATGAGGGTTGCCCGGTGAATCCGGATAAAACTGGTTTGCGGTACCATATCTTCCCATTCTTTAAGAGAAAGAGATGAGATAATCTTCTCGCCGTTGGTGAGAAAGACTTTCGTATACTTGTCTTCAGCAGTTACACAGATGATGGTCCCGATTTTTACAAATTTGGGATTCCCCTTGTCCTTTAACATCACAAATTCATTAGGGTTGTGTTCTTTGACCGGCAGTTTTTGGGGTACGGCTGCTTTCATGCTCATCAGCTTTTCCCGTTTTTCCATCTGGGTTATTATAGCTGAGCGAAGTTCCTCCATGTTAACCGGCTTCATCAGGTAGTCATCGGCGCCAAGTTCCATTCCCTTCCTGATATTTTCCCGCTCATGCATAGAAGTAAGAAAGATGAATGGAATAGTGGCTGTTGTATCCTCCTTCCCCAGTTCCTTTTTTAACTGATAGCCGTCAAGTTTAGGCATCATAACATCACAGATGATAAGGTCGGGGAGGACTCTTTTTGCCAGAGCAAGTCCCTCTGCTCCGTCGGGAGCGGTAATTACAGCGTATTGTTCAAGTTCCAGGAAAGTCCGGAGCATATCACGGATAACGCGCTCGTCTTCAATTACAAGAATAGTCAAGCTATAAATCCTGATTTAGTTTGTGAAAAATACCTAAAAGCGGGGACTTCAGGAAGAGAACCTTTTCGTAATATGGCAGGAAAAGTTTGTTTTCCGAAGTTCCCGTCCGGTTAAAAAAAAGTACCGCTTATCGTTACCGGGTTTACCAGGCATTGGGTATGCGGTATCATTGCAGCAGTAAATTTTATCATTAAATAATCAGAGCTATGAAAGCATTTCTCGTGGATGATGACACCCGGCTGCTGCAGATGCTGCAGATGCAGCTTGAACTGCACGGGTTTCAATGTAAAACCACTTCAGATTCCGTAACGGCTGCCCGGACAGCAGAATCATTTAATCCCGACATTATCATATCCGATCTGCAGATGCCGGAAGTTGACGGCTTTTTATTCAGGAAGCAGGTTATGGATAATCCGCGGCTGCGGGAGATACCCTTTATCTTTCTCACTTCAAATGACGAGGAGGAGAACCTGCTTGAGGGCTATAATCTGGAAATAAACGATTATATCCAGAAGACAACCAGTCCGCGTTTGCTGATTAAAAAAATTGAGACCGTACTTCAGAACCGGACACTTTTAAAGCAATCGGCAAAACAGGAACTTAAAAAAGCCGCTTCACTGGTTTCACATCAGCCTGAGGAACAGCAGCAGATCGCTGATAATTTTACCGTAAGCATCATATGCAGACCATTTGCAGACACACCCGGGGGCGATTTCGTGGAAAAGATAGACCTTATCTCCGGGCAGACACTCTATATCATTGCTGATGTTATGGGTAAGGAATGGGAGGCGTGGTTTCACTCATTTCCGTTTAAGAGCCACATCAAAGCAGCAGTTTCAGAACAGCAGCAGAAGGGGGGAGCGTTTGATGCCGCTGCGGTGCTTGATTCTCTTAACAGAATAATTACCAGTGACGGGCTGCTTGCCAATTATTCGATAGCAATTACGCTGCTTGTGGTTGATCTGCATCAGTCTTCTGTGCAGATAGCAGGAGCCGGAAGTCTTCCGCTGTTCTGGATCAGACAGAATGGTATGGTTGAGGAAGTTGATCCCATCGAAGCAGCCCCGGGTTTCAGCCGTAAGACTGTATATACTTCCCGGGTTGTCTTTCCTGAGAAGGGGGAACGGCTGCTTGCCTTTACGGACGGTATCATCGAGTCGGCAGGGAATAACAGCCTTAATCTTTACCAGGAACTAAAGAATCTGCTTGCGGAGCATCCCGGTTATGAAAGTCTTGAGTGGCTTGAGAAGGAAATTAAAAGCCAGGCTGGATTTGAAGCTAGTGATGATGTCACCCTCCTTGAAATAAGAAGAAATTATTAAACGGTATTTCTATGTTGTATGAAATTATTTTCTGGTCAGTCTTTTTTGTAATTGTATATACCTATGCGGGTTATGCACTTGCCGCGGTGATTATTGCAAAGATTCCCCTCTTCAGAAAAAGCTTTTTCCTTCCCCGGAACAGGAGAGAATCAGTTGTCTCACAAGAGAATCCATACGAACCAAAGGTAACACTTATTATTTCCGCGTTTGCTGAGAGCAGAGAAATTATCAGGGAGAAAATCAGAAATACTTTTGCGCTGAATTATCCTAAGGAAAAACTCGAAATCTACTTTGCGATTGCGCTTGATAAGCGGGGTGATACCGATGAAACGCTTGATGAGTATTTCCGTTATTTTATGGAAAGCGGAGTCTCCACCGGGCTGAAAAGCAAGACCGAAGAACTGCTGAGCAGGTTCACAATTCTTGATGCAGAGGGCAAACCGGATATTGAAGCCCTCAACAGAATTATAGCATTGCTCGAATCGGTTGAGGCAGATACTACTCAGATTGATCTCGATTATAAAAAGCAGCTTGAGGATATGGCAGCCGGGAGAGATTTACGCTGGTTTGTCACCAAAGATGTTGAGCGGAAAGGGAAGATTTCTCAGGTGAACCGCACCGTTAAAAAAGCCTCAGGAGAGATTCTTGTCTTTTCTGATGCAAACTCAATGTTCAACAGCGATTCGATTAAAAATCTGGTCAGACATTTTGCTGATTCACAGGTGGGGTGTGTTGCCGGCGAAAAGAGGATCAGGAAAAATGAGAATTCATCCAGCGGTGAGGGGGAGGGCTTTTACTGGAAATATGAATCATTCCTGAAAAAAATTGACTCACAGATTTACAGCACTATGGGTGCTGCGGGAGAGATTTACGCAGTCAGGCGAAATCTGATGGAACGCGGGGTTCCTGAGAATGCCATAATCGAAGATTTTGTCCTCTCCATGAAACTGGTTGAGGATGGTTACCGCATTGTTTATGAACCGGAAGCATACGCTGAAGAAGATCCGACGGTCACAATAACGGATGAATACAAAAGAAGAGCGAGAATTTCGGCAGGAGGTTTTCAGTCTATCGTTTTGCTCAGAAAACTGCTTAACCTGTTCAGTTACCGGATGGCTTCTTTTCAGTACATCAGCCACCGGGTGCTTCGCTGGGCCGTGGTTCCCTTTCTGCTGCCGGTTATCTTCATTTTGAACCTCTTTCTGCTTGACAATCCGGTTTATCTGGTGCTGATGGTCTTACAAGTAATTTTCTATCTGCTCGGTGCCGGGGGGTATGTGCTTGAGAAACGGCACAAAAAAATCAGGATATTCAACATAGTCTACATGTTTCTCATGATGAACTTTTCCGCATACGCAGGTCTGAAAAGATTTCTAAGCGGTAAACAGTCAACGCTCTGGGAGAAGGCAGCAAGGGTTTCCTGAAGCGGCATTGGGCTATCATGCAGCGGGTTACAGATGTCTGACCGTTCAGGAGAAATAATGTACCGATTGTCGGCTATTGCCTGTTAACGCTCTCCCTGACCACTAAGTTTGATACATAAATTAAAAATAAAAGGAAAAAAATGAATCTCGAAATCAAAACTGAAAAAAACATCACTGTTATCGCTCTCGGAAGTGAAAGGGCGACCATCACTGATGCACCAAAATTCAAAGCTGCTCTTGTTGAACTGATTGATAAGCAGGGAGTCAATAAAATTGTTGTTGAACTCAAAGGGGTGGAATTCATTGACAGTACCTTTCTCAGTTCACTGGTAACAGGGCTGAAACTGGTGTCTGAGAAGAAAGGGGATCTTAAAGTATCTCACCTGGAACCGCCGGTGCGCGTCATGTTTGAACTCACCCGTTTATATAAGGTGATTGAAGTATTCGGCAATACCGCTGAAGCAGTAGATAGTTTCTAAGCAAAGAAAGCAGAGCAGTTCCATGAAAGCGATGATATTATCAGCAGGAGTCGGCAGCAGGCTGTATCCTCTTACCGATAAACTTCCCAAACCGATGCTTCCGCTGGCAAATAAACCGGCACTTGAATATCTGGTTGACCTTTGCGCAAACAACGGTATTAAGGATATCAGGATGAATCTCCACTATCTTCCCGAAGCAATTGATACTTACTTTCATGACGGAAAGAAGTGGGGGGTAAATATATCCTATTCGCTTGAAAAAAAGCTGCTTGGTACAGCAGGCGCAGTTAAGAGATCTGAACGGTTTCTTGATGATACATTTGTGGTTCTCAGCGGAGACGGTTTTACCAATATGAACCTTGCTGAGATGCTGAACTTTCATAAGTCATCAGGCGCAAAGGTAACCATTGCGGTAAAAAAAGTGGATGATCCCTCGAAATTTGGTGTAGTAGTTACGGAACATGACGGAAAGATACTTGCATTCCAGGAAAAACCCAAAAAGGAAGAGGCAAAATCCGATACCGTGAATCTGGGAATATATATCATTGAGCCGGAAATCCTGTCGCTTATTGAGAAGAATGTGCCGTATGATTTTGGTTATCAGCTTTTCCCTAAAATTCTTGAAATGAAAATTCCGTTTTATGCTTATCAGACAGAAGCATACTGGACGGATATCGGCGATATTCAGGAGTACCGGAATCTTAATCTTGATCTGGTTTCAAACAGAATATCAGGAAGCGAAATAACTTCAGGTGCTGAGAGAAATTTAGTACTCGGAGAAGGAACAAGAATCGGCTCAAATCTGGCGAAAAAAATCAGCGGACCGGCTATTATCGGAAAAAATTGCAAAATTGATGAGGATGTAACCATTACCGGCCCTGTGGTTATTGGTGATAATGTAATAATCGAATCAGGCAGCGTTATTTCTGAAAGTGTCATACTTTCTAATACTCACATTGGCAGAAATGTAAACCTTGACAAAAGTGTTACGAGCGAAAATTATACGATGAATATTCCTCACAATTTTGGTATGGTGGTTGATGATGAGAAAGTTCTGAAGCAGACAGAAACAGAAACAGCAGGTGAACGTTTCTCAAGAATACTGATTAATCTTTTTGACAGATCCGTGGCTTTGGCTGCACTCACAGCACTTACGCCCCTGTTCCTGATTGTCGCTCTTTTGATAAAACTTGATTCCAGGGGACCGGTTTTTTACCGTTCAAAGCGTGTAGTATCGCCACAGATGAAAAGAACCGGCAGGAACTGGTATTTCTTCAGAGGAGAAAAAGCCCTCGGTTATACCGTTTTCCGCACTATGTATACTGACGCTGATAAAAGAATCGGTAATCTGAAGAATAAGTATGAAAACGGACCATTTATAAAAATTGAAGATGACCCCCGCGTAACAAGAGTAGGAAAATTCCTCAGAAAAACCTCGATTGACGAGCTGCCGTTGTTTATCAACGTACTGAAAGGAGACATGAGTCTGGTTGGTATTTGGGCGCTTCCGGTTTATGAAGCTGAATCACTGCTGAACAACGGTCTCAAAATATTTGCCGGTGAAGAGGAACTTGATTTCTCTGAACTAGCTCAGGTGCGCTTTAGCGGAAGAGCCGGACTTGCCGGTTACTGGCAGTCACGCGGCAGATCACAGCTTACTTCAGAAGAACGTGCACTCCATGACAGCTATCAGGCGGCACAATACCTGTACGGAAAAAAATATAAAAAATCACTCGGAAAGTATTCACAGCATACTACCATTGGCGGTTATTTTACCCTGATTAAAGAAACTTTTCTGTCAGTGGTTAAACGGACAGGTGCTATCTGATCATGATACAGGTGCTGGTGCTCTTTATGTTTTTTCTTCCGGGTTTTATTGATGCGCAGCAGGTATTTGATAAATACCGTGATAATGAAACGGTTCTGATCGCTAAACTGGTGGAAGCCGCGCAGAGGAATAATCCCCAGATTTCTGTATATGCAAACAGAATTGAACTCGCCCGCGAAAACAATACGCAGGCGAAATGGAGCTGGTTTAATAACGTTAATCTTTCATATCAGTATGTCCCCAATTATGGCGGTGCTGAGCAGTCATCCGGACTGCCAAAATTCGGACTCGGGCTCTCGGTGAATCTTGGAAATATACTTTCAACCCCGAGCCGGATTACCCAGACGGAAAGTGAAATCGCCATTGCAGAAGCAGACTATAAAACCAATCAGCAGTATCTGAAAGCAGAAACTATCAGGAGGTATGCCAACTTTAAAAGAGCAACTGAACTGCTCAAAACCCGCGATCAGGCAGTGAACGATTCAGAATCTACCATGCTTCTGGTAAAGCATCGCTTTGAGCAGGGGGAAGCCACTCTGGAGGATTATAACCGGGCGCTGAGAGCATATACCGATAACAAAGAACGGAAGATCGAAAGCATGGGGGATATTCTCGCCCATAAATACAGTCTTGAAGAAATTATTGGAATATCCCTTGAGGAACTGGAATAATGGATCTGATTCGTTTCATTAAAGTCCTGCTTAAACGGAAAAAACTGCTGGTGATCATACCCCTTATCGGAATGGCAGCAGCATTTCTCCTTACCATGAAAGGCGCGGAGGTATATAAATCAGAAACAATGCTTTCCGCAGGTATTATTGATGACACAAGAATCTCACTTGAAGAAAATGTGGTTGAAAAAACCTCATCGTTTGTGACAGCTACCAAGTTCAGCAATCTGATACAGATGATTAAATCGAAATCAGTAATAGATCTGGTTTCCTATCAGTTGTTGTTGCACGATCTTACAGCGGATCAGCCCTTCAGAAAGTTCAGCAAAGAATCCGCATTTCTATTAAAAAGCGGTACTGATGAAATGATTCAGGTTCTTGAAGAAAGAAAAATTTCGTTTCAGCCAGGTCCCTTTACCGAAGAAACAGATAGAAATATCCGCCGGCTCATTGCCGCTCAGAAATACAGCTTTGAAGAAATCAGCAAAAAACTGAAAGTTGAGCGGGTTGGGGAGAGTGACTTTATTAAAATGACCTTTGAGTCGGAGAATCCATATTTATCAGCGTTTATTCTTAACACGCTGACTCAGACTTTTATGGGGTATTACAAGACCATAATGGGGGAAAAGACAACCGAATCAGTGGATTTTTTCTCGAAACTGGCAGAGGAGAAAAAACGGGAACTGAATGAACTGGTGCAGAGGCTCAAAGAGTTTAAAATGGATAATAAGATTGTGAATCTGTATGAGCAGACAAAGTCCATTGTGAACCAGATCAGCTCACTTGAAATTATACGTGAAAATGAAGTCAAGAAGATACCATCTCTCACCAAAGCCCTTAATGACATTAATAAAAAATTCACGCCGGAAGAACGGAAATATATTGAAGCGGAGTATTCCAGGAATTCACGCATTATAAGTGAAATTAAGGAAAAGATTAACAGTCTAAGCGCACGCGTGATTGAGAGCGGATATACAGATAAAGCAGCACAGGATTCGGTTGCACAGCTAAGAAGCCGTCTTGCCTCACTGGTAACCACCATGTCAGACAATCTGGTGCTGAATCCAAATGCAAGTATGCAGAATCTGGTTGAAAGAAAACTTGAGTACGAAATTGAGCTTGCCATTGCTAACGAAAATGTAAAGTCAAATGACCGCGAATTAGGACGTTTACAGACCATTGTTCAGTCATTTGCCCCTTCTGAAGCGACCATTTCCGGGATTGAACGGGAAATAAGCGTTGCTGCAGAATCGTATCTTGTTATCCTGAATAAGCTGAACGTTGCCAAATTTGCCGTGCAGGATATGGGAAAAAGTATTCAGCAGACAGAAATTGCACTTCCCGCGGAAAAACCGGAGCCAAATAAAAAGCTGCTGCTGATTATTCTGATGGGTGTTATCAGTTTTGTCCTTACGGTTGTCGCGATTTTTGTTCTTGAGTATATAGACCTTACCATTCAGTCACCGGGCAGGTTTGTGAGGTTCTCCGGACTCACAACTATCGGAGATATAAATCAGCTTTACACCAAAACGGTGAACATCAAGGAGATTTTTAACGGTGCATCATCTGACCCCAGTCTGATCTATTTCAAAAATGCACTGAAGAATCTCAGATACAATGTTTCCAATCTCCTTTCACAAGGGAAAATCTTTCTGGTAACAGGAACATCACAAAAAACCGGTAAGTCATTCATAGTTTCCGTACTTGCGTATGCAATCAGTTTAACCGGTAAGAAAGTTCTTATCATAGATGCTAACTTCCGGAACAATAGTCTGAGTATGCAGTTTAGCTCTGAAAACGGTGCTGAAGAACTGATGTCAGGACGGGGGGATCTATTTGCAAGAATTAAACAGAGCAGTGTTGCAGGAGTGGAGAGCATTGGTACAGATATTCGAAATCAGTCTCCGGGAGAACTTATTGATGAGGAAGGATTCAGAAAAAATCTTCAGGAATTATCCTCTCAGTATGATGTAATTCTGATTGAAGCACCTTCAATGAACTCAGATACTGATGCTAAGGAATTATTCAGTTTTGCAGACCATATACTGATGGTATTTTCAGCCAGGGGAATACTTGAACCGGCTGACAAACGCAGCATTGATTTTGTGAAGAAGTCTGGCAAATCCTTTTCGGCAATACTGAACAGAATTGAATATGAAAACCTGGAAGAGCTGCAGGGTGAAATGGCAAAACAGCGCTCAGCGTTCCGTTCATATATCAAGAAACTGATTAAGAGAAACCTTGAAGGGAAAAAAGATAAAGCCAGCGAAATGAGGATGGGCTGAAAATGGAATTCATAATGGATATTTTTACCTTTCTGCTTTTTGCGCTGCTGATTTTTCCGCTTATGACGGTGCTGATGCATCTCCTGCTGAAAAAACGCGGAAAAAAGGAGTATCATTCTGCTGATGGCAATCATGACTTTGCCGTTATTGTAACTGCATATAAAAATTTCAGTGTTACACTGGCATCAATAGAGTCATTAATTAGGCAGAATTATCCTTCAGAGAAGTATTTTGTTTATGTGGTTGCTGACGGGTGTGAGGATATTACTGAGGTTTCATCAGACCGTGTGGCTGTGCTTAAACCTGAAGAGCAGTTAAACTCAAAAGTACGTTCCATGCTTTTTGCAATTGACCGCTTTAAGAGAAAGCATGATTACATAATAGTAATAGATGCAGATAATGTCGCGGCCCCGGATTACCTTGAACAGATGAACCGGTTTACCCGACAGGGATATACTGCTGTGCAGGGCAAAAGAACCCACAAGAATCTTGATACTGCTTATGCCGGACTTGATGCTGCAGGTGAAATCTATTATAACTATACCCAGCGGACGGTTCCGTATCAGCTTGGTTCTTCAGCAGCAATTTCCGGATCAGCAATGGCAATTAAAGCCTCAGTGTATGAGAACCTCCTGCGTGAAATAAGCAGCCAGAGCGGTGTGATACTTGCAGAGGACAAAATGCTGCAGAACTACCTTGCAAAGGAAGATTTTGTTACCGCTTTTGCGGAAAATGCCCTGGTTTTTGATGAAAAGATTTCGAAAGGGGTACAGACACAGAGGCAGCGGACACGATGGTTAAAATCCTATTTTGATAATCTGAAAACAGCCTTCGGAATTGCAGTGCTCGGCCTGAAAAAAAGAAGTTTTAATCAGGTGTTTTTCGGTATAATGACAGCCTATCCTCCGATTATCATAATGATTCTTTTCTCCGCAGTTATAGTTTTATTAAATCTTCTCTTTGCTCCGGGTGGAATATTACTTATCGCTGCCGGCTGGATATTGTTTGTTTTTTGCTTTCTGTTTGTTCTTCTGATTAATCATGCCCGTAAAGAAATATGGAAATCACTTTTTTCAATTCCTCTCTTTGCTTTCCGGCAGGTAATGGCTCTGCTCAATCTGAAAAAATCTAAAACTGATTTTCTTGCAACGGAGCATACGAAAAACAGGTCTGTTGATGATATACTGAAAGAGATGAAACGATGAAACCACTGAGAGTACTCCACACCATCAGACAGGGATCCGTCGGAGGCGGAGAGACTTATCTCTATAATCTGGTAAAAAGTCTTGATCGCAGCCGTTTTGAACCGGTTGTGCTGAGTTTTACCGAAGGGGAGATGGTTGACCGACTGAGGTCACAGGGGATTACAACCCACGTGATTTATACAGAAAAGCCCTTCGCTGTTCATCTCTATACCAAGGTAAAAAAGCTTATCATTGATGAAAAGATTGACTTTGTGCATATTCATGGTACCCGTGCAGCAACCAATACACTGATCCCGGCCCGAATGGCGGGAGTACCTGCAATATATACCGTACACGGATGGTCGTTCCATACTGGCAATAATAAGCTGGTGACCTGGTCGAGGATTCTTTCGGAAAAGTTTATTACACGGTTTGCTGATCAGACTGTCTGCGGTTCGGAAGCTGACCTTACAGAGGGGAGAAAACATTGTCCGGCGGGCAGATATAATCTGATACACAACAGTATTGACTCCAACAGCTTTAATCCGGAAGTGGTGACCTCTTCATTCAGGGAAGAGAACGGATACTCATCAGGAGATTTTATCGTGTCATTTATAGCACGCATGACGTTTCAGAAAGATCCGCAGACCTTTATCAGGGCTATACCGCTTGTGCTGAAATCAGTTCCGGATGCAAAATTCCTCATGGTGGGTGATGGTGAATTAAAAGAAGAGGCCATGGCGCTTGCAGTGGAACTGAAAATTGAGCAGAATATCAGATTCCTTCCTTTTTCAAAAAATGTGAAGGAAGTCCTTAAAGCAGTTGATGTGTTTGTTCTTCCCTCATTGTGGGAAGTAATACCTCTTGCGTTACTGGAAGCAATGGCGATGAAAAAACTCTGCATCGGAACTGATATACCCGGCACAACCGAAGCATTAAAGGACGGCGTGAACGGATTTTTATTTAAGACGGGCAATGAAAAAGAGCTTGCTGAAAAAATGCTGGCGGCCTATGCAGTAAGGGACAGCAGAGAACTGCTTACTTCATCGGCACGAAAAACAGTTACAGAACATTTTGATCTGAAGCAGCTTGTGAGAAAAAATCAGGCGCTTTACGCAAAACTTCTCTCGCAGGCATAATGGCCGATAAAAATTACTGGCTGCGTTCAGGCACTTATACTCTCCTGCAGCGTCTGTTTACTGTTCTCTTCGGTTTTGGCTCCTTTGCTATACTGGTGAGGTATCTGAGCAAAGATGACTTTGGAATCTATGCTCTTTTTATATCAGTATCCTCGCTGATAGAAGTAGCACGTATCGGGCTGATACAGAATGCACTCATTAAATTCCTTTCCTCGGCAAAAGATGAGGACTATAAGGAAATCATCAGTTCCTCTTTCTTTCTGAATATACTGGTTACGGTCATTCTTGTCGCGGTTCTTGTAATCGCGGCTCCCTTTCTGGGAACACTCTGGAATTCTGAAAAAATTGTTCCGCTTTTCTATCTCTACACCATCACAACTGTCATACTTATTTTCTTCCATCAGTTTAACTACCTGCAGCAGGCGAATCTTGACTTCCGCGGATTTTTCTTCAGCAACTTTGCGCGCCACGGTTCATTTTTTCTGATGGTGATTGCTGAGGTATATTTTATAAAACCTGATGCCGATCTTAACCGTCTGGTTATCTATCTGAGTGTGGGGGCGGTACTGGGAACGCTGACCTCCTTCGGTTTTGGAAAAAAATATCTCCGCATGGCCGGATATATAAGCCGTGAATGGGTAAAAAGACTTTTCCAGTATGGCAAATATGTTTTTGGCACTAATATTAGCACCATGCTTTTTACGAGCATTGATCAGTTTATGCTTGGTACCATGCTTCCGACTTCTTCAGTGGCGGTATTTAATACAGCAAACCGGGTTAATAATCTTATTGATGTACCGGTTTCATCTGTGGCGGCAATAGTTTTTCCGCAGAGCGCAAAACGCGCATCGGAAGAGGGACATGATACCGCGGCCCGGCTTTATGAAAAATCGGTTGGTGTTCTGGTTGCCATTCTGCTGCCGGCTCTTTTCTTTATGTTCCTCCTCGCTGACTGGGTGATTATTATCATCGCCGGGAGTGCTTATCTGGAATCTGCTCCGATCTTGCGGGTAATCCTTATTACGGCATTTTTTCAGCCGTTTGTCAGGCAGTTCGGCACCATTATGGATTCCGTGGGCAGGCCAAAGACGAATTTTTATCTTATTATGATTATTTCCCTGCTTAATGTTGCGTCGAACTATATTTTCATAAAAGCATTCGGCACCATCGGGGCAGCTCTGGGGACACTGGTTACTATGGCTCTTTTTACCGTAATCGCACAGATTTTACTTAAGAAGTATCTGCAGGTACGGCTTATTTCGGTATTTGCCCAAATCCCTGAAACCTACATGGAGGTCTTTCGCATCGGGGCTCAGGCCATGGCGAAAATAAAAAAACGCTGACCCTGAGCCCGGAATTTCCGGGTTACCTTTCATCCGGAAATTTGATCCGTTTGTCGGGACTTCGGGGGAGACGGGAGGCCCGAAAGGTAAATTTTGTGCATAAAATTAGAAATTTAAGCATGAAAAACAGAGATATCATTATTGTCGGTTTGCAGGATTGGGATACACCGATCGGCAGCAATTGTAAAAATATTGCGCTGGAATTCGCCCGGGACAATCGTGTGCTCTATGTCAATTACCCACTTGATATGATCACTTTTCTCAGGGAAAAAAGCAATCCGAACATCAGGAAAAGAATAGATGCTATCACTTCCCGTAAAGCGCAAATCAGGGAAGTGCAGAAAAATCTCTGGAGTTTTTATCCCGCCAATCTTATCAGTTCCATAAACTGGATTGCATCCCCCTCTCTTTTTAACTACCTGAATAAACGAAATAACAGATCCTTTGCAAAGGAAATAAAAAGAGCGGCAAAGATGCTTGGCTTTTCCAATTACATTCTTTTTAATGATAATGATATCTTCCGCAGTTTTTATCTGAAGGAAGAGCTTCAGCCGGATATGTCGGTTTATTATATACGCGATTATCTTCTTTCCGTTCCCTACTGGCAGAAACATGGCGCCCGCCTTGAGCCGGAACTGATTCAGAAATCGGATGTGGTTGTTACCAATTCCGTATATCTGAGAAATTATGCTGCCCGATACAACAGCAATTCCCACTATGTAGGTCAGGGATGTGAAACCGATCTTTTTGATCCGGAAAAACAGTATCCGGTGCCTGAAGAACTGAAGTCAGTTAGAAAACCTGTCGTGGGTTATATTGGCATGCTTGCCTCGCTGCGTCTGGATATACAGCTTCTGATCTCGCTCGCCGAGAAGATGCCGGATATATCATTTGTGTTTGTCGGGCCGGAGGACAATGATTTTGCTTCAAGCCGCCTGCACAACATCAGCAATGTGCACTTCCTTGGCTCAAGGGAAGTAAGCCGTCTGCCGGAATATGTTGCCCATTTTGATGTTTGCATCAATCCGCAGATTGTAAATGATGTAACGATAGGAAATTATCCCCGCAAGGTTGATGAATATCTGGCAATGGGAAAGCCGGTTGTTGCAACAAGAACCGAAGCAATGGAAGTCTTTAATGACCATACATATCTTGCTCTGGGAGCAGATGATTATGCTGAAAAAATCACCCGTGCACTGCAGGAAAACTCAGAAGCACTGAAGAAACAGCGCAGCCAGTTTACCAGAGAGCACACCTGGGAAAACAGCGTTGCGGCTATATATAATGCAATGAACATCAAAGGCGGCAGGCAGTGAGCACAATTGCCGGAAAGATCAAAGAAAACAAGTTTCTGAAAATGCTTGTGCTGAGGATGCTTATGCCCCGCAATCAGGCGCGTCCGCGCCTGTGGGTGAGCTGGCTGGTTAATCCTTTTTTTCATAAAAAGGGAAGCCGGTCGCTGATCAGAAGAAATACTAGAATGGATGTAATGCCCTTTAAGAAGTTTATTCTGGGGAGTGATTCAACCATTGAAGATTTTTCCACTGTGAATAACGGCGTTGGAGATGTTATCATAGGTGACCGCACTCGCATAGGTCTTGGTAACGTGATTATCGGGCCTGTGGTTATCGGAAATGACGTGATGTTCGCGCAAAATATTGTGCTCTCCGGATTAAATCACGGATATGAGGATATATCACTTTCGCCGAGTGTTCAGCCGGTTTCAACGGCTCAGATTACCGTTGAAGATGAGGTGTGGATCGGCGCCAATGCCGTTATTACAGCAGGAGTTACCATAGGCAAACATTCGGTTATCGCCGCAGGCAGTGTTGTTACAAAAGATATACCCCCTTATTCAGTGGCAGCGGGAACCCCGGCAAGAGTTATTAAAAAGTACAACGCAGACACAAAACAATGGGAGAAGCAGTGAACCAGGAAACAGGACTCACAAAAAAAGAACAGCTGATACTCACCGTGGCAAGAGTATTTGTCGCGCTGACACTATTTGCCATTATCCTTAAGATTTTATTCATATAAGAGAACAGATGAAAGATATCTCCGTAATAATTGTAAACTGGAATACCAAAACCCTGCTCAGGAACTGCCTGAACTCAGTAATTGAACAGACACAAAAACACAGCTATGAAATCTGGGTGGTGGATAATAACTCTCCGGATAAATCAGCGGATATGGTCAGGGATGAGTTTCCTCAGGTTAAACTGATTGCCAATGATACCAACAACGGGTTCGCAAAAGCCAACAATCAGGCACTTAAACTTTCGGAAGCGCGGTATCATCTGCTTCTGAACCCAGATACTATCGTCATTGAAAATGCGATTGACAAGATGGTTGACTATATGGATCAGTCAAAGACTCATGTTCTGACCAGTAAATTGCTGAATGATGACCGTACGCTGCAAAAATCGGTAAGCAGTTTCTTCTCCCTCTCAGGGTCATTTCTTGAAAACAGATTTTTTTCTGAAATCCTGAAGAATTTTAACAGCAAAGGTCAAAACCTGATGAGTTACTGGGATCATAATTCGATCAGAGAAATTGACTGGGCGCACGGCGCAGTACTGATGATGAGTGATGAAGCATTCCGCAAAGTTGGGCTGCTTGATGAGAGATTTTATATCTATGCAGAGGAGATGGATTATTATATGCGCTTCAGGAAAGCCGGTTATAAAGCGATCTATCACCCTGAAATACAGATTATCCATTATGGCAAATCATCCTCCCGCCAGAGAAGGGGAGAGATGTTCATCATGAATTATAAGAGTTTTTACCTGTTTCTTAAAAAGCACTACGATTCTTATGTGTATCCTGTTTACCGTACCAGAACGGTAATCTATATACATTTCTGGCTTCTGAAGTACGGTGCTGAATATCTCTTCCGCAAAATAACCGGAGGAAATTATGAAGAAGCTCAGGTTCAGCTTAAAGTGTACAGCCAGTTACTGCACTGGCATTTTTCCGGAGAGAGCCGCATCTCGTTATGAACGAGTTTCTGATCAAATCAGGAATTGCAAAGGGTGAGGGCAACTGGTACAGCCGGCTGACCTCATCTCTTTATGAACGGATTGTATGGCAAAAACTTAATAATCCCCTCGGTTATATTGCTCTAGCGCTTCCTTCACTGTTGATTGCTTATATTGTATCAAAGATGGGGTTTGCTATTGGGGTGGTGATTCTTGCCCTGATCATCGGCCTGCCTCTGACTTTCGCGGCGATGTTTTATCTGAAGTTTGGCATTTCGCTCATCATCGTTTTATCATTTTTTCTTCTCGGAGTAAAACGGTTTGTCGGTGATGTGCAGCTTGGCCTGCTGATGGATTTTCTGATCGCGGTCATGATTTTTGGACTGATCGTCCGGCAGGTACAGGAGCGGGACTGGAGTTTTGCAAACAACCCGATCAGTAAGATTATACTGGTCTGGGTGATCTATAATCTGCTGCAGGGGGGTAATCCTTCAGCTGAGTCATTTCTGGCATGGGTTTATACGGTCAGGAGTTTTGCCGGCATTATGGCAATGTATTTCCTCCTGGTATATGCGATCCGCAGTGAAAAGGATATATACTTCCTGATAAAAGTATGGATTGGTCTGACGCTGCTTGGTACTATATGGGGCTATGTGCAGGAACATATCGGTTTCCTCCCTTTTGAGATGGCCTGGATTATGGCAACGCCGGAACGATACGCGCTCCTTTTTCAGGCCGGAACGTTCCGCAAATTTTCCTTTTTCTCTGATCCGCTGGTTTATGGCATATTACTGGCTTTCACATCACTCCTTTGTTTTGTGCTTGCCACCGGACCGTTTTCAAAACCAAAGAAAATCTTTCTGCTTGCAGCGGGAATGTTTATGATGGTTGGCATGCTTTACTCCGGAACCAGAGCAGCATTCATTCTCCCTGTTGCCGGTTTACTGTTTTACGGTATATTAACACTGAAAAAGCAGGTAATTATTGCGATGTTTTTTGCTGCACTCGTTCTTGGTGTTGTTGCTAATGTTCCCAGCAGCAATCCGAATATCGTCCGTCTTCAGAGCGCGTTCAACCCGACGGAGGATGCCTCCTATAAAGTACGGATGAGAAATCAGGCGTTCATACGGCCTTTTATTTATACCCATCCTCTCGGAGGCGGGCTGGGGAGTGTCGGAGAATGGGGAAAGAAATTTTCCCCCTGGTCACCTCTTGCGAATTTTCCACCTGACAGCGGATTTGTCCGAATTGCTGTTGAAGGCGGATGGTTAGGTCTTTTAATATATTCTGCTCTTCTTTATACCGTCTTTCATGTCGGTATCAAAAATTATCTCCTCCTGAAAAATCCGAAACTGAAAGTTGTTTCTCTTGGAATGCTCCTGGTGCTTTTTTCACTCACCCTTGCAAACTATCCTCAGGAAGCAATCGGTCAGTATCCCATCAGTCTACTCTTCTTTGTGGCAATAGCCATTCTGAATCTTTCCGTGAAATTCGATAGAAAACCGGAGCTTCTGCATGCCTGATTTTACCGTTCCGGGATGGGTAAAAAATGCACTGTTCAGCTATGATAGTCTGGAACAAATTGACCCCCGTATCATAAGTGAAATAAAAGAGAATTTGGCTGCGCGGACTTCCGGCTTGCCTGAGGTGTCAGTTGTGATACCGGCGTGGAATGAGGAAAAACTCCTTGCCCGGACATTATATCTCCTGAGTAAACAGAAGACCCGGTACACTTTTGAGTTATTGGTGGTGAATAATAACTCGTCGGATAAAACCGCTGAGCTTGCCGGTTTATGCGGTGCAAGAGTGGTAACAGAATTGCAGCAGGGAATCAGTTACGCGCGGCAATGCGGACTGATGCATGCCGGAGGGAAATATATACTGAATGCTGACGCAGATACTCTCTATCCGGAAGAGTGGATTGAATATCTGGTAAACGGCCTTAATCGGAAGGGGGTTTCCTGTGTGCAGTCTCTTTACTCCCTTATCCCCGCAGAAGGAAACAGCAGAATTGCTCTGGCTTTCTATGAAATGCTTTCGGGCATTCTCTTCAGACTAAGGAGGAGGCGCAGAGGATATCTCAATGTGATGGGGTTTAATTTTGGCTTCAGAAAAGAAGACGGTCTTGCTGCCGGCGGTTTTAACACAACCCGCAAACTATGGTCAGACGGATGGATGGCTATGCAGCTTTTGGAAAAAGGAAGGATTGAAGTTGTTACATCGCGGAAAGCAAGAGTATGGACAAGTTCAAGGCGATTGCTCGCTGATGGTTCAATGGGAAAGGCCTTTATGAGGAGAATGAAAAAAGAAACTGTGCGCCTGAAGGAATATATCTTTCCAGTGCCTGTAAAAAAATGATAGTGAAAGAATTATGCAATAAGAAATATCGGCTTCTGAATTGCAGAAAGAAACGAAACTGAAACAGCAGGATAAGAAGACTAAAGAGATCGAAGATTTTATCTTCTTTCTTGAAGAAAACAAGTTTGATTCAGGAAATGTCAGAAATTTTATGAAACGCTTCCGTCTTGCCCGGCTGCTCAGAATGATAACCGGATTGCTTTTGATTACAGCAGGTATACTTGTAATTGTTCTGCCAATGCCAGGGAGTGTGGAAATTGCAACACTGTTTTATTTCACCCCTGAAGACGGAATTGCTGTTTCGGATATAATAGCCCTGGGTGTAATGCTGCTGGGAATCATTCTGGTGGTAAAAGATAATATCTATTACGGATCTATAATTAAATAAAGGAACACGCTATGAACACATTTACCAAAACATCGGTTACGATTGCCGCTGCAAAAGTGATGATTGCAGCAGCGGAAACCAGAGCAAAAGAACTGGGGATAAAAATATCAACCTGCATTGTTGATGAGAGCGGTGTGATGAAAGCTTTCAGCAGTATGGACGGAGCACCGCTGATAAGCATTAAAGCTTCGCATAAAAAAGCACTGACCGCAGTGGGTTTCGGGCTTGCTAGCGGTGACGGCTGGTTTGGTTTTATTAAGGATGACCCCATTCTCAGAGAAGGCGCTCATAATTTTGATGACTTTATTCTGGTCGGCGGAGGTAAACCAGTGATGATTAATAATATTCTGACGGGAGCTATAGGTATCAGCGGCGGACATTATAAACAGGATGAAGACTGCGCTGATGCAGCTCTGAAGGCACTCTGATTGAATATGAAGTCATTTACCTCTCTTCACCTGATAAAAGAACTTAGTGCTTTTACATCTGCGATGAGCCGTGTTACAACCCTTGAAGAACTGGCGTTTCTTAACAAAGAAATAGTGAGCAGCCTCTTTACATTTGATTATGCAGGATTATATTTATTTGATAAGGATGAAGCACGGCTCAGACTGGTTATGTCTCTGGGTTTTACTGAAGAAGAAGAGAGAATGGCCGAAGCCACTGCCATGGAACGGCATCCCGGCCGGGTTTTCAGGGAAAAACGTGAATATACATTTTCCTATCCTGATTCTCGTACGGATGATCAAAATGGGGATATACCAAGGATTAAAAAAATCAGGTCCCGTATATATTTCCCGGTGATGAATCATACTGAATGTGTCGGAGCATTCGGAATATCAAGCAGCAATAAGGATAATTTTTCTGAAGAGGAAATTGAACTGTTAAGGTTCATCACCGGACTTACGGGTGTTGTGTATGCAAATCTTCATCACAGGAAGGTGCGGCAGCTGATAATGGAGGATTTACGGCTAAAGGAACAGGCCATTGAATCCGCGCAAAATGGCGTGATAATAACCAATCCTCAGCTCCCGGACAATCCGATGATTTATGCGAATAAAGCTTTCTATCTGATGACCGGATACACAAAAGAGGATGTAATAGGAAAGAACTGCAGGTTTTTACAGGGGGAGGACAAAGATCAGCACGGCCTCTCTGTACTTCGCAGCGCGATACGTGAGAAAAAGGGGTGTGTAGTGGAATTAAAAAACTTCAGGAAGGATGGAACTCCATTCTGGAACGAACTGCGAATCAATCCATTATTTGATGATAACGGTGCAATAACGAACTTTATTGGAGTTCAGACAGATATTACCAAGAGAGTGCTTGCAGAGAAAGAACTGAAAGAATACAGCACACGCATTGCCAGTTTATTAGGCAATATACCTTCGGGAATTCTGGTTGAAGATGAACACGGAAAAATTGTCCTTGCCAATGATTCATTCTGCCAGATATTTGGCCTGAGTTTTACCCCGGCAGAACTTGTAGGAATGGAGTGCACTGAAGCTTTTTCCCAAGCCGGACGTATATTCCGGGATCCGGATGAGGTTGCCATGGGAATTCAGAGAACGCTCGCCGAAAGAAAGCTCAAAAAAGGGGAACTAATTACCTTTGATGACGGAAGATATTTTGAACGTGTTTACGTGCCGATTATGATTGAAGGCGATTACAGAGGACACCTCTGGCTTTACGATGATATTACAGAGCGGAAACGGTACGAAGATATGCTGATGCAGGCGAAGGAACACTCCCAGTCCATTGTGGCCGCATTGCCGGAGCTCTTGTTTGTGGTGAGCAGAAAAGGGTTTATTGAAGATTATAAAGATGCAGAAAACGAACTGCTTATCAAACCCCGTGATTTTCTCTATAAACATTACAGTGAGAGTCCTTCCCCGGAACTTGCTGGTGTGATTGAAAACACCATCGAAGAAATCCGCAGAAGCGGCGGACCAGCAGAAATCGAGTTTTCCATGCTTGTGAATGGAGAGACCCGTTACTTTTCAGGCAAAGGACGTCCTTTCGCCCAGGAGGGATATATCATCATTCTGAGAAATATCACTTCACAAAAGAATATTGAACGGGAAATTCTGGCTCATAACCGGTTCCAGTCCATACTGATGCGGATATCTTCCGAATATATCAATATTCCACTGACTGAAGTTGACGCCAAAATAAACGAATCGCTTGAGCGTATCGGCAGGTTTACCGGAGCAGACCGCAGCTATATATTTACGTATGACTTTGAATCACGTACAACCAGCAATACCTACGAATGGTGTGAAACCGGTATTGTTCCCCAGATTGAAAATCTGCAAAACCTTCCGATGGAGCTGTTTCCTGAATGGATAGCGGCACATACAAAGGGGGAACCGATGATTATCAGCAATGTGCATTTGCTGGATGAGAGCACCCGTCTGAAAGAAATTCTTGGAAGCCAGGGTATTCAATCCCTTATAGCGATACCAATGACAGCTGAAGGAAAGCCGATAGGATTTGTCGGGTTTGACTGGGTGAAGCACCTGCATGAAATTACCGAACTGGAAGGAAAACTGCTGGCGGTATTCGCGCAGCTTCTGGTAAATATTAGTCTGCGAAGGGAGGCAGAATTGCTTCTGAAGATAGAGAAAGAGAACGCGCAGGCATCAAATAAAGCCCTTTCTGAATTTGCATATATAGCGTCCCATGACCTGAGAGAACCGCTGCGGAAAGTATCTGCATTCGGGAGTCTTTTAAACAAATCACTAGCAGGCAGGCTGGATGAGGATGAAAAGGAAAATCTTGATTACATGATCGAGGGAGCAAAGAGGATGCAGCAGATGGTAGATGACCTCCTGCAGTACTCTCGTCTGACAGCGAAAGCCAAATCATCCGAACTTATAAACCTTGATGAGCTGCTGCTCGAAATTATCCATTTTGATCTGGCACAGATAATTGAGGATACTTACGCAGTAATCAGTCTGGAAAATACCATGGGATTTTTGCGCGGCGAAAAAACGCAGCTTAAGCAGCTCTTTCAGAATCTGATTGGCAACGGAATAAAATACCGCAGAAAAGATGTACCCCCGGTTGTAACTATCCGCTCAAAAAGGGATGGGGGATATCTGACCGTAGAGATTGAAGACAACGGTATTGGAATAGATGCAAAATATAAAAACCAGATTTTTGAAATGTTTAAGCGTCTTCATTCCAAAGAGAAATATGAAGGAAGCGGCATCGGGCTGGCGATCTGCAAAAAGATTGTAGAAAATTACCGCGGAGAAATTGAGGTGGAATCTGAACCAGAAAAGGGCTCCGTTTTTTCCATAAAGATTCCGGTAAAGGAGTGAGGCAAATGAATAAAGAAATCTATCAAGTGCTTGCCGCTGAAGATGATATGAGCGAACAAAAGCTGCTTAAAATGACAGCTAAACAGTCCGGTTATCCTGTCTCATTTACCTTTCTTAATGACGGTGAAGAGGCACTGACGTATTTCGGTACGATTGCAAAAAACGCAGCATCAGCTGATCTGCCGGATCTGATAATTCTTGATCTGAATCTGCCAAAAGCCAACGGCATTGAGGTTTTGCAATCACTTAAATCATATCCGAGGCTGAAATCTATACCGGTTATCATACTGACAACATCGAATAACAGCAGTGATCTGAAGGCGGCTTACGAAGAGGGTGCAGCCGGATATATAAGAAAACCGGCAGTATTTGAAGATTACGCAAAAACCATGCAGCGGGTATTTGACTACTGGTTTGGCACCTGCCTGCTGCTTTGAATCCTCTGACAAGAAACAATATGAAAAAACAAACAATACTACTTTGTGATGACGATCCGGTTGACAGGAAACTATTCAAAAAATACTTGGGCACAGTACGTCCGTCAGACTATCTGGTGCTGGAAGCAGAGAATTCTTCTGAGCTTAACAATTTTCTCGCAGATAAAAATGTGGAAGCAGATATCATTTTCCTTGACTATTACCTCGGTGCTGAAAATGGAGTTGATATACTAAGAGAACTGAGAAAAGCGAATAGTGCTCCGGTAATAATGCTCACCGGACGGGGAGATCAGGAGATAGCTGTAGAATGCATGAAAGAAGGGGCAATGGACTATATACCCAAAGAAACCCTTCACGAAACTGATCTGCGGAAACTTATCCGTCAGGCAGAGGAAAAGTGGGAGCTTGAACGTGAGCGAGATCAGCTTCTTGGCATAGCAGCGCATGAACTGCGTAATCCTCTCGCGGTGATTCTGGGATACACGGAGATTCTGCAGACTTATGATGAACTGCCGGCTGAAAAGAAAAGTGAAATTCTGAATGTTATTTATGAGCGGTCGCATCATCTGCTGAACATTATTAATGAACTGCTCACCGTGACACGTGTGGATAAGGGTATTATCAATCTTAAGAAAAAACAGGTAAATCTGCATGAGCTGCTTGTGAAAAAAGTAGCTGATTATCAGCTTCAGGCAGCTAAAAAGAGTATTACGATACTCTATAATGGTGAGACTGAAAATGCTGAAGCGGTTATAGACCGGGACCGCATTGAAGAAGTAGTTGCAAATCTGCTTGACAACGCAATAAAATATTCACCCCGAGACAGGAAGGTACACGTCTCATTGGGCAGAACCGGAACGGCTATCACAATCACCATCCGCGATGAGGGACAGGGAATAAAAGAGGAAGAATTAAAATTTCTTTTTAAGCTGTTCTCAAGCAAGAAAATCAGCACGCTGCCGACCGGTGAAGAAGCCAGCACAGGTCTTGGACTCGCGATCTCGAAAAAAGTAATAGATGCTCACGGCGGTGAAATAGCAGTCGAAAGCAGAGTAGGTCAAGGAACATCCTTTACGGTAATCCTTCCCCTTACTAACAGAAATTTATAAAATGAATCAGGAATACATGAAAAAAATAATCTATAGCATACTCGTCTTGTTGTCCTCGTATCTTATGCAGGGGTGCAAGGAAGAGTCTCTGACTCAGCCCGATCCGGCGGTAAAGACCATGGATCAGCTTACCATTAATCCGCTTTTTAATTTCAGCATGATACGGGATATATCAGTCACGGTAAAAGTGCAGACACCAGGCGGTGAGCCAATGGCTGGCGTGCCGGTCAAAATATATACCCGTTCTCAGTCAGACGGAGGGAAATATCTATTGACTGCGGCATCTGATATCAACGGCATGATTGGCACAACCGTTACGGTGCCGGCATATACAGACAGTCTCTGGCTGGTGACGGATTATATTGGTCTTCCCTCAGAATTGGCAATTCCGGTTTCCGGAACGTTGCTTGATTTTACGTATAACCGGGAAGCGAATCTTCTCAGACCTCTGCGACTGACGCACTCCCCAGGTAATCAGTATCAGACACAGTATAAAACCCTTGGAACATGGAACAGTTCAGGTGTGCCGGGTTATCTTCTCACACCGCGTGATGTGATTTCAACAGCATTGCTTAACAACATTAATACATCTCTGCCGGAGAGAGGCGCTCTGCCTGTTCATCATCCGCAGTATCTTGTTGGTGTTGAAACCAATGTAATTTTACAGGATACCTGTGAAGTATATGTTACCTTTGTGCATGAAGGAGCGGGATACCGGAACGTACTGGGTTTTTATACCTTTGATAAAAACAATCCGCCTGCTACAATCGCGGATATAGAAGCAAGCATGACGATTATTTTTCCGAATGCCTCGTATTCCGGAAGCGGCGGCGGGCTTTATAGCGGGGACAAGGTTAAAATCGGAAATTTTGGACGAAATACTTCCATCGGCTGGTTTATCTTGTCGGACGGATTTAAGGGAGCAAACAGCATCACCAACGGAAACTGGAGATTTTTCTCTCATCCGAATCTGAATCCGGAAACAAACCCCGATCTCAGACAGCATAATGTACTTCTGAAAGATGAAGCAAGCAACCGGCTGATTGTCGGGTTTGAAGATATCATACGTAATCCGGGCAGCGGCGGTGATAACGATTTTAATGATCTGCTTTTTTATGTATCAGCAAATCCCTTCACGGCGATAGTAATTAATAATGTTGCGCCGCTTGACAGTGCTGCTGATGCTGATAAAGACGGTATTACGGATATATTTGATGAATACAAAAACGACCCTTTAAGGGCATTTAATAATTATTCCCCCGCCAAGAATACGTTTGGAACGCTTGCTTTTGAAGATCTCTGGCCGGCGAAAGGGGATTATGACTTTAATGATCTGGTGGTTGATTACAACTTTAATCAGGTGACCAATGCACAAAACAAAGTGGTGGAGATTTTTGCTGACCTGAAGATCAAGGCGATAGGCGGAAGTTTTGTTAATGCATTTGGTTTTCAGCTTCCGGTGGCGGCGACTGCTGTTTCATCAGTGACGGGGTCACAGCTTACTGAGGGGTATATATCACTTCTGGCAAACGGAACCGAGGCAGGTAATAACAAAGCGACCATTATTGCGTTTGATAATCCTTATAAAGTTCTTAATGCCGGAGGTGTAACCGTAAACACTATAGCAGGACTGACCTATTACGAACCAAAGACAGTCAGCATGAAAATAAGTTTTGTCTCGCCTGTGGTGAAGGCTGAACTCGGTTCAGCACCATTCAACCCATTTATTATTGTTAATAAAGAACGGGGCAAGGAAGTACATTTACCGGGATATGAACCGACAGCTCTTGCTGATCCCTCCTACTTCGGAAGGGAAGATGACCGAACCAATCTTTCTCTCGGCAGATATTATAAGTCAGGGAAAAACCTTCCCTGGGCGGTTAATTTCCCGGAATCATTTGATTATCCGCTGGAAAAAACAGACCTGACTCGGGCGTATAATTATTTTGGCGCCTGGGCTGAGAGTAATGCAGCGGTTTATAAAGACTGGTATCAGAACAAAGCCGGATACCGGAGCATTTTTAATATATATTCCAGATAATACTGTCAGCTGGCAGGAATGATTAAGCGGGGAGCTGCATTGGCGGCTCCCCGTTTTTTTTGCCGCCTGGTGGTCAGAATGAAATGCCTCATCTTGCTGATTCTGAGTGAAATCGTTGCGGGGTTTTTGCAGAGAGCTTCTCAGACGGACCTTTACGGTACTGAACAGGGAATTGCTTTCCTGAAGGGTGAGGTCTTCCTGAATTTAAATTTCATACCCCGGCGCCTTGTTGAGGAGAGCAGAGTAGTTTAAGGTAGAAAAGCCTCAAAATGAGCGAAAAATGGAGTTTTTGGAAATTTTACTAAGGTCCGGATTCAAGTTTAAGAATAAAAGTGGGCAAAAAAATCTTGCCTTTGAGAACCGATTTTAGTTGACAGAATTAGAAAAGTTCACTAAGTTTGAAGAGTTACTTAAACGTTTAAGTAAACGATTCAGTTAATTCTTCTTGTGACTGACCGGGCGAAGCTGTTTAAAGCCCGGAGTGCTTTGTTCTTCCCGAATTTCTCCTCCTCTTTTCTCAACTTTTCCTTATATACTAATCATTATTTCTGTGTTCAAAACTGCCTGCCCTGAATTTTTCATCCTTGTTTTCCTCCTGTCTGCGGGTATGATCTCCGCTCAAGTGCCTGCTTTTCCCGGAGCTGAGGGATACGGCAGATATACAACCGGCGGCAGAGGAGGTGTTGTGGTTGAGGTTACGAATCTTAATGACAGCGGTCCTGGTTCTTTCAGGGCTGCTCTCAGGATGAAGGTGCCTCGTACTGTGATATTCAAAGTGTCGGGAACCATTGTGCTTCATTCTGAACTTCAGGTTGACTATGGCAATCTCACCATCGCGGGGCAGACAGCACCCGGTGAAGGTATTTGTATATCCGGCAACCGCACCACTTTGAATGCTGACAATATTATTATCCGTTTTATGCGTTTCAGACAGGGGGATGAAACCGGGGTGCCGGAAGACGCAATAACTGCCATGAATTGTAAGAATGTAATTATTGATCACTGTTCCATGAGCTGGGGTATTGATGAAGTGGGATCATTTTATGATAATGAAAACTTTACACTGCAATGGAGTATTATTGCGGAAGCGCTCAATAATTCAATCCATCCGAAAGGAGAACACGGATACGGCGGTATCTGGGGAGGCGTTAATGCAACATTTCATCACAACCTGCTCGCCCATAACGCAAGCCGTAATCCCCGCTTTAATGGTGCACGTACCGGTACCGAAAAATCTGATGAACTGGTTGACTACCGTAATAACGTCATTTATAACTGGGGACATAACAGCGCTTACGGCGGTGAAGGCGGACGCTACAACATGGTGAATAATTATTATAAACCGGGTCCGGCTTCAAAAAAGGAGGACAGAATAGTTGAACCTTCAAACAATGAGGGAAGATGGTATATATACGGAAACTTTGTTGAAGGGTCGCCTGCAATCAGTGCCGATAACTGGAGCGGAGGAGTTCAGGGCAGGTACGCAGATGATGAAGAAATCCGTTCTGCAGTACCTTTCGGAAGTGAAGCGATAGTCACAGACACTCCTGGTGAAGCTTTCAGAAAAGTACTGCGTTTTGCGGGTGCTCTGCTTCCCGCTAGGGATGAAGCTGATGCAAGAATTCTGGCTGAGGTACGGGATGGTAACGTGAGTGTGAGGGACGGAATTATCAATTCGCAGACAGAAGTAGGCGGATTTCCGGTACTCTCATCTGAAACTGCCCCTGCAGATTCCGATAAGGATGGTATCCCGGATGACTGGGAAAAAAAGAACAGACTGAATCCTTCAGATAAGAATGACGGCGCTCAATTGCATGAAAGCGGATATACCTGGCTGGAAATCTATCTGAATGAACTCGCGAAAGATATTTACAAGGAATAGAATTTGATCAAAACAAACGTAACGGTACTTGTTGCCATTTTTTTTCTAATGGTAAGCATCCCCGGCAGGGCACAGCTTTATGTTGCTGTTGACGGTAATGATACCAATCCCGGCACAATTGAGCTCCCACTGAGGACTATCACCCGGGCCATTCAGCTTGCGGCAGCCGATACAACTATATATATACGCGGCGGCGTTCATGAGTATTCTACCACCATCCGCCTGAATAAAACCGGCGCTCCGGGAAAACCTATTAAGATATTTGCCTATCCCGGTGAAAAACCTGTTATTGATTTTTCATCACAACCAACAGCAACCACCTCACGGGGATTTCAGATTTCCCATAATTACTGGCATGTGAAGGGGCTGGAGATCAGGGAAGCAGGGGATAACGGCATTTATATAAGCGGATGGTACAACGTAGTTGAAAACTGCCGGATTTACCGGTGCGAGGATACCGGCCTGCAGATAAGCGGGGGGGCAAGCCACAATAAAATTATCAATGTTGATTCTTACGAAAATGTTGATATCGCCACAGCGGCTGAAAACGCTGACGGATTTGCCGCAAAACTCTCCATCGGGCCCGGGAATGAGTTCCACGGCTGCCGTGCTTGGCTGAATGCCGATGACGGATGGGATCTCTATGAGGGGCAGAATCAGGTTATCATCGATAACTGCTGGGCTTTCAGAAACGGAATAAATATCTGGGGAATTCCCGGATATCAGGGAGACGGAAACGGATTTAAGCTCGGAGGTAATTATATACAGGGTCCGCATGTGGTGACACGCTCAGTTGCCTTTGACAATAAATCCAAAGGATTTGACCAGAACAATAATACCGCCGGAGTAACGCTCTATAACAACACGGCATTCAGAAACGGTGCAAGAAATTTTTCTTTTCCGGCGAATCCGGCCTCCGGACAGCACATTCTGAAGAATAATATTGCTTATACCGGTTCAAATATCCTATCCTCAACAACGCTGCTTGAAGCGAACAGCTGGCAGGGCTTTACCGTCCGCGATACCGATTTTGTAAGTCTGGATACCAGCTTTGTTCTTTCACCGCGCGGTTCAGACAGTTCCCTACCGTATATAGAGCTTTTCCGGCTCAGGGAAACCAGCCCCCTTGTTGATGCGGGAGTAAATGTCGGTATGGCGTTTAACGGTACGGCGCCTGATCTCGGAGCATTTGAAACTGGTCCGCTCCTTAACACGGAAGAAGAGATTTTTATGCCGGGAGAATTTACTTTGTATCAGAATTATCCGAATCCGTTTAATCCTTCAACCCGAATACGGTTCAGCAACGGTTCAGCGGGTGACTACCGGCTTGAGATATTTGATCTTGCGGGAAGCCGGATTGCTGAACTTGCAAACGGCAGATTTGAAGCGGGCACACATGAAGTGATATATACCGCTGCCGGGCTCTCAAGCGGGATCTATTACGCGCGCCTGAGCGGATCGGGCAGCAGCAGATTTATCAAACTACTCCTCCTGAAGTAACTAAGGAATTCGCATGAAGAAATACTCTTTCCTTCCCACGATTGCATTACTCATTGCCGCGGCATTTGTTTCCTGCACCGCTGCAACCCTTCAGCCGGATGAGTGGGCTAAAGTTGATGAGATTAAGAAGAATATCATTCCGCCCGTTTTCCCTGAAAAAGATTTCCCGGTTACGGATTTTGGCGCATCGGGTGACGGTAAAACTGACTGCACTGAAGCATTCGCAAAAGCAATAACCGCCTGCTCAGACGCCGGCGGAGGAAGAGTTGTCGTTCCTGCCGGTATATATCTGACCGGAGCCATCCACCTGAAGAGTAATGTCAATCTGCATGTGCAGAAAGGGGCGGTTATACAATTCTCAACGGATCCGCAAAAGTATCTTCCTCTGGTATTCACCCGCTGGGAGGGAGTTGAGTGCATGAACTATTCCCCGCTTATCTATGCGTATGAGCAGGAAAATATTGCAATTACCGGAGAAGGGCTGCTTGACGGGCAGGGTGCCAATGAAAACTGGTGGAGCTGGAAAGGCAATAAAGTTGACGGCTGGAAAGAAGGAATGCCGCGCCAGAAAGAGGGGAGAGATAAATTATTTTCCATGGCTGAAAACAATATCCCTCCTGAAGAAAGAATCATGGGTGAGGGATATTATCTCCGTCCGAGTTTTGTTCAGCCGTATAAATGTAAAAACATTCTTATAGAAGGCGTTACCTTTAAGAACTCACCAATGTGGTTCCTGAATCCGGTTCTGAGCAGCAATATCACCATTCGCGGGCTCCGGATTGAAGGACTCGGACCGAACAACGACGGATGTAATCCTGAATCCTCCAAAGATGTGCTGATTCAGAACTGTTATTTTGATACAGGAGATGACTGCATTGCAATAAAATCCGGCCGCAATAATGACGGAAGAAGAGTTAATGTGCCGAGTGAAAACATCATTATTGAGGGATGTGAAATGAAAGAGGGACATGGGGGTGTGGTAATTGGCAGTGAAATATCCGGAGGTGTAAGAAATGTGTTCGCGCAAAACTGCCTTATGGACAGCCCCAATCTTGAACGCGCTCTCCGAATAAAAACAAATTCAGTGCGGGGCGGCGTGATTGAAAATATCTATATGCGCAATGTGCAGGTGGGGCAGGTCAGTGACGCGGTCATACTGGTTGACTTTCAGTATGAGGAGGGGGATGCGGGAAATTTTACCCCGACCGTCAGGAATATCTTTGTAAAGAATCTTTCCAGTGAAAAAAGTAAATATGCACTCAGGATGCGGGGATATGAACGTGCTCCGATTACCGGACTTGTGCTGGAAAACTGTGTCTTTGAAAATGCAGAAAAGAAAAACATTATCGAGTTTGTGCAAAATCCCGTTTTCCGCAGGGTTGTGGTTAACGGTGAACTGATGCCGGAAACAAAATAAAAATTTTTTATGAAGCCAACTGACGACCGTAACACAACATCCTTACTCAATGTAAAGGAGAGGTATATGAACACTCTGCCCTATGTTCGTTTCTCACGGATTCTTTTTTTCTTGCTGATGATGCTTTCAGTTACCTCGTTGGCACAGACCAGAAGCAAGATTCAGGGGACAGTTAAGGATGCACAGACGGGTGAGCCGGTTTTCGGAGCGAATGTTATCCTGCTTGATACATATCTGGGAGCTGCAACGGATATTAACGGAAGGTACTTCATTATTAATGTACCTGTTGGTACCTATACGGTTCAGGTCTCAAGTATAGGATATACAAAAAGGGCAGTGGCTAATGTGGTGGTATCGGCAGATAAAGTGAGCACTGTTGATTTTGAAATCTCCTCAGCAGTTCTGCAGAGTGAAGAAGTTGTTGTCACAGCCAAGAAAAACACCCTGAACACTGAAGTTGCAAATACAATAACGGTAATAACGGCAGATCAGCTTGAAAATACAACCGCTATGCGTGAAGTTTCATCATTTCTGGAAAAACAGCCCGGAGTATCGGTAGAGAATGGTTTTCTTCAAATCAGAGGCGGCTCGGCTGATCAGACCGGTACCTTTGTAAACGGCATGGCATATAACAATGCAGCTACCGGGAATGCAGAAACATCAGTTCCTCTCAGTTCCATAGAACAGGTATCATTGCTTTCCGGCGGTTTTAATGCGGAGTATGGCAATTTCAGGTCAGGTCTTATAAATATTACAACGAAATCAGGTTCACGTTCAAAATATCAGGGGACTATCTCGGTCTCACAAAACATTCCGAGGGTTAAGAGATTTGGACCGCTGATGAAGGATCCGCTGAGCCCCGCCCTGCGTCCTTATCTTGACGCAGGGGCCGGATTTTACGGGACAGACCGCGCCTGGAAGGAAAATGACCCTTATATATATCAGCAGCATGACCGGTTTGACGGCTGGATTAATGCAGCCAATGTATTCAATCAGACCAATCCGGCACGCAGGGCTTCGGCAATGGATTATTACTATCTGGCATCATGGATGCACATGGCTCTTCCTGATTATGAAGGCCTTAAACGCCTGCCGGACAGTGTGAAAACCGCAATCGGGTTTTATGAATTGACCGACAAACAAAAACAATTATTCCAGGAGCATGCCTGGGATGAAGAGGGAACCGATTATAACATAGACTTCGGATTTGGCGGACCATTTCCTTTTGCAAGCAGTATGCTTGGTGATCTGACGTTCTATATATCACATAATACTAAAGAGACCGCATACCTGATTCCGACGAGCAGAAAAAGCCAGCAGTCACATGTAACTCTTCTTTCGATGAAATCCAATCCAGACCCTTCATTTACGGTAACAATCAACGGACTGTGGAAACGGCAGAGGGGTGTCAGTCCCATTAAGCCTGCCTTCGGTGATTTCCCCGATGCAACAAGGGAAGGGGGTTTTATGACGGAGGATAACCTGCGGTATTTCTCAAGACTTTCGAATCTGGATGGAGGTGTTAATTACTGGTACACGCCGCCGATGTTTCCTATGCTTGACCAGACAACCATCATGGGCGGATTCGCGCTGAATCATGTAATAAACCCCCGGACATTTTGGGAATTAGGTGCAAGTTATCTTTCCATAAAAGACCATTCACCAACGGGTGATAACCGCAGTCCTCAGGTGTTAACAGCGTTTGGGCCCTTCCCCGTAACTGAAATGCCTTATGGAAAACTGCAGTTCGCGCCTAATAACCGGATAATCTATATATCAGGAGCAGATACCATCAATTATCTGTATCCGAATTATGACGCACTCCCCGGAGTGAGCAGAAGATTCCGTGGTAAAGAAGGAGATCTTTATACCAACGTGCACACTCAGCAGCAGAGGGTGAAGTTTGACATGGTGACGCAGATTGGTGATCATAATTATGTGAAGGGGGGAGTAGAGTACAACCGGTTTGATATTGATCATAAACTCTGGATGAAGTGGAACCGCACAGGTCCCTATAACACCTATGAATTTAATTACCGCAGGATACCAAGCCAGACTGGTATATATTTGCAGGATCAGATTACCTATGAGGGGGTAATCGCAAATGTGGGACTCAGAGCAGACTATTTTTATGGGGGAGGAGGCAAATGGCCGTCAGGTGATCCGTTTGCGTTTGCATTTACTTCCGCGTTTGGCGGTGCACCGCGGGATCCGGGTGCGGCAACGGATTCCTTTTATGCTGCTCTTGCCTCAGGGCGTTCACTCATCTGGGAAAAGTGGGAAGAATATGACCGTCAGAACCCGGGATTTTTACAGCCGGTGAAGAATCATCTTGCACTCAGCCCGCGTCTTGGACTTTCATTTCCCGTGACTGAGAACGCAAAGTTTTATTTTAACTATGGTCATTTCAGATCAAATCCTCCGTATTACTCAATGTTCCTGATCCGTTACCGGTATGACAAAAACGGTATGTATGATATGTCCAATCCGAATCTGGAACCACCAAAAACTGTTTCGTATGAACTTGGAACTACATACAGTTTTCTGAATAGTTATCTGCTAAATCTATCCGGTTATTATAAGGATATAACAGGGCAGAACGGAGATGTGAATTACCGGAATAACACGGGCAGTATTGATTACGATTTCTGGGAAAATAACAATTATCAGGATATTCAGGGTGTTGAGGTAAACATCACAAAAAGCGATAACAGCTGGATCACCGGATGGGTCAATTTCAATTATATGCTAAAGAAATCCGGATATACCGGTCGTCAGCTCATTTCCGATGTGACGCTGAATGATGATCAGGCTGGGCTGTATGCAGGAAATGAAAGCCGTTTCCTGCCTCAGCCCCAGTTTAACGCAAATCTCACTTTTAATCTGCCGGATAATATATATGAAAGCAATCCCGTGCTTAACTATCTTCTTTCACGATGGAGCACAACATTCTTCTTTGAATGGAAGACCGGAGACTATTTCACCTGGAATCCGTTAAACAAGCAGCATCTGAACAGCAATATGCAGTGGCCCGATTATATGATGCTGAATATGAAACTGAGCAAAAGTTTACGGGTTAGCGGCATTGCGGTTTCTTTATACGTTGATGTGAGCAATCTGCTGAATAATAAAGTTAGTCTGCTCAGCCGCGGATATGCATTCCGCAGAAACAATGTTGATGCGGGTAACTTTACGGAGTGGGCGGACACAAAGAACTATCTTGCCTCACTGCGGCTTCCTGAATATGCATCGGCTGAGTTTGATAATCTGCGTGCGCAGAATCCCGGATATTATATCGCGGGGGAAGACAAGGTCGGGGATCTCCGCTCAGAAGCAAAACCTTACATCAATGATCCTGATTACAGTTACTTTATCTATGGCCGTCCGCGGGATATCTGGTTTGGCATGAAGGTGGATTTCTGATGAAAAGGAACAATGAAATTACCGGAAAGACTACAAGAAACAGGACTGCAATGATTTTGACAGAATGTATACGCAAAGTGCAAGTGCTGGTACTTATCGTTTTTTTATTTTCTGCACCGCTGTTATACTCACAGACCCCCGAACTTGCAACTGCACTGATTAAAACCGGACGGCTCTGGGGCGGTATGGTTGCCAACGGTGATCAGGGGACATTTGACTTCAGGGCAGGCTTTTTCCCGAACGACTTTGATATACTGCAATACCGCGGACAGCAGTCGGATAACTATTTCGGAGGAGGATTCAGACTGGCGGCCACTAACTGGCGGGCTCCTGATGACTCACTCTATCCGGCGGCAATATTCGGTCCGAAAAATGATTTTTATCCTGCCGGAAAGGTTACCGTTCCCATTACAAGTTATATACGCTATAAATATCCGGAGCAGACTATAAATGGAAATCCGGTCACCATTCCGATGTTCACCAACTATGATCCTTCTCAGTTTACTACCGGTACTTTTGATCAGATTGTATCGGCGTCAAACAAGAATGTTCTCGGTGTTGAAGTAAAACGAACTGTAAGGGCCTGGAGCCAGACCTATAACGACAATTATGTTATTGTTGAAGTTGAACTCACGAATACCGGAGTTGACTTGCCCGGAGGCGGAGTGCGGCTTGATACCCTTCATAATTTTTACTTTGGGATGTCGCAGGGAATGGCAAACAACTACTATTCATACGGAAGCAATCCTTCTCCCCCGGTGAGTGAACGGCCGAATTACCAGTATGTATGGCAGAATTATTACGGTGCAAGGCCGGGAGATTCACTCCGGGTATTTTATTTTTATAACGCAGATGATCCGGCAACACCCGGAGACAATATGGGAGCGCCTGCATTAAGCCAGAAAGGCAGGCTGCTGAATACAAATTATTCGTTTTATACCATACTGCATGCCTCAGCAGTTCCGTATACAAACATCAGTTCTGATTCTGATGATCCTCTTCAGCCGAGAATAACGTATATAGGAACTGAAACAAGAATCCCCAGCCCCGGCAGTGGAGAAGATCCATACGGAAGTAAAAACTACTGGGCAATGCGCGGAGGGTATTCGGATAAATACCCAAGACCCGGCACGCATCCCGGTACGCATCACGGCATAATGAATGACGAACAGGGAAGCCCCGATTTTTCAGCGTTTCCTGCCGGAACGGTTCAGGCAGTTAACTCAAAGAATTTCAGCAGTTTTGGCCCGTATACACTCGCGCCGGGAGAAAAACTCCGCTTTGTATATGCAGTCGGCATAGCCGGCATTGGCGCGCAGGCAGCAAAAGAGATCGGAGAGAAATGGTTGGCCGGAACTCTTACCAACCCGCCCAATATGCCGGACGCGAATACCGGATGGCTTCCCTCAAACTTTGCATTTCCTTCAGATGCAACGGAAATGGATAAGATGAAAGCCCGGTGGATCAGCATGGGGCGCGACTCTGTGATGCTGAGTGCATGGAGAGCAAAATGGAATTTCATGAATAACTATCAGATCCCACAGGCGCCTCCGCCTCCGTCACACTTCAGCGTTACCGGATATGGTGATGGTGTTGAGCTTCGCTGGCGGAATGCAGAAGGTGAGGCAAGAGGGGATTTCGCGGGTTATCTGATTATGCGCCGCGTGTCAAACACTGATACCATCTTTTATCAGGAGATATACAACTCAGACGCGTCGGATAAGGCATCTGAGCATATTTACAAAGACCAGCAGGTAGTGCCGGGCGCTCAGTATTACTATTATATACAGACAAAGGCACTCATCGCCGCGAATGACCCCCTGGCTGATCCGACCACCCGCGGTAAAATGATGTACAGCGGAAGATCGTATATTCCAAATGTATCCTTTATCAATCCCCCCCGCTTTTCAACCGATGATATGAGCCGGATCCGCATTGTGCCGAATCCCTACAATATTAATGACCCCCTGCTGAAAGTGTATGGCTACACGGATCAGCGCGGCATCAACTTTTTTAACCTGCCGCAGAAGGTTACTATAAAAATCTATACGGAGAACGGCGATCTGGTGCAAACCATCAATCATGACAGCCCGGAACGCGCGGGATCTCTTACCTGGGATATGATTACCGCATCGCAGCAGGTAATCAGCAGCGGTGTATATATAGCGGTGTTTCAGCGGCCGGACGGTGCCACTGCCTATCATAAATTTGTGGTGGTAAGGTAAGAAAGGAGACGATTATGAAAAAATCTGCAGTACTGCTTTTATTCTTACTGATTCTCTCACCCGCTGAGGAGGTTAACAGCCAGGTTGCTCTGAACAAGGTGGCACAGAGTACCATGAATTTTCTTCTGGTCAGCACCTCCCCTCGTGCAGCAGCCCTGGGCGATGCGTATACATCGCATGTAAACGGTGTTGACGGCATGTGGTATAATCCGGCAGGGCTCGCCGGCATGACCACTGAGTTCGGTGCGTCGGTTCATTATACCGGATGGATAGCTGATATCAACTATCTGAGCGGCGGCGCGGCATGGAATCTGGGCAATTATGGTGTTCTGGGCGTTAATCTCCTGACGGTTGATTACGGCACGATAATCGGAACCAGTCTGCTTACTGCTGCTGAAAGTAATCTGTATCCCCTTGGATATAAAGACAACGGAAATCTGAGCAATATCGGGGCCTATGCAATCGGAATATCATATGCTAAGGAGATATCAAAGGAATTCTCTGCCGGCGGTACGGTTAAATACGCAGGGCAGTCTCTTGGTTCAAGTCTGGTTGAGGCGGGGATGAAAGATAACGATGCAGCAAAACTGGTTTTTGATCTGGGTGTGCGCTATAAGACTTCCTTTAAGGGATTCTCTTTTGGCATGTCAATCAGAAACTTTGCATCAAATATCAAGCGGGAGGAGATAGACGAACAGCTTCCGTTGATATTTGCCCTTGGAGGATCAATCAATTTAATGGAATTTATCGATGAGAAGAGCAGTGATCTGCTTTTTCTTACAACGGACTTTCTTCACCAGAACAATTATTCTGAGAGAGTGAACGCCGGAGTTGAGTATCTGTTTAAGGAGATGTTTGCACTCAGGGCAGGATATCAGTCAAACCGTGATCTGGCCTCATGGTCAGGCGGAGCGGGTTTCAGATACCAACTGTATGACTACGATGTAGAAGTGGATTATTCTTACAGCCGTTTTGAAGTATTCAACAGCGTAAACCGTCTTTCACTGGCTTTTTATTTTTAATGAAATCTGATCCGATACAGAGCATAAGCTCAGGAGAAGCGAGGCAATAATGAAATTACGGTTATTAACAGCAGCGTTAGTATTCCTGGGTGCAGGTCAGACCGCTGCGCAAAGTGCATCAGTTGTATATCCGCTTACAAGCACTTCGGGCGGAGTACCGGTAATAACCGGTGCTGTTACCGCCCGGAATGAAAGTTTTTCCGGATTGGTTATTAATAATTATACCGGTCCTAACTCCAGCCAGAGAGTGACTACCACCAACGGAAGCTGGCCGGGCGAAACCGGGCAGGTCAGTGAGAGATATATACAGTTTGCCGTCAGTCCCGCTGCCGGACAGAATTTCACCGTTACAGGCATTTCAATGAAGATCGGCGCCGCAGGCGGCGGAAATATGCGGGCCAATATCAGAATAGCATCCGATTCAACTTTTGACTCTTCAACACTGCTGAACGCATCACCTTTAGTGCTTCCGAGCGGTTCCTTTATTTCCCCTGCCCCGGACTATTCAGTTCAGCAGACCATCTATGATGGAGAAACGCTCTATCTGAGAATATACCCCTGGTACACTTCGGCCTCCACCGGGAAATATGTGTGTCCGCAGGATGTAACTGTGCAGGGAACCACGGCAGGCGCGTCGGTTATTCAGGTGACACCGGCTTCACTGCCGCTGTTCGGCGCGGTAGTTGCCGGCACGAATTCAGCATCAGCGGTATATACGGTATCCGGAAGCGCGCTCACCGGTGATGTCAGCGTGACTGCTCCGGTACATTTTCAGGTCAGCAGTGATAACCTGAATTTCGCTGAAAGTCTCATCCTGCAGCAGAGCGGCGGTGTGCTCAGCGGAACTCCGGTTTATGCAAGATTTTCTCCGGCATCTGCAGCCGGGACAGTCAGCGGATTTATAACTCATTCAAGCTCAAATGCCGGAACTAAAACTGTTCAGGCCGGCGGTATTGCCATTGCGCAGGAACCAACCGTGCAGTCTGCCATTACTTTTGGTGAGGTAATGGGCAACTCAATCGTTGTAAATTTTTCTGGCGGAAACGGTGCAAAGCGGGTTATTGCGGTAAGAAAAGATTCGGCTGTGTCTTGGGTTCCCGCAGACGGAACCATTATCACCGGTGTTAGCAGCAATTATCTTAGCGCGGAAGATAAAGGCAACGGCAATAAGGTTATTTATAACGGACCGGGCGGGCAGGTTACCGTAACGGGACTTTCAAGCAATGTGCTTTATCACTTTGCATTGTTTGAGTATAATGAAGGAACCGGAAATTCCGCTAATTACCTCATTGCAGCGCAGAGCACAGGATCGCAGACAACGCTCGCGGTGCCGACTATCACGCTTAACCCTGCTGATCTTGCGTTTGGAAATGTAGGTGTTGGTATATATTCACCGGAAAAGAGCTATACGGTATCAGCCGCAACGCTTTCACCATCCTCAGGGGTGATAACAATGAACGCTCCGGCCGGGTATCAGATATCCCTGGCTTCCGGCAGCGGGTTTTCCTCATCAGTAAATCTTCCTTACAGCGACGGCTCCCTGGCGGTAACAACGGTATATGTCAGGTTCATGGCTTCTGCTCTTGTATCTTATGCGGGAGAAATCACCCACACCGGGGGATCGGCTCCGGCACAGTCAGTCACAGTTTCCGGTGCGGGTATGATACCGAACGCACAGCAGGCTGCCGATATTATTGTTTCTGAGGACGGTACGGGTAATTTCACAACCATACAGGAAGCGATTAACTCAAGACCTGCCAACAACAGCGTCATGAAAGTTATCCTTGTTAAAAAAGGAACTTATAACGAAAAAATTTATATATCCAACAGCAATATCACTCTGGTTGGGGAAGACCGTTATGAAAGCAGGATTATCTATGCTGAACTCCGCTCCCTCTGGCACACCACCAGCGGGGGAAGCGACTGGGGTGCAGCCACGGTGAATATTAATAATGGCGTAACCAATCTCACGCTTGCCAATCTGACCATATATAATAACTACGGTTCGTTATACGGAAGCACTGACCATCAGTTTGCCATCCGGGGCGCCTCTGCTGACAGAATAAGCATTATTAACTGCGATATTAAAGCTGACGGGGGTGATACACATTCATTATGGAATGCTGCCACCGGGAAATCTTATCACTATAACTGTTACTTTGAGGGATATGTGGATTTTGTCTGCCCCCGGGGATGGTCATATATAAGCGACAGCCGTTTTTATCAGCGCAGTGCATCCGCCAGCGCGAGCATCTGGCATGACGGCAGTTCAAGCCAGAATGCAAAGTTTGTGATCCGGAATTCCCGGTTTGAGGGGGTTCCCAATTTTGCTCTTGGCCGTCATCATCAGGAGGCACAGTTCTTCCTGCTTGATAACTCATTCTCTTCCGCGATGAAGAATCAGCCGATTTTCTTCGCTGCGTCCAATCCGCCTATAACCCTGCAGTGGGGGCAGCGATACTATTATTTTAATAACCACCGCGATTCGGGAGATTACCCATGGCATAGCGATAATCTTGACTCTGCAGCTGGTTCGCCTCTCCCCGAACAGATAACAGCTGAGTGGACTTTTTCCACCGCGCCGGCGGTATGGAATCCGGAAGCAAATTTTCCGCGGGTACTGCCCAATGCTGAATTCCCCAAGCCGGAAAGAAGAAAAACCGGAGTGATGAGGAATAATCTGCAGCTCAGTTTTGTGCCGGGCAGAAGAGCGGCCTCACATCACATCTATTTCGGAACAGTTAATCCGCCGCCATATATTACCACCGTTACAGGAAACAGTTTTGTGCCTCCCGGCGTGGAAGATACCACAATCTACTACTGGAGAGCGGATGCAGTCAGCCAGTTTGATACGGTACGCGGAGAAGTATGGTCTTTCAGAACTGGTATTGACAGCACTATTCCTGTTGAACTTACATCATTCACTGCATCTGTTTCCGGGAAAAAAGTGAATCTGGAATGGATAACGGCTACCGAAACAAATAACCGTGGTTTTTACATTGAACGAAAAACAGAAAATAGCGGGTGGGAGAAAATAGGATACGTCCCTGGTAAGGGGACAGTAACTTACCGCTCTGTTTATACATGGACAGATGATGCTTCTTCTGCCGGTGCACAAATTCTTTGGTACCGCCTGAGGCAGATTGATTTCGACGGAACTTCGGTGTACCTGAAGGAAGTAAAAGCCGATATCGGTAAACCTGGTTCTTATCAGCTTCATCAGAATTTCCCTAATCCGTTTAATCCTGCAACAAAAATAAAGTTTGAGATCCCTGAGAGCGGGAATACCGAAAGAAAAGTGTCACTTAAAATATATGATTCGCTTGGCAGGGAAGTAAAAACGCTCTTTGACGAAGAAAAAGGGGCGGGATATTATGAAATTGATTTTGCGGATGGAGCGCTGCTTGCAAGCGGTATCTATTTTTATCAGCTCCGTTCCGATGAATTTGTCCAGACCCGTAAAATGACTCTCATACGGTAATTTTTCAGATATATAACTCATAACAAACAATAAGTAAGGAGTTCCCATGAAACGACTTCTACAACTCAGCACCCTTCTGCTGATGATTACAGCGCTGAGCTTTAACGCACAGGCGCAGTATATGCAGATAGATTTCACGCAGGCACTGACTGCGGGAAATGAGGGGGGCGGAACAATTATCAGTAATGCCGGCGTAACGGTTGATACCAATTACGTCAGCAGCACACTTCCGGTTCCGCAGAAGTTTACATTTTTATCCACCAATAATATTGCCGCGAATATCTCCATCACCGGTGACGGTGTTATGCGGATGAAACGCGTTGGCAGCGGAACGATCTATGTGGTTAAAAATGATAATTTTAGCGGACCGCCTTCTGCGGTGATGGTCAGTTTTGACTTCAATGCAGATACGACCAGCGGAACATCAAACACGGCTATTCAGGTTATGATTGGCCAGAACTTTACCAATTCGAATGTTGAACCTGCTCTTGCTGATAAATATGCCCGGTTTTACATCGGTCCGAAAAGCCCGACCGGCACACCCGGTGCGTGGGCGGTTTCGGCAACCGGTACTTCATCTACCTCATCATTTAACTCAACGCAGAAAATCACCTGGATATTAAACAGAGGTACGGAGAGTAAGATCTATACTGCTCCCGGCGGCAGCACTGATACGGTTGCAAGCAATAAGTATGATTTATTTGTCGGCAATGTTCGGGAACTTAATGATGTGGATGCCACCACAGCAGCCGCTGTAATGGAAGATTTTGAAATCAGAATCGGCGGCGGCAGCGGAACTTATTCAATTGATAACCTGCTGATTCAGGATATACCAGCCTCAGGTACGGCTCCAACGGTTACAACAGGTTCCATAACTGATGTTACAGCAACATCGGCCGGCGGCGGCGGAACAGTTACTGATTCAGGCAGCGCATCAGTTACCGCGCGCGGTGTGGTCTGGAGTACAAACCAGAATCCGACTACTGCTGATAACAAGACTGAAGACGGTACAGGAACGGGCTCATTCACGAGCACATTAACCGGTCTGACAGCTTCCACAATGTATTATGTGAGAGCATACGCTACTAATTCTGCCGGTACAGCATATGGCAATGAGGTGTCGTTTACGACCTCTGCTGCTGCTCCGGTAATCACACTCGCAAGTACTGATCCTGCCGTCCCCGCTGGTTCGATAAATATCAGTTCTGAGAGAAACATGATATACCGTTTTACACTTGCAGTGACAACAGCAAATGCACAGCTCACTTCAGTAACATTTAACACAACAGGAACGTTTGCGGGAGGTGACTGGTCAGCCTTTTCTCTGTTCTACAATACAACGGATGACTTTGCAACCGCATCGCAGTTAGGGACATCCATTGTTCCTACCGTACGGAGCTGGAGTTTCTCAAATCTTACACTGACAATTACTGCGGGAGCAACAGGATATTTCTGGATTACGGTAAATGTTCCGGCAAATGCTGTTTCAGGAAATACAATCGGAGTTGCTGCAATCACCGGTTCAAATCTTACATTTGCGTCGGGTACCGCAACGGGTACAGCTTTCGCTGGCGGCCTGCAGACAATTATTGGCGGATCTCTGCCGGGTGATTTTTTCAGAAGCGTTACGTCAGGTACATGGAATAATGCTGCAACATGGGAATCTTCATCTGACGGCAATTCCTGGATAGCTGCAACCCGTTCACCTGACTCAGCAAGCGCTGGTATATATGTCCGTCCCGGTCACAGCATTAACGTTGTATCAAGTGTGATCGTTGATCAGCTGCTGATTGACACCACCGCTGTAGTAGTTGTAGAGGGTTCACCGGTTGTTCTTACCATAGCTAACGGACCAACCACCCCGGATGCAGAAGTTCGCGGTACTCTCAAAGTAACCGGCACAGCAATAGCATCCCCCGGACCATTCTCTGTTTCTCTTTCAACTGATGCAGTGCTTGCTTTTGCCTCAACGGGTGTGTATGAACATAATCAAAATGCCGGCTCCATTCCTGTATCTGTCTGGAATAATGGCTCAACGCTGAAACTGACGGGTATTACTGCGAATTCACCGTCAAACGGCAATCAGAATTTTTATAATATTATCTGGGATTGTCCTGCGCAGACAGGCAACCTGAATCTTGGATGGAACGGAAATACCATCGGTGGTGATATAACGGTTGTGAATACCAATACAGGCCGCTGGCAGTTTTGTGCTCCGACCACAAACACTTCCGCTACAGTGACCATCATGGGCGATGTATATCTTCTTGCCGGAAATCTGACCACCAACGGTACAGGAAACGGCGGTACGACAATCATTATTGACCATTACGGTGATATCATTGTTACCGGCGGAAACCTTTCTATTGCACGCGGATCGCAGGGGGGCACCGGAACTTCTGACTGGATACTGCACAATGGAAATTTTACTATGTCCAACGCTGCCACACAGAACTCCAATGCACTGGGTGCGCGCTTCAGATTCAGCGGAACTAACCCCCAGTATCTGACACTTTCTAATATCACCTTTACCGGAGGAATGCCGGTTATTGTTGATTCAGGCGCAACTCTGCATCTTGGCAATTCTGTAATCGGAAGCAGCGGACTTTTTACCGTTAATGCAACAGCAGCACTGGGATCCAGCATGGCGCTTGGTATTGATGAAAATCTTCTGACCACAGGAACCAAGACACTCAGTACTGAAGCTACCTATATATATAACGGCACAGCCGGTCAGATTACCGGATTGCTGCTCCCCGCCACGGTAAAAAATCTTGTTCTCGATAACGGAGCAGGGGTATCACTCAGCGCTGATGTTGCGGTTACCGACACTCTGAAAATTATGAGCGGATTTTTGAATCTGAACGGCAAGAATGTTCAGTTCGGAACAACAGGTGCACTCCATGAAGCAGCGGGAACAACGGTAAAAGGTCTCGAAGGAGGACTCTTCGCGAGCAGAGATCTTAATGCACCGTCAGCCCTAAACGCAGCCGGACTTGGCGCGGTTGTTACCTCCGCAGCAAATCCCGGGGTTACACAGTTTGAGCGTTATCAGGCCCCAAAAACAGGTAATAATAACAGCAGTGTATTTCGCTCATACCGGATTGCTCCGTCAAATAATACCGGATTAAATGCCACACTCCGTTTTTATTATGATCAGTCTGAGCTAACCGGACTTACCGAACGAAATCTGATTGTTTTCAGATCTGAAACAGGACTAGCGAATTCATGGATACCTGTTGGCGGAACAGTTGATACGAATAATAATTATGTTGAAGTAAGCGGGGTAAACACATTTGCGTATTTTACTCTTGCTGATTCAGCCCTGCCAATACCGGTGGAACTGACTTCATTTGCAGTATCGGTAAGCAACAACCGTGCATCACTCCGCTGGTCAACCGCTTCAGAAACCAATAACAAAGGATTCGAAGTTGAACGTCTTGCCTCAAAGCTGAACAGTTCATGGGAAAAAATCGGATTTGTTCCAGGATCAGGCAACAGTGCGGTGGTAAAGAACTATTCATTCTCAGACAACACCCGCCTCTCGGGTAAATATACCTATCGCCTGAAGCAGATTGATTTTGACGGAACATTCTCCTACGGTCCTTCAGCAGAGGCGGATTTTGGCGTTCCGGCAGTTTACGGACTCAGCCAGAACTATCCTAATCCGTTTAATCCGTCAACTACCGTTGAATTCCAATTACCAGAGGTTTCAAAAGTAACCATTACGCTGTATGATATACTTGGAAATGAAGTAATGATTCTCCTTAATGAAACCAAAGAAGCAGGTTTCCATTCGGTTAACGTTAATCTGCATAATATGAGCAACGGTGTATATTACTATAAAATGAGCGCCGGATCGTTCTCGCAGGTTAAGAAAATGATTCTTATTAAATAATTACAAAGGAAAATAGTTATGAAACAGATCATCTATTTTCTCGTAGTCATTCTCAGCAGTACAGCACCCCTCGGGGTGCTGTACGCTCAGTCTGCGGGAGATTACCGCTCAGCCCTGACCGGGCAGTGGGGAAGCGCCGCTACATGGGAAATATATAATGGAACAGCGTGGGTTCCTGCCGCCGCGGCACCTGCCGGTTCTGAAAACATTACCGTGAAAGACACGGTATCTACCGGAGTCGCTGCAATTCTGATTTCAGGATATACAAAAGTGGAGGGAAACGGAGTAATTACTGTTGGTGATTCAGGCTCGGTGACATTTACACCTTCAGCCACCTATGAACATGCAAGAAATGCTGGTACACTTCCTATGTCAACCTGGCAGACCGGTTCTCTGGCAAAGTTCACAGGTATTACCGGTACTGCGCCGGGTAACAGAATTCAGAGTTTCTCGAGAATTATCTGGGATAATCCCGGACAGACCGCAAATCTGAATATGGGCTGGAATAACGTGACTATCACGGGTGATATTATCATCAACAACACCGGAACAGGCAGATGGTATTTCGCGGGCCCGACAACCGGATCAACGGCTGAGTTTACAATAAACGGTGATATATATCATAACGGCGGCAATTTCGCGACACACGGAACAGGAAACGGCAACACAACTATTATTGTCCATCATTTTGGCAACATCACGGCTATTGCCGGAAATTTCTCTATTACAAGAGGCTCACAGGCAGGTACCGGTACAACGACATGGTATCTGCATGGTGATTTAACATTAACGAATGTAGAAACACAGAACTCAAATCCTGCAGGAGCAAAGTTCGTTATTGCTGGTGAAGAGTTCCAGAATATTTCTCTGACAAATGTAACGTTTGGCGGCGGCGGTCTTCCTATAACGGTTGACAGTGCCGGCGTTGCAAATCTTGGCTCTTCACTGATCGCAGGAAATGGTGCGTTTACTGTCGGTGATTTCGGAGGTGTGATTACCAGTCATCCTGACGGATTTAACGGTAATCTTACCACACTTGGTGCCATTAATTTCAGCCCGCGCGGTTATTACGGTTTTATGGGAACGGTTCCTCAGGTGACGGGTTCACTGATGCAGGATACGGTTGGAGGTATATATATTGAGAATACTTCCGGAGTTACTCTGAGCGGAAATGTACTTGTAGAGGAGTGGGTAACTATCAGTAAAGGGAGTATCATTCCCGGCGCGAATCAGCTTACTTATGGCAATAATGTCCGGTTATCCTATGAAGGAGATACTCCGGTTACTACTTCGGATGTGGAATTCCCTTCTACCGGAGGTCCGAGACATCTGCGCGTCATTAATGAGGCGGGTGTTACCCTGCATGCTGACCGAACCATTAACGGTGAGGTGACTATTGAAAAGGGTAATCTTCTTCTGAACGGAAAAACCCTGACTCTTGGTCCCGATGCTGAGCTTGAAGAATTTGGCAACGCGGTAGTTAGCGGCAGTTCCGGAAAAATAGTTACCATTAGAACTTTGAATGCACCCTCAGGCAGTAATCCGGGCGGTCTTGGAGCAATTATTACTTCTTCAGCAAATCTTGGTTCAACTCTTATTGAGCGTTATCACGATGCAAGAACAGGCAATAACCATCAGGGCATTAAGCGTGTATACCGGATAGTTCCGGTGAATAACACAGGCCTTAATGCTGTACTGCGATTTTCCTATGCCGATGCGGAACTTAACGCAATTCCGGAGAGTAATCTGGTATTATTCAGTTCAGAAGACGGACAGACCGGATGGCAGCTGGCAAGCGGAATCCGGGATACTCAGTATAATTATTATGAAGTCACCGGAATTAATAGTTTTTCCTGGCATACGCTTGGTGATATCTTTAATCAGATTCCGGTAGAACTCACTTCATTCACCGCGGCAAATCAGAATGGCAAAACCATGCTCAGATGGGTTACTGCCTCGGAAACCGGCAATAAAGGGTGGGATATTGAAGTGTATACCGGTTCATGGAATACCATAGGATTTGTAGCCGGAGCAGGATATACCGCTGAGCAGCGCTTTTATGAGTTTACGGATGAAACTATCCGCACGGGATTAGTGAAATACCGTCTGCGTCAGATTGACTATGATGGCTCATTTAACTACAGCAGTGAGGTTGTTTTGGAAGCCGGACTTCCATCCGTTTTCTCGCTTGAACAGAATTATCCGAACCCCTTCAATCCGTCAACTACTATCCGTTTTTCCCTACCAGCAGGATTGGAAAAAACTCCCGTAACTCTGAAGATTTATGATGTTACCGGAAAGTTCATATCGGAAATATATAACAGTGAGCTTGAAAGCGGATATCATCAGATTACCTTTGAGGCTGCTGGTCTAGCAAGCGGAATGTATATCTATCGCCTTACTGCCGGAGAAGTCATACTCACGAAATCAATGATGTTAATTAAATAGAAAAGAAAAGGAAACAATGAAAAGTATTATTTCAGCGGTATTGCTGTGTCTGTTTCTGGCAGTGCCGGCAGCAGCGCAGACTGTATTCAGCAATGGCACAGGCGGTGGTGAATGGAACAGCCCCGGCACATGGCTTGGCGGAGCAGTTCCGGGTGTCAATGCTGATGTAATAATTGCCGGCACCGATTCGGTTTTAACAACCACTACTGTTGTCTGTGCAAATCTGACAGTGCTTTCAGGCGGAAGGCTTGCAACAGGCATAGATTCAATCTCCTGTGCCGGGACGTTCATCCTTGAAGGAGGCGCAACGTTCTATAATTCGGCAACAAAAAGCACAGTGCCCGGAACAGTCAGAGAACTTGATCCTGCCAGCACTGTGGTTCACATCGGAAGCGGAACAGTAGGGGGACCAGGAAATCTTGAATTTGGTAATCTGGTTATTCAGCGTACCGAAGGATGCGTTCCTGGCGGTAACTTATTAATAAAGGGAAACCTTATTATAAATAATATTGCTGCCAACACGGTTTTCAGAGGTGTACGGCCGGTTACCGGAAGCCAGTATCACAGAGTAATGGGGGATCTGATAGTTTATCGGGGAACAATTTCCTGTATTGACGTTGGTGATAACACAATGATTGGTGAATGGACCATTGACGGTGATGTCCTCCTTGAATCAGCGGACGCACGATTCAGCGGTTTCTCCAGCGCGAACGCAGCAGGTCTGGCTGTATATAACATCGGCGGAAGCATCATCAATAACGGCGGAAGAATGCAGGCGGGAACCAGCAGCAGTGCCGGTCCCGGTATTACTATCATTAACCTGAAAAAGAATCTTCAGTTTAACTCCGGTACGTTTTCGACCAACAGTCTCGGCTCCTACTCACTTAATTTTACCGGTTCAGGGCTGCAGACGTTTTTTCTGCGCGGTGTTAATGTTAATCTGAATACAAATCTGCACGATACCATTTTTCCGGGGACAACCGTAGTAATGGATCTGGACACCAATAAATGGGGTTCAGCGACCGGCGGGGAGATGGTGGTGCTTGGCGGACTTCACATGAAAAGCGTTTCCCGTCTTACCGGCTCCGGAACCTTCACGCTTGCTGATAACGGTACTCTGAGTATCGGCAGTCCGGATGGCATTTATACTACCGAAATGCTCGGCAGCGTGCAGATGATCGGCGGCAGGAATTACAGTCCTGAAGCTATTTATATATACAGCGGTGAAATTTCACAGACCTGGGGCAATGCCTTCCCCTCATCGCTTAAATCGCTGATAATAAATAATCCGAACGGCATGACCCTCAGTAACGATCTGACCGTTTCCGGCTCCCTCCGCACGACTGGCGGAAGCCTTGATCTAGGAGGATATACTATCACACTTGGTCCGTCAGCATTCCTTACTGAATCACCGGGAAAAACGGTAAAAGGCAGCAATGGCAAGATCCTTACCACTGTTGTTCTGACCTCTCCTTCTTCACTAAATCCTGGCGGTCTTGGGCTATCAATTACTTCCGCGGCAGACCTTGGTTCAACTACGGTGACCCGTCTGCATGGACCGGCAACCGGAGGAGGTAACTCAGGAATAAGCCGGGGTTATAAGATCGAACCTTCCAATAACAGCGGACTGAATGCGACAATACGGTTCAGTTATGATGAAACAGAGCTGAATGGAATTCCGGAAGCTACTCTGACCCTGTTTAAGTCACCTGACGGAACAAATAACTCATGGGCAGGTATTGGCGGAGCTGTTAATACGACTGATAATTATGTGGAACTGAGCGGAATAAATGACTTTGCTTATCTGACTCTTGCAGGCACTGGTGCTCCGTTGCCTGTGGAGGAGGAAGTAAGTACAGTACCCTCTGTGTTTGAACTGATGCAGAATTATCCAAATCCGTTTAATCCTTCCACAAGAATCAGCTTTGCACTTCCAAAGTCATCCTTTGTGACTCTGAGTGTATATAATGTACTCGGCCAGAAAGTTGCAGATCTGCTAAGCGGCATGAAGGAGGCAGGATATCATAATGCTGATTTTAATGCTGAGGGACTCTCGGCAGGTGTTTATCTTTTCCGTCTGGAAGCAGGCGAATTTACTTCGACCAAAAAAATGACTCTCACTAAATAAGTACCTCGTTCTGCGGGGAGGCGGATATTCCGATTCCCCGTGGTAATACCTGCAGTAATATAAAAAAGAAGAAATAAGCGTGATGGTGACAGCAAAAAATCTGATGATTGGGGCTTTTCTGCTGATGCAGAGTATGCTCATGGGACAGAACATCCTTTCGGAGTATTTCGACTCGGGCAACAGCATACCAACCTCAAGCAGCAATGCACCTGCTGTACCGACGGACTATCAGACATCATCCGGAGTATGGACTCTGTTTAAGACATACGGTCACGGCACAACCAATTATTCCGCCCCGTATGCTCTCCGGCTGCTTAAAAACACTGCGCAGGCACCGGCCTATGCGTCAACTCCCGCACTAAGCTCGGCAGGAACCATATCATTTTATGCTTACGGAAGTTCAGCTAAGCCGCTTTATATATATAAGTCGGTTAACAACGGCACCGACTGGATATTTATTGATTCCGTTAGTACCGGCTCAGGTGTCTTTGCGTATTGTGCAGTGCAGGTGAATGACGGCACTCCGGGTATCAGACTCCGCATTGTTAACGGTACCGGCGCCGGCAATGACCTTAATCTCGATAACGTTGAAATAACCGGTTACTCTTCTTCGTCCACGATTACATTGTCTTCTGCTTCACTTCCTTCATTCGGAGCAATAGTTTCAGGAGGGCTTTCAGGTTCAGCATCATACACGGTTTCCGGTTATAATCTGACTTCCGATATAACCGTTTCAGCGCCCCAGGATTATCAGGTATCTCTTAATGATACGCTTTTCAGCGGTCAGGTAATACTTGCTCAGGATAGCGGAACGGTCCCGGTGACAACAATTTTTGCGCGCTATGCTCCCTCTTCAGCATCAGGTTCAAACAGCGGCAGTATTTCTCACAGCAGTTCTGGTGCAGCCACACAGCAGTCATACGTTACAGGAACGGCAATTGCTGCTGAACCTGCTTCGGCATCTGCAATCGGGTTTTTTGCGACTGCTGGAAATTCAACATATATACAGATCACCGGGGGAGACGGCATGAAACGGCTGGTTGTTGCCCGTAAATCCGCATCGGTTAACTGGACTCCCGCTGATGGAGTTATCTATACCGGGGAGTCTGCAGATTTTACATCCGCAGCTGATCTTGGCGGAGGAAACCGCCTGCTTCTTAATGGCAGCATGCGTGACACGGTTATCACAGGACTTGAAGGGGGAACAACATATCACTTCGCTGTTTTTGAATATATGGAGGGAACCAATAATTCGCAGAATTATCTGACTGCAGGAGCAGGAACAGGATCGGTAACAACCGATCCCACACCGCTTCTTTCAATTACTCCCGCTCAGTTGCAGTTTGGCAATGTAATGGTCGGAACACTCTCGCAGCCAAAAACAATCACCGTCTCCGGATCAACTCTTTCACCGTTGTCAGGAAATATCCTTGTTTCGGCTTCATCCGGATATACGGTTTCTCTGACCTCGGGGAGCGGTTACAGCAGTTCTTTGCAGATACCTTATAATAGCGGAGTATTTGCCGGAACAGTTGTATATGTCCGCTTCGAACCGCAGTCTGGCGGTGCCTTTGGCGGGTATGTTACTTTTTCAGGCGGCTCTGCACCGCAGGTTCAGACAGCAGTCACAGGAACGGGGATAACTCAGTCACAGGCAAACGTGTTTGAGGCAGAGGATGCAATTTTTGAAAGCGCATATATACGTCGCCAGTACAGCGGTTATAGCGGATGGGGATACGCAGATCTGGCAGATAGGACCGGAAGCTGGCTCGAGTTTCTGCTCAGAAAACCGAATGCAACATCTGAAACACTCACTATTCACTATGCCAACGGCGGAAGCACAAGAAGTTACAGTGTATCTCATAATGGCTCGGTGCTCGGCAGTATTTCCTTTCCTTCCACAGGCAGCTGGACATCATGGTCAACTGTGACCTATCAGATTTCTCTTGTGCAGGGGGTTAACAGAATTCGTTTTGCTTCCACCACAAATAATACCAACGCAAACATTGATAAACTTGAGTTAACCGGTGAAACAGCCATTCCTTTATATAGATTAACACTCCTGAAAAGCGGGGAGGGTACGGTATCTGCTGATCAGAGCGGCGAGCTGTTTGATAAAGGTACGGTGCTTACTCTGACTGCAACTCCTGCAGCGGGAAATTCTTTCTACCGCTGGAACGGAACTGAAGTCTATTATGGAAACCCTTTTCAGGTTACCATGAATGGGCATAAAACACAGATTGCACTGATGACAGATACAACCGGATTTGCTGCATTCCCGTATTATCCGGCACCGAAGGGATTTGCTGCTGTTCCCGGGTACGGTTATACAAACGGAACTACCGGCGGAGCAAGTGAGGAAAATCATGTCGTGTATGTATCAAATACATCCGATCTGCAGAATATCCTGCTGAGAAGACAGGATGCAAACGGAACCATGGGACTGCCTCCTTTGACGATATATCTTTCAGGAATACTCGCGCGGGATGCTGGAATAGGAGAAATGGTGGATGTAAAAGATTCTTATGATATCTCCATCATCGGGACGGGAAGAGATGCAACAATCACTGGATATGGACTGAATATTGTCCGAAGTAAAAATATCATCGTACGTAATATCAGATTCGCGAGCTGGGGTGATGATGGTATATCAGTTGACGGTGGAGATGATCCGGCAAAAGGAAATCATATCTGGATTGATCATTGTACCTTTACTTATACACCACCTCCGGGGTATCCGGCTGGCTCCTCACCTGACGGTTCGCTTGATATTACCCATGCGGCAGACTATGTGACGGTTTCTTATTGTCTGTTTGACTCAACTGATAAAAACAGTCTTGTAGGGCATTCTAATTCAAATGTTGTTGATACGGTTATGAAAATCACGTATCACCATAACTGGTTTAAGGGTTCAAACCAGCGTAATCCCCGTGTCCGCTTCGGAAAAGTTCATGTTCTGAATAACTATTATACCAATAATGGTATTTACGCGGTTTCATCAAACATGGAAGCCGATGTGCTGGTTGAGGGAAATTACTTTTATAATACTCCGATACCAACGGAAACCAGCCGTGACGGAGGACCTCCCGGTGATCTGGTTGAACGGTACAATATCTTTGAAAACTGCGGACCTGCCGGAACCAGAGGCACCGCGTTTGAAGCTTCAGCATATTATTCTTATACAATAGACCCTGCTGCAATCATACCAGAGAAAACCGCATGGCTTGCCGGAAGCGGAAAATATGATTTCAGCAATCCGGAACATATTGTACCCGCTGAACTTACCACATTTACCGCACGGGTCATCGGCGGCGAGGTTGAACTTGAATGGAAGACCGGCAGTGAAATGAATAACGCCGGCTGGTCTATTGAGCGCAGAAGTGTAAACGGCGCCTGGCAGACAGCCGGGTATGTTCAGGGGGCCGGAACATCCGCGGAGAGCAATATATACAGATTCAGAGATAGCAGACAACTTTCACCCGGTACATATTTTTACCGCCTTGCTCAGCATGATTTTGACGGAACCACAGTCCACAGTGGAGAGGTTTCCGTTGAACTAAACGGCTCGCTAAGTTTCCGGTTGCATGAAAACTATCCGAACCCGTTTAATCCAACAACGAAGATCCGGTTTGAACTTCCTCAGGCAGGTCTCACCGAAATGATCGTTTATGATATACTTGGCAATAAAGTCAGAGAGATATTTAAAGGCAACTTTGAGGCTGGATTACATGAGACGATCATAGATGCATCAGGTCTGAGCAGCGGATTGTATATTTACGTACTGCAGGCAGGTTCTCACCGTGCCTCAGGAAAAATGATTCTTCTTAAATGATAGAAAACAGTCGGTTCCGCAAAATGAAAATCATCAGATATCATGGTTTAATATTGCCTGCTGCAATAGTGCTCATTTGTTTTGGTCTAATTTCCTGTTCATCATCTCAGGTGAGTTTGACAAAACATCCTGCTGATTATTACACAAGGATTGCTGACAATTTTATAAGACTTTATCCGGATACTGCCGCATATCCTTCAGAGGCAAAAAGTTACCGGTGGAATTATGAACAGGGTTTGCTCTATAATGGGTTTATTAATATGACAGCGGTTACCGGTGATAAGTCATACGGCAATTATGTTAAGAAGAATATTGATTACTACATTCAGCCGGATGGTACTATTAAAACCTACCGGATGGATCAGTTTAATATAGATAATATAGGCCCCGGCAGAGCGCTTTTGCATCTATACAGCTTAACCGGTGATAAAAAATATCTGATGGCAGCTGATACGCTATACCGGCAGATGACGCTTCATCCGCGTAATCCACTGGGCGGGTTCTGGCACAAGAAGATCTATCCTGATCAGATGTGGCTGGACGGTTTGTATATGGCTCAGCCGTTCCTCGCTGAATATGCAAAAATGACCGGAAATCAGGCGATGTTTGACGATATTGCATTACAATTCAGACTGGTTCGTGATAATATGAGAGACTCTGTTTCAGGGCTCTATTATCATGGATGGGATCAGAGCCGCAAAGAAAAATGGGCTGATCCTGTAACAGGACTCTCACCGGAGTTCTGGGGAAGATCGCTCGGTTGGTTTATGATGGCTATGGTTGATGTTCTGGATACCTTCCCTGAGGAGCATCCAGGCAGGAAGATGATTCTTGCAATGTTTCAGGATTTAAGCGATGCTCTGCTTTTGGTAAGAGACCAGGAAAGCGGACTGTGGTATCAGATTGTGGATAAAGGAACAGAGCAGGGGAATTATCTTGAAACGTCCGCCTCTCTTATGTTTATCTATTCTATGGCAAAAGGGGCAAATATGGGTTATCTTGGGACTGATTTTTTAAGAATTGCACATGATTCCTTTTCATCCCTGATGAGTCAGTTTGTTATCCCGGATAGTTCCGGAAATCTGTTTCTGCAAAATGTCTGCTCCGTGGCCGGGCTTGGCGGAAAACCCTACCGGAATGGAAGCTATGCATATTATATCAGCGAACCAAAAAGGATAAATGATTTTAAGGGGTACGGTCCTCTGATTCTTGCCGCGGCGGAATTACTTCGCGGGAGCAGATAGCCGTTAAGACACGTTAATCAGGTTTATCATAAAAAACACCATGACAAGAAAAATACAGCCGGTTAAGCTTGAGGATATTGCAAAGCGCCTCGGTGTTTCTAAGGTCACTGTTTCCAAAGCACTGAGGAATCATCCCGATATCTCAGTTGAAATGAGAAGAAAGGTCAGGGAGCTTGCCGATCAGCTCGGATATATACCAAACTTTCTCGCGAAAAATCTGTCATCACGCAGATCGAATATTGTGGGACTCGTGGTGCCTAAAATTGCACACTTCTTTTTTGGCTCGATCATTGAGTCAATTTATAATGAGGCATTCAAGCAGAATTATGAAATTCTCCTGACCGTCTCCCGTGAAATGGCATCTCAGGAGAAAAAGCACATTCTATCCCTTCTTTCCATGAAAGTGGACGGATTAATCGTTTCGGTAACGCAGGAAACACAGGATGTAGAAATCTTTGAAATGGTTAAGCGCCTTAACGTCCCGCTGGTGTTTATTGACCGGGTTCCGAAACCTGACTGCGCTCCCAGTGTTACCGTGGATGATTATGGAGGAGCTTATACTGCCACAGAATATTATATAAAAAAGGGATATACCAAGATTGCGCATATAGGCGGTTACACCCATGTGAATATCGGAAAAAACCGAATGAACGGTTACCTTGCCGCAATGAATGATCATAAAATTCCGCTCAACAGCTCATGGATTATTGAAGGGGGGTTTTCTGAGGAGGATGGTTATGCCGGGTTCAAGTCCATTCTGGCAAAAGGTCAGCTGCCGCAGGCAGTGATTGCGGTTACCTATCCTGTGGCTCTTGGAATTTATCAGGCAGCCCAGGAAGCGGGGGTAACCATACCCGGGGATATTAAAGTTACCTGTTTTGGAAATCTCGAATACAAAAACAAAGTCCCTTCGGTATTTAATTTTGTTCATCAGCCCGCTAAAGAACTTGGCGAGGAGGCGTTAAGAATGATGCTCCGGCTTATTGAGAACCGGGAACAGAAAGTACCGAGTGTTGAACTTAAAACCGAACTTGTTATCACAAACGATAATGAAAAATCCGTAGCCTGAGCTTACTCAGCACACGGACATTTTTCTCCTTCATACATCTGAATTCCCGATTTATGAGAAAATCACCTTTCTTTGTAGTATTAATCCTCATTCCCCTTTTACTTCTGTACGGATGCAGCCGGCAGTCATCAGTAAGAAGCATAAAAATTGGCCACGGGCTTGATCAGACGCATCCGGTGCATAAGGCAATGGAATTTATGGCCGACCGTGTTCGTGAAAAATCAGGAGGTAAAATTGAACTGACCGTATATCCGAGCCAGCAGCTTGGCACCGAGCGGGAGTGTCTGGAACTCCTGCAGATCGGCAGTCTTGGTATGACAAAAGTTTCTTCTTCGGTGCTAGAGGGATTCAGTCCTGATTTCAAGGTGTTCTCGCTGCCATATATATTTGCGGATGATGACCACAAATTCCGCTTTTTTGAGAGTGAACTGGGCAAAAATCTTCTAAGAAGTACTGAAAAATACTGGCTGAGAGGATTATGCTATTATGATGCCGGCAGCAGAAGTTTTTATACAAAAGATAAACCTATCCTGTCCCCTGATGATTTGAAGTCACTGAAGATCCGGGTGCAGGAAAGCCCGACTTCAGTGAAAATGGTTAATGCTCTCGGAGGTTCTGCTACGCCAATCGCGTGGGGTGAATTATATACGGCTCTGCAGCAGGGGGTGGTTGACGGCGCTGAGAACAACCCGCCGAGTTTTTTTCTTTCCCGCCATTACGAAGTCTGTAAACATTACTCTCTTGATGAGCATACATCAGTACCTGACGTGCTGCTTATTAGCACAGTTATCTGGGATGATCTTACAGACCAGGAGAAGGAATGGATACAATCAGCCGCCGATGAATCGTATATCTATCAGAAAAAACTCTGGAAAGAGGCAACTGAGGAAGCACTGATGGAAGTGCAAAAGGCAGGCGTGAAGATATATTATCCCGATAAAACTCCCTTTAATGAAAAAACCAGGCCGCTGCTGGAAGAATACAGAAAAGAACCCGCGGTATATGAACTAATCAGACAAATTAAATCCCTTAAGCAGCCATGAGTACCATTAAACAATTTATAGACTCTGCCTTGAAATGGCTGGTTATAACCATTATGGCGGTAATAACCCTGAATGTGCTCTGGCAGGTATTCTCCCGTTTCATACTTGCATCGCCAAGTTCATATACGGAAGAACTTGCCCGTTATCTGCTAGTCTGGCTTGGAATTTTGGGTGCGAGTTACGTGGCTGGTCAAAAAATGCATCTTGCCATTGATCTCCTGTCGGTTAATCTGAATCATAAAGGTAAGGCACTTCTGGATATCATTATTCAGATATGCATTTTTACATTTTCGCTTTTTGTGATGGTAATCGGCGGTACACGCCTGGTGATGATAACTCTCACCCTCAATCAGATATCCGCGGCTCTGCAGGTTCCGCTCGGTTATGTTTATATAGTTCTTCCGGTCAGCGGGCTGATTATGATGTTCTACTCTGTTTATTTTATTGCTGACGAAATTGCACTTTTGAATAAACTGAATCAGGAGGAGATCCGCTGATGGAAGTTACTGAAATTCTCCTTCTGGTCATTTCATTCCTGGTTTTACTTTCTCTCGGAGTGCCCATTTCATTCAGTATTGGAATCTCCAGTCTGGTTACCATGCTTGTCACTATCAAACCGCTCCCTGCCCTTACGACGATTTCCCAGAGGATGGCGACCGGGCTGGATAGTTTTGCACTTCTTGCCATTCCGTTTTTCATTCTTGCCGGACAAATCATGAACAGCGGAGGTATTGCACGGCGGCTGATTGAATTTGCAAAAGTATTGGTCGGCAAATTACCCGGAGGTCTGGCATTCGTAAATATCATGGCTGCCATGCTCTTTGGAGCAATTTCCGGCTCTGCAGTCGCTGCCGCATCAGCTATAGGTGGTTTCATGACCCCGATTATGAAGAAGGAAGGTTATGATCCTGCATTCTCGGCAGCAGTAAACATTACCAGCGCAACAACGGGGATGATTATTCCCCCAAGCAATATATTGATCGTCTATTCACTCGCCAGCGGTGGTGTCTCAATAGCGGCTCTTTTTCTGGCTGGTTACCTGCCGGGCATTTTTCTTGGTCTCGGTCTAATGTTTGTTGCAGCCGTCATCGCTAAAAAACGGGGTTATAAAGTTGAGATGCAGATCACCCTCTCTGAGGGGATAAAGAAATTTCTTGATGCAATACCGAGTCTCCTTCTCATTATCATTGTGATTGGCGGAATTGTTGCGGGCTATTTTACCGCAACTGAAGCATCGGCAATCGCGGTTTTTTATGCATTAATACTTGCGGTTTTTGTATATAAGGAAGTTAAGTTCAGAGATTTACCGCAGATTCTGCTCTCAAGTGCTGTTACCACATCTGTAGTATTGCTCCTGATCGGTACTTCCATGGCAATGAGCTGGGTTATGGCTTATGAGAATATACCCCAGAGCGTGGCTGCCGGACTGATGGGTATATCTGATAATCCGGTGATTATTTTTCTGATCATCAATCTGATACTTCTTTTTGTAGGGACGTTCATGGATATGACCCCTGCTGTGCTGATTTTTACTCCGATTTTTCTTCCGGTCGCAATACAGCTTGGCTATGATCCGATCCATTTCGGAATTATTATTGTATTTAATCTGTGTATCGGCCTCTGCACGCCTCCGGTGGGAAGTGTGCTTTTTGTCGGCTGTTCCGTTGCAGGATTGCCTCTTACCAGGGTAATAAGGCCGATGATTCCGTTTTTTATAGCGATGATAATAGTTTTGATGCTGGTTACGTATATACCTGAGATCTCCCTTCTGATTCCTGAATACTTCGGTTATTAATATTTGTCCTTGTTGAAAAAGCTGTTCATCCTTTTGCTGGTATTTGCTGTCTTTCTGCAGGCACAGGAATCACCCGTGGTTATTTTTATGGCGGGGAATTCAACAATGGCAGACAAGCCTTTTAAGGACGGTAATCCTGAAAAGGGGTGGGGACAGATTCTTCCGCTCTATTTTACCAAAAATGTTATAATTGAAAATCACGCAAAGAACGGCAGAAGTACCAAGAGTTTTATTGATGAAGGGAGATGGGATTCACTGCTTAACCGAGTGAAGCCCGGTAATTATGTTATTATTGAATTTGGACACAATGATGCCAAACAGGATGATCCGAAGCGGTTCGCAGATGCAAGAACTACTTATCGTGAAAATCTCATGCGGTTTATACATGATGCCCGCAATAGACAGGGGATACCGGTTCTCGCGACCCCCATTGTTCGCAGACGATTTACCAGAGAGGGGGAGTTTTATGATGTGCATGGAGAATATCCTGTGGTTGTAAGGGAAATTGCTGCAGAGCTGCAGGTTCTGCTGATAGATCTTCACGCATCTTCTGAAGCACTCCTGAAGCAGTATGGGGCTGAGCGCTCAAAAATGCTTTTCCTTCATATTGAACCGGGGGAGTACCCCTCACTGCCGGAAGGGAAAAAAGATGATACCCATTTCTCTCCGTATGGCGCTTTCAGGATTTGTGATCTGGCATTGAGAGAAATAAAAGAAAAAATTCCTGCCCTTCTTCCGTATATAAAAGAGTGAGTGTTCCGATATGAAAGCACTATATGTACCTCTGATGGTTATTTTCTTATTACTGCATATTACAGTCCCCGGGCAGAAAAAGGGAGAAATATTCTCCTATACGAACAACACCGGCTATTCAGTGGACGATGTATTCCTTACTGCAGAGATTCCGGATGATGGCGGGTTGTATCTTCTGTTTTCAGATGGAAAAGAAATTCCTTCTCAGATTATTACTGAAAAGGGAAAACGGTTTGCAGCTTTTACGCTAAATTTTGCGGCAGGTGAGACAAAACTGATTGAAATAAAAAAAGGTGATTTTGCCAACAGACCCGCTTATAAAGCCCGCACCTATGCAGAACTCTCCATGAAACAGACGAATGTCTATTATGACGGGCGCTTCAGAGGAGACCGTTTTGTTAATGTGCAAAAGATTACAGTTCCCGCTATACATAAAGATCATGATGCACTCTTTCGCTATGAGGGGCCGGGCTGGGAATCGGAAAAAGTGGCATACAGATTTTATCTTGACTGGAGAAATGCAACCGATATTTTTGGCAAAAAAACCAATGAACTGATACTGCATACTGTTGGGGTGCATGATACCGTAGCAAAAGATGATTCCTACCATACAATGCAGCCATGGGGAATGGATATCTACAAAGTAGGTTCGACACTCGGTCTTGGCTCAGTTGGTATGTGGAAAAACGCATCTGTTCAGCGGGTTTCTGTTACAGACAGCATCTGGTGTGAAATAGCTGAAAACGGACCCGTGAGATCCATGGTGAGAACAAGTTATTTTGGATGGAATGTATCCGGAAGCAGAAATAACCTGATAACGGATTATTCAATCACAGCCGGAAGCCGTCTGACCTATGCAGTTCAGAAAATTACTCCTTCGCAGGATACACTGGTAACTGGTTTTCCAAAGGCAAAAAGAACCAGCTATTTTACGGAGCCGGGAGAAGGGGAATGGGGATATATTGCCCTTTACGGCACACAGACGCTTGTAAACGATCATGACAATATGGGAATCGCAATCTTTTATAAAAAATCGCAGTCTGCAGCAATAACAGAAGATTCGCAGAGCCATGTAATACTTTTTAAGCCGGGGCAGACCGAAATTTCCTATTATTTTTGTGCAGCCTGGGAACAGGAGCTTTCAGGCATAAAAAGTGAATCTGAATTCAGGGAATATCTTAATCAGACACTCATGCTTCTTAACAATCCTATTACAATTAAACTTCAATAAAGCATAAATTTATGCAAACACTGCTGCTCAACGAAGACCGCTTTTTTAGTCCCGTTCCTGAAGTACGAAAACTCGCGCGGGAGCTGTACGAAAGCGTAAAAAATTTTCCCATTGTAAGCCCCCACGGACATGTTGATCCGGCAATCTTTTCGGAGAATAAACCATTTCCGGATCCGGCGCGGCTTTTTCTCCTGCCTGATCATTATCTTTACCGGATGCTCTATTCACAGGGTATTCCGATGGAGTCACTGGGCATTCTTGATAAGGAAGGGAGGGGAGAGGAAACCGATGCGCGTAAGATCTGGCGGTTATTCGCAAGTAAGTACCACTTGTTCAGGGGAACACCCTCACGCGCCTGGCTTGATTATGAATTCCATATAGTATTCGGAATAGATGAACGCCTTAGCGCGGAGTCCGCAGATCGTATATATGATGAACTGCAGGAAAAGATTAATTCTTCTGAATTTCTGCCAAGAGCGCTTTTTGAAAAATTCAATATCGAGGCGCTTAATACTACCGATGCAGCATCAGATAATCTGATACACCATATACAGATGAGGAAAGACGGCTGGGAAGGAAAGGTTCTGCCCTGCTTCAGACCGGATGCAGTGACAGATCTAACTAATCCTTCATGGTATGCCAATATCAAACTGCTGGGAGAATCTGCGGGAATGGAGATTACCGGATATAAGACATATATCCATGCACTTGAAAAAAGGAGGGAGTTTTTCATTTCCATGGGCGCGGTTTCTACCGATCACGGAGTTTTTTCCCCATATACACACCGGCTCACTGATGAAGAAGCGGTTACTCTGTTTCACCGGGCTTTGAAAGGGGAGCAGACCACCCAGGATGCCTCTCTTTTCACAGCTCATATGCTTATGGAAATGGCAAGGATGAGCTGCGAAGATGGAATGGTGATGCAGATTCATGCAGGCGCTCACCGCAATCATAATGAACTAATATATGCAAAATATGGTCCTGACAAAGGTTGTGATATTCCGCGGCAGACTGAGTATACGGAAAACCTGAAAGAACTGCTCAATACTTATGGAAACGACAGCAGGTTTACCCTGATCGTATTTACACTGGATGAGACAAATTATGCCCGGGAACTGGCTCCCCTTGCCGGACATTATCCCGCAATGAAACTTGGCCCTGCATGGTGGTTCCATGACAGCATCGAAGGTATGACCCGCTACCGTCAGATGGTTACAGAGACAGCAGGTTTTTATAACACGGTCGGATTTAATGATGACACAAGGGCTTTTGTATCCATACCCGCGAGGCATGATCTTGCCCGGAGAGTGGACTCAAATTTTCTCGCAGAACTGACCGCAAAACACATCATAGAACGAAATGAAGCATTTGAACTGGCGGCAGATCTGACTTACAATCTGGTTAAAAAAGCCTACAAACTTTAATGAAACGTAATACAGAGCAATGAATACAACCGAAGAATATACTGAACAAAAAAGATTCACAGTATCAGGAGAACAGATACCATTCCTGAAAAACTTTTCCATTTACCTCGATTCAGTCAGAAAAGATGACGGCGTTACCTTTATGATTGCCTTACGAGGAACAGAGAAATCCCTGCTTCTTATCTATAAGCATGATGGAGTAATGACAGCAGCAAAATTTGACGGAGAAGTTTTCGCCGGTGATGAATCGGGGGATTATACGGTTAAAAATTGCGGGCTTACTACAGCCAACCGTAAAGCGCTGCAGGAAATATTTGAATTTACCAGGCCGGTGGTAGCAGGCCTGAGCAATTCATTCGGATTTGGTGACAGGATAGGTCTCGCGAATGCAGGACATATCCGCTCGCTGAAGGGGAGTGCTTTTAAGCCGATTCTTGCGCAGCAGTCAATAAGAGAACTTGGCAGAACTAACCGGAAACCGGAAGAAGTGATGGATGCAGCCGTGTGGGCTGTATTTCAGGAAGGATATACCGCAGGATTTGGGGCAGACGCAGATCATCTGAAAACCTTTGATGATATAGACCTAATGGTGAATGCGGGTTTCAGGTTTTTTACCTTTGACCCGAGTGAACATGTTCAGAATGAAGCCGATACGCTTGATGAGGCGGGTCTTGATGAGTATATCAGCAAAATTGACTGGACAACACTTAACTCCGGGTTTGAGGAACAGATTGCTTTGTATACTTCAAAGCCATTTGTTTTGCCTGATTCCCTGATTCTTGCTCCTCATCACTCTGATCTGAAGCGTGCTGTGGTGAAGTATGGCAATGCGCTTGCACATATAAAAAAGTTATCTGATCATTTGCATACTGCATACCCTGAATATGAGTCGGAAACAGAAGTTTCAGTTGACGAGACTGATTCTGTTACTTCTCCGTTTGAGCATTTTTATATTGCTGCAGAGCTGAAGCGTATGGGTATTCCTTTTGTCAGTCTGGCTCCGAGATTTATAGGTGCCTTTGAAAAGGGGATTGACTATCGGGGTGATCTTGAACTATTCAGGCAGGAGTATCTGAAACATCTCGCAATTGTGAGGTATCACGGAAGTTACAAAATAAGCCTTCACTCCGGCAGTGACAAGTTTAGTGTATATAAAGTAATCGGCAGTTTGAGCAATGCTTTTACACATGTTAAAACCGCAGGCACAAGCTATCTTGAAGCGCTTAAGGTAGCTGCCATAAAGCAGCCCTCATTGTTCAGGGAAATACTTGATTTTTCCCGCTCCATTTATGAGGGGGAAAAAAAGACTTACCATGTATCTGCTGATCTTAATACAGTTAAGTCAGGAAGTGAACTTGGTGATGCAGAACTGGTTTCCTTGTTCAGTCATGATGACAGCCGCCAGGTCTTACATGTCTGCTTTGGAAGGGTTCTTACAGAAAAAGACCAGTCTGGTAACTACAGGTTTAAACAGAAGCTTATTGACTGCTTAAACGAGAATGAAAATACTCATTACGAAATTCTGATTCAGCATTTCAAAAAACATCTTGAACCTTTTGGGATTGCATGAGCCGGGCAGATATACTTCAGAAATTACTTGAACGTAAAGCCGTTGCGGTAATCCGGGCTAAAGATCCCGAAAAACTCAGAAATATCATACAGGCACTTGCAGCAGGCGGCATCACATTTGCAGAGATTACCATGACTGTTCCCGGGGCCATTCAGCTTATAGAACGGATGACTAAGGAACTGGATAGCAATATCGTAATAGGCGTGGGTTCAGTTCTTAATGCTGAAACAGCATCTCTGGCAATTAAGGCAGGCGCGAAATATGTGGTAAGTCCGGTACTTAAGGAAGATATTATTATGACGGCTCATGAATATGATATACCGGCAATGCCGGGATGTTTTACCCCGACCGAGATACAGAGGGCACACGAGCTTGGCGCTGATATTATTAAGGTTTTTCCGGCGGATATCCTGGGTATGGGTTTCTTCAAATCAGTTCTTGCCCCCATGCCGCATCTTAAATTGATGCCGACCGGAGGAGTTACTTTGACAAATCCCGGCGAATGGATAAAAGCCGGTGCGAGTGCTGTAGGGCTTGGCTCGGCGCTGCTTGATGCAAAAGCCATTGATTTAAATAATTTTGAACAGATTACAAGCAATGCACGGACTGTGATGAACAGTCTGGGAATGATGCAGGAACAGGTATATATATGAACTACGGAACAAACGATCTTAAAGGAAAAGTTTGTCTGGTCACAGGCGGATGCGGTGTTTTTGGCAGGGTTTTTTCCAAAGGTTTGGCTGAGTCCGGGGTAAAAGTGGTGGTTATGGATTATAAACCGGGCAGATGCGACACCTGCGCTCAGAACCTTATGCGCAAAGAAGGAGCAGAAATTCTCTGTGTAGTAGCCAGTGTAGTACGGAAAGACGAACTGCTTGATGCCCGTGAAAAAGTCCGCGAGCGGTTTGGAAAAATTGATGTACTGATAAACTGTGCCGGCGGAAACTCACCGAAGGCAACAACTGCTGATGAGATAATGGATGAAAATAATTTCAGCGATCTTAGCCGTACGTTCTTCGGGCTTGATCCTGATGCATTCAGGAATATATTTGATCTGAATATTCTTGGTACAATATTGCCGACCATGGTCTTTGCTGAGGATATGATACAGCGAGGCGGGTCAGTGATTAACATATCCTCAATGAATGCATTCCGCCCCCTTACCAAAATTGCGGGGTATTCTGCCGCTAAAGCATCGGTGAACAACCTGACTCAGTGGCTGGCAGTTCATTTTGCCAAAGCGAATATCAGGGTGAATGCGATTGCTCCCGGATTCTTCCTCACCGGACAAAACGAGTATTTGCTTATTGATGCCGAAACAAAAGAACTTACTGCGAGAGGAAAAAAAATTGTCTCTCATACGCCCATGGGGAGATTCGGACAGCCGGAGGAACTGCTGGGTGCACTCTTCTATCTTGCATCATCGGCGTCAAAATTTGTAACGGGAGCCATTATTCCGGTTGACGGCGGGTTCAGTTCCTATAGCGGTGTGTAAACATATATATACGAAATGATAAGGAATATTCAATGAGTTTTGAGTTAAGAAAAGAGTATACGTACGCGCTGGTTGTACCTACCAGTATTGGCGTGAGAATTACCCCTGTTAACGGACAGCCGGTTCACAGCAGTGATACCTTTATGATGCAGGCAACAAGCGCTGAAACAAATGTGGCCAGTATATCTGCATACCTGGGACTTCCCGTAAAAGTTTTAACCACATTTGTTAAGGGAAGCCCCATTGCACGATTTATAAAAAATAATCTCCGCTCCCGGAATATGGAGTTTGAAGGAAGAGAAGTTGATCAGGGAGGACCGTGGGGTTACCGTCACCAGTTTAATATTGCAGACAGCGGGTATGGATCCCGCGGTCCTGTTGTACAGAATGACCGGGCCGGTGAAGTGGGCAGAACCCTTAATGTAAAGGATTTTGATCTTGACCGCATTTTTAATAAAGAAGGAGTGCAGGTGCTTCATCTTTCAGGATTGATTGCGGCACTTTCCCCTGAAACCAGTGAGTTCTGCCTTGAACTAGCTCGAACCGCAAAAAAGTATGGTACAAAAATTTCATTCGATCTGAATTATCGCGCAACATTTTGGAAAGGGAGAGAAAAAGAACTTCGCGCTGCCTTTACTGAAATTGCGTCTGTATCTGATATACTGGTCGGCAATGAAGAGGATTTTCAGCTCTGTCTTGGCGTGGAGGGACCTGAGGCAGGTGGTAAAGACATTGAAGCTAAAATTGAAAGTTTTAAGGAAATGATTGCCCGGGTTAGGGCGAAGTTTAGTAACGCAGAAGTATTTGCTACAACACTCCGGGAGGTTGAAAATGCAAACCGGCATCACTGGGGAGCAATCATGCTTGAAGGTGGTAACTGGCATGTAGTGAATCCACGTCCTATTACTGTGCTTGACAGAATTGGCGGCGGTGACGGATTTGTTGGCGGACTGCTTTACGCTGTTCTGAGAGGCTGGACTCCTGAAAAGTGGATTCAGTTTGGATGGGCTTCAGGAGCACTTGCCACAACGTTCCTTACTGACTACGCTCAGCCCTCCGATGAAGAAATGATCTGGAGTGTGTGGTCTGGAAATGCCAGAGTCAAACGATAAAAACATAGCTGGAAATGAGTGATGAGTAATTTTTTTCGCACTTCACAATTCATACTTCATAATCCATAATTCTAAATGTATGTCCGATAACCCCCACCAGCTTTTAGATGCTCTTCAGCCGGAGAAACAATTCTTCATAGGTATTGATTCGGACGGATGTGTTTTTGATTCTATGGAGATTAAGCATAAGGAGTGTTTCTGCCCTGAATATATACGCCATTTCCGTCTTCAAAGAGTTTCAAAATACGCACGGGAAACATGGGAGTTTGTAAATCTTTACTCCAAGACAAGGGGAACAAACCGCTTTAAGGCGCTTGTCCGTTCAATGCAGCTTCTTGCTGAAAGAAAGGAAGTCCGTCAGCGCGGCACTGAAATTACTGACCTGGCTCCGCTGAACGAATGGATGAAACAGGAAAGCAAACTGGGTAATCCGGCTCTGGAGATATATACAAAAAAAACAGACAATCCCGTATTGCAGCAGGTGCTTGCCTGGTCAAAAGATGTGAACTCCTCAATAGAAAAAATGGTATCTGATGTTCCTCCGTTTCCCCTTGTAAAGGAATCCCTAGAAAAGATTTATCCTGGGGCTGATCTGATGGTTGTCTCCCAGACTCCTGTTGCTGCCCTGAAGCGCGAATGGGAGGAGCATCAGATAGATAAATACGTCAGGATGATCGCAGGTCAGGAGTATGGCACCAAGACTGAGCATATTACTTATGCCGCAAAGAATAAATACCCCGATAATCAGATTCTCATGATAGGAGACGCACCAGGTGACCTTGCTGCGGCAAAAGATAATGGTGTTCTTTTTTTTCCGGTAAATCCGGGTCATGAAGAACAGTCCTGGGAGCGCTTTTTTAATGAAGGTGCTGAGAGATTCTTCAGCGGAACCTTTGCAGGAAAATATGAAGACGGACTGATAAAAGAATTTAACGCACTATTGCCGGAAAATCCCGGCTGGAGTAAATAAGTATGCTCTGTTTCGCAAAAGGGAGTACTCAGTATCCACTTTCCGCAGATGAAATTCGTGAGGGACTCATACAGTCGCTTGAGCAGGCAGGGAGTGTAAATAAAGTTATTGCTATCCCACCGGACTTCACCCGCTTTCACTCACAGGCGGGTCTGATCACACGGATGATATATGATCATTATGGTGAACGGCTGACTGATATACTTCCAGCACTTGGAACCCATTTCGCCATGGAAGATAAAGAGATTGAGCAGATGTATCCGGGTGTGCCCAGGCATCTGTTCCGCGTGCATAACTGGAAAGAAGATCTGGTAACGCTCGGCGAAGTGCCTTCTGAATATATATCGGAAGTGTCGGAAGGGAAACTGAATTATACCTGGCCGGCACAGGTTAACCGGCTGCTTGCCGAGGGGGGGCATGATCTGATTCTTTCAGTAGGGCAGGTTGTCCCTCACGAAGTGATCGGGATGGCAAATTATAATAAAAATATCTTTGTTGGCACAGGAGGCAGGGAGGGAATCAATAAAAGCCATTATCTGGGTGCAGTCTATGGAATGGAGCGCATTATGGGAAGGGCAGATACTCCGGTCCGCAGAGTCCTGAATTATGCTTCTGATCATTTTGCCAAGAAGCTCCCTATACTCTATATTCTTACGGTAGTCGCTAGGGATACATCGGGACGGCTCGGGGTCTTCGGACTCTACATTGGAGATGATTACGAATGTTTCCGGCTGGCGGCTGAGCTTTCACTTCAGGTGAACTTTGAAATGCTTCCGGAACCGCTGAAAAAAGTGGTGGTGTATCTTGATCCGGAGGAATTCAAAAGCACCTGGCTGGGCAATAAAAGTATCTACCGGACCCGTATGGCAATAGCCGATGGCGGTGAGCTGATCATCCTTGCACCTGGATTGAAAAGTTTTGGTGAGGACAGGGAAATTGACCGGCTTATCAGAAAATATGGCTATGCCACTACCCCTGAAATCCTGCAATTTGTGGCAGAAAATGATGAATTGCAGAAAAATCTGAGTGCGGCGGCACACCTGATTCATGGCTCCTCAGAAGGGCGGTTTTCAATATCCTATGCTCCCGGACACCTGACTCAGGGGGAAATAGAAAAAGCAAAATTCCGGTGGGCAGACCCTAAAAAGATGCTGGAAAAGTATAATCCTGATATATTGCGGGACGGATTCAACACACTTCCGGACGGTGAGGAGATATTCTATATATCGAACCCTGCTCTGGGGCTGTGGGCATCCGGGCAACGATTCAAAAATTAAACGGAGTGAAAAGCGTGAAAAAAGCAGACATTGCGGTTATCGGTATTGGTGTAATGGGGGAAAATCTTGCTCTGAACATTGAAAGCAGAGGCTACTCGGTTATTGTGTATGATAAGGATGATGCAAAACGTGCAAAACTTGCATCCGGGCGTGCTTCAGGCAGAAATATTACCGTAGCCGGCTCACTTCAGGAGGTCGCTGATTCACTTTCCCTCCCCCGTAAGGCACTGATCATGGTGCCGGCAGGTAAACCCGTAGATGCGGTTATTGATGATCTTGTACCATTTTTTCAGGCCGGGGATATTATTATCGACGGTGGCAATTCTCATTTCCCTGATTCTAACAGACGAACCAAATATCTTGGTGATAAGGGAATGCACTTTGTAGGGGCTGGTGTTTCCGGCGGAGAGGAAGGCGCGCTGAAAGGCCCCTCCATCATGCCCGGCGGTTCTTCTGAGGCATGGCAATATATAAAACCGATATTTCAGCATATTGCAGCCAAAGCTGAGGATGGCAATCCCTGTTGCGACTGGGTAGGGGAAGAGGGCTCAGGGCACTTCGTAAAAATGGTGCATAACGGTATTGAATATGGTGATATGCAGCTCCTCTGCGAGGCCTATCAGATTATGAAAGAACTTATCGGGCTGAATCATGATGAAATGTATGAAATCTTTAAACGCTGGAATGAGGGAGAACTGGAAAGTTACCTGGTTGAAATTACAAGAGATATTCTTGCATTTAAGGATGAGGACGGAGCCCCGCTGGTTGAAAAAATCCTGGATAAGGCAGGACAAAAAGGAACAGGAAAATGGACCGTGGTCTCCTCACTTGACCTTGGCGCTCCGCTCACATTAATATCAGAAGCGGTATTTGCCCGAACTCTTTCATCACTTAAGGATCAGAGAAGTGCTGCCTCTAAAGTGCTGAAGGGACCAGCAGTGAAACTTTCCGTACCCCGTGATCAGTTTATCGCGGATCTTGGCAAGGCTGTTTATGCAGCAAAAATTATTTCGTACGCGCAAGGATATATACTCCTAAGAAACGCGGGCGCTGAATACGGATGGAATCTGAATTACGGAGGTATTGCATCCATGTGGCGCGGCGGCTGCATTATCCGTTCGGTATTTCTCGGGAAAATAAAAGAAGCGTTTAATAACAATCCTGATCTCGGCAACCTGCTTCTTGATCCGTTTTTCCGTGATAAAATTCATTCTTCTCAGGAGGGGTGGCGCCGGGTGGTATCTGAATCGGTAATGAACGGCATCTGGGTTCCCGCGCTCTCAAGTGCGCTTACCTGGTTTGACGGCTACCGGAGTGAACAGCTCCCCGCAAATATGCTGCAGGCACAGCGTGATTACTTTGGCGCTCATCAGTATGAAAGAGTGGATAAACCGCGCGGAGAATATTTTCATACCAATTGGACAGGCAGAGGCGGGGATACAACTTCATCAACGTATACTCTGTAACTGAAGGACTGAAATAAGTATGACCACAGGAATTACAGCGTCTCATTCAGGAAGGATTGTCCTGACTGACCTCCTGGTATTTGCGTTAGTATATATAACACCGGCACTTTCCCATGTGCTGCCGGTTCCTCTCTATGTGCTTGACCCTATGCGGCTTTTCTTCCTTACGGGTATGGTGCTCGCCGGGAGCAGATGGAACAGCTATCTGCTTGCTCTGAGCATTCCATTGTTTTCATCACTGGTCACCGGACATCCCTCCTTCTGGAAGGGTACGCTTATCTCGTTTGAACTTGCAGCAAATTTTTATCTCTTTGTGCAGCTGATGCATATCCGCCGTCTGCCGGTGCCTGTTGTTATTGCAGGTTCAATTATCATCAGCAAGATTCTCTATTACGGAGCAAAACACCTTTATCTGCAAACCGGGCTGATTCAGGGGGAACTGATTTCCACGCCGGTGCACCTGCAGGTCTTGACGGTATTGATCGTGACCACAGTTATTTCATTTATCTTCAGAAAAAAAATTACCGAACAGTACGGTCAGTAATATTGTACAGTTCAGAAAAAAACAAAGCTTTTAACCATGCAAGTACGTTATTCGTTAGACCCCGGAAGTGTCCGCAGATTAACTACTGAGGAACTCCGCGGCTATTTTCTTATTGATACACTTTTCAGACCCGGCACTATTGAGATGGTGTATTCAGACATTGACCGCTCAGTAACCGGATCTGCTGTTCCGCTCGCTGCTTCGCTGCATCTGGCAGCAACTAAAAAAGAACTGGCCGCGGAATATTTCACGGAAAGGCGGGAAATCGGTGTCATTAATACCGGAGGCAGCGGTACAGTTTCGCTGGACGGAAAGATAATTACACTGTTAAATAAGGATGCACTTTACATCGGCAGGGGGGTAAAAGAAATTCTGTTTGCCAGTGACCATGAATCTGAACCGGCAAAGTTTTATTTTGTAAGCTACCCTGCGCATAAGGAATATCCTTCGCGAAAAATTGCGATGGGTGAAGCCACACAGGTGAAACTTGGAAGCAGCGCGGATGCAAATTCCCGGACAATATATAAATTTATTCATCCCGGACTGATGCCCTCCTGCCAGATTGTTATGGGGCTGACCATCCTGAATGAGGGGAGCGTGTGGAATACCATGCCTCCGCATACTCATCTGAGGCGCTCTGAAGTATATATGTATTTTGACCTTCCGGAAGATGCTATGGTTGTTCATCTGATGGGAGAGGGGAATGAAACCCGTCATCTGATAGTAAGGAACGGGCAGGCGGTTCTTTCGCCGAGCTGGTCTCTTCATGCAGGTGCCGGAACACGTAATTATGCATTCATCTGGGCAATGGGGGGAGAAAATCAGGAATTTGATGATATGGATGGAATTGCAATACATGACCTCAGGTAAAAGGATTGAGCAATAGAACCATGAATCAGCTGTTCAGGGTTGACGGAAAAACCGCTCTGATTACCGGTGCAAGAAGAGGAATAGGCCGCGCGTTCGCCGCTTCACTGGCTCATGCCGGAGCGGATATTGTTGCTGTGTCTAAAAGCAGTTCCGCGCCTGAAACGGAGAAACTGGTGAACGATGCCGGCAGAAATTTTACCTATTATTCATGTGATTTTACCAGCCGTGAATCAGTATATACACTCATAAAAACCCTTGAAGAAAACAATACAGAAATTGACATACTGGTAAATAACGCCGGTACCATTCAGCGCAGGCCGGCTGCCGAGCATCCGGACGAATACTGGGATGAAGTGATAGCCGCAAATCTGAGTTCGCAGTTTATTCTCACACGGGAAATTGCAAAGGGAATGCTTTCACGTCGCGGCGGAAAAATTATCTTTGTAGCTTCACTACTTTCATTTCAGGGTGGGATTACCGTTCCGGGGTATGCAGCGTCAAAAGGAGGCATAAAGCAGCTGACCATGGCGCTTGCGAATGAATGGGCAGCTAAAGGTATAAATGTAAATGCCATAGCCCCCGGATATATCTCTACGGACAATACCAAAGCTCTGAGGGAAGATGAAACACGGAACAATGCCATACTCAGCCGGATTCCTCAAGGCCGCTGGGGAACACCTGAAGACCTGACCGGAGCTCTGATTTATCTGAGCAGCCCGGCATCAGATTATTGCAACGGTTCAGTCATCACCGTAGACGGAGGCTGGATGGGCAGATAGCCCTTTTAAACATAATAATTACAGATAGTAAACCCCTGCGGGCAACCCCCGTCAGGGGTTTTTTCGTTTATGGGGGAGGGGTCAAGGGGTTCTTGGATGGTCAGCTTATATACGGTGGTTGTGATTTGTCCGTGCAGAAATCACTGAATAAATTACCATCTCCGCAGAATTGCTAACCTGCCTCCCTGTTTCTCGCCCAGATATCACGCATGAAGAAGGAGGGGGAGACTCCGGTGTGTTTCTGAAATACTTTCGAAAATGTTACGCGGTTATTAAAACCGGATCTTTCAGCTATGCTGTCTATGGTGAGCGATCTGGATTCATCCGAATTCATTATCTGGATCGCTTCGCGGACTCTGTGGCCATTGATGAGATCAGGGAATGTCATGCCGGAGCCATGATGCACTGCCTGAGAAAGATATGTCCGGTTTGTCCCAAGCCGCTCCGCAGCATTTGCAGTGGTTAAGTCGTGAACAAGGTAGATTTTTTCTTCCTGGATGAGATGGTTTAGTTTTGCTGAAAGTTCACGGAGCAGGGTTTCATCAATAGTTTTTTTGCCCTGTGTACCATCGGTCGTTCTTACAGTGACGGGATCTGCATTTTCTTCTTCCTCCTCTTCATCAGCCATGCGTTCCACAACAGGTATTGGTACACTGGCTGCACTGTAAGCAAGTTCAAGATTTTTTTCAACAAGCAGTTTATGGGATTTCCTCAGACGGAAGTAGTACGCAATCAGAATGAGAAAAGATGCTATGCTTATGAAAAGAATACCGATAATCAGATTTTTTTCACGCTGCAAACCCTCAGCGCGATGCTGTAAAATCTGGTGATTATGTTCAGCGTAAATATGAAGAATCTTTGCCCGGTTAAAAATGGAATCCGCGGTTTTTGAAACGGCAACCCATTGTTCAAGGTAGTTTACCGCCTGCCTGTAATCTCCGGCAGCTTTGAACGTATATGCCCGCTCTCTGTTTATGGCTTCTTTATATCTGATGTCTGAATATTCTTTTTCAAGCTGCTCTGCAAGACTTAGTACGGCTTTTGCTGAGTCAAATTTGCTCTTGTGCCTGAGAATTTCCGCATATCCGATGTATAAACCCGGGAGCTCGGCAAATTGCTTAAACTTTTCTGCATAATATTTTCCATTCTCACAATATTCTTCCCCTTTTTTATAATCACCTTTTGCCAGATTTACTTCCATCAGTTTCCTGAAATGATAAACCATTCCGCTTGAATCACTTGCGGACATTGGAGGAGCGGTTAGTTTTTCGAAAGCTGTCAGGAAATAGCTCTCCGCTTCATCCAGCTTGTTTTGCCGGAATTTTATCAGCCCAAGATTGCTGCGCAATGTTATAAATCGCCAGTGTTTCGCAAAATTCTTCTCCTGCTCCATGAGCTGCTGATAGATTTTCTCGGCCTCATCATATTCACCGGCAAAGAAGTGCATATCGGCAATGAGCTGATTGATTTCGTCAAGACTGGAATTAGACTGAATATCCGAAAGGATGGTTTTTGCCATAAGCGCGTACATCATGGCGGAGTCCGGCATAGAGTTATCCCGGAAGATGATGCTCTTAAATGTATAAGCCGCGGCCTGAAGTTCGGGAAGATTTTCGGACCTGGCTAAATCTGCCGCCTCATTGAGCATCCTGAATTTTGTATCAAAAACGTGAAACCGGTAGGAGTGAATCAGGGTATTTATATAGAGAGATTTATTCTGATGATGAACTGATTCCCTGAGCAGACGGCGGCTGAGTGCAAGGCCGGATTCAAAATCTGCTACATACATCAGGACAATCAATTGTCCGGCTGCTTCATCTGCCTCGGGAAACTTCTGACTATTCCAGATTTTCAGGAGACTGTCAACCTTTTCTGACTGAATTGCAGGAAAAAGGCACAGATTCGCCAGGAATATGATTATGAATACTCTCATGAAACGGGAAAAATGAATAGCTACTGCAAAATAATCACAAAGTTTAAATGGGAACAGAAAAAAATGCCGGGCTGATGGTATCAGTTGCGGATTATTTTCTCTGGTTGTTGATATAAAAAGAGGTATTCGCGTAAAAATTGCGCAATTGTAACCGCAAAATGACCTATTTCCGGTAACAATTGCGCAATGATTACCAACTTTTCAGAAAAAACATTTGCGGAGACTCTATTTTTGACCTGCCGCAGTTGTGTGTACTCGGCACTTTCACATCTTTTCAAAATCCAGCACCCTTTCGTAAAGGGAATATCCGGCAGAAAACAAAATTCTGTTTCAGATGTCTCCCGCAAGACCGGCGCAGCATTTTGCTCTTATCCGGAAAATAAATAACCGTAATTCACAAACTATAAGGAAGGTTCACTATGAATCGGATGACATTCAACTTCATCATGATTCTGATGATTGTGCTGGCAGCAGGCAGGGCAAATGCCCAGCCGATGGAGCCAAGCATAGTTCTTCAGGGTATCCTCCGTGACCAGCAGAATAACGCTATCGGTGACGGAGTATATTCTCTCACATTTTCGTTTTACACAAGCCCCAGCGGAGGTTCGGCCGTGTGGTCAAGCCAGATGCGTCAGGTTACGGTGCAAAACGGCTGGTTCTCTGAGAAGTTAAGCGACTTTGGCAGCTCAGTAGATTTCAGCAACCAGTACTATGTCGGGGTATTGGTTGATGGAATGAGCGCTGAATTGCCTAACCGCATAGAACTGACCGCCGCACCATACGCAATGGCGCTGGTAGGGTCAGAAAACGTTCTGGCAGGCACAGGAAACATCGGTATCGGTACTACAACACCGGATGAGAAACTGACGGTCAACGGAAATATGAAGATTTCCGGCAGTATTGAACTGGGTACAGGTCTTATGGCTGAATCGCTCTTGAAATTCGAGGATATTGAAAGCGGGTTGTATAATGATGTGTATCGCCCCATCATCCTGACATCACAGGATGCAACCCTCGGGTCCCGGCTTCAGTTCTTTACCGGCACTGAAAATACAAGCCGGTATTTCGAACTCAATTCACAGCGGGGTCTGGAACTCTCACTTAATACTCCCCTCCGGATAAAAAATTCATCCTGGTCAAGAGGGCTCAGATTCAACTCAAACATTACAGAAGCTCTGGCTGCTGATAATTTTTATATATCAAGGGGCGGCACCACTAATACCCGTGATGAACTGGTATTCCACATTGACAGCAGCGCCGGAAGTACCTTCGCAATCTTAACCCCTTCAGGTGACCCTATTCTAAATGCGAACGGAAATTCAGGAGGAATAGCTATAGGAAAAATGGTCACTACGGACGCAAAACTTGATGTTGAGGGGCCGATCTATATCAAAGGTAAACAGATGTTTGAGCTACGAGAATATGCTTTTAATGGAGGAAGAGATATAGAGACTGGATATGAATCCTCCAAATGGACAGGAGTTATAGCCGGAGTGAGCGTGGACCAATTGGATATATACCGCTATGATACAGGATTCCGGCTTGACTGCTTTGAGCGAAACGGACAGATAAGAGTCCGTGTAAACCTTCCGGCAGACGGAGGAGCTCAGATAATAAGAGTGTTCGTGCTCTTTATTCCAAAAGAGCTGATAGCTAACCCTAATACACCGAATTGAGGAGAGCTGAAAAATGAAAAACATGAATTATTACGAAAGTACCAGAATAATGAAAAAGTTTAATCTTGTAATACTGCTGCTTTTGCTGTTTTCAGCGGCTTCTTTGGCGCAGACCCTGCCAACAGATATTGTGATACAGGGTGTTTTGCGTGATCAGCAGAACAGATCATCAGCCGATGGTGAATATTCCATGACATTCTCCTTATATACTCAGGAATCAGGAGGCACTCCTGTCTGGACAAGTGTACCGCAGGGAGTAATGGTTCAGAATGGAGTATTCTCAGCCCGGCTGAATGAATTTAATGCAAATGTAACATTTCGCAGTAAATACTATGTCGGTATTACCGTTATAGGTATGGGCGCTGAACTGGTCCCCCGGCTTGAATTAACTGCTGCCACAAATGCAATGGCAATTCGCGGCGGTCAGAATATTATTGCAGGAGCAGGATATATCGGTTTAGGAGTACTTAACCCTTCTGAACGTCTGGAAGTTTACGGCAATGTAAAAGTAAGCGGAAATGTATATACCAACGACAGTCTTTCGCTGGGTTCAAAAATCCGTTTCCAGAGTTCACCCGCAGGAATCTATAGCGCTAACGATAAACCTCTCCTTGTGCAAAATTCTTCAGAGGGTGCAGGTGACCGGTTTGTGTTAAGCGCGGGCGGAGATGCTGAGACTCAAAATTCTCTGGAAGTAAACACTGGCAGAGGTGTTGAAACTGGCAATAATACTCCGGTGATAATAAAGAACTCAGAATGGGGCAGAGGTTTGCAGTTCTTTTCAAATCTCGGAGGAGCACTCAGCGGTAATGAGTACTACATGTCGAGAGGTGGTCAGGATAACGCAAAAAATGATTTGGTAATCCATATACCTGAGAACCAGGGAAGCCGTTTGCACCTTATGGCTTCAGGAAATAAATCCATGATGAGTGTTGACGGAAACAGCGGTAATGTGGGTATAGGTAAATCACCAAATCAAAATGCAAAACTTGATGTAGCCGGAAATATTCATGTGGAAGGCTCAAGTCCTATTCATTTCAGAGTTTTTCTGATGGATGGCTTTTTTGCCGAATATAATACTCTTTACAGTGCAGAAGAATGGGTTGGTATAGTTGCTGGTATTAATTCGGCTGATTTTGACCTGTACGAGCATCCCCTCACCGTAATTCAGCGCTATTGTTTTGTAAGAAACGGAACAATATGGATACGGGTTGGACAGCCGGCTCATGGAGGCCCGATTCCTGTGAGAGCAAGCATTATGTTTATTAAGAAGGAACTGGTTAACGGTTCAATGCCAAATTAAACACCGGTATAATTTTTATTAATGAATTTTGAAAGCACAAAAATGAAGAAAATATTTTTACTGCAATTTTTCCTGTGCCTGCTGCTAACAGGAATCATATTTCCGCAGCAGGAAGGTCCTGGTATAGTGTTGCAGGGTATACTGAGAGATCAGACTAACAGACAGGCACCAGATGGTGAATATACTATGTCATTTGCGATTTATGACAGTAAAACAGGCGGCACTGCCCTCTGGACGAGCGGACCGCAAAATGTTATGGTAAATAACGGAGTTTTTAATGCGCAGCTTAAAAACTTCGGCGCAAATGTTACATTTACTTCACAGTACTTTGTCGGGATGACCGTTTCAGGAATGGGGAATGAACTTTCCCCAAGAATAGAGCTGAGCGCTGCACCTTATACACTAGGCATTAATGGTTCAGAGAATAAAGTTGGCGGTGATGGAAATGTTGGGTTTGGTACAACTAACCCGACAGAGCGTCTTGACGTAAACGGAAACGTAAAGATTTCCGGATATCTTGAGACCGGTGAAACCATAGCGCTGAGTTCACGGCTTCGCTTTAAGCAGGGCGGCGGCGGGTTATATGACAGCCATGATAAACCGCTGTTACAGCAGTCCTCAACAGATTTGACAGGTGCTTCACTTGTTTTCAGACCGGGCGGCAGCACCAACTCCCCGTTCAGTTTTCAGTTAAATGATAATAATGGCTTTGAATCTGATAACAACACTCCTTTCATTGTAAATAACAGTGAGTGGACCGGCGGAATCAAATTTTATTCATCACTCAACAATGCGAATAGCGGAGAGAATTATACTATAAGGCGCGGCGGTGACTTTTCCACAAAAAACATGCTGGCGCTTACTATAGAAGATGATATGGGAAGCGGACTGAGTGTAATCTCAGGCGAAAATAATTCTCTTCTCAGATTTGACGGTAATTCCGGTTCAGTAGGACTTGGTATAAACCCACACCCTAATTCAGCATTAGATGTAAACGGTTCAATATTTGTAAATGGAGTTATTCCGTTTGAATATAAGGAATTCCAGGCATATGGTACTCATGTTGAAGTTAACACTAATTACGACGCAGATAAATGGTTTGCTCAGTTTGCAGGCATACATCCAAACGGGTTTGACGTTAATGAATATCCCGGTTCAAACCTTTCTCAATATTGTTTTGTTAAAAACGGCAAAATACATATAAAATCAATACTGCCTGCTCACATGTACAACCCTCTGCAAAGACTCTATATATTATTCATACGCAAGGAGCTGGTTGACGGTGCAATGCCCGTTCAGTAAGCTTAATACGAGTATGCAAAAGGTAATAATTACATAATTAAATAATTAAAGAGATTACAATGAAAAAACAAACAGCATTAAAAAGTCACGGAAGCGGTCCGCTTCTGTTGCATATTTGTGTTGTCTTGCTTGCATTACTGCTTGCACAAAGCCCTCAGTATGCGCAGCAGGCAAAGATGACACAGGGCAGCCATGTGTTTGGTCATGTTGATTCCGTCAGCAGGAATCTGGGACTAAGAATGCAGGCCACCGTTGGAAATGTTTTCGGAATAAACAGCACTGCCGGAAACGGAGGAGCATATATTGGGTTGTCAGGCCACTTTATGCTTCCGCCTAATAGTCCGGTTGTGACTGCTTCACAAGGCGAGTTCCCTGACAAGATTGAGTTAAGATGGTCATTTGATGTCCTGAGTCCTCCGGCAGATAAGGATTACTTTAAGGTTTACCGTGACGGAAACCTTCTTGCGACTCTTCCTATGACTCAGAACTATTATTTTGACTATAATGTTTATCCGGGAACTTACTACAATTATGAGGTAACCGGTAATAACGAGTTCAATGAAAGCGGCAGGGGGCAGTCAATCGGATTTGTTAATCCTAACGGCGTAATAACCGGTAACATAGCCACACAATTCGGAACCCCGGTTCATGATGTTGAAGTGGTGCTTTCCCCAACCGTTGGCAAAGCATTATATTTTGATGGAATAAATGATTATGTGAATGCAGGCAGGACGCTGAACTTTGCAAACAAATCATTTTCAATTGAATTCTGGTTAAAGCGTCCTTCTCCCGATACCGGAATAATATTCAGCCAAAACTATACATCTGCAAATGCGAATGACCCTAACCGGCTTTCCCTTGGCTTTGCTTATCCGGGCAACGTGCTCACCGGTCATGCCGGCGTTCCGTTTTCGGTGACCATAACCGAAGACAGCGCATGGCATCATTATGCATGGGTGCAGGATAACATGGCAAGGAAAGGATATATTTACCGCGATGCCCGGCTGATTCATACGTATGATTTAGGCACAACGGTATATACCGGAACCGGAACGTTTGAAATGGGACGCTCTCTTACAAAATACACGCACATGTATCTTGATGAAATGAGAGTCTGGGGAGCAGTTATTGACTCAGTCACCATTAAACGTAACATGAAAAGAACCGTTAACACAACTTCTCCGAATCTCCTTGCGTATTGGAAATTTGACGAGGGAATAGGAGACAGGATATTTGACCTTTCTCCTGCTACCAATAACGGACTGGTGCATGGCAGTACCTTTAGCGATGAAACAGCAAGAGTAAGGACCACTGCATTTACCGATACCCTCGGGAACTATACCATTGAAGGCATTAACTACGGCGCTTCCACTAACTTTTCAGTTATTCCTTCAAGAGATGCAAGATTGTTTAATCCTCCAACAAGGATTGTAACACTTTCAAGCAGTAATACTGCAGCGAACAATATTGACTTCACCGATGTTTCGCAGATTCCTATAACAGGATTTGTGACGCACTCTGAGACGAGCTGTTTTGTTGACAGTGTGGAAATACTTGTTGACGGCAAATCCTGGAATCCGCGGATTTATACTAACGTCGAAGGCAAATATATTGCTGAGTTTGAGCCGGGAAGCACTCACACACTAACGCCGGTAAGAAAAGGATATACATTCCTTCCTGCTTTCAGGCAGTATCAGAACATAGTTGATCCCATAGCAAGCGGACATTTCAGTCAGACTGAAAAGTTCACCTTCAGCGGTAAAATTGCCGGCGGTGAGTGTGACAATATCATCGGTCCAAGCCGCATAATTTTAGAAAGTATGCCCTCTTGTTATGTTGATACCATTGAAACCAGCGTGAACGGAAGTTTTACTATAACAGGGCTTCCGCCGCTTCTTTATCGAGTCTCTATACAGCCGTTTAATCCGAATATCACTTTTGATGCTGATACGGTCAGCTTAAAAGATACCAGCCAGACCAAGGGCTACAGATACTTCTCGCCTCTTATCGTAGAGGTATCAGGACTGCAGCCGGCACCAAACTGCGATCTGGTTATTCTTGATCAGTTTATAAAGGTTCCTCTCCGTTATAAAATATATGAACAATATACATGGGACGGAGTAACAACAGAATGTGCTGTTGACACGGTTGAACTGACCATCTATAATGATATCAGTGATAAACTGAGCAACCCAAGAACTCTCTTCGCGGTTAATGGTCAGGCACGTGACACAATCATCACCGGTTATCCGAATATTATATTCCCGTTCCTAAAGAAGATTGAAGTAGTAGCCACACACGAAGACGGAAGACAGGCACAGGATACCGCATGGGCAGTAGTTACCGGTATCAGACCGAGAACAAGCGCCTTTACAACAACTTCTCCTGCCATTCCAATTCTCATACTTCGCGACCCTCCGGGAGACGGAAGTTTTGCAACAATGAGCAGTTCAACGTCTGTTTCTAATTCAATTAGTATGTATGGAGAAGACAGAGAAACTTTTGGTATGAGCCGAACAATTTCCCTTGCTCCGGACTTTACTTCAGAGACGGGATTTGGGTTCTCCGTTGAAACTGAAATTGATCTTACTTTTGATATTACCGGAAGCATGGAGTACACTCAGACCGGAAGAAACACTCGTGAACTTGCAACAACTATAACCACATCTGAAACATTCTCAACTGCCGGTGACGGAGGTGTGATTGGAGAAGAGGGTGATGTTTTTGTAGGCGGCGCAATGAATCTGACTTACGGTGTTACTGATGTGCTTGAGTATAATGACTCTTGCGGTTTCAGGCAGTACCGTAGTCTGGTTGTTTCACCTCAGGGTTTTGCCACAACATTTATCTATACACAAGATTATATCAAAAACTTTGTTTTGCCAAGTCTTGAACAGATTGGAGATACAACTAGCATAAAAAGCTGGAATAAAATATTAGCTTACAATGACTCACTTAAGCGGAGTGCTGAATTCTCACGCAATCTTTCATTCAGCGCAGGTACGGTATCTGAGTTTGTTGAAACGACCGAACAGACCATAAGTGAGATTTTTGAATTCGACATGACGGTTGATGCCAGTCTGGCTATTGACCTTGGTGCAACATTTAATGGTGTTGGTACTGTTGACGGATTTACCTTTACGAGCGGATTCAGTTTTGGAGGTTCAAACTCTACTTCTACCACGACCTCTAATACTATCGGATTTACACTGACTGATGATGATCCGGGTGATGCATTCTCCGTGAATGTATATAAGGATAAGGTGTATGGCACTCCGGTATTTGAACTGGTTGCCGGTCAGAGCTCATGTCCCTGGGAACCGGGAACAGTAGCCCGTGATTCAATGGGATTAATTTCTGATAACTCAATAGCAGTGAACGTTCATCCTGATTCATTTGCTGTGTTTAATCTGGGAATCCAGAACTTAGGACAGCTTGGCGAATCACGTGAGACCCAGCTTCGTGTTATTAATGAAAGCAACCCGAACGGCGCTCAGATAGCAGTTAATGGTATAACTCTGCAGGGTGGCCTGAACTATACTGTTCAGCCAAACTCACAGATCAATACCGTGTTAACTATCAAGCGCGGTCCCCAGGCATATACCTATCAGGATATTGCACTGGTGCTTACCTCACCGTGTGAATGGGATCAGGGTGCAGGCGGTGAAATTGCCATAGCTGATACTCTCTACTTCTCAGTATTCTTCCTTGAACCCTGCAGCGAAATTGCAGTGGCTGAACCGGGCCAGAACTGGCTGATAAATACTTCTAACGAGAATGATTTTAACATCAAACTCTTTGGATATGACCGCTTTGATCCGAATCTTCAGGAAGTTGTCCTCCAATACCGTCCGGTGGTAACCGCAGGAAAGCCGGTTCAGAACCGTAAATCTGAACTCGAGGATGAAAACAGATCTGAAGAAAGAAGTAAATCCGGATTAGATGAAAATAAAGAAGCCGGCAGATTGCAGCTTGATTATATATCAGAGCCGATAAGCAAATTTGCATATCGCGAGGTAATTGACTATAGCATGGAAAACAGAGCAGCGCTGCTGCTTTCAAACCCTGCTTATGCTCACTTATTTGACGGACCTGAAAATGTAGAAAACTGGCTTACCATAAAGACCATCCCGAGAGACAGTCTGCAGCCGGATTTCGTAACTGTTCAGTTCCTGACCCAAGGTGTTGCTGACGGCGTTTATGAAATACGCGCGGTTGCACAGTGCGGCGGCGGAACAATCAGCGGAACCTCTGCGCTTGTGGTTGGAAGAATAGATAAAACACGTCCGAGAATAGCCGGTGTACCGCTGCCCGCGGATGGTGTGCTTAACCCGGATGATCAGATTTCAATTACCTTCACCGAGGATATTGAATGTGAAGGCCTTAATGTGGTTGATAATTTTGCATTCATCAACACACAGACCGGCGACCCGGTTGACTATACCTTTACCTGCGGAGGAAAGACTATTACGTTTACTCCTAACGTTGCAAACCGCTTTATCGAAAATAAAGTGCTCAGAATGATTGTTAAGGGAGTTAAAGATAAGAGCGGAAACATCATGTCAGTTCCATTCGGAACTCAGTTCCGTGATTCGACTGCATGGGAGTTCCTTGTTGACCGCAATCCGGTTCGCTGGACAGGTGGTGAGATTGAAGTGGTCAAATATCTTGATGAAAGTGCAGAATTGCAGAGACAGTTAATAAATGATGGCGGCGCAAGTTTCCCTTATACATTGTTTGACTTCCCGCAGTGGATGAATGTAACTCCGATAAACGGAACCGTACAGTCATCAGGTGCAGTAACGGTTACTTTCAGATTTGATACTTCAATTCCGACTGGTACCTACGTAGACACCATTTACGCGAATACCCTCAATGGTGATGAACCTCTTATCGTTAAACTGAGAGTACTCTGCCGTCCGCCGCTCTGGACTATTAATCCGGAGGCGTTTGAGTTCTCCATGAACATGACTGCTAAGCTCTTTATTGATACCACAGCTTCAGACGATATCTATGATAGGGTTGCTGTTTATTCAGGAACTCAGCTCAGAGGTATCGGCGATGTATCACGGATCAGTAACACGAATCAGTATCGCTTATTCATAACAGTATACAGCAATACAATTTCCGGTGAAGCCCTTACCTTCAGAGTGTGGGATGCATCGGGATGTATTGAATATGGTCAGGTTATGGAGCAGTATAGCTTCCAGGCGAACAGCGTGCTTGGTGATATACATAATCCTGTTCCTCTTACTGCAACTCAGCAGATACTGCAGCCATACAGTCTGCCCGAAGGATGGACCTGGCTGAGCTTCAACACTATTTCTGCAGATATGTCTCTTAACAGCGTTCTTTCAGGCGGCAATAATCAGGAAGGTGATGCTATAAAAGACCAGTCACGATTCAGCTTGTATGTAAATAACTATGGCTGGGTAGGCACCCTTGATACAATCCGTCCGGTAAGTAATTACCTATGGAAGAAATCAGCTCCGGTCAACTTTACAAGAACAGGTTATTCTATCCGTCCGGAAGCATATCCGGTCAGGGTTGACTCAGGATGGAACTGGATTGGTTACATACCGCAGGAAAATCTGCCGGTGAATGCTGCCCTGCAGACCCTTCAGCCGCGCAATGGTGATATCATTAAGAGTCAGTTCCAGTTCGCTATCTATGACAGCGTTTATGGCTGGTTCGGTAATCTTCAGTTTATGCAGCCGAAACTTGGCTATCTGATCAAACTGAGCCGCAAGGATACACTTATCTATCCTTCACCTGTTCCTGGAATGCAGAATCTGCTTCTTGAAGAACAGCAGTATGTAAATACACTCGAAACCGTACCGGGCTGGAGCGTGAATGCAGCTTCCTATGATGCTTCAATGATTGTAGTAGCTGCTCTTGAATCAGCAATGTATGATTCAGTCAGTCAGACAAAACGCCTTGGTGTTTTTGCCGGTGAGGAGTGCAGAGGAATAGCTGAACCAATAGCATATACTGATGGCAGACAGCTCTTCATGCTGACCATTTACGGAATGACCGGTCAGGCAGACACACTCAGTTTCAGAGTTGTTGATTTGCAGACAGGAAACATCCGCCAGAAGAGCACGATACTGACCTTTGATGCTAATGCATCATTCGGCAGTCCGCAGGAACCATATATAATTCCTGAGCTCACAACCTCAGCTGATGAAGGTAATCTGATTCCGGAAGAATTTATGCTGGCGCAGAACTACCCGAATCCGTTTAACCCGACAACGACCATAAAATTTGGTCTGCCGGTTGAATCGAACGTGCGTATTACAATCTACGATATGATGGGCGCTGAGATTCTTGTGCTGCAAAACGGCACCATGAAACCTGGTTATCACTCAATGACCTGGGACGGCAGAAACAGCTTTGGTGTGGTTGTTCCCTCAGGAGTATATATTTACTCCATGCAGGCGGATAAGTTCAATCAGAGCAGAAAACTCATTTTCCTGAAATAACATAAACATAACAGGGGTGCTCCTCTTAGGAGCACCCCGTTAATAAAGCAGTGAAAGTTATGAGAAAACAAATTTTATTACTATTCATACTGTGTATGAGCATCATTCATGCACAGGATGCTCCGCCTGACTGGTCGGTGAATCCGACAGCGTATCAGTTCACATCAAATATTGTTGCCGCGGTAAAACTGAATAATGCTCCTGAACCCGCTGGTAGTAATATTGCGGCATTCTTCGCGGGTAACGAGATCAGAGGTGTCGGAACTCCGGTTCAGATCGGCGGTCAGAAACTCTATTTTATAACGGCCTACTCAAACCTTGCAGGTGAAACACTTACTGCAAAAGTTTATATAGCATCACTGGATACGGTGCTCACTGTCACGGAGAGTATCGTTTTTCAGCCAAATGCAGTTATAGGCTCTGTTCAGAGTCCTTTCACGTTGAATGCTTTTCTAAATTTCAATAATCCTCCGGTTCTGACGGGAATCCCTGACCAGACCGTTCCTTACGGAGGAAGTTTTACTCCTATAAATTTACCTGTATATGCTAATGACCCTGACGGTGGTCCTCTGCAATTCAGCTACAGAGGAGCTGATTTACTGTCGGTAACGATAAATGAACAGGGGATTGCAACAGTTACCGCTCCCTCTGCTTCTTTTTCCGGTGCTGATACGATTATCTTTCGTGCTTCAGAGCCGGGTGTTAATGGTTTGTGGGATGAGGATGAGGTTGTATTCAGAGTATTAAACCAGGACAGGCCTCCGCAGCTTAATGGAATCCCCAATCAAAAGGCAGGCAGCAATGGCAGTTTCATACCGCTTAATCTGCGAACGTATCTCACGGAGTTGGATGGAGACAGCATACAGTTCTCTTATTCGTATGCTTCGTTACCTATGCCTGAGCCGATGCCTGACTGGAATATCAATCCCTCACAGTTTCAGTCAACCATGACGCTGGTAGCGGAAGTGTCATCACTCGGTAAACCCGGGGGCAGCTCACAGGGCATGCTTGCGGCATTTTCAGGCAGTCAGCTCAGAGGGTTCACTTCTGAAGTGCAGTTTGGAGGAAGATATCTTTACTTTTTAACAATCTATTCGAATACCAACGGCGATACCATTTCACTCCGGTTTTATGATGAAGATGCAGGAAGATTAGTGCCCGCTGCAGAAAGATATATATTCACGGAAAATGCGGCGATCGGAACTCCGAATGCCCCGGCAAAGCTCCGTGCGGGAAATATCATTGCTCATATATCCTCTTCTGGCGTCGTAAGCTTTGTTACAGCTGATCCTCTCTGGCGGGGAAGGGAAGAAATCATCTTCAAAGCGGCTGATATCGGTACTGCAAATGCCTACTCTGACACAGCTTTGGTGATATTTGAAAAGCTGCAGGACAGAGCACCTGTTCTTGCCGGAATTCCAGATCAGACGGTTTTTGGTCAGCAGCAGTTTTCATCCTTTTCATTGCATGACTATCTTACTGAATATGATGGCGATGCAGTACTGTTCAGTGCAAGGGGAGCGAATCAGCTTTCAGTTTCAATAGGTGCGGGGAATATTGTAACTGTTCATTCCCCACAGTCCTGGACAGGTGAGGAGTATATCATCTTTAAAGTTACTGATCAGACAGTGAATCAGTTATTCGGCGAGGATACGGTGATGTTCAAACGCGCGCCTCAGGATAATCCGCCGGAAATATCCGGAATTCCCGGGCAGACAATCGGACCAAACAGCAGTTTTATGCCAGTAAATCTTCCCGATTATGTAACTGAACTTGATAATGATACTCTCAGGTATTTCTTCAGTTACCTGCCAAAACCTGCTGAGCCGGCACCTCAATGGAATGTAAATCCTTCGCAGTTTCAGCTGACGATGAATATCATAGCGGAGGTGACTGCACTCGGAAGAAAAACAGACAGAACAAACGGCTTTATTTCAGCATGGTCAGGAAATGAAATACGAGGCGCCGGCACTCCGGTTCGCTTTGCGAATAAGACATTGTATTATCTGACCGTATATGCCAATCAGAATGGTGAGGCCATAACGCTCCGCTATTTTGATCCTGAATCAGAGCGGGAACTGCCGGTAGAGAACAGGATTACCTTCATTCAAAACTCCTCACTTGGTTCCCCCTCGCAGCCTGTCCAAATGAGAGCAGGAAATATCATTGTTTCACTTTCTCCGCAGAATACGGCCTCTTTTACTGTTCCTGATCAGTCATGGCAGGGAAGTGAATCAGTGGTTTTTCACGTGCAGGATGCTAATACTTTGAATATGCTCAGAGATTCAGCTGTTGTGGAATTGCGCATTTTGCAGGAACATGCGCCTCTTCTGAGTGGTATTCCTGATCAGATAATTACCGGAGGGCAGGCTTTTAGTGATATTATTTTGACTGATTATCTTTCTGAAGTTGACGGTGATACAGTATCGTTCAGCTATTCAGGCAACAGTTCTCTTCTGGTTGAAATTCTGCCCGGAGCTGTTGCGCGGTTTACTGTGCCTGATTCACTCTTCACCGGAACGGAATATATACGATTCAGGGCAACGGATATTACGCAAAACGCTCTCTTTGGAGAAGATACCGTTATGTTTACGGTGTTGCCAAAGGATAACCATCCTTTTATCGCAGTGATACCTGAGCAGTCAATAGGCATTAACAGCAGTTTTAATTCCTTTGATCTGGACAGTTATCTTACCGAACTTGACGGTGATCAGGTATCATGGAGTTACGAAATCATGCTGCCTGATTCAGCAGATGCCGCGCCGGAGTGGAATATCAATCCCGCAGGATATGAACTTACCATGAATATCATTGCCAGGGTGAAATCTGCAGGAAAGTTCAAGAGCGGACCAGGTCATAAGCTGGCTGCATTTTCTGGCAGTGAGCTTCGCGGTACCGCTGACCCTGTTGCCGTAGGTGGAGAAGCGGTATATTTTCTCACGGTTTACGCGAATAATAACGGGGATCAGATTAGCTTCCGTTTCTATGATGCTGAGAATATGAAAATATATCCGGTCAGGCAAAAAACCGGGTTTGTCAGTAATTCTATTATTGGCAGTGTAAATCAACCGCATCACCTTGATGCAGGATTTATTGTGCTGGAAATGAACAGTGATAATTTTGTATCGGTGGCGATTTCAGACTCTGAGTGGCGCGGCACTGAAAAAGTGAAGTTTACAGTGACGGACATCGGAACAATTAACGGATATTCTTCGTCAAGAGTTGCCCGGTTCACGGTACTGCCCTTTGTGGTGCATCCCATTCCTGCACCAACATCCCTCACAGCTCAGCCGCTCAGAAGACCCTTACGGATAAAACTGGCATGGAACGATAATGCACAGAATGAATCTTCATATATCGTTGAGAAAAAGTCCGGAGATTCTCTGCAGTTAAATGCTTATACCGTTCTGGCAGAACTTTCCGCCGGTTCTTCTGAGTATGTTGATACCATGGTTACAGATACTACATTGTATACCTATAGAGTATATGCAAAGAACGATCAGACAATATCACTCTACAGCAATCAGAGGACAGTAAAGAGTCTTTATACAATACTTCCGGTTGCCTCTCCCGTTTTCAGCGGCGCGGTTAACCTTCAGCCGGGTAAAGTACAGCTTACCTGGGCAGACTCCGCGAATAATGAAACAGGATACCGTGTCTGGAGAAAAGAAGGAGATACTTCCTCCGCGAATATCTATACTGCAATTGCAGAACTTCCTGCTGATGCAGTATCCTTTATTGATACAACCGTTGCATTCCAGATGCAGTATTCTTACAAAGCGGAAGCATTTAATCCGGATACTACATCAGATTTCAGCAACCAGGTATCTATAATAACGTTCCCTCAGGTACCTGATGCCGCAATGCTGATAGCTCCTCCTGCAAATGCAATTGGAGTAATACAGCCGGCTGCTTTTATCTGGAGCCGCAGCCAGAGAGCTGATACTTATCATTTAATGGTAGCGGCCGACAGTTTATTTGCCAGCGTGGTCTGGGCTGATTCTTCCATTACTGATACAGCGGTGTTTGTTTCAGGACTGCAGAATCTGACTAACCATTATTGGAGAGTGCAGGCCAAAAATACCGGTGGTTATTCTGCTTACTCACCGGTTTTTTCATTCAGGACAATTGGGGGTGCATCGGGTTCTCAGCCATTGCTCCCGCTAAATAACAGTGTGAATGTATCAAGAGACAGTGTTGTCTTTGTATGGTCCCGTTCATTTGATATACTACAGAGCCCGGAAACCATACTAAACTACTGGTTTGAGCTCTATACTGATACTGCATCTGCTGCGGTTTATGCGGACTCATTATTGACCGACACATCGGCAGTAGTAAGGAACCTGTTACACGACACGAATTACTTCTGGAGAGTAAGAGCTAAAAACGAAACCGGCTGGAATGCTTTCTCTGCATATAACCGTTTCAGAACCATTGTCCCTATGCCGATGGTTCCGGTGCTATTAAGTCCTGCAAACGGTGTAATAAATACACCTCTTTCATTTGTGATCAGATGGAAGAGAGACCGCTATACCGCAAATTATCATTTGCAGGTATCGGCTGACTCAGCATTCGGAAGTTTCATGATCAACGATTCTGCATTAACTGATACATTAAAACTGCTGCAGAGTCTCACTGACGGATCCGCATATTATTGGCGCGTATCAGGCATGAACGTGGCTGGCAGAAGCAGTTTTAGTGATGCCTGGAAGTTTACAACCCGTATGCATGCGCCTGATAGTCTAAAGGTTGCAGCAATTCCCGGCAGAATTGCGGAATTAAGCTGGCGTGACCGCTCTGCATCCGAACTCCATTACCGTGTTGAAAGAAAAGCAGGTGATGCTTCTCAGCCGGGCGTATATACTCAGATAGCGCTGTTGCCTTCAAATACCGTAAGTTACCGCGATTCGGTAGCAGGCGATACGGTTGTTTATACCTATCGTGTACAGGCAGTAAATAATGATGCGGTATCAGCGTATACCAGCCCGGTCACTACATCGCTTCTGACGGATATCAATGAGGGGGGGATACCAGAAGATTATGCTCTGCATCAGAACTATCCTAATCCGTTTAATCCATCAACGGTGATAAACTATCAGATTCCGGAAGCCGGAATGGTTACCCTGCAGATCTTCTCAATCACAGGAGCGCTCGTATCAACACTGGCTGATGAGTATAAAGAGGCAGGATACCACAGGGCTGAGTTCAAAGCAGACGGCCTGGCAAGCGGTATATATATCGTCAGGCTGAGAGCGGCGGAGTTTACCGCTATGCGGAAAATGCTGCTGGTAAAATAAGCATGGGAGTCCGGAAATGAAAATACCGTTCCGGGAAAGAGGTAGAAAAGAGTATGAAGATTTCATTGAGGTATATAATGCGAAAAATGATAATGCGGATGAAACTTAGCGATGTGGATCTCCTGCCGCTGGCAGTGGCTTTTTATCTTCTGGTGTGTACAGGAGTTCTCATCTATATTTTATTACGCTTTGAATTGCCCTGAGGATTTAGCACGAATGAAGCCCGGGCTGCACGCCCGAGCTTCATCCGGCTGATTAGTATTACGACGGTAATAGATAGTCTGATGAGCTTCGGGGAAAGCTCATCTTATCGTGAGGGAAACGTTCAATAGCAGGAATAAATCAGATATCACATTGATCCCCGCGGTAATTTACCTCGGGGGTTGTGGTGTGCAGGCTGAAGAATCTGAAAACTCAGGCGAGCTATTCCGGATGTATATTATTCAATATCCAGTTCTTTGATCTTATTATACAGCAGTCTGCGGTGGACTCCGAGAAGTTTAGCTGCTTCACTTTTATTGCCCCCGGTTTTTCTGAGTGCGGTTAGGATAAGTTCTTTCTCAAACCTGGCAACCTGCTCATGAAAACTGAGACCGCTTTCCTCGTGAGCATGGCTCTCTTTGGGCCGTGTTGAATCGGGAAGCTGTATCCGGAGCATATTATCATTTGAGATGACTATGCCCCTTTGAATCATGTTTTCAAGTTCCCTGACATTCCCCGGCCAGCTATATGATAGCATGCTGGCTGCTGTTTCTTCACTAAGGATATACTTTTTTACGGGACTGTATTTGCTGATAAAATGATCCGTCAGGGGCCTGATATCCTCAGCTCTTTCGCGCAGAGGCGGTATATATATACGAATGACATTCAGCCGGTAAAACAGGTCTCTTCTGAATCGTCCTTCTTCAACCTCGGATTCAATGTTTTTATTAGTCGCGGCGATTACTCTGACATCAACTGATATCGGGGTTTCTCCTCCCACCCGGTAAAAAGATTTATTTTGTAATACTCTGAGAAGCCGTATCTGCAGGGAATGGGGCATGTTATTAATCTCATCGAGAAAAATAGTCCCGCCGTTCGCAATTTCAAATTTTCCCGGTTTTTGGGCAATAGCTCCGGTAAAAGATCCTTTTTCGTGACCGAAGATCTCACTTTCCAGCAGCGATTCAGCCAGTGCACCGCAGTTAACCTTAACGTAGGGTTTATCTTTGCGCAGGGAATAACGCTGTATTGCATCCGCGATCAGTTCCTTACCGGTTCCTGATTCCCCCTCAATCAGAATAGTAGCATCACTTGGAGCAGCTCTGCCAACCATCTTGAAAACTTCCCTCATCCTGCCGCTTCTGCCGACAAGCTGCGCATCCGCAATAGCTGCTTCAGGTGCATCCTCTGTTCTGTACTGATTTACCTCATTGATCAGTGCTGCATAGTTGACTGCCCGCTGAACGGAGAGAAGAAAGTCATCCAGCTCAAACGGTTTTTCTATATAGTCATATGCACCGTTTTTCATTGCTTCAATTACGCGTTCGTTTGTGCTGAACGCGGTAAAAATGATTACCGGTACCTCAGGATGCAGCTGTTTAATTTTGCCAAGTACGGTAATCCCGTCCGTCTGGGGAAGATTATAATCGAGCAGGATCAGAGAGGGGGAAATGGTTTTAAGCAGCGCAATGCCTTCTTCTCCGTCAGCTGCTTCATAGAGTATATATCCTTCCATAGAAAGCACATCGCGGACGTTGCGTCTCATTGAGGCTTCATCATCAATAACGAGAATTGTTTTTTTATTTTCCATGTTCAACCGGAAGATCAATAACGCAAACTGAACCTGAGCTGTCTGAGGGCAGGAAATAGATCTTACCCCCGTGAGCTTTGATTACTTCATAGGCAATGGAAAGTCCGAGACCGGCACCGCTGGTTTTGGTGGTAAAGAACGGATCAAAAATCTTTCCTTCAATTTCCTTCGGAATTCCCGGACCGGAATCCGAAACGGTTATCCTGATAACCTGTTCATTCCCTCTCCATGCGGTTTTAAGAGTAATAGTTCCTTCGTACTGGATTGCTTCAATGGAGTTGGAAATGAGATTGATGAACACCTGTTCCATTGCGTTAGCATCACACGGATAGCTCGGCAGATGTTCATCAAGATGAGTAGTAAAAGTTATCCGGCTGTCCGTTTCTACAATAATCAGTTCAAGTGTCTGCTGAATCAGTTTGTTAATTTGAAGAGGTTTGAGCGTACCGGTCAGCGGTTTTGAAAAAACCAGTAGACGCTTAACCAGTCTGGTCAGACGGTCAATCTCCCTTATTACCAGCTGCATGGAATCATCTGAAATTATCTCTCCGCCTTTGGTGTTTCCGTTTTTTAAACTTCTCTGCCACATTTGGATGCGTGTTTTTATTATCGCAAGGGGAGTTTTAACTTCGTGGGCGACACCGGCAATAAGATTTCCGAGAGAAGCCATTTTATCCCTTTGATGGAGCTCCTGTTCGAGATACTGGTTCTTCTTATGAGTTTCTGTAAGATCATCAATGAGTTTATTGATGGATGTGGAAACAAATGAGAACACTCCTCCCATTCCGGGGAAACGGTAATCAGAATTCTCCTGAAGTTCTTTTAACCCCTTTTTGATCAGGTTGATATTCTTCCGCTGTCTGAAGACGATAATAACCAGAACAATAAATCCTGCCGCAAACAGCAATGCCACGAACTGATAAACCTGAGTGTACTTTCTGCTGGGTAATTCCCGTTCGATATGAATTCGTGCCCAGACTCCTGCTTTTGCACCGTTTTTTAGCGTAATGCTTTTGGTGGCCAGGGGAAAAATGGCCGGATCGAACCTGTGAACATTTACAATGAGACTATCGGAGCTTATTGATTGCAGCACCTGGTTCTGGATAATTTTGTAGGATCTTGGCGGAGGACCAAAGACCGGAACCGGCGGCGGTGAGGTCGGGAATCCGTAACCGTAGAATTCATTGAGATGGGGAAGATAAAACCCTCCTTCAATTCCGGGGAGGTGAGAAAGTTCTGCGGAGGTGATTCTTTTGAGGCGCTGATCCAGCTGGTCAATTTTATTTTTAGGGAGTGAGTCTGTGGCAAAATAACCCTGCCGGTTCAGACTGTCCAGAGCATCCTGAGCTGCACCGGCAAGCTTTTCAACAACCACTTCAGTTAGTACCTTTTTCCCTTCAATGATGTCATCCGTCCATTCATCAAGAAGCCGAATAGCCACAAAACTGACAATTGCGGCCAGGATAATCAGTACGGAAAAGGAGATGAAAACTCTTCTTTGTGTTTTCCACATGGTATTCTCACTCGGCAAGCATTATGCCAGAAACAGTAGTGAAAAATGCTCAGATGCTTCATAATTAATGTAAATTGTTTCATCAATATGCAATTAATTGTAAACTTTTAGCACACCTCTGAGAAAAAAATGCACAAAAACCTTATTCTTCTTTTCTTAAATGTGCTATTCCTGCCCGTGATGGCTGTATTTCTCATGGCATCATTTTTGTCCGACAATAAATAATTTTAGTCACAATACCAGCGAAGTTAAACTGAGAGTATTTGTTACATTTATAATCATTGCTGTTTCTGTCATCCATCCTCAAAAAATGGCAGATGCAAAAGAGACGCTGAAGAAAAAGGAAATCCGGATAGTGGTTACTGATTCCGGACTCGGCGGGCTGGCGGTTACTGCGCTTGCGGATTCCTTTATATGGAAAAACCGCAGCTACGAAAAAGCGGAACTGATTTTTGTAAACGCTCTCCCATCTAAAGAATTTCGCTATAACGATTTGCCCGATGAACAGTCAAAAGCAGAACTGTTTTCCTCTGTTCTTACCTCAATAACAAAACGATATAACCCCGATCTTATCCTGATTGCATGCAACACGCTGAGTGTTGTGTATCCGAAGACAGCATTTGCCGCAAACCCTCCCGTACCAGTTCTCGGAATTGTTGAGTTTGGCGTAAACGCCATTACTGAAGCTGTGAAAAATTCATCTGCCGGTATAAATACAGCAGTGCTTATTACTGGTACAGAGACAACCATCAGTTCAGATATACATAAGCAAAAAACTATTGAATCGTTAGGAGAGGGATATTTCATTGCAGCACAGGCACTCCCTGAATTAGAAACCGAAATTCAGAATGATCACACCAGTCCCGTTGTTGAAGGCATGATAGAAATGTATCTCGATGAATCACTGATCGGAATTCCAGATAAGACAGGGAAGATAGTGGTGGGTCTATGCTGCTCTCATTATGGATATGTTGAGGGTATGTTCAGGTCGGTAATGGAAAAACAAACGGGAAAAGAAATCAGCATTGTCAATCCTAATATCAGCATGGCAGCATGGGTTGCACCTGCTGCTGAACGGAGTATACAGACAAATATTCTCATCAGAGTAGTCTCGCAGGTGGAAATCACCAGAGAAGAAATCAAGTCACTTGCCCCGCTTCTCAGAAAAGATTCACCGTTCACTGCCGAAGCGCTCGAAAACTATGAATTTGTGAAAGAACTGTTCACAGTACAGGGAAGGAACTGACTTGCAGAAAAAGTTACAAATCCTGATTCCGGTATGGCTGTTCATTTTACTCTATATTTATCCGCAGGGGACGGGGAATTATACTCCGGGAGTTACCTATAAAGGGAGCAACGGATATGTTGAGTATATAGCTGGTAATCTGCCGATTATCCTCTCTGCCCCTCACGGAGGAGATATGAAACCCTCGTTGATACCTGACCGCACGTGGGGAACTACGGTAAATGATTTTAATACTCAGGAACTGACCCGTTACCTGGCGTCGGAAATATTTCTGAAAACCGGGAAATATCCCCATGTTATCATTAATCGTCTGGCGCGCATTAAACTTGACGCAAACCGTGACTCTCTCGAGGCAGCGCAGGAAAATCCGCTCGCACTCCGTGCATGGTATGAGTATCACGCTTTTATTGATACAGCCAAAGCAATCGCCTCAGGAAATTACGGAGCAGGCCTGCTGATTGATATGCATGGTCATGGTCATGAACTGCAGGCAATAGAACTGGGCTATCTGCTCTCTTCATCTGATCTCTCCCGCACCGATATCCAGCTTAACTCTGTTACTTACAGAAATAAGAGCAGTATCCGTTCGCTGGCGACGGTTTCCCCTTTGACTTTTTCCGAACTGCTTCGGGGACCAACCAGTCTGGGGACCCTCTTTGTCAACAATGGTTTTCTTGCCATTCCGAGTGCAACACTTACTGCTCCGGGAAGTAATCCCTATTTTGACGGCGGCTATATCACAGAACGCCATGGTTCAAAGTCCGGCGGCACCATCGATGCGATACAGCTTGAGTTTTACCGGAATGGACTGAGGGATACCGATCAGAATGCCCGCAATTTTGCAAAAAAACTTGAGCAGATTATAAAAACATATATGCAGATTCACTATCCTGGAATCACCGGAACGAGGGAATATGCCGGTATACCCGAAGGATATATATTGCATCAGAACTATCCTAACCCATTTAATCCTGCAACAACAATCAGATTTACCGTTCCGGAATCAGGCAGTCCGTTTGTCCAGATCAGAATCTATAATCAGCTCGGTGAGGCAGTTGCAATGCTTTATGAAGGTGAACTTGCGGGCGGAACCCACGAGTTCAATTTTACCCCTGCTGCTGAAACTGCAGGCGGTGTTCTGTTTTGCAGGATAATCACCGGCTCATTCAGCACGGTTCAGAAAATGATGTACTTAAAGTAATTTAACCAGACGTAAACAGGAAAGAACAATGAAATCAGCCCGCACAAAGATGTATCAGAGGAGAGCCGCCATGCTGCTGCTGCTCCTTTCGGTCACTCTCTCTTCGTGTGATATATATGATTACGACGGAGATGAGAATGCCTCTGCTGTACCGGCAGGAGGGTATTTTTACCTTCTTGAACGCTCAACGGTCAGTCTGATTATGCTGGATGCTCAGCTCAGGGAGATAAAAAAATGGGCATTATATCCGGTCATTAATGATTCAAGCCTTCAGGGAATTACGTTTGACGGAGAATCAGTCTGGATATCATCCGCGGGCAGTGCTGACAAAATCTATCAGCTTGATCTGTCAGGTGATACTGCATCTGTTGTGCGGTCATATGATGCGCCTCCCTCCGGGCAGGGAACAGTGCGTGATATTGCCTGGGCAGAGGGAAGTCTTTGGGCTCTGAATAGCGGTTCATCTACATATAAATCTCCGGCAACACTGTATGAACTGAATCCGCTTACCGGTGCTATTCTCAGTCAGATTGCAATTCCGTCTCCTGAACCCAGGGCACTTGCTTATATACAAGGATATACGAATGTTTATGGTTCCGGTATTGAGGCAGGTTTGTATTATACTGATCCGGAACTGGATAAAATATACCGCTACCGTTTTGACCGTCCTTATTTTGATACATTATTTTCGACACCTCAGCCCCCCCGTGGCGTGTCCTATAACTTCGCGGTCGGACTCACTTTTGACGGATCCACTTTTTGGGAGATAAACAGCAGTGATGTGGCTGATCACCTTTACCGCATCAATTACCTTGGAACGGTACTTGACCGCTACGATCTGCCTTATTCAGAACCGGGTCCCATAGTCTGGACGAAAACCGATGTCCGCGGCGGAGTAATGCCGTCAATTGCAGCACTCCTGCCGAATAATGGTGCAGCCGGCAGGACGCTCGATGTCGAGATATACGGTACGGGCTTTAAACCATCCTCAACAGTACAGTTCGGTGCTGATATAACAGTGAATTCCACAAGTTATTTATCTGCAACACTGCTAAAAAGTAATATAACAATAGCTGCTTCGGCTCCGGCAGGCAAACGGTCAGTGACTGTTACTAACCCTGGCGGAAAGGTGTTTACACTTGATTCAGCTTTCACGATAAGTCTGGTAACCACTATTCCGTATCTCTGGGTTGCTGATCAGGCCAGCACACAGCGGTACTTGTATAAAATCCGCCTGACTGATACCACGGTTGTTCAGGAATGGTCTACTTCGGACGTTGCATCTGACGGTGTTCAGGGTGTCGGGTTTGATGGTACTGATATATGGCTTTCCTATTCAGGGACAACCAAAACACTCTACAAAGTTGATGTATCTGGTGCCGGGCTTGGCATTCTGTCAAGTGTATCAGTAAATCAGCTGCCGGGAGTGCTCCGCGGTATTGTGTTTGACAATGGGTTTATGTGGCAGGCAGCTTCTCAAACTGCTTCGGGCGCGGGCAAAATTTACAAAATTAATCTGGCGACCGGTGTAGTTGTGGATTCTGTGAGCACACCGGGTGCGGAAGTCCGCGGTATTACTTTTGCAAATGGGGTTCTTTACTGCAATGATACCTCACTTGACAGTATATATGCATACAACCCACTGTCAGGCACCTGGAGCAGTGTATTTGCTGTTCCTACTCCTGCAGGCGGCACAACATCAAACCGGTTCTCAACAGGACTAACCTGGGACGGGCAAAGTTTCTGGATCGCCAACAGCACAGGAGACTTTGATCATATCTACAATGTAACTGCTTCAGGTGTCGTTGTCCGTTCGTTCGCTGCACCAAGACTCGGAGCAGCACAAGTCACTGGTATTGTTTTCAGAGAAGAGTAAGGAAAGCATCATGAAACGTATTATAACAGTATTACTTTTAATCATTCTTTCCGTGGCTTCTGATCTTAAAGCTCAGATGAACATTGAAGGGGATTTCCAAATGCGCTGGTATACAGACAGTTTCTCTGAAACACGTGATAACCGCAATCGGGAAAATTATACCAGGTATCTCAGCAGGCTCAGAGGATCTGTGAGAGCAAGTAGAAATATAACTTTTCATACGCAGCTGAGTTCAATTATATATAATGAGACGCAGTCCGCAAGAAATATAGGCGGTACCGGAAAGATGCAGTATGTGATTAATCAGCTGTATTCAGAACTGTCTGAATCCAATGTGTTATTCTTTGACGTTCTTCGGCTTCGTGCAGGAAGACAGGCGTTTGGTATAGGAAACGGGCTTTCCTGGGGTGAATCATATTACTATACTGATAAGTTTGATGGTTTTCGTGCCGATGCTGCTCTGTATGATTTCACTCTGAGTCTCTTTGGCGCAATTACCGGACAGAATCTCAGTGAGAGCGGCCTCTATCCTGAGCCGGGAAGCGACCAGATCTATGCTCTGCGGGTTGGAAGAGAAATTTATAATCAGAATGTTATCGGGTATATGATTAATCAGAAACTGCGCGGGTCCTTCAATGATCACGTGATTTTCGGAGGAGGCAGCACAGGAACATTTCTGAATGAACGTCTGGAGTATTTTGCAGAATTTGCCCGTCAGGATTTTAATACGGCGCCGGGTCTCCCTGCCAAAGGTGGTATCGGATATATGGGGGGAATCAGTTACCGGTTCCCGCTGTGGCTTTTCAGATCGGTAAAGGTTGAAAGCCGTTATGCAGCGTATGAAGGGGATGATAAATCCACTCCTGAACAGGAAATCTTCAGCCCTTCTTACGCAAGCTTTTTCTGGGGAGACCGTTTTGGTTATGTGAATGGTGAAATCGGCGGTACGTTTCCGAACAGGGGGAGAAACAGGGACGGATCGAGAATATGGTATAATCGTTTCTATGTGATACCTGCTGCTTTCCCTGACCTGCGGATACAGCTTCAATATCTCAAGATTAATGAATATAAAGATAATGACGGCTACAATACCTTTGACGATGAACTTTCGCTGCGCCTTTATTATCGTATATACAGGAACACACAGCTTCAGCTCCGTTATTCAATGAGCTTCCCGAATGAAGAAGACCGGGATATCAATAACAGCGGACTCCTCTCATCATCAGAAGACAGGTACTCGTATCAGCGTTTTATGGCTGAACTCCGGGTTGTGTTTTAATATTGGAAAGGTACTGTAATGAAAAAATTGGCTTTACTGGTTTTTGCACTGCTGCAGATTCAGATATCCGCGCAGATTACTACCCTGCAGTCGGGTTCGTGGAATAATCCGGCTGTGTGGTCATGGGGCTCCGTGCCCGATTCGCTCACCGATGTTCTGATCAGTGCCGGGCATATTATTTCAGTGACAGATACGCTTGCAGTCTGCCGGAATATCGCTTTCGGTGATACCGCTGCCCATCTTGATATGGATGCAAATTCGCTGCTTTCTGTGTATGGTGATTTTGTAATCTTCAGTAATGATCATAATGTTTTCTCCGCCGGATGGTCAGCTACAAACGCAGCGGTGCGGTTTGCCGGTGGAGCATATCAGCAGATTAAGAATTTCAGGCATCTTGGGGGTTCAAGCTGTTTTCGTGATCTCATAGTTGATAAATGGGACGGAATCGTTGCCACTGATACAACGGTCAACACCACCATTGCTGTCCAGAATTCTTTTATCATCAGGCGGGGTCAGTTTACTCTCTCTCTCAATGATGATATTGAAGGCCGATTTGCGCAGAGCATTAACTTTGGTGCCTTCCCTGATATTATTGTTGAAAAAGAAGGGACGTTTTTCATGGCAGGCGGCACTTCACACATCCGGAGCAGCAGTTCAAACGGATATATCGGAAAAATGACGGTTTACGGAACTGTTTCATTTGCAACAACAAGCACAAACAGAATAAATATCAATAATATTGATATCGAAGAAGGGGGGCGTGTTTCCTTTACGACCGGATGGAGCACAGCATCGCCCCGGTTCAATCCGGATACGGTGACGGTAAAACCCGGTGGTATGATACGAAACTCTACCACAACAAATTTTTGGGTTGATACCTGTGTGGTCTATCTGATGACCGGCGGCAGTTATGAAACGACAGCATCTGTTACATTTTTCCCCCAGAATTTTATAAATAGGGGAACAGTGCGTTATTCAAGAAACTCCAGTGCAAGTGATCAGACTGTGACAGATATGGATTATCACCGCCTTGAGTTTTCATTTGCATCATCCGGTACAAAAAAGAACTGGACTCTTTCAGCTGACAGAACTATCAGTGACAGTCTTGAAATTAATAACAGTGCAGAACTGGTCCTGACAGGGGCAGCACTCTACAAAGCAACGGTAAACAAAACACTGCGCCTTACCAGCGGTATGCTGAATAATAGTTCTTCATCAGCACAATTGGCCCTGGCTGATTCTATTGTTATTTCCCGGGCGACCGGTCAGATCACCAATCCGCCCGTTTTCGGAAATTCTGTTGATCTCAGATATACAAGCAGCGTTGCTTCAGTAACAACCGGACCTGAAGTGCCGGATGCGGATATTATCCAGGATGTCTCCGTTTTCTCAACCGGCCAGACGGTAACTGCGGGTAAAAGTTTTCGTATAAAGGGCAATCTCACTCTTTCTGCAGGCACTTTTGATAATAACGGTGAGGCTGATGATATGACTGTAACGTTCGCTCCCGGTGCGGGAATACGGCGCGCAACCGGACAGTTATCAGTTCCTCCGGCAGTGGAGGGAGCATTAAACCTTGAATATATCAGTACGGTTGAACAGATAACAACCGGTATTGAAACTGCAGTAGCCCAGAATTCGATTGCGCAGATAACTCTTAGCGGCGATAAAGGAGTTCGGTTGGGCAGTGACCTCTATGCAAACGGAGCAGTAAACACCTCCGGAAGTTCGTTATATACCGATGCCTTTAAACTGGTGCTAAACCCCGGAGCAGTCCTCTTCGAAGGAGAGTATCAGGTATTCGGGAATGTTTACGCTGAGAGAAACGTTTCTGCAGGCAGCCCGGAAAATTTTGGCAATGCAGGATTCAGCGTGAATGCGGCAAACGCTCCGGGACAGATGACGCTTCTCAGAACCAACCTGCCGGATAGCGGCAGCTTCGGTATTAACCGGAAATTTGATATCACGGCAGATAATAACAGCGGTTTGAATGCCACGGTTGTCTTCACTTATGCTGATAATGATTTGAGAAATTTTAACGAAGCGAATCTGGCCCTCTTTAAATCAACTGATGCAGCAGTTAACTGGCTTAATCAGGGGGGAACAGTTGATCTGGCATCCAATACCATAACACTTTCGGGTGTTCAGAGTTTCTCGAAATGGGGAGCAAGCGATAAGGATAATCCGACAAGCACGGAAGAAGATGGAATGCCCGCTCTTTTTGATGTGCTTACTAATTACCCTAATCCGTTTAATCCCGAAACAACACTCCTCTTTTCTGTAAAGGAATCAGGCTCTGCATCGGTGTTGCTTTATGATATATCAGGTGCTGAGGTTGCAGTGCTTTTTAGCGGCGAACTTAAGGCAGGTGAAAGCAGGCAGATAAAAATTTCAGGGACGGGTCTGAGTTCGGGTACTTATTTTGCGGTCCTTCAGACAACCGGAAAAAGATTAATTCATAAACTATCTTACATTAAATAACAGGAGACGCCATGAAAACTTTGCTACACGCAGTATTTCTGGTAATGGTTCTTTCCGCAGTAGTTTCGGCGCAAATCACTACCGCGCAGTCAGGTAACTGGAGCGATGCTTCAACCTGGACAGGCGGTGTGCTTCCCGATTCTGCTTCCAACGTCCTTATCGCGGCCGGGCATACGGTAAATGTTAACTCGATGAACGCAGTATGTAACGCAGTTGCATTTGGTGATACCGCTTCCCATATTACACTGGACACTCTCGCGCGGCTGACCGTATACGGCAACTTTGCCATGTTTTCCACTGCACATAAGGTATTTACCTCCTGGGCTTTCGGATCTGTTATACGATTCGCCGGAGGTGCAGATCAGCTTATCAGCGGGCTGACCACAAGCACAACAGCAGTGTCAACTTCCTTCGCTGAAATTGTCGTGGAGAAATGGGCGGGTAAAGTATATACACCCGGCACCGATATAAAATTCGGATTTGCTAGAAAACTGGAGATTCTCAGCGGTACCTTTGAACTTGGTACAACCGATGATATTCAGGGAAGACAGATAGACTGGACTGCAGCAGCTCCTGAAATACTGATTCATCCTGACGGTATATTTACTATGGCAGGAAGCGGTTCACATATCAGGGTGACCAATCAGTTATCTGATACGGTTGCTTCTAGAATTGGCGCTCTGACGGTTTACGGAGTGGCAAACCTCCGGACAACAAGTACGAACCGGATTAATCTGGGCGGTGTTGTTGTGAAAGAGGGGGGGCTTCTTAATTGCGCGAGTTTTAGTGCATCTGCTCCAAATATTTTTAATTCTGGAATAGTTGAAGTTGAAGCAGGAAGTGAACTCCGTGTAGGAACAACAACAAACTTCTGGCATGGCACGTCTGCTGTTGTACTCAGAGAATTCGGAAACTACCGGATAAATGTTTCTTCAGCTGCAACCGCATTTCCTCCGGTTTTTATTAATAACGGAACAGTGCAGTATGGCAGTTCATCTGACCAGACAATCCGTGATATGGATTATTACCGCCTTGAAGTCAGCTTTAGCGGAATAAAAACCTGGACTCTTGGCGCGAACAGAGTCATTACTGATTCCCTCGAGACAAATAACAGCACCAGTCTGGTTATTACGGCAGCGTCACCATTTGAACTGAAGGTCGGAAAAACACTCCGTCTGACCTCTGGCAGTATTGATAACAGCAGCACAAATGTAACTCTTAAAATAGCTGCTGACGGAGAAATCTCTCGCGCGACGGGAACCCTTACAGCAGCTCCGGTTGCTGAAGGTAATATCAGCTACAGATATACCAGTGTTAATAATGTGACATCCGGTCCTGAACTTCTTCCGCTGATTACCAATCTTACCGTGATCGGAACCGGCGGTATGGTTCTTGGTTCAAATGTGACAGTCACCGGTGCGCTCTTACTTTCAGCAGGTGAATTTGATAATAACGGGTCACTTGATGATAAAATACTTACTATGGCTGATGACAGCAGAATCCGCCGTGCATCAGGGAGCATGACAGCACGTCCGGTAGCAGCAGGTAATCTTAATATCGAATATATATCTGTTGTGACTCAGGTAACTACCGGTAATGAACTCCCTGCTGATTCGAGCAGAATTAAAGATGTACTGGTTACTTCAACACAGGGTGTAATCCTCGGTCAGGATTTATATGTGAGCGGTACACTCAATATCACCGGCAGCCCTCTGCATACCGATGTGCACCGGGTAGTGCTTGGCCCTGATGCTGTTCTTATTGAGTCTCCAGGTAACATTGTTTCCGGAAAAATCAGAACCACCAGAAACGTTGGGACGGGAATTCCTAATACTTTCGGGGGAATCGGATTTGAGATCAACGCGGTTGGTGTTGCTCCCGGATCCACTGAGGTTGAAAGAGTTACCGGATTTGCATTCACGGGTAATAATGCGCAGAGTATTGAAAGATATTATAAGGTTACCCCTGCATTAAATACCGGATTGAATACTTCTGTCCTCATGCGGTATAATGATGATGAACTTAATAATATCCAGGAACATCGTCTTATTGCCCTGCAGTCAACAGATAATGGTGTAACCTGGGCTCCTTTTGAAGGAGTGCTTGATACTGCCGCAAATACTTATGCGCTTAGTTCACTGACATCTCTTGCTCTTTTCACTTTGTGCAACCGTGACAGCATTATTCCCGTTGAACTGACTTCCTTCATTGCCGAAGCTGGCACAGGAAGTGTTACGCTTAGATGGACCACGGCAACCGAGAAGAACAATATGGGTTTTTCTGTTGAGAGGAAAGTTAAGGGAGAAGAATGGCAGAGCATCGGATTTATCCGCGGCGCAGGCACCTCAACAACCATACAACAGTACTCATATACTGACAGGAAAGTTAAAAGCGGTATTTACAGCTACCGCCTGAAGCAGACTGACTTTGACGGTACAACGGAGTATTCATCCGTGGTGTATGCTGATGTGACCGTCCCTGCAAGATTCGAACTTGCCCAGAATTATCCGAATCCTTTCAATCCTTCCACAAGGATTACCTTCACGGTGGCTGAGATGAGTCTCACCCGTGTACAGGTCTATAATATAGCCGGTGAAAAAGTAGCACAGTTATTTAACAGTGTTGCAGAACCGGGCACCTTGTATGAAGTTGAATTCAGCGCAGCAGGTCTGAGCAGCGGTGTCTATTTCGTCAGAATGGAAGCCGGAAAGTTTGTTTCAGTAAAGAAAATGATTCTCGGAAAATAAACCAAAAAAGGCGGAGCTGCCCTGCTTTCTGCGGGGCAGCGCTTCCTTATTATCAGCATGACAGGAATGATTTTGCATTGTATTAAACAGAAGAGAATCTAAGCAGCATGGAAGTATATATACTGATCGCTGTTCTTCTCGTTTTTGCTTTTGGAGTGCTTCTTTTTAAGCTCCCCGCGGGCGTTTCACTGATGCTTGCCTCAGTCACCGGCACTCTGTTGGCAGGAGAGGGTATTCCGCTGCGCCATCTGATTGAAGGTTCATTCGGATTCCTTGAGGCAATAATGATCATTGCTACCGCAATGATTTATATGAAAGCCCTGAGTGCCACAGGGGTGCTGCCGACAATCAGCTACGGTATGATACGGTACTTATACCGCTATCCTGTTGTTCTGATGATTGTTATCATGTTATTTATTATGTTCCCGGGCATGCTCACCGGACTTTCTTCGGCATGTATTCTTACCACCGGAGCTCTGGTGCTTCCGGCGCTATTGGCAATGGGAATGGACAAAAGAACTGCCGGCTCGATGGTAGCCATGGGGGCAGTGCTTGGCGAAGTTGCACCCCCTATAAGTATTCCGGTCATGATTATCGGAGGTGGTGTTGATATGCCCTATATCGGTTTTACCGGGCCATTGCTTATTGCTACTATGCCCCTTGCTGTTATCTATGCCGTATATTTCCGCTACCGCCATCTGAAGGATTTTAATGTGGAGGAAGTGCTTGAACGGCTTGAAAAACCGGTTTACTCAGAATACGGATTCCGGTTGTTTGTACCGATTATTCTGGTAATTGGATATATGACTGCTGAGATACTTTTCCCGGTGGTTATTCCTCACATTGGTGTTCCGCTGGTTTTCATTATCGGCACCATTACAGCAGTCGGGTCAGGAAGGAAATTTAAGTTTCTTGAAATATCCCGTTCAGCCCTGAGAGACGCAATGCCGGTGATGTCTATTCTAGTCGGAGTAGGAATGTTTCTTCAGGTGCTGACTCTAACGGGAGTCCGCGGAATGGTTGCGGTGAGCGCACTGCAGCTTCCGGAAGAGATTAAATATCTGATTGCATTGATTATGCCATTCTTCGGTTCTGCTTATGCTTCGGCATCGGTGATCGGAGTTCCCCTGGTATATGTATTTATCGGCAAGAATTCGATTGTGGTTACCGCCGCTCTGGCTCTTCTGGCTGCTCTTGGTGATCTGATGCCTCCCCCCTCTCTTCTCTGCGCGTATGCAGGACAGATGGTTGGCGAGAAAAATCATTTCTCGATACTTCGTAAAAGCATTCCGCTCATTATCCTCGGACTTGCTGCTGCAATTCTGATGATTATTTTCGCGGCTGAAATAGGATCATTTTTAGGACTTTAAGAGATTTATTGCATGTTATACTGGATATATATAGTTATTCTCGCGGCAATCAGCTATGCTGCCATAAGAGAACTGTTTGATGAAAAAGACTGGAAAAAGCAGATCGGATACGTAATGGTGCTCATTCCTTTCATCCTCAGGATTCTTCAGGTAAAATAACATGATGGATAAGCATAAAATACGGGCATTAATCTTTCTTGCAGCCGCCGCAGCAGTAGCCGGATATAGTTCTCTGGAGTTTTACCGCCAGCAGGAAAAAGAGCCCCTATATCCCTCAGAATACCTTACATCAAAGAGAATGCTGAGTTACTATCATCCGGGAATTCCGGATGCAGCGGATACAGAAGTATATATTTTTGATTCCGGAGTTCCCGGAGCTACTCTGTTTCTTGCGGGGGGAACCCACCCCAATGAACCCGCAGGATACATTGCCGCAGCGGTAATACTTGAAAACCTGAAAGCAGAGGCAGGCAGAGTAATACTGATACCCCGTTCAAATATCAGCGCCTTTTCTCATAACGATCCAATGGAAGGGTTTCCCGGCAAATATACCCTTCAGACTAATTCCGGAGAACGGGAATTCCGTATCGGCTCCCGGCTTTCCAATCCGCTCCACCAGTGGCCTGATCCCCTGGTGTATATACAATATCCATCCGGTCAGAAACTCAGCGGTTTTGAAGCCAGAAATCTGAACCGTACTTTTCCGGGCAGGGAAGGCGGAACCTTTACTGAAGAGATTGCGTTTGGTATTCTTCAGTTGATAAAAAAAGAACAGGTATCGGTTGCGATTGACCTCCATGAGGCAGCTCCTGAAATTCCGATTATTAACGCGATTGTTTATCACGAAAAGTGTGAAGAGATGACACTGAATGCAGTCCTTGCTCTGGAGTTTGAAGGCCTCAGTTATTCACCCGAACGTTCTCCGGAAAATTTTCGCGGGCTTACTCATCGTGAGTGGGGAGATTATTCGGATGCAAATCCCTTTCTGATGGAAACATGCAATCCCATTCAGGGGCGCCTGCGGGGAAAGACTGATGCGGATCTGGTCGTGAAGGGGGTAAGTGAATTTTATAAGTCAGCAAAGGAAAGCGGTAAACTCCGGATTGAATATGATATAAACGGTGAACCGCTCTGGCGAAGGGTTGCCCGCCACACCGAAGGATTTAAAGCGATTATTAATGCATATAATGAAGCGCATCCCGGCAGCATGATACTTGTTTCCGGAATTCCCTCCTATGCAGAACTTGAGGCACAGGGTGCCGGTGCATTTTTAAGATAACATACATAAAGGAAAAAAATGAAAAAGTATATATTTTTGATAACCGCGATTCTTCTTGCAGGCACAGCAGTTCTTCAGGCACAGGATCAGAAATTTAAGACAAAAATTCTGGTTTCTTCAGCAGGCCAGAGTGCTGATACCAAACTGGTCGGCATGGTACTGAAAAAGCTTAAACTCAGCACTTCTGAAGTCCTGCTTGCCAAACCTTCAGACCTTACGGGTATTGAGACTCTGATTTTGGTTCCCGGCTTTAGCTCCAAGGGACTCGGAGCCGCAGGTATCAGCATTGATCAGGAGACTGCACGGGTAAAGGAACTGATTCAGGCAGCAAAGCAGAAAAATATTCCTGTAATCTGCATACACATCGGCGGAACGGCCCGCAGAAAAGGGAATTCTGATGAATTTAACAAAATGGTCGCCGATGTTTCCAAATACATCATCGTTGTGAAACAGGGGGATGAAGATAAGTTCTTTACCAATATCGGTTCCGGCAAAAAGATTCCGGTAAAGGTGGTTGAAAAAATTGCGGAAATATCAGACGAACTGAATAAACTTTTTAATTAATGATTTAACCGGGAAGCGGTACCGTCATGAAACAACTGAAATTTTATCAGTATAAGTATATACGAACATTCCTTCTTCTGCTTGTCTTTTCCATGCCCTTCCTGGCAGGGGGATGGTCTTCGGCTGAAGATACAGGCGTATCCAATAAAAGCAGCCAGGGTGTGGTTGCAACTGCCCATCCTCTTGCTACGGCAGCCGGGGTGGAAATGCTGCAAAAAGGGGGAAACGCCATTGATGCTGCAGTTGCCGCTGCATTCGCAATTGGTGTGGTTGAACCTGACGGCTCTGGTATTGGAGGCGGAGGCGGTATGGTTATCCGGCTTGCAAAAGAGAATAAGGTGATATTTATTAATTATTACCAGAGCGCGTCCTGGAGTATAGATCAGCTGAATTATAACTTTGTTGAAGACCGGAAATCAGCAAAGGCTATTCTTGTCCCCGGTACGGTTGCAGGACTTACTAAAGCACATGAACTGTACGGATCACTGCCGCTGAGTGAAATTCTCGCTCCGGCTGTCCGTTATGCTGAAGAAGGGTTTGAAATTGACGCAACGCTCGGTTCTCTCATTCTGGATAACACTGAGGACCTTAGCAGATATTCATCCACGGCGGCAATATATACCAGCGAAGGATTCCCCAGAATGGAAGGGGAACTGCTGGTACAGAAGGATCTTGGATATACCCTGAGAAAAATCAGTGAGAAAGGCCGTGATGGATTTTATAAGGGCGAGATAGCAGAAACCATGGTGCGTGAGATCAGGGAAGCAGGGGGAATGCTTACTATGGAAGATCTGGAACGCTATGATGCCAGGGTTGAGCCGGCGGTAAAAGGAACGTACCGGGGCTATGATATATATGCGGCAGGCCTTCCGCAGTCCGGGGCTTCCATCATCCAGTCTCTGAATATGCTGGAATTCCGTAATCTGGCTTCGCTTGGACATTACAGCGTTTCAACAGAATCCGCTCACTTTCTTGCTGAAATATTCAGGAGAGTGTATGCAGACCGCACTGCCTACATGGCTGATCCTCGGTATTCATTCACACCCCTTCTGGGCTTAATATCAAAGGACTATGCCCGTACCCGCTACCTGGATATTGATATGAATGCATCCAATCCTCCGGAATATAGAAAAACAAAGGAGGGGAACCCTGTTCCCTACAATACCGGCAGCAAAACGACAAACAACGATATCCCGCCTGTAACAAATGACGGCAAAGTATTTACCGATGATCCTGATGACGAGGGTACTTCTCAGCGTGACGGATGGGGAGATGATCAGTTTGATTCATGGGGAAAAAAGAAAAAAGGAAATCAGAAGAAAGACAATAAAAAGAACACAAAAAAGGAAACTGATTCAACCAGCAAGGATTTAGATACCGAGTATGACGGTCATACAACTCATCTCTCTGTTATAGACAGGGAAGGCAACATGGTTTCACTGACGCAGACTCTTGGGACATTCTTTGGTTCATTTTTTACAACTGCGGGTGTTCTGTATAATTCCTCAATGTCAAATTACTCAGAGACCATGAAACTTAACAGTGTTGAGCCGGGGAAACAGCCGCGCAGTTCCATCTCTCCGCTGATTGTTCTGAAGGATAATAAACCCTTCCTGATTGCAGGATCGCCCGGAGCCGGAAGAATTATCACGACAGTGGTTCAGCTCGTTTCTAACGTAATTGATTTCAAAATGGATGCAGAAGCAGCAAATGATGCTCCAAGATTATTCCTGCAGAAAAATGATGATTTTCTCAGGATGGAAAAACGGTTCACTGAAGAAGTTAAAGAAGGACTTAAGCAGAAAGGACACAAACTCAGAATCTATGGTGATTATGATCTCTTCTTCGGAGGAGCATCCCTTATTACCATTGATCCGGTAACAGGAGTAGCTACCGGCTCTGCTGATCCGAGACGCGGAGGCAATGCGATAGGTTTGTAAAACCTGCGTATATTTCCGCAGCTATGGAAATAAATCTTCTATTTTTATACACCGCAGGGACACTTATAGTGTCCCTGTGTTATTTTATTACAGAACAGCTGCTTCTGAAACGAGCTTACAGGAAAGTACCTGTCAGAATCCTGGTGACGGGTACACGCGGAAAATCTACTGTAACAGAATTGACTGCTCTCTTACTGCGTTCTCTCAGGAAAGTTCAGGGTAAAATAACGGGTGTTAAACCGGCACTTATTGATGAATATGGGAAAAAGTTTCTGATAAGAAGAAGGGGCGTCAGAATTCAGGAACAATTCCGTTTATTGATAAAAGCATCGTTTAAGGGATATGATGCGGTGGTTTTTGAGACTATGGCTGTCCATCCGGATTTACTCAAAACTGAAATTACCTGGCTGAACCCCACCCATCTTGTCATTACAAATATTCGTGACGATCACCGTGAGGCACTTGGGGGTACACGTGAGGAACAAATGCATAGGTTTATTAAAGCGCTGCCCGAGGTCCCCTGCATTATTACCGCAGATGAATTTGTATATACTGAGATAAAGAAAACCAGAAAACCTGACGATAACACCATCCTCTGTATCTCACCGGCAGCAGGAAGTTATACTTCTAATGCTCTGCTTGCATGCAGGACAGCTGAACTGGCCTCCGGAAAATCCTTTAACCCGGAAGAGATTGAATCATTTATTCCGCAGCCGGTACTCGTTCAGGGGGCTAACAGAGATGGAGAATTTTCCTGGGTAATAGATGGTCTGAGCATCAACGATACTGATACGGCAGATATAGTATTGGAGCAGGCGCTTTCCTTCCCAGCAGAATCCGGAGCGGTGTCATTGCTTATTAATACGAGAAATGACCGCCCGCTCAGGACTAAACAGTTTCTGGACTGGGCTGTCAAAAGAAAAAATATACACCATATTTATCTTTCCGGAGATCACATCCCCTTTGCACTGAGATACCTAAGGAACTTGAAATCCGAGATACCTGGAAATTCTTTGCCAGATATTTCTGATAGTGCCGGAGCGTCTGTGTTCCTGCATTCTTTGAAAAAAGGAGAACTGCTTTTTATGACTGGTAATATTCATGGAACAGGCTTTTTACTCAGGGAAGCTCTGGAAAAAATCATATTGCAGAAGGAATCAGTTTGATAACGGAAGCCCTGTTGATAGGACTGGTTGCAGGTTTTATCTGCTACGAATTGTTTGATGTATCGCCCGGCGGTATTGTAAGCCCGGGCTATCTTGCTCTTTTTATAAGTGAACCTCTCCGGCTGGGTACAACTGTTCTGATTGCACTCATAGTTTGGATGCTGATAGAAGTTCTTTCAAAGCACCTGATTCTCTATGGGAAGAGAAAATTTTTCCTTGCGCTTCTGACAGGATTCCTGCTGAAGATGTTGTCAGAGCAGGTGATCATGCCGGGATTCGAACTGCAGACGGGCCTGATGTCAATCGGATATATCATTCCCGGGTTGATAGCAAGCGAAATGTCCCGGCAGAAACCGGTTCCGACACTGCTTGCCCTGGGAATCGTCACATTATTCACTGCATTGGTAATCCTGATCATCAGGTGAAAAAAGACACTATCCTTCGTCTCTCATTTCTCTTTGCAGCTTCGCTGACAGTGTACCTGATAGTATTATTTTCGGCAGAAAAGGGAGAGGCTGATGAATATTCGGAGGGAATGCTCAGAGCAGAAGTTTTAAGCAGAAGGTGGCTTACTTCTGCTGATAGCCTCGCCCGTGCGGTGCGAGGCAGAGACACCTATCCTGTTTATCAGGAATTTGGCGGTCTGATCGGACCTGAGTATTCAGAGATAACAACGACGACGGGAACGTTGGATGCAAAGATAACTTCACTTAACCCATGCTTTGCTGCTCTGATATATAAGTGGCTAAAAGAGGCAGAAATTGATTCATCATCCGCTATTACACTGCAGATATCAGGGTCATTTCCAGCTCTTGCGATATCTGCTCTTGCTGCATTACAGGTATCGGGTGCACGAGTTTCGGTGATGAGTTCAATCGGAGCATCGATGTATGGTGCGAATGATACATTGTTCCCATGGCCGGCAATTGAAAAACATCTTACTGAAGAGTGCGGACTTTTATACAAATCATCCATTATGACTTCGGGCGGAGATGACGAAAGGGGAGAGGGTATTCCGTTTGCGGATACTTCAATATTTTTTCGTCTCGCTGAGCGGCATGGTTTTAGATTATATATCCCTGAGGATCTGAATGCAGTATTATCCGCAAAGCTTGACCTGATCAGAAAATCCGGAAGCAAGATGTATATTAATATCGGGGGAAGCCATTCGGCTCTTGGGAACTGCAGTCATATATTGCAGGTCAGGCCTGGTTTTCACAGACAGTTACAGAGCTGCAAAGATCCTTTGCGGGGGCTTCTCTTCAGAGCGTCTGAGGAAGGGCTGCCGGTTATCCATCTGCTGAACATCCGCGAGCTTGCATTGCAATACGGATTTCCCATTGCTCCTTCTGAATTCAACAAAAAACCGGATAAACTTATTGCCCCTGCGGAGTATCCAAAGCTTTATATATACGCAGGAATTGTAATGATAACACTGCTCGCCTATGCACTGAGGATTAAGAAATTGAATCGGTGAATTTGATTTTTCGTGATCAGTCCATAAATCTCTTGACAAGTTTTACGAGAGGGAACCGTAATAAAAAGCGTATTTAAACCCGGGAAATCTGATGGGATTTTTTAAACCCGGAAATATCATAAATTTAAGTAGTTTTTCGAAAGAGTACTACTATTCAAAAAATGCACTTTTTACTGTAGCATGCAGTTCAAAATCAGGCGGCCAATGGTAAGGATTGCTCTTCATATATGAACTGATTGCAGGCAGGAGATTACCTTTGATCATTAAGAAACAATTCTTATACAATCAGAATCAGACCCGGGATTTTCTCCAGTGAGTGTGGTTCTAAGATTTAGATAGAATATCAGACTTTACAGCAACTGTTCAACATACGGTTTTTCATATGAAAACGTCATGTGAGTAATTTCTGGATGAATGGAAGTAGATTAGGAGATTACCTCTACCGATTTTTTGCATATTCAGTATGAAGTAGAATAATGAAATAATTCTCTCACAACAGAAATAAATACTTGGTAGATATCTTTACCAAAGATAACACTGATGTAGGTCAGTACCATTCCGTAATGATATGACACACTGTAAGGAAGTACAAAAGGATATTATCCAAGAATACGAGGTCGTCCATTTGAGAATACGTTGAATACTTTTATTATAGAGGCAAAATCTATTAATAATGAATGGTTACGTTCCGGCAACAAATATTTATGCAATAATGTGATTGATTATCTGAAGGAGACATTTGTCATTATGGGGAAAACTAAAGTTAGTCTACTCAGAGCAGACAGTGGTTTTTTTTGGGGGGCAATGCCTGGAATACTATGAATCAAATGGGCGTCTCCATATCATCGCAGCCAGATTTTATGCCTTCCTGAAGAAAATACGGCTGGCCAACAGACAATGGATACCCTAAAGTAAGGGTCTTAGGGTAACAGAATTTGAGTAAAAAGCCGGAACCTGGACTTATGCACAATGGTGCATTGCAGTCAGAAAGGATATTGACTTATATCTCAATGCTTCAGTGTATTAGCTTCCATCATTTTTTCGAATAAAAGGATCAATAAAAACCTGCCGTTTTAGCGTAGTGTTTACAAGTTTGGATCTGCCAGCGTCGCAGGTGTGGAATCTGTATTGCAGTCTATCTGATGCTGAGAAAAGAATCAAGGAGTTGAAATATGATTTTACTATTACGGGATTCTCATCAGAAGATTTTTATGCAACAGAAGCCACTTTCCGTTTTGCCTTACTCTTCAATGATATTTTTGTCATCATTCGTCTTGTTGCCCTGGGTGACAGGAAAGCCCGCAGGATAGCAAAACTCTGACTTTAATGCATTCCATTAAAGAATTGAGTCAAAACAGAACTATAAAACTAGCTGTTCCGCAGAAAAAACGAGGTTGGATTGATATCTTATTCAACACCTTGCTGATTATCAGCCTCAAATTTAAACTGCTTTTCACGATTCGGGTTAATCAGCTTTTTCTTGAAGTACTCGCTGTAAAAGATAGCTCTTTTTTCCATGTTTTGTCCTTTCTGTGATTATTTTGGTGTCAACCTATTTCAGGACGGTACACCGGGTCCCCGAGCGGAGCCAACCCGGTCCCCGAGCGTAGCCGAGGGGAAGTCGAGGGGGAAGTCGAGGGGCTGAGCCGAGGGGGAAGTGCTTGGGATGAGGTTTCTTTACTTCATACTTCATCCTTATTTAGTATATTTGATCTATGCAGATGATACAAATTCCCGAAGAAGAATACAGGGCGCTCAAAGAGCAAATTGCTCTCCTCAGCGATACAGCTCTTCTTAAAAAAGTCAACAAATTAATAGACCTGCTCTATCAGGAGAAATATGGTCTTTACATGGGGGATTTTACTGACGATCTGACAGAACATACTGTTGGCAGGCAGTGGGATGGGACTGACAGTGGATGGGATAGTTTTTCTTCAGATAAAGATGGACCGCACTAAAAACTCTATAAATAACGGCTCTTGGAATTTCCGCCTGACGCTTTGCCTTTGTTAACAGTCTGCTGTAATTGTTTTTCACAAAATAGCGTTATTGTAAGCGTTTTTCATTTCCCATAAGCGTTTTTCTCGGAAAATTTGTTTAAAAATTATTTATCACAGATTCTTACTTAAAGTCCGGGTGGACTTTTGAGCATTTTTCTGCAACTCGCGTGCAAAGTTGTTCCCAATTTTGTTCCCAATGGCACTTTCGGGGTACCCTTTAAAAAAGCAAACCCTCGTAAGTCATTGATTTACAAGGGTTTATGAGTGGAGCTAAGCGGGTTCGAACCGCTGGCCTCTTGAATGCCATTCAAGCGCTCTCCCAACTGAGCTATAGCCCCATTTTTCCATACACAAATTTACGAATTCATCTTGAAATAAAAAACCCCCGCCGGTCTGACCCGGCAGGGGTTATTCTGTTTAACAGATTTTTATGGGGAGGTTACTTCAGTAACTGCATCTTCTTGGTTACTACGCTCTTTCCTGCCTGTAAACGGTAGATATAGGTACCGCTTGCAAGTCTGGTTGCATCAAAAACAGCACTGTGGCTGCCAGCTTCGTAGTATCTGTTGTTTGCAAGTACTGCAACTTCCTGACCGAGCATGTTGTATATACGGAGATCAACTACTTCAGCAGTTGGTAATCCGAACTTAATGGTGGTGCTCGGGTTAAACGGATTCGGATAGTTCTGATCTACATAGAACTGTGTCGGGATTGCATCCTTCACTCCAACCGGAATCGCTCTGATGATTCTGATGTTGAATGTATCCTGGCTGGGAATAAAGGTGATGCTGTTTCCGCCGCGTGCACGAACGGTCCACTTGGTGTTCAGTGTGTCAGCGGTACCGAGCCATCCTAATGCCTGTGTTCCGGTAAAGGTGAATAAACTGTCATTCAGCGGGTTTGATCCGAAAACAGGAGTTTTAAGCAGCTGGAACTGATACTGAACTGCATCACCATCTACATCAATGGTCTTTGTCCAGTTAGCAGTAAAACTCTGCGCGGAATCCGTTACGAGAATGGTTGCATCATCACCCGGAGCATTAAGGAAGAAATATGGATGCGGATTTGTTGCTACACCCTGTGTAATGCCTGCATAAGCATTCGGTGATATCTGATAACCGCCGTTAGCAGGTGTGCCGGTGAAGAACTGTGTTGCAAGTCCAACAACATTAATCGGGTAGGTAGGAGCGGGCTGTCCGTCGCAATCAGTATCACGGTCAATTCTAAGGATTGCTCTTGTATATCCGTTCCAGATGTTGATGTTTGCATCAGCATTTGAAGCAGGCCAGTTAACGGTATTTTCAGGGGTCGTGGTGACTCCGTTTACTTTAACGAGCATGCTTTCATATTTTTCAGCATCGGCTATGAACTCGGTGAGATTCAATTCAACCGGTGTGAGAGGATTATTGATATCAAGCAGTTCAATATCAGTGCCGAGATTAGTCAGATTAAGCTGGGTTACACCATTAAAATGACCAACAGTACCTGTTACCAGGAGTCTGTCACCGATATTATATACTGGTCCGCCGCCGGTTTCACTTCCTTTAGTGATAATGATGCCTGCGGTTGCATCCTGAATGCCGTACTGAAATCTGTTGGAGGATGCTGTGAAATTGACTGAGTTAACAACACCGATTACGGTAACCACTTCATTCAGACGATCCGGTACAAAATCACCGTTTGCGTCAATACGCACTGCCGCGATAGTTTCAGCAAAGATAACTTTGATCGGATTAAGCGCGGGAGTGGTAAAGGTATTACCGCTGCCCGGACGTGAAATTACGATAACTTCTTCGTTTGAATTCTCAAAGAAAACGATATTACCTGCTGCGTCAACTGCAACATCCGCGCGGATAGAGGTAATGTTGTTCTGATAATCCTGGAATGCCAGTTCTGCCACGGGAGCGGCGCTGTTATATATATCCTTAACAGCGAAGATACCCTGGACAAAAGCGTTGCCTGAGGCAATTCTTGATCTGGTAAAATAAATGATGTCATCATTCGAGGTAGCACCATAATAAATTGCGGCAGTAGTAACAAGACCGGTATCATTGCGGACTGTCCATACGGTATCAGCAAAGGTTTTGGTTCCTGTGAATGAACTGCCTAAATGGAATCGTGCTAATCCGGGTTTAGTTGAGCCGTTTGGAATACCCACAAACGTTACGTAGAGTGAGTTGTTTGGATCACGGCCGGCAACTGCATCATACATACCGATTCCTGCACCCTGGGTTGATATCAGCACTTCTTTTTGTCCGTAGAAGGTATAATTGTTTCCGATGTTAAGACGGTAAACAACCGTGTCAGCAACAACGATAATCTGTTTGCCGGCACCGGTACCAACTACCTGAAGACCACGGATTGCAGCAGTATATCCTGAGTCAATCTCAACAACATTCAGTGTGTCCGTGTGGTAACGGAAGATTTTTCTCTGAGAGGTACTCAGCAGATAAATATATCCGTCTTCATCAGCTTCGGATGAGTGGCGGACTTCTCCCGGACCGACAGGTACGCCGGTTGTGGTGAGAAGAGCGGTACCCTGAGCATTGCCCCACTGTTCGCCGTTTGCAGCGTGGCGTGCAACACCGGTTGCATATCCGCCGTTATCAGCAGTAAAAATAAAACCGAAATTTTTGAGAGCTTTATTTTTTACCGTTGTTACACCGCGGGTAAAGATTGCAGGGGTTGAATAGTGGATTGTTTTATAAGTAGCATAACCCGAGTTCCAGGTCTTCACTTCGAAAGTGTAATTGCCTGTAGGAACTGAGCTGCCTGAATTATTATTGCCATCCCATACCACAAAAGTATCGCGAACGCCGGCTGAATCAACATAGTTGAATCCGGTTGCGGTAATGGTTCTGACGAGGGTAGCCCCGTTGTATATATTTATCCAGAGTGAGTCTGCGCGGTCTGCCAGAGTGAAGCGGATTGCCGCACCGGTGCCATCGTCAAACCTGCCGTCAAAGGGATCATTGCTTCCCGGCTGTGTTACCCGTATGTTATGGGCAAACACATCCGCCTTTGTTTCGGTCTGGATAAAAAATGTGAACAGCAGTGTTATAGCCGTAACTGCCGCTAAAAAGGTCCTTTTCATCGAACTGTCTCCGTTTATTATTTAAGTAAAGTCATCTTCTTTGAAGCAGTAAGAGCGCCTGCCTTCAAAGTATATATATAGGTGCCTGACGCGAGTTTTGACGCATCAAAAGTGTATTTATAGGTTCCTTTTTCCATGGAAGAAGAAATAAGCTCCGTTACAAGCTGTCCGTTAATGTCATATACTGACAGGTTAACCATTTCGTCCTGAGCAAGTGAGAATTCAATGGTAGTAGCCGGGTTAAACGGATTCGGGAAATTCTGTGAGAGAGAGAATCCGTCAGGTGAAATATTTTCTGATTTTTCCACACTTACGATCGTAAGAGGAATAGTAGGCAGTGTTCCGGTGAATGCCCATTTATCAACGGTCCAACCGTAATGAGAAACGGTATATAAACCTCCGTCATCATCCCAGTCGGCGGCATAGTTTGAAGCATAACCTGAAACCTGCGGCTGCAGACCGCCATTACCGCGGTTAGAAAAACTGCCGGTCATCATAAAGTTCCATGCTGCATGGTCAACGGTATCAAGAACCGCGCCGGTATTGGGATTCAGCAGGTAGGTTCTTGAGAGTTCGTAACCTGCACCGGTTGTAAAGATAACCGATGTAGCCACAGCGAGGATATTTTTGCCTCTCATGATATTCATGCCAATTGGGCCTGAATTAACAAATACTCCGCCTGAGGAAGTAAGAGTATCATTAAGAGTTGCCTGGAATGAAGTGAGCTGTGTATATCCGGTAGCAGGGCTTCCGGTGTAGCAGTATACCTTGCGGAGTGTATAGTTTGAAATATATATTACAGAACCGTCACCGGTTGCGGTAACGCCGTAGAGATTTCCTGTATCAGGAACGGTGATCGTCTGAAGAGCTGTGCCTGCATGGCCTCCGCCCCACTCAGCATTGTCATTAATGCCGGCATAAACGCGAACCTGACCCGGCTGCCCCGGTCTGATAACAGTAACATATACTCTGCCGAAGTCATCAACATCAATGCCCCAGATTGAATCAGCATTGGTTGCAAGACGGTAGTCAGCTGAGTAAATTGAATCAGCACCCATCTTAAAAACAAGGATGTTTCTTTCGGGATCATTGTTAGCAACATAGATCATTGAGTCACGTGAAGCAGCCAGATCCTGTGCTTCAGTCATGAGCACGAGGTCAAAGCCGCTTACCCATGGCATCTGATAAGTACCGATACCGGAGCTTCCATAGGCATAGTATCCCATGCGGCCGGTGGAGTCGGTTGCATTGGTATAGCCTACAAGATAATTGCCGACCGCAGCTCTGCGGTTAACAAGGGCAACAAAGGTGTTCGGTTTAACCACTGCAACAGCCGGCGTGTTATGACCTGTCGAATTCGGCTGGTCATCCCAGGTTGCATAAGCGCAGTTCCAGTCGCCGTCAAAAGTCTGTGAGTAGTTCACTGAAGTGAAGAGGAGAGAGAATAAGAAGATGTAAAACAAATTCTTCATGAGTGTGCCTCCGGAAAGTGAATAATTGTTTAAAATGAATCATAAGAATAGAAAAAAAACGCTAAATAAGCAAGAAAAAGGGGACACATCAGAGGCCAATCAGCAGGAGCCGTCAGGTGTAAAATCGGTATATTTTTCCCCGCAGAAAGCTCAATTAAGAAGAAATTTGATGTTTTTATCAAAAAAAACGCCGGAAATCCTCCGGCGTTAAAGCTTAAGGTGTTTTGATCGTCAGTTATCCCTCTTGCAGGGCTTTTACCTCAACATTGCTGTGCCTCAGGCGGTTGGCTATTGTAAGAGCGAGCCGCTCAAAAAACAGCCCGGCAACAGCGGAGTCCGACTTAGATATGCTATCGAAATCGGAGCGGGACAGAATGTAGAGATCAACCGCGCCATCCGCAAATGCATCAGCGGAGCGCACCCCTTCATCCAGGAAGGACATATCACCAAAGAAATTACCCTGGGCAAAGGAAACCAGAGTATGGTAAGTACCACCTGAAAGCGGGATGGCAATCTTAACGGCACCTCTGGCAATAAAGAAAATCTCATCACTTTTATCCCCCGTTGCGAAGATTTTTTCATGGTCCGCAAAGCTCTTTCGTTTCATTACGGACTCAATGGTTTTAAGCGCATGGGGAGGAAAATCATAGAAAAGCTCAATTTCATCAATTGAGAGTGACCGGGATTCAGTGTCTGCTTCGGTGTAATATTCCTTCAGCAGGGCATCTTCGGTGAATTCAAGTGCATCATCCTGAGAGTCAAAAAATTTCAGATTATCCGCCTCCGCGAGCCCGAGATCTCTGAGATAGTCTCTGATGTTCTGACCGGTGGGGAGACTTAGGGGAACAGAGGCGAATATCAGGGTGCCTCCGTTGTTCTTTAACCGGGCGAGGATCTGTTTGAGCATATTAACCGCAGTGAAATCAATTGAGACCACGCGTTTCATATCCAGAATCAAAAATTTATTGCGGCTGATTGAAGACTCAAGCTCATTAAGAAGCTGATCGGTGGTTCCGAAGAAAAGCTGTCCCTGAAGTTCAATAATAAGGGTCTTGTTTCCGTGTTCGGAAAGGACGTCCATCTCCTCCTGAAGGCGGATTTTCTTGGAAAACTTTTTATCGCCGGTCATCTTTCTGCGGATAACAGAGCTTCTGATCTGTTCGCGGAGGAAGAGTATGATTGCAAAAGCAATACCCACACCTGCAGCGGTGATAAGACTGGTGCCGACAGCTGCGACAATCACTGCGAGAATAACCAGAAAATCAATAATGGTAAGTTTTGACTTCAGTAAGGAGAAGCTTTTTTTGTCAATCATTCTGATGCCGACAACGATGAGAATACCGGCCAAAGCTGATGTCGGAATCCAGGCAACCAGATTACCAAATAACAACAGCACCAGCAGAGCTGTAACTCCGACAAACATTCCTGAGTACTGTGTTCTGGCACCACTGTTCAGATTTACCAGTGTGGCACCCATAGTTCCGGCACCGGGAATTCCGCAGACAAGCGCAGAGCCAAGATTACCAAGGCCCTGTCCAATAAGCTCTTTATTCGAATTATGCCTTGAATAGGTCAGAGCATCAAGCACAACGCAGGTTTTAAGCGTGTCAATGGACATAAGAATTGAGAGCGTTAGAAAGGGGATAATCAGATGCGAGATCTGAGAAAAATCAATGGATAAGAAGTGGGCAAAATTGGTAGTTACAGTACCGGTTAAATCGGTAATTGAAGCAGAAATTGCACCAATGATAAATTTATTTCCCTCAAGAGAGAACAATGCATTATCAAAGAAGGCAAGTGCAAAATACGCAGCCACTCCCGATGTGAGGGCAATAATGGAGGCAGGAACTTTAGTTGTTATTTTAGGAGCTGCCACCATCATGATGATGGTTACGCTTCCGATGACTATTGACTGCCACTGCCAGAGCTCAAAACTCACCAGAGCTGCCCAGAAGGTGATCTTTTCGGTAATACCAAGCATTTTGGGCAGTTGTGCTGAAAAGATAAGAACACCCACACCGCTCAGGTAACCGGCCACCACGGGGTACGGTATATACTTAATAATCTTACCTCCGCCAAGATACCCGACAAGAATCTGGAATCCTGCTGAAAGCAAGGCTACAAGGGTTACATAGGCGGGAATAACTTCTTTTGGCACCGAACCGGATGCAAGCATCTCGGCGACAAAGACCGAGAGAACCGCAGCGGCTGGGGCGCAGGGGGCAGTCACCAGTTTTTTAGTGCCGCCGGTAAGGGGTGAAATGAGCCCGAGCATTATCGTACCGATGATGCCCCCAAGGGCTGCCTGGCCGGAAAACTCCTTGCCAAGCGAGGCGAAAATTATAAGACCAAATGCAATTGCGGAGGGGAGTGCGACCAGCATGGATGCTGAACCTCCCATAATATCTCCAACCCAGTTTGAAGTTTCCGGCTTATTAGCCGGCCGGGCAGGGGAATCTGAACCTCCTGTTACTCCTGAACTCTTCGACATGGCAAACACCTCATTTTCGACAGCTCAAATTTAGATGATTATTTAAGCAAAGTAAAGAAATAATATGCTCATTTTATAAAGGAAGTCAGGCGGTGACGAGAATCCGCCGTCCGGGACTCCCCGGGGTTCGGCGGGCTATATATACGGCTTTTTACCGCTGTTACGTTTGTATATATACGGGAAGGAAGCAGAATACCAATAAAACAACACCCGGGGCAGAGGGGACGATAAATCTCAGGATTTTATTATCTTGTCCCTTTAAGAAAGGAAAAACTTTTGTACATACTCCCGGTCGGGAATTATTATAAGGAGATACTCAGAATCGCCTGGCCTGCCATAGCAGGGCTCTCTACGCAGATACTGGTTTCTCTGGTTGATGCTGCCATGGTCGGGCGGCTTCCTGATCCGGAATATACGCTTGCGGCTATGGGAATCGGTGTGCTGGCAACCTGGGCAATTGTCAGTTTCTTTTCAAGTCTTGCAACAGGAACTCACATACTGATAGCACGCCGCCATGGTGAGCGGGATCCGCAGGCGATGAATGATGTGCTGATGCACTCAATTACTGCCGGAGTGATAGCGGGTACCATACTGACTCTTCTGATAATGCTTTTTTCCGATGACATCGGACAGTTTTTCGCGAAGGACTATATCGTAGGGGAATACACATCTGAATTCATCTTTTACCGGTTTCTCGGGCTGCCCTTTTTCCTGATTACTGTTGCTTTCAGAGGGTTTTATTTCGGGGTGGGAAAAACTAAAATCTTCATGATTTCGGCGGTTATTGTAAATCTGCTGAATATCCTTTTTAACTATCTTTTCATTTTTGGGAATTTTGGTTTCCCTGAAATGGGAGTTGCCGGCGCCGGACTGGGGTCATCACTGGCTACCTTATGTGATGCGATTTTTTATCTGATTGTAAGTTACGGAACCGATATCAGAAAGAAATTTCATCTGACTTTTCACTTTAAACTCGACCGAGAGACTTTACGGCTGCTGCTTTCACTTTCACTGCCCGTTTCACTGCAGAATATGTTTATTCTGCTTGGTTTTCTTATTTTTATCTCAATCACGGGGCTCATCGGCACAATTGAGCAGGCAGCCACACAGGCAGTTATCAGCGCTTTGTTTCTCTCATTTATGCCCTGCTATGGGTTTGGCATTGCGGTGCAGACCCTGGTGGGGAACCATATCGGGCTGGGGAAAAATGAGCTCGCGCGGCTTTACGGGTTTGAGGCTGCCAAAATTGCTACTTATTATACCCTTTTTCTGAGTGCGATCTTTTATTTTTTTCCTGAATGGATTCTTTATATCATAACTGAGGATGAAGCTATCATAAGGACTGCAATTCCCGCATTGCAGATAGCCGGGGCGGCTCAGATTTTTTATGCAACAGGGCTCGTGCTTGCAAACGGACTTCAGGCAATTGGAAGGTCATCCTATGTAATGTATGCTGAAGCATTTTCCAATCTTTTTATTTTTGTCCCCTCAGCTTATTATCTGGGGATTGCCTCAGGGTATGGTCTTGAGGGGGCGTGGATAGGTCTTCCGCTTTATATCCTCTCTTATTCCATCATGATATATTACAAGTTCAGATTTGAAAATTGGTCACTTTTGAGAAAATTCTGACCTTCAGATTTCCCATTCCTGCTCTAAAAAACCGCTTTTAATCCCCAAATACAGCATATTTACGTTGCCGCCGTCACATCAGGAGGATTGGCACTCAATTTGTATCTCCTTTATTTTGTAACTTTACCGTTTGACAATTTAACAGGTTCAGCAGATGAAAATTGGTATTCCAAAGGAAATCAGATTTGAAGAGAAGCGTGTTTCACTTGCACCGGCCGGTGTAGATTCATTAATCCGCTCAGGACATCAGGTTTTTATTGAGAAAGGCGCCGGGGACGGAAGCCATTTCAGTGATGATGACTATACCAATCTTGGGGCAGTGCTTGTCTACGGACCTGAGGAAGTATATCAGCGTTCGGACATGGTTGTGAAAATACACCGGGTCACCGAAAAAGAAGCTGAGCTGATGAAGGAAAATCAGGTGCTGTTTTCATTTCTGCATCTTGCCGTGGGGGAGAAAAAAATTATTAACACCTTCCTCGAGAAAAAAATTACTGCTATCGGCTATGAACTTGTGGAAAACAAAGCCGGCCTTCCGGTGCTTTACTCAATGAGTGAAATTGCCGGAAAACTTGCCATTCAGGTAGCTGAAAATCTGCTTGAGAGTACTAATCCGAACGGCAGGGGAATACTTATCGGGGGAATTACCGGTGTTGCCCCGGCTGCGGTTGTAATACTGGGTGCCGGTGTAGTAGGCACAAATGCTGCTAAATCAGCACTTGGCAGAGGTGCATCGGTGATCGTACTTGATACTGATATTGAACGGCTTAAAAATATTGATACAACATTTGATAAGAAGATTACCACCGTGGTAGCTAACCCCTACACCATAAGCCGGGGGGTCAAATTCGCTGATGTTCTGGTGGGTGCTGTTCTTAAAAAAGGGGAGAAAACTCCGCATCTGGTAACTGAAGAGATGGTGAAGCAGATGAAAAAAGGTGCGGTTATTGTTGATGTGGCAATAGATCAGGGGGGAGTAATAGAAACCTCCCGCCCGACCACGCTTTCCAACCCGACCTACCTGCTGCATGATGTGACCCATTACTGCGTGCCTAATATGCCGGCGATGGTTGCAAGGACGGCAAGCTACGGTCTGACCAATGCTTCCATGCCGTATATACATTCCATCGCGGAGAAGGGGCTCAACCACTCACTGATGGATGATCCGGGGCTGATAGCTGGTGCGTGCACCTATAACGGCTACTGTTCAAACGAAATTGTAGCGGATATATTTAATCTTGAGTACAGAAGGATTCACCTGTTCTCGCATAACTGAGAGTAACACGATGGTACAGACAAAAGAACATATGCAAAAAACCAATTATGCCTCGAATTATCAGGCAAGTTATAAAAGTAAATTAGTAAGTGCCGAAGAGGCAATGTCAGTCGTTAAATCGGGTGATAAAATAGCGGTACACTCAAACTGCGCGGTTCCCATGCGCCTGATTGACGCGCTGATGCTCAGAAAAGATGAACTCTTTGATGTTGAGATGATTCATGTGCTCAGTGTTGGGAAACTTCCGTATCTGCACAAGGATATGGAAGGGCACTTCAGGCATAAATCCTATTTCATGGGAGCAGAAGTGCGCAAAGCGGTTGCTGAAGGGGATGCAGACTACGCGCCGATATTTCTTTTTGAATATCCTCTTCTTTTTGCGCGGGGTATCATTAAACCGGATATCGCCCTGATTCAGGTGTCGCCTCCGGATGAACACGGCTTCTGCAGTTATGGAGTGGAAGTGGGCATCACCAAAACATCGGCTGAAAAATCATCCATGGTGATCGCGCAGGTAAATCCGAATATGCCGAGAACCCTTGGCGATAGTTTTATTCACATCAGCAAGATTACATATATTGTTGAGTGTGATGATCCGATTGCAGAACTGCCTCAGGGAGAGCGCGACCTGACCGAAGAGCAGCAGAATATATACTCGAAGATAGGAGAGTATATAGCGAACCTGATTGAAGACGGTTCGACACTGCAAATGGGAATAGGCGTTATACCTGACTCAGTGCTGCAGTTCCTTACCACCAAGAAGGATCTTGGCATTCACTCGGAAATGTTCTCTGACGGTATTATTGAGCTTGTTGAAAAGGGCATCCTTAATAACAGCAGAAAGAAAATCCATCCCGGTAAAATAATCGCGGGATTTGTCCTGGGCACAAGGCGCCTCTATGATTTTATTGATAATAATCCGCTCATCGAGTTCCACCGCCAGGAATATGTGAACGATCCTTTCGTGATTGCACAGAACACAAAAATGGTCGCGATAAATTCAGCAATTGAAGTTGATATTACGGGGCAGGTTTGTTCTGATTCCATCGGGACGAAGCTTTTCAGCGGATTCGGCGGTCAGGTTGATTTTATCCGCGGTGCCGCTCGTTCTGAAGGAGGAAGACCGATTATTGCACTCCCTTCAACCACCAAGGACGGAAAAATCTCGCGCATAGTGCCGTCACTTAAACCGGGGGCCGGCGTGGTTACCTCCCGTGCGGATGTTCATCATGTGGTTACTGAATATGGCGAGGTTGATCTTTTCGGTAAATCCATCAGTGAGAGAGTAAAAGCGCTGATTTCTATTGCGCATCCTGAATTCCGGGATGAACTGGCAGCGTACGCAAAACAGCATAAGTATATCTGAAACCGGACGCTCAGATGAAAGCGATAATCGGGGACGTCCACGGCTGTTATCATACACTGATTGAACTGTATAATACGATAGTTACGAAATATCCCCGCATTGATATATACTGTGTCGGGGATCTGGTGGACAGGGGGTATTATTCAGCGGAAACGGTGCAGTTTGTGATTGACCAGAAAATAAAATGTGTTCTGGGGAATCATGACTGCATGTATTACTATTACTTTTCTGATCCGGCCCATCCGGTTTCGCAGTTGTGGGATATTAACGGCAACTCAGCAACGCTGCAGTCTTATATGAAGCACACAGAGATGCTGGATGCCCACATTGCCTATATCGGGCAGCTTCCTCTGTTTTATGACTCCCCTGACTGTCTGATCTCTCATGCAGGTATTTCCCTAAAAGCAGGTAAGGAACTTGGGCTGAGCAGGGAATATGACATCAATAAGATAGAAAAGTATTTTTTCGACCGGCTCAGTGAAACAGACGGAATGCTCTGGAACAGGGGAAAGCTGTTTAATATCGGCAAAATTCAGGTGGTGGGGCATACGCACCGTCTGGAGGTTGTCTATCACGAGCAGACCAGGGGGCTTTATATTGACACCGGTGTCTATGCCATGAATAAACTGAGTGCGGTGATTATCGAGGACGGTGAGTTTACAGATGCGATATCCGTACCGACTATTCCGATAGATGTGAGCAAATCCTGAAGGGAGAGCGGCTCCCTGGCCGGACATCCTGCCTGAGACCGGAATGCTCAAAAATCAGGTAAAAATTGATACAGGGGATATTTACTGAGTTTGTTTTTGGGTGTTTTTCTTATATTTCGGCTCTGAAAAAATATCCGGTTCACTATCGTTTAATTGCTACAAGTTATTTACTTTCAATAGGTTCAAGAATAAAAAACGCGGTTAAGGCAGCAGGAAAGTTATCAACTGTGTTCCTGCCGGGTATTATATCAGTGCTCTCAATTCTTGTTATGGGGGCTCACCCTGCCGGTGAAAGCCAGGTGAATTCACGCCTCTGGTTTGGTGCAATTTTTTCCATGCAGACCGGCGGGCTTTCAGAGGATGGATCCCGGCCGGAATTCAACCGGAATGAAACCGGTGATCATCAGGATGCTGTTACCCTTTACGAGAATCACATCCCGGGCAGCAGTTTCCTTGCTGATTCAACCATTACCCCTGATACATTTAAAGAACCTGTTCAGGAAGAGCAGCAGGATTCCCTTTTCTCCGATTCCACAGAAACCCTACTTGCTGCTGACACGGTGAAAGTTGATTCCATGGCTCTGGATTCAACTGCCAGAATAGCCCACTTCCGCTACAAACGAAGTGAACAGCCCTATATTTCAATTTACACGCCAAAACCCTCAAAGTTTTTTACCGAAAGCACCTCCCAGAAAAAGCGAACTGTTACCATAGACTCAACCGGTAAGTATGTTGAGATTAAAGAATTCATTGGTACTCAGCAGACCAGAATGACACTACGCGTTCCGATAGAAGAATATATTGAACTCCGCCTTAAAAGCAGGGAACGTGAACTTTGGGATGCACTGGCCTATAAATATGAACTGAAGGATAACAAAAAAGACTTAGCCGGGCTGATAAAAGATTTTACCGATTTTGAAATTCCTCTTCCTTCCGTTGGTGTGTTGAGTATATTCGGCGCGCCAAAAATAAGTTTGCGAATCGGAGGTGCGGTTGATATACATGGCGCATGGAGAAATGAAACCACCGAAGGGGTTACTGCCTCACGCCTCGGCAATACCCGAAACGAGCCCGATTTCAAGCAGCAGGTTCAGATAAACGTTAACGGCACCATTGGTGACAAACTTCAGATTAACGCTGACTGGAATACTGAAAGAACATTTGAATATGAAAATCAGTTAAAACTGAAATATACCGGCTATGAAGATGAGATAGTTCAGAGCATCGAAGCAGGTAACGTATCATTGCAGACCTCATCCTTAGTAGGCGGCAGTGAAGCGCTCTTTGGTGTGAAGGCAAATTTCAAAATGGGTCCTCTTACGCTTACGGCACTTGCCTCGCAGAAAAAAGGTGAAGTGAAGGAAAAGGCACTTTCAGGGGGTACTTCTTCGCAGGAATTTACCATCCGCGCGCATGAGTATTCACGTGCCCACTATTTTGTGGATTCAGTTTATGCGGATACCTCAGCGGACCTTAACCTCTTTAATAAATACTATGCAAATCCGATTCCGCTTATTGACAGCAGATATCAGATTAAGGATATTGAAGTCTGGAAATCAGTCGGGCAGGCGCTTCGCGACCCTTCCGAACGAAATGTGATTGCGTATATAAACCTGCCCCCCCTTGCAGGCGGACAAATATATAACGACAGCTTCCGTGATGTGGAGGAGGTCAACGGCAGAATTATAAAGGGCAGATTCATTAAACTTGTTGAGGGGAAAGATTATACCGTACAGAAAGCAGCGGGATTTGTATCATTCAAAGCAACTCCCAATGAAACGGATATTCTCGCGGTATCATATTCCATTGACGGTGATCTGGAAGGTCCTTCAGATGACCAGTATTTCGGTGAGTTTCTTACCGATGCTACGGCTGATACATCCAAGCGTCTTGTGCTTAAACTTATCAAACCGCAGAATCTGCAGCCCTCAAACACTACCGCATGGAAACTCCTCCTGAAGAATATATATCCGCTCGGAGTGAGAAATATCAAGAAAGAGGGATTCGAGCTTGATATTAAATACGAAATTGACGGACAGGATCCGGTATCGCTTCTCGGGAATACACGAATTATGAACGCATTCGGGCTTGATCTTATTGACCAAAGCAGCAATCCCGGTGCTGACGGACTATTTGACTTCCTGGTGAATAAGACCGTGATGCCTGAAACAGGTGAAATTATCTTTCCTGTGCTGCAGCCGTTCGGCAGAAATATCCCTCAGAGCCTCCCCAATGCGGACTCTTTGCGGTATCTTGACGTGTATGATACTACCCAGACCATAGCAAAGTATAATAAACTGAAAGATAAGTTTATCATCACGGGTAAAGTTTCAGGTGAGGCAAGTTCAAACTATCCGCTCGGCTTTAACGTAGTAGAAAATTCCGTACGCGTCACGCTTGACGGAAGGGAACTAACCCCTGGTGTGGACTACGTAGTTGACTATAACATCGGTAATCTTACTATTCGCAACAGCGCTGCTCTGGTACCGGGTGCAAATCTCAGGATAACGTATGAGGAAAACGATCTTTTCCAGATAGCGTCAAAAACACTTTTTGGTATGAGGGGTATTGTGGATGTAAGCCAGAAAACAAAATTTGGTTTCTCCGCACTTACGTTATCTGAGCAGACTCTGAGTGATAAAGTGCGGATAGGTGAGGAGCCGCTCAGTAACTCTATATACGGACTGGATTTCTCAACGGAGTTTGACCTTCCGTTCCTGACTTCTCTGCTGGATAATGTAATCTCAACAAGAACTCCCTCCACCATGTCTTTCCGGGGTGAGTTTGCTTATATGAGTCCTGATCCTAATACTAAGAAGAGCACCATAGCTTCTGACGGCGGAAAGAGTATTGCTTATATAGATGATTTTGAAGGCGCAAAAAGAATTATTCCCGTTGGTATAAGCTATACGGTGTGGCGTGATCTGAGTGTGCCAAAGCTCTATTCTGATGTTGAAACCAAGCTTATTCTTGAAAGAATGAACTACAAGGGCAAAGCTTGGTGGTTTAACTTCCTGCCGTCAAATGTGGTGGTAAATCAGATATGGCCTGACCGTAAAGTAGCCCGCGGTGATGAAGCGGTTACGGTTCTGGATTATGTCTTTGTGCCTGATACGCCGGGAACGTACAATTATAACCCGAATTTTCTTGATAAGAGGAAGTCATGGGGCGGTATGATGAAACTGCTCTCAACCACGGCAAACAATCTTGTTGATGAGAATATCGAATTTATAGAGTTCTGGATGCAGATTCGCGAGGCACCTGCTGACGGGAAAATATATATAGATCTCGGAAAAATATCAGAAGACGTTATTCCGAATAATCAGCTTAACACAGAAGATATTAATCAGAACGATCTTATTGATCAGGGGGAAGATACCGGTATTGACCGCTTATTGAATGCTGCTGAACAGACAACCTTCGGCAGCACCAGACCTGATCCTTCGAATGATGACTTCGGACTAAGTCTTTCAGGCAGATATAATATCTATGACTATTTTAATATAAATGGTACGGAAGGAAACGCAGCCCTCTCCGATATCGGCCGGTTCCCTGATACCGAAGATCTTAACCGCAACGGCAACTTAGATCAGTTAAATAACTATTACCGTTATGAAATACCTCTGGACACCAACCGGACAACAAACCCGTTTGTTGTGGGCGGGGGTAACAATGACAACTGGTATCTTTTCCGCATTCCGCTTAAGGACTTTACTGATAAAGTGGGGGACCCGAGCTTTTCTGTTGTTGAATATATCCGTCTTTTTACGACTGATGCATCCGATATGATTCACTTCAGAATGACGGAGTTCAACCTTGTCGGTAATCAGTGGAGAAAAGTAACTGTTGCCGGTGCGCCGGACGACTCAGTGCTTTCTCTTTCAGTTGTGAACATAGAAGATAACCCGAACTACTCAAGTCCTGACGGCGTACAGAGAGAGCGTGACCGCAGCCGCCCTGATCAGGATATATTGCGCAATGAGCAGTCACTAAGTCTCATCATCCGTGATCTTCCTGACGGGGAGAAGCGAGAAGCGGTAAAGACACTCGTCCGCCCGCTCGACGTTTTTAACTATTCTGAAATGAAGCTCTTTATTCACGGTGAGGAAAATGCAATTCCGGGTTCCATTTCGTATTCACCGGATGATAATCTCTATGAGTCAGAAGTATATTTCCAGTTCGGCAGTGATTCCAACAGTTACTATGAGTACCGTCAGCCGGTAAGAAAAGGGTGGAATGAGATTACCATTAAGTTCAGTGAACTGACTGCACTCAAGCAGGCGCGTGATTCTGCCAATACAGTTTTCAGGAGAGCCGTACCGGGCAAACCAGGTCATTACTATCAGGTAAAGGGTAACCCGACTCTTACTCAGGTAAAGTTCCTGCAGGTTGGTATATATAATAAATTTGACGGCCCGACTGTCGGACCCCTCAGCGGCGAAATCTGGGTTAACGAACTTCGTGTTATCGGTGCGGATGAAACACCGGGCTGGGCTTATAGCGGCGCTACATCCATTAAGTTCGCGGACCTGATGACCCTCAGCTTTAATATGGCGCAGACCAATCCATTCTTTCACCGCCTGGCGGAACGTTTCGGCTCAAGAATAGAATCGGTTAACTGGAGTCTTGCTGCCGACGTTGATGTGCTCCGGCTTATTCCCATGAGTCTCCCTGGAAGCACACTGCGGTTGAATTTCAGCCGTACTGAAAGTGTTGGCAAACCGCTCTATCTGCCGGCTACCGATATCAAAGTGGATGAGGCGGTTAGGTTATACCGTGAACGGCTGATTATCGAAGAAGGATATTCACCCCAGGAAGCAGATAAACTTGCTCGTCAGATTGCCATTGATGCGCAGACGCTTTCCACCTCTGACTCCTGGTCACTCGGAACTATCAAACTGAAAATTCCGAGCAACTACTGGCTTATCCGGGATACATGGAATGCATTAACGTTCGGGTTTAATTATAATAAATCATTCAGCCGTAACCCGTCCACGCTTGCCAGCAAGAACTGGATCTGGAACGCTAATATGAATTACGCAATAACCCTAAGTCCGGATTATTTCTTTTATCCTTCGAAGATACCCTACCTGGGTGAGCTGATTGATGTTTTCAAGGATTACCGGAATGCCAAGGTCTATTTTACGCCTCAGTCATTCAGCTATAATATTACTGCAAAAAGGAATAAGAATTTCAGCTCAACGCGTCTTGCTCAGGCAGGGCTTTCCAATGAAACAGTTTCGCGGGATTTTGGCACAACGCGCGGTATGGCAGTCGGATGGAAGATTACCGAGAATGGTTTCTTTAACATCACCACGACGTATAATTATGACGCTGCCGCAACCCTTGCGTATCTTGAAGTGGACCAGTTCAATCAGGAGCGGAGTGAATCACGGATATGGAAAGATATCGTAACCGGGGAATTTTTCGGAAGAGATCTTACCTTTAACCAGACTTTTGATATAAAGACCTCGCCCCGTCTGCCGTCGCTCTGGGATATATCAAGATATTTTACCGTAACGGCAGGGTATAATGCCCGCTACGGATGGCAGGATGATATACGCCAGCTTGATCTGGGGAGAAGCGTAAACGCGACAGGAACTTTTAATACATCTCTTTCAATAAAGCTGAAAGCTTTGACGCAGTCATGGTTTGCTGATCTGGATGTTAAACCGGAAGAGAAAAAACCGGCTCCTCAGGTACAGCAAAACAGAGAAAGAACCAGAGATTTTGAAAACCCTGATCAGCAGGTTACTCCCGGAGATACTTCCAAAACCGTTACAACAGTTCAGGATACTGTTCAGGGTCCTCCTAAGCCCTCCACACTGGCAAACGCGCTGCTTTTTCTGAAATCAGCAAGCCGTTTTATTTTCTTTGACTATGAAAATATAAACGTTTCATTCAGCAGCGGCAATCAGATAAGCGCTTCAGGTATATATGGAACCGGTAACGGATTCAGGAATTTCTTTGGTATTAAGGAGAATTCCGACGAGGGACCCAGCCGTGCATTTATGCTCGGACTCAGTAATGATGTGGGCAGGCGTGCCGCAAACGGAAATCTGCAGGATAATCCTTCTCAGAAATATACATTTGATATACGCACCTCACGCCCGCTGTGGGAAGGCGCGCGCATTGAAATCAACTGGAAACTCGGCTGGTCAACCAATAAAAATACCACCCTGCGAAGCGATTCGCTCGGCAATGTCCGTGTGACCAACATTACCTCAACCGGTTCCATCAACCGTTCATTTATGAGCATACCGCCTGTGTTCTTCCTGAGTGCATTAAACTCAGGCATCAAGCGTGTGCATGAACTCTACCGCCCCACAGACCCCAATCAGGCGCAGAGTCTTTCAAAAGCATTTGTTGAAGGATTTGAAACACTGCCGTTCCTTTCGGGCATGGGATTCCTTGAGGATGTCGCGAATTATATACCGCGCCCCAACTGGAGAATTACCTGGGATGGACTTGAGAAATACAGCATCTTCAGCAACTTCACCAAGCGTGTCTCTCTTGACCATGCATATTCATCTGATTATGCAGAAGGATGGAAGATAAACCCGGACGGAACTCAGGTTACACAGAATCAGAAAATTACTCTCGGATTCCAGCCGCTCATTGGTATGAATGTAACTTTTAATACCCTGTGGGAAGGCAATCTTTCAGGCAATATTAAATACTCAACCCGCTCTTCGTTTGATCTTGGCGTTACAACCAAAAACATCACGGAAGGATTTTCACGGGATATCGGTATATCACTGAATTATTCTAAATCAGGTTTTGAACTGCCACTTTTTGGTATTGCGCTGAAAAATGATATTGAGTTTATCTTCTCATATACAAACACCAGATCATCAACTATTGTGTTTGATATGGCAAACTTCAAGGAAGAGGGAACTCCGCAGGATGGTACAACGCGGACCTCTCTTGAGCCGAGAATCAAATACGTCCTGAGTGCACGGGTAACTATGTCCGTATTCTATAAACGCTCAAGCGTATCACCGGAAGGTGCCGCAAGAATACCGCCAACAACTACCAATGAAGCTGGTATAGATGTGAGGATTACTATACAGTAACAATTGTGAAGTATGATCCGGCGGAATGAAGGATGAATTTGTTTGAATTTATAATTTCAAAAGCCCTGGTATTCTGCCGGGGCTTTTTTGTTTTTGGGGATCATTTTATTTTGTGGTTTAAACAGCACCTTTGGAGAATATTCCTAAATTGAGGTAAAAGCAAATGTGATATTTCTCACAACTACAAAAATCTCTATAAATATTTCTTGCTCAATAAAAAACCAGTTTCTAAATTTTGACTGAATCTTTGTTTAATGGGGGAGAGTCCTCAATTAAACCCCTGATATAACAATACTTTATTTAAGATCAAGTGATATTTCACCCGGCTTGCTAATTGATTTTTTAATGACATTTAATCGCATTGAATTTGTAGGATAGAAAATTATCCAATTTAATAACCTTCATTTATTGAAAGGGTACTGCAATGGCGGGCATAATTAATCCGGGAACAATCAGCAAATTACAACACTGCCAAATCCTGCTCCGGTGTGACCATAGAAGCATTTGAAGACAGAAGCTGGAACACCTATATGCTGACCATCAACATGTACGATACCCAGAGCAGAACGGGCGTATTTGGTGCACTCCCTTCTGAATATGATAATCTTGCAGCAGAATACCGGAACTATAAGGGCCTGCTTGCTGCAACTGCATTCAAAGACAAAGCCGGTGACCCGTGGAATTACAAAGTTTATATTTACGATGCACTGGGCAGGGTGTTGTTTTTTGATGTAAAGTATGGTAATTTACCTTGGAAGCGTATAAAAAACGAGTATGACGCAGCTAATAATATGGTAAAACAGAGTTTTTATTATAACAAGAGTACCAGCCACAACCAGAATTTTTACCGCTGGTTTGATTATGACGATGAAGGTCGGCTCTCAGAGGTGCGCAGCAGTATGAACGATGCAAAAAGCACTGCACGGCTTGATAAGAGGTATCTTTACAACAATGCAGATCAGATTGATACCAGCCGGTTCACCGGACTGACCAGCCCGCTCTGGCAAAAGTATGGCTATGACTTTCGCGGCAGAATTAACTCACAGGCGGGCACCGGCAAAATGGAAATGGGGTTAAAGTATCATCATAATTCTAATATATCAGAGACTTATTTTTCTTATGACGGCACAACCGGGCTGCCGCAGAATGAAATTGAGTATGTTTATGACGGCTTAAACAGGTTAACCTTAGCCACTGAAAAAAGAGAACAGGCATTTTCTGAGGAATACAGTTACGACCCGGACGGCAATATACTCACAAAGATACGAAGCAACCCTGGCAACGGAACTTTTAAGGAAATGTATTATAATTATGAGTCCGGAACAAACCGGCTTGACTGGCTGGCAATAGCTGATGATAATATGGGGTATTATGAGGCGAACTACTCAACCGACAGCCGGGGCAACATAACCACAGACGAATACCGATCAAGTTCTAACTTTATATATGACCACAGGAACCTGCCCTTGCAGTTCAGCGCAAACGGAACAACGGTCAAGTATTCATACGATGACAACGGCAACCGTATATATAAAGAATCTGGTTTAACTAAGGAGTTTTACCTTCGCGACCATACTGGTCAGGAACTTGCCGTGTCCAAAGTAAGCGGCAATGCTGATACGCTCATGTTTTATAACATTTACGGACTTGGCTTAGAAGGCAGGGCAGAGCAAACCTATACCTGGAACTATGAAACCGAACCACCGCAAATTGAACGGAGTGATGAACCATATTACTACATCAAAGACCATCTGGGTACCATACGAGTTACTTTGAATAAGCAGGGTACGGTGGTGTTTGCCGCAGATTACTGGCCGTACGGAGAAAAAATGGCAGAATACAACTCAGGGAGCGGAACTGTACAGAGGTATATATTTACCGAAAAGGAACGCGATACCGAAACTGGCTACGATTATTTTGGAGCTCGGTACTACGATAGTGATTTAGGTCGTTGGCTGAGTGTTGATCCATTGATGGATACATACCCCGGCTGGAGCCCGTATAATTATGTGATGAATAATCCTTTGAGGTTGGTTGATCCGGATGGTAGGGAAATCAGGATTTACACAGATGAAAAGGACAAAGAGGGAAATAATCTATACATTACGTATGCTGCAGGAATGCAATATGAAGGTGATAACCCATTTGTTGCAGCAGTTATATCAGCATTAAATAATATGAACTCGGTTGAAATCGGGTCTATAGTTTTGAACTCACTAATTAGATCGTCTAACAATTTCAATTTTAAAAAATTATCCTCAGGCAAAAGCGGTACTTTACAGTTTAAGCAGAATGCGAGTGGAGGAGGTGATATATTGGCCGCTGATATTCTAGGTGGTTCTGGCTCTACGAATCTTAATAGTGTTGCGCATGAGTTATTCCACGGCTATCAACATGAGAATGTTGGGTTATATGGTGCAAATTCAGAGGTGGAATCATTTTTATTTGCTAAGGGGGTTGTGTCAACATTTTATAGCATTATTTGGAATTTTTCAGGTAACGACACAGAATCAGGTCAATTGTATGCTTTTTCGATGAATAGTCTTCTATTTAGTGAGTCATTTGATAAGATGCTCTTTGATCAGGCTGTGAATGCCTTTCCGACCGGAAATCCTTTTAATGGCATTTATAAAAAGTCAAAAATCTATAAAAACTTTAATCCAATAATATCTCGATTCTTTCCATTGTTAAGGGATAGGTAGTTTAGATGAGGTATTTAAATTTTACGATAATATTTGTCATCAGGTCATTATTAATTTTTCCCCAAGATTCAATAATATATTTAAATGATGAAAGCAGATATCCTTTTGATAATCTATCATATTCAGATATTGAAATTGAATTTCCACAAAATAGTCTTCCAAAAAATTCGAGAGGTATAGCAATAGCACCTGTTTGGGTAGATGAAACTGGTAATATTGTAAAATATTTTGTTAAGCAAATAAGGTTAAAAGATTCCACAGGTGAAAATGCTTTAATGTACTTTGATAAATCCAATGAAATTAGCAAAATATCATTAAATGAGAACAGATTTGCTGTTGAAAATTACCCTCTGTACATACAATTAGTCATAACAGGAGTTTACAGAAGGATAGAAACATTAAAGTTTAAGTCAGTAATAAGTTCCGAAAATAAAATAATTTACGAATTTGCAATCATTTTTAGGATTAGAGTGCAGAGGTAGAACTCTCAATTACATTAATGTATTTTAATCTCACAAGTCAGGAACGATCCGTGTTTAGCCTTGCCATCCCTACGGGACAAGTAAGCGGCAGTGCTGATACGCTGATGTTTTATAACATTTACGGACTTGGCTTAGAAGGGAGGGCAGAGCAAACATGGAACTGGAACTATGAAACCGAACCACCGCAGATTGAACGGAGTGATGAGCCGTATTATTATATTAAAGACCATCTAGGCACCATAAGAGTGACCATAAATAAACAAGGCACCGTTGTTTATGCAGCAGACTACTGGCCTTACGGCGAAAAAATGGCAGAATACAACTCAGGAACCGGAACAGTACAGAGGTATATATTTACCGAAAAGGAACGCGATACCGAAACCGGCTACGATTATTTTGGAGCGCGGTTTTATGACAGTGACCTGGGCAGATGGATGACGGTTGACCCGCTGGCAGATAAGTACCCCGGCTGGAGCCCGTATAATTATGTAATGGGGAACCCGTTGAATAGCTTTGATCCTGATGGTAAAGAAGTACGACTGAATAACAGAAAGGATGCTGAAAGATTAGCGAAAGAAATAAACACAGTACTTGGAGGAGAACACGTCTTTGTTGTAGAAATTATAATCAATGATGGGGATAATAATCAGCACTATTTTAGGATTGATGCAAATGAAAGCAGTTTAGATTGGGGAAAAGACGTATACTTATCCGCAGCCTATGATGTTTTTGCTTCGAGAGAGCATATTTTCAGTGTTGAGTTTTCCAATTCAGCAGATGCCAAAGGAGGCGGGTATTTCAAAGCTATTGGGGAGTTAATGGTTGGTGTAGATAATAAAAATGATAATCTAAATCATCATGATGTTGTACTCTCTAAAAGCAATAATAAATATAAAAATGGAACACTAGATGTTATATTTATGCATGAAGCAGTTGGACACGGACATCCAGTGACAGGGATAGAGTATAATGGAAATGCATCTGAAGTAAGTGAATATTTTGGGTTCAACAAATCTATGTTTCATAAAGGATATATAAATAAAACTGGTTGGAAAGCAAGCCAATTAAATCTATGGAGAAGGAAGTAAAATGAAGATGAAAATTAAATATTATCTCCTATCCTCAGTAATAATTCTTATTATAGTTTTGAATTTTATGTATTATAGAGTGAGTACTACTGGTAATATTCTTTACATGATGGATGGATTTTCATTAACCGTTGGGACATGCAATGGCCTTGGTATTGATGGAATGTATATAAAAGACTACGCCATTTTTGGATTTTCTCCCTCAATAATATTTATTTTAGTCACAACAATATTTTTACAGAATACTAAAGTCGAGCATGAAAAAAATAAATCAATGTTTGAGAGGATTCGAGTGAGTTCAATCCTTGAAATTTCTCTTACTATTTTAGTTCTTACAATACTTTGTAGTCCACATTTTGTACGTATCAACTATTTTGAAAATCCTTATTTCTTTATTGTTATTGGAGTATTCTTCGGTTTTGTAATGATTAATATATTCAAAATTAAGGAATTTTTCTTAGGTGATTGTAATCAAATTAAAGAACTTGGATTCATGTGTTTTTTAATAGGTTGTTCTTTAGCTATTGAAACTTCAAACTATTTTGATTTTTACCACAATGAGGGAACCAACATACACCGTGATCTTAATGGAGCAGTAATAGTGCCATATAATTTACTTTTTCATATAAATTTGCCCGGTTATTACCTATGGCGCGGACTTTTATATTATAATATCATTGCTTTAGTCCTCCGGATAATTATGCTAAAAAAAAGTAAAAAAATTAAAAAATGAATTATAAATACTATAATCCCGTGTATGGTCAGTATATTTTTAGTATAAGCTAAGGCGGATCAGTGCTTGAAGTATATGTTGCTATTATGGAACAGCAGAGTTAGTAGAAATGAGTGAGGTTAGTTCCATCTTAGACGGAGTAAGTTGGATTTCAATATTCAGAGTTAACGGCAGTACTGATATCTGATGTTTTTTCATATTTCCGGTCTTGGCTTGGAAGGCAGGGCAGAGCAAACCTATACCTGGAACTATGAAACCGAACCACCGCAGATTGAGCGGAGTGATGATCCGTATTACTACATCAAAGACCATCTGGGCACAATAAGAGTGACTATCAATAAGCAAGGCACAATTCTATTTGCCGCAGACTACTGGCCTTATGGTGAGAAAATGGCTGAATACAACTTAGTAACCGGAACCGTACAAAGGTATATATTTACCGAAAAGGAACGCGATACCGAAACCGGCTACGACTATTTTGGTGCGCGGTTTTATGACTCCGACCTAGGCAGGTGGATGACTGTTGACCCGCTGATGGATAAATACCCCGGCTGGAGCCCGTATAATTATGTGATGAATAATCCGCTTGTGCTGGTTGACCCGGATGGGATGAGGGTGAACGATGGCGGTGGAGATGAAGATAATAGAGATAAAGAGAAAAATAAAACGAATATATTGCAGGCTTTGTCAGATGCTTGGTATGAACTGCAATTAACATTTTCAGGCAGTGTTGAAAATACAAGCGGAGGGAGGAAATATCAAATCAAACCGAGGTAAGGAAGATAGTTTCAAGTGGAACAAAAGCTAAAGCAGTTAAGAAAAAAGTTGAAGAATTTGTCGATAAAGGATTGGAAGAAGTGGAAAATTATTCTGCCGAAACCTCAAGAATTGCAGGAGTAATCGCTTTATTAACAGTCTTGGCACCACCTGTTTCCGGCACATTTGCAGGTATCTCAAACGTATCAGCGAATATTAGTTTATTATCTGGTATGCTGAGGTTAGGAATTTCTCAATCTCAACAAGATTTAAATAGTGCTACAATCAATTTTGGTTTTTATCTAGGTAGTAAGATTATTGATTCTAAAATAGAAAATTCCAAAGTTTTATCCGAACCGGAAAAAAAACTAACGAAAGATGTTATTGGTAGCACTTACAATGTAATAACAAACTTTGGTGGATTTTAGTTTGTTAATGTACGATATAATATTTGCTTTCGGTTTATTGCTTGCTTTATATTTTGAATTTGAATACTTGGAAGGTAGATCTGCCCAAGAGAAAAGTGAAAGGGATCCGATACGACGATTCTATAATTTTTCGGTTAGGATAAAGTCAATTACTATAATATTGGTTTCAATCTTCTATTTCATCATTCGCTTAATAAATGTATGGTGAATCCGATATGATTTTAGATTTAATCAACTTATTATTACTTGGATTGTGGATAATAGTTGCATATTATCTTGAACCGTTTAGAGAAGCAAAGCATTGGTCAGAGAAATTAAGATTCAGTTTAATTTGGTTTCAGATAGTAATGCTTTCTCATAACTACATTGCTAAAGCCCTGAAATTGACAATACCAATGGATCAATAATTAACTTGTCAGTTCTATAAAAGAGTGTAAAAAAAGTGATAAATATACCAATATATTAGTAGAAATATTGAAAGCATTAGCAATGAAGAATTTTGAGAAGAAACTCTCAACTTTCAATTATCAACTCTCAACTTGTTCCGGTGGCTATGATTATTTTGGTGCGCGGTACTACGATAGTGATTTAGGTTGTTCGCTGAGTGTTGATCCGTTGATGGATAAGTACCCGGGGTGGAGCGGGTATAATTATGTGATGGGGAACCCGTTGAATAGTTTTGATCCAGATGGTAAGGAGGTACGACTAGATAACGGCGCACGGTTTTATGATTATGAACCGGGAAGATGGATCAGTGTTGAATAGCTCTCAACAATCAATTTTCAACTCTCAGTTAGTAAACAGCTGCTTCCGGAAGTTCATTCCATGCAAGTATTGCCTCGGGGAAAGGTTCGATAACCGAAGGCATTGCTCCCTGCAGATAAGAGATAAGCACTCCGTAATTCACTAATGGTGTGCCGGTCAGAGCAGTTATGCGGAGCCGGTTGTGCATCGCCTTTTGTGTAAGCATACATGCCCCGCAGTGAATAATGAGTTTGTATTGGCTGACAGTATCGGGGAAATCGTTACCGCGGGAAAATTCAAACTTCAGATCTTTTTTTGTGAAATTGGCAAGCCATCGCGGAATTTTTACTCTTCCGATATCATCAGCTCCTTCATGATGCGTACATGCCTCTGCTATCAGTATTGTATCACCGTCCTCCAGTTCAGGAATTACTTTTAATCCATCCACCATGACGGCTAAATCCCCCTTGAAGCGCGCGCTCAATATTGAAAATGTTGTAAGCTGCGTTCCTTTGGGTACATCAGGAAGCACACGCATTACTGCCTGGGAGTCAGTGATGATAAGTTTTGGCGGCTCATTCAGGCGGCTGATAACCGAACGGAGTTCTTTATCCTTACAGACAATTACAATAGCATCGCCATCCAGGGATTCTCTGATTGCATAGACCTGCGGTTTAATAAGCCGTCCTTTGGGAGCCCCGAGATCAATTGGCACAACCATGATTACAATATCTCCCCGGTGCAGCATACCTCCGAGCAGCGTTTCTGAAGATTCCGCCGGCAGATTTGCCCCGATAAAATGCACCAGTCCGTTTTTGTCACCGTTGATGCTGCTGTAGGATATATAACTGATCTGATGCTCAATAAACGGTGCTGCACTTTTCGGCGCAAAGGGCAGATCGGCTTTATTAAGGATACCAATGCACGGAGTATTACTCTGTTTTATCAGTTTCAGGTTAGCGGAATCAGTTTCCTGATATCCTGCAGAGCCGTCAATGATATATACTATCAGATCCGCCTGAAGCAGCATCCGTTGAGCCGTTGAAACTCTCAGATTCCCGACGGCACCCTCGTCATCAAGACCGGCGGTATCTGTAAGGAGAACCGGTCCGTAGGAGGCAAGTTCCATTGCTTTCCTTACCGGATCGGTAGTGGTGCCGGCAAACGGGCTTACAATGCTTGCTTCCTGTCCGGCAACAGCGTTCATTACGGATGATTTACCCGCGTTACGGAGTCCGGCAAATACGATTACTTTTCTTTCTGATTGTGCAATAGTCTGCATAGTTGTTTATCCTCGGGCAGATATATACTTATCGTATTCTGCTTCTGAAATTCCTGTTTCTTTAAGAAAAATTTCTTTAAATGATTTGCCGCTGATACGGCTTTTTTTTACGATGATGCTCACGCGGTCATAGCCGAACTCCCTGATAAAACAGACGGCCTCTGCACAGGTGCGGTCGAGCATATCCCGGCATTGTTCTGCATCAGCGCTTATTTCGTTAATACAATTGATGGCAAATAAATCAGCCGCACGAGCAAGCCATTCCTGTGATTTAAGGAAATAATGAGCTATTGCGGGATAATACTGATTAAGCTCCAGGTTACCTTCTGATGCAAGATTTGATATCATCAGATCATGAGCTTTAATGCACTCAGCTATTTGTATGACATGCTCCGGAATAACCGGATTTACTTTACCTGGCATGATGGTTGACCCTGCCTGTCTTTCCGGCAGGTGAATTTCTGCTAAACCTCCTTCAGGACCGGAGGAAAGAAGCCGTAGATCGTTTGCAATTTTTTTCAGATTACACGCCGCGGTTTTAATGATGCCATGTGCTTCAATTATGCCGTCCAGATTTTGGGTGGCTTCAAAGGTATCTTCAGCTTTTGCCAGAGGGAGCCCGGTAACTGCGGCAAACTCAATGCAGATTAACTGACGGTATTTAAGCGGCGCTCCGGCTCCGGTGCCCACCATGGTACCTCCCAGATTGATGGATTTAAGCCGTTCCTCTGCGTTATAAAACCGCCAGCGGTCCCGGCCAATTGCCTGTGCATAAGCACCGAATTCCATTCCAAGCGTCACCGGTGCTGCATCCTGAAGCTGTGTTCTGCCGGGCTTTCTCACATTCGCGAATTCCGCTTCTTTTGCCTGAAGTGACTTTTGCAGCCCGGCAAATGACTCCTGCATCCGTCTGAAAAGAACCAGGGCCGATGCTCTGAATACGCTCGGAAAAGTATCATTGGTTGACTGATGCATATTCACATGGTCGAGGGGATGAATATGGCCAAGTGTCTCAGTGCTCTCGAATATGATGAAATTGGCAAGATTAGCGATAACCTCATTCATATTCTGGTTGAGTGAGGTTCCTGCGCCCCCTTGCAAAGGATCAACAGGAAAGATTTCGTAAATAAGCTGCCGGTAGTGTTCATCAGGGGATTTGAATAAATAGAGAAGCTCTTTTAGGGCCAGGGTGATTGCATTGTTTCCCTGATCGGTGAGATATCCCAGACGATGATTTACCCTGAGCGATGCTTCTTTCTGCAGGAGATAATTCTTCAGCATTTCAGGATGTATTTTTTCTCCTGAACTGATAAAATTACTTACCGCTAACCGGGTCTGCTGACCGGGGAGCTGGTCTTTATATTTTAGGACACTGTAGTTTTGCATAATCATGTACCGCTAAGTAATTCACGGCAAATCGCATACCAGAAATCAGGGGGAAATTCTGGCTGCAGAGATAGCAAAATATACCCCGTAATCTCATATTTGTGAAGTGCTGATAACTTTCTCATTTCCTGAAAGGGGAGTGCCCTCAATTTGAGTGATTTACCTGAAAAATGTGGCATGCAAGTTGAAACCTTATCATAAACAGAGAAAGGGCATCCAAATATGGAATTCATCAATGAAAGACTTATTAATAGTCTCATAGGAGATTCTGCGCTTCATAATCCGTCACTCCAGTCTGAGATCTTAGATAAAGCAAAAGAGGCAAAGGGAATTACCCTTCGTGAAGCGGCCGCCCTTTTGAATATCAACTCACCGGAGCTTTACGACCGTCTCTTTTCTGAGGCAAAGGAAGTAAAAGAAAGGATTTATGGCAACCGTCTTGTTATGTTTGCCCCTCTCTATCTTACCAACGCATGCGTTAATAACTGCCTTTACTGTGCATTCAGAACCGGCAACAAAGAACTGGTGAGAAGGTCACTTTCACTGGAGGAAATCAGAAACGAAGCTGAAATTCTTGTCGCCCAGGGGCATAAACGGCTTCTGCTGGTCTGCGGCGAACATCCTAAACTTGCTTCACTGGATTTTGTCGGGAAGGCAATTGAACAGGTTTACGCGGTTGATCAGAACGGAAACAATATCCGCAGAGTGAATATCAATATCGCTCCTCTTTCTCTTGACGAATTTAAGGTGCTTAAAAGTTTTGGCATCGGTACCTATCAGATATTTCAGGAGACTTATCATTATGATACCTATATGAAGATGCACCTTGCCGGTCCCAAGCGCGATTTTGCGTGGCGTATATACGCACCGGACAGGGCACTGATGGCAGGTATTGATGATGTGGGCATCGGAGCATTATTCGGACTCACCGATTACCGTTTTGAAACGCTTGCACTGCTTTCCCATGCATTTGAACTTGACACCAAATACGGCATCGGCCCCCATACTATTTCCATTCCCCGGCTTGAACCGGCAATTAATGCACCTGCAGCACTGCAGCCCCCTCACGCGGTTGATGACCTTAGTTTTAAGAAACTAATAGCCGTAATCCGGCTTGCGGTTCCTTATACAGGTATGATACTTTCAACCAGGGAACGGGCTGAACTCAGAAGAGATCTTTTTACTGTTGGTATTTCGCAAATAAGCGCCGGCAGCAGAACTTCACCGGGCAGCTATAAAGAACATGAAGATGCTGAGAAAGAAGCTCATGCAGAACAGTTTCAGCTTGGTGACCACAGATCATTGGATGAGGTGGTGGCTGATATCTGCAGTCTCGGATATATGCCAAGTTTCTGTACTGCTTGCTACCGGAGTGAGCGTACTGGTGACCGCTTTATGGAACTTGCAAAGAGCGGTAATATCGGAAAAATCTGCGTCCCGAATGCACTTGCTACTTTCAAAGAATATCTGAATGACTATGGCACGGATGAAAGCCGTGAGCAGGGTCTTAAGATGATTGAGGATACCATTGAAAAATCTTCACGCCCGCTGCAGAATAAAGTCCGCCGCATGATTGAGCGGATTGATAACGGCGAAAAGGATGTGTATTTCTAAGCGTATATATAATGAAAAGCAGTGATTACAGCTCCGATGATCTGAGAAGCTGGGTTGATGAAGATTCACCAATACCTTCAGAAGATTTATTTGAAACCGCGCGTAACGTAAGAAAACAATACTGCGGAGATAAGATTTATCTGCGAGGGCTTATTGAGATATCAAATCACTGCTCATGCAGCTGCCTTTACTGCGGGCTCAGGAAATCGAATGATCATCTGACCAGATATATCATGAGCCCCCGGGAGATTGCGGATGCTGCCAGACTGGTTGCTGAATGCGGAATTAAAACAGTGGTTATGCAGTCCGGTGAAAGTCTCTTGATATCTGCTGAGCTGATTGAGGATTCAATTTTAGCTATTAAAGAACTCGGCGATATAGCAGTAACATTAAGTCTGGGAGAGAGAGAGTTTACCGATTATGACCGTTGGCTTAAAGCAGGTGCTGACCGCTACTTATTGAAGCATGAAACCGCAAACAGCCATCTTTACCGTAAACTGCATCCGGGTGCTTTTTTAGAAGACCGCATAGAACATCTTCGTTATCTTAAATCATCCGGCTTTCAGACTGGCACCGGAAATATTATTGGTATTCCGGGGCAAAGCTCTGATGATATAGTGGATGATATCCTTCTCTGTGAGGAACTGGAAGCAGATATGATATCCATTTCGCCCTTCATGCCATCCGGAAATACTCCATTCGCAAAAGTTCAGCCAGCGGATGCTGACCTGACTCTGCGGGTTATTGCAGCCGCAAGAATATATCTTCGCGATGTCCACATGCCAGCCACAACAGCACTCGGCACTCTGATGCCAAAGGGGAGAGAAGCCGGTCTTCATGCGGGAGCTAATGTGGTCATGCCATCGTTTACACCGCTGAAGTATAAAACCGAGTATCTTATCTATGACAACAAAATCTGCCTGAACGAAGAAGCAAAAAGCTGCATCACCTGTCTTGATCTTACTCTGGCCGCAGCCGGTTATCATATAAGCGGGGAGCGGGGGGATTCCCCCAAACTTGCTCTCCGGTAAAACCGATTCTCTTTTATATCTCACAGCTTTTCCCCATCTTTCGGCTTTATTAATGGAGTTTTATCATAGATCTGCTATCTCTCGAAATTATCATTCTGATCGTTCTCATTCTTATTCTGGTGGTTATTCACCTGCGGGCGAGATATCTTTACCGGCAGTCTGAGAAATATCTGAGAGCATTCCAGCGGGACTGGCGTACGCATCAGTTTGTGGAGTCAGCAACTGAGTTTTACGTCCCTGAAAAAAAGTTTGAAAAAGGTGTGCTGCTAATTCATGGATTTAGTGCCTCCCCAGATGAGTTCCGCGAACTGAAAAAAGCTCTGAGAGAAGCAGGAATTCCCTATCTCTCCCCCCGGCTGACAGGATTCGGACTAAAAACCCCTGTAAAACTGAGGGATGTTGAACCGGAAGACTGGCTTAACGATGCGCTGAATGCATACCGTCAGCTTGCAGCAGTCTGTAATAAAGTTGATGTGGTTGCGCATTCGATGGGTTCCATGATAGCGCTCCTGCTAACCACAGTATCAGATTTACAAAACGTAATGATAACTGCGCCCTACCTGATGCCAAAGAAAAAACATCAGAAGTATGTAAATATTCTGCACCGGCCGGTGATGTATCATATCTTCAGGTTGTTCAGGCCGGTGGTAGTTAAGTCGCTGCCGGAAGAATCAGGAAGAAGGCTGGTCTATCATACCGTTCCTGTGCAGGCAATTGCCGCTTTATGGAAGCTTTCTGCGATCCTTTCTAAGAGCACACTCCAGATCAGTTCATTGCACGTCTTCTTTGGCAGTATGGATAATACCATTGAGGAGGAAGAAGCCAGGAAATTTTTTAGCTCTAAATCCCTTTTTCCCCGGTATTACACCTATAAGGAAAGCGGGCATAATATCCTTGAGGACAGGGAGTCAGAAGAAGTGGTAAAACAGATAATGGGTATTATCAGGGGGTGACCGTCATAGGTACTTTTTTACCCGTAATGCCGTAAAGAAAATAATAAGTAATTTAACTTTTACTGCACGTTGGGGGATTATTCATTTGCTATTTTCAAAAATCACGATATTCAGGTTGACCGGATTTTCAATCTTCTTATATTTGTACAAAAAAAGAGTTCAATTTGCAACCCCAGGAAAAAAGGCAGTTATTCAAACAAATAATGTGGGATTATAACATTCCTCCTGAAGCGATTGAAGATGTGTTTGCCGGAAAGAGAAAAACGGCAGGGCACTATACCGAGGAAACCCTCTTCATTAAACTTCTGGAATCATATTCCTGGTACACAATAATTAACCTGTTGGGGCTCGAAAAAATTAACATACTCCTCACCCAGAAAGTGATTCAAAGACTAAGAACACCGGAACTGCGAAGACAATATGAATATGTCAGAGAAAGATTACAAGAGCATTTACCTGCTCCAGGATAAATTTCTGAATTGATGGAAAGATCAGAATCTGCCTTTTTATTTGACTGGTGGCACGGCATTAGGCCGCTTTTATCTGAAGCACCGTTTCAGTGAATATCTTGATTTTTTTGCGAATGAAGATCCGGAATTTAAGAGGCATATTGAATTTATCAGAAAATCTCTGAACTCCGGTTTTAGTTTGAAGTCAGAGGTGACGGTTTTTACCAATGATTTTTGCAGGTTTTTTATTACTGAAGGGGAAATTTCCTTAAAAATCGAGTTTGTAAATGATGTTTCTGCTCGAGTGGGTATTCCTGTCAGGTATCAATTTGGATTACTTGATACCCCTCTTAATATCCTTTCTAATAAAATTACAGCAATTCTGGGCAGGGATGAACCGAAGGATATCTTCGACCTTGTTTCGTTGTCTCATAATTTTTCGTTTACCTGGGAGGCAGTATTTCAGATTGCAAAATCAAAGGCACTTATTAACGAGATTGATTTTTCTCAAAGAATCCGCTCATTTCCTGTGAATTTGCTCGCTTCTGCCAATTGGTTGATGCAGCCAATTCAGGAGGAAAAATTTGAGAGATATTTGAAACAAATTGCAGGGGAAGTTATTTTAGGGGGCGAAAATTCACTGGGATCAGGTAAACCACCGATTAGTCTGGCGAAATAGCTGATTTCAAAATCACGCAATTTTCAATTATTCCAATAACCCCCTCCGTTTACCTTATTCTTCAATTCTAATTTCTTAATATTTTCCCCTGCTTACGGAACTTATCAGCTGACTGAACCGTTTATCCTAAATATGAACAATTAGCCATATTTTGACTTTTTGTTCTATTAACGAATTCTTAGTTTTGTAACTGACTAATCAGTCATTATTTTATGGATGAACATTTAAGCAGAAAAGAAAAAGAACGCATTTTCAGGAGAAATGAAATCCTGACAGCTTCAGCGTTTCACTTTTCCCGGAAGGGATTTGCCAAAACCACGATTGACGAGATTTCTGAGAGCGCGGAGTTTGGCAAGGGTACGATTTATAACTATTTCTCCAATAAGGAAGAGATTTATAAGTCCATAGTGGAAGAGATGCTGGAAGGAAATTTGGCACTTCTGGAAGATGCTGCCGGAAAATCTGCGGACGATCTGGAACAATTCCTTTCAAACTACACCACAGCACTTTTTAAATTCTGTTTTTCCCGTCAGGACAGTTTCAAACTGCTGATCAAGGAACTGGCACGAATGGACAGTGAGACTGTCCAGATAGACCGGAGCCGGCTGAGGGAAATTATGGAAAAAATGTTTACCCTGCTGAATACTGTTTTTGCCAAAGCAGTTGATGAGGGTAAAATTCAGGATTTCAAACCCGAAGAATTAACCATGTACTTTAATCACTTTATCTATCCGGCGCTCTCAGCTCAGATTCACTGCCCTGTGCAGTATGGGGCTCAGGAAGAGCAGCCGCTGCGGGTACTCAGGATTTTTCTTCGCGGTATATACAGCAATTCAAATGGAGCACACTCTTGAAAACAATCATTTTTGCAGGACTGATGATCTTTTCAGTCAGCGCTCAGGTACTTTCACCAAAGGATACCCTGGAACTTTCTCTGGCCAGGACAATTGAACTGGCCATGAAAAACAATAACGATCTTCGTATATCCAAAATCAATTCAGAAATCGCGGATGAAAAGGTGAACGAGGCCTGGGGAAGCGCTCTTTACCCGGATATCAGCGGTTCGGTTAACTACAGGAAAGCTCTGAAAAGGGGAGTCTTTAATATTGAGACACCATTCTTCAGCGGAACATTTCCTGTTGGCACTGACCACACGATGACCGCCAGCGTGAATGTGGAGCAGACGTTATTTTCCGGAGCGGCATTTATCGCAATCCGGATTGCAAAGTCATATTCTGAAATCGCCGGTAAATTTTATCTATCAGCCAAGAATGAACTGAAGGTAAAAGTTAAGGAAGCATATTATTCACACCTGCTTGCCAAAGAGGTTGTGAATCTTACCAAACAGAATCTCACACTCGCTGAAGACAATCTGAAGAATACTCAGTCACTTTACCGCGCGGGAATGATATCTGAATATGATCTCGTAAGAGCAGGCGTGCAGGTTCAGAACATGATTCCGGAACTGCAGGCAGCCGAGCATGCATTAAGCATGAGTGAGAATTTTATTAAGCTTCTCACAGGAATTCCATTTGAGGAAGCAATCAGCATCAGGGATTCATTGGTTTTCTCAGATCAGAAACTTGAAGAGTTTGACGGATATTTTGAAAGAGTAATCAAAATGAATCCATATCTGAACGGTCTGGAACTTGATACCCGTATGAAGGATGATGTGGTAACTGCCCGGTTTGCTCAGCACTTCCCGACTCTTACAGCAACAGGTGGATGGCAGACTGAAGCACAGGAAAATAACGGAAGGGCATTTGCTGACTGGAGATATAATGCATCTTCTTTTATTGGAATAAATCTTCGTGTCCCTATCTTCAAAGGATTTCAGACTTCTGCTGTTGTTGAGCAGGCAAAGCTTGATCATCAGATGGCAATTGAAACCTATGAAAAAACCAAGAAGCAGCTGGGTAATCAGCTTCTCGATCTTCTTGGTACCATTGAAAAAGATAAACAGAGAATCAGCGCCTATAGCGCTACAATCAATCAGGCGGACCTGGCATATTCCATCGCTCAGAAGAGATTCAGCAGCGGGTTAAGCACACAGCTTGAAGTTCTGGATGCAATGGTCTCCCTGACCCGTTCAAAGGTTAATTACCTCACCGCTTTGTATGATTATTACATCTCTAACGCAAAATTAGAACAACTCATAGCCAAAGATTAAGTTTAAAACAGGAAATACTAATGAAACAGTCATTTAAATTATATCTGCTTGCTTTTATAGCAGTATCAGCTCTCCTTGTTACAGGATGCGGAGACTCAAAAGCCAATCCGGATGAGGCAAAGTCAAACGAGAAATTCGCTCTGGTTAAAACCGCGCGGTTCGCTTATCAGGATTACGTTGATAATATTACAGTACTTGGCGTAGTGAAAGCGTCAAAAACAGCTAATATATCCGCCGAAGAAGGGGGCAAGATCGTCCGCTTCAGCAAAACAAAAGGAGACTTTGTTCAGCAGGGTGATATTATTGCCGAAATTGACAATATGCTCCTGAAGAGTAATATGGATGCAGCAAAAGCACAGTATGATCTCGCTGAGGTGAATTTTGTGAAACTTGAAAAAGTTTATAAGGAAAATGCAAGCAGTGAACTTTCATACTTACAGGCAAAATATCAGCGTGATGCTGCTAGGGCGCAATATGAACTGATTAAAGCGCGTTTTGAAAAAACCTATGTACGTGCTCCGTTTTCTGGATTTATCGAAAATAAATTCAGTGAAATCGGCGAAGTTGTTGCTCCTGGACAGACGCTTGTTGTACTTGTTAATTCCTCTGAAGTCAAAATTTCTGTCGGAGTGCCTGAAAACTACGTTAACAGAATTAAACAGGGCGACCGAGTTAAGGTCCGCTTTAAGGATCTTGACAACAAGGAATATACTTCGCGTGTCAGCTTTGTAGGCCGCACGATAAATACGGCAAACAGAACGTTTAATGTGGAAATTGAACTTTCCAATCAGGGTAATCTCATTAAACCGGAATTAAACGCTGAAGTATTCATAGAGCAGGGTACATTTGTTAAAACCATTACTGTTCCTGAAAATATTCTGCTGAAAACTGATGCAGGCTACGTTGCTTTTGTTGAAAATAATGGAAGAGCTGAACAGAGAGTTGTTGAACTGCTGGGCCGCTTTGACAACAAAGCTGCCATCAAAAGCGGACTGACTGATACAGATAATGTGATCATTGTCGGATATCAGAGCATTGTGCCGGGTGAAAAAGTAAAAGTAATGAACTGATTAAGCGGAAAATACTTTTATGAAATTAACTGATATTGCAATTGACAATAAGACGAGCGTTGCGATCTTGTCAATCATCATTATTATCCTTGGTATTACCGCTTATGTCGGACTGCCAAGAGAATCAGCGCCCGATATCTCTATCCCGCTGGTTATTGTCTCAACGCCCTACCCGGGTGTATCACCCGAGGATATTGAAACCCTTATTACACAGCCGATTGAAAAGGAAATCAACGCAATTGGTGAGGTAAAATCCATTGAATCCTCTTCATTTGAAGGATATTCTCTGGTCAGAGTTGAATTTCAGAGCGGTTATGATATTGACGAGGCTCTGCGTAAAGTAAGGGAAAAGGTTGATAAGGCAAGACCTAAACTTCCGCCTGACGCAGAAGAACCTGAAGTAGTAGAAATAAACTTCTCAGAGTTCCCGATTCTGGTGATAGATATATCAGGACCGATCGGACTGGTGAAGCTGAAAGATATTGCCGAAGATCTGAAAGATGAATTCGAAAAGGTTGACGGAGTTCTTGAAGTTAAGGTGAGCGGTGGTATGGAGAGGGAGGTTAAAGTGGATGTTGATGTGCAGAAACTTCAGCACTATAATATTCGTTTTGACGATATCAACCGTGCTATTGCGGACGAAAACAAAACAATCCCCGGCGGCTCCATTGATGTAAACCAGACAAGTTTTCTTGTAAGAATACCAGGAGAATTCAGCAAACCGTATATTATTGAAAACCTTATCGTTAAGGTAAAAGATGGTATGCCGATATATCTCCGTGATGTTGCTGAGGTAACCTATTCGTTTAAGGAAAGAACGACGTATGCCCGTCTGAACAGTAATGATGCTGTTTCAATTTCTATTTCGAAGCGTGTGGGCGAAAACATCATCCGTATTGCCGATGAGATTAAAGAAAAACTCGCTGAAAAAAGGGAACTGCTTCCTGATGATGTTAAGTTCAGCATCACTTCTGACCAGTCAGAAGAAATTGATCTGCAGGTTAAAGATCTCGAGAATAATATTTTCTCAGGTCTTGTTCTGGTAATCGGTGTGTTGTTCTTCTTCCTCGGTTTCAGAAATGCATTATTCGTTTCTGCTGCAATTCCTTTCAGCATGCTTATTTCATTTTTTGTTCTGCAGCTGATGGGTGTGACACTCAACTTTGTTGTGCTCTTTGCGCTCATACTTGCGCTGGGTATGCTTGTGGATAACGCGATAGTTATCATAGAAAATATCTATCGCTTTCTTGAGGAGGGAAGTGATCTGATAACCGCTGCTAAAAAAGCCACTGGTGAAGTAGCATGGCCGGTTATTACTTCTACCTTCACTACCGTTGCAGCTTTTATGCCTCTGCTTTTCTGGCCGGGTATTGTGGGTGATTTTATGTTCTATATCCCTTCTGTACTTATTATTACGCTTCTTTCTTCATTGTTTGTTGCACTGGTAATCAATCCGGTTATTGCGGCTCAGTTTATGAAACTGGAAGAACAAAAAGCTCCAAAGGGATTATTTGGCAAGATTCTGATGCCTTTCCACAAGTCAACGGTATTTTTTCAGAATACACTTCTTCCCAAGACGATCGGTTTGTATGAAAGAACTCTCCGGTACGCCGTTGGTTCACCCAGAGATATCCACAGGAAAATCAATAAACGCAACTGGTACGGTGTTCTTTCCTTTTTTCTGATATTTGTTCTGGAAGGCGTTCTGGCAGCGTTTGCTCCAATCTGGGTTGAGCTTATTGTTACAGCACTTGCTATTGGTTTCACTGTCTGGATATTTACCAATACAAAGCTGCGCTTTGTGTTTGCTTCGCTTCTTACTCTGGTGTTCTTTACCCAGCTTTACGGAGCAATGAATCTGGGAGTAGAGTTTTTCCCGACTACCCAGCCGCAGAGAATCTATGTGAATGTTGAGACTCCTTCCGGTACTAATATCGAGGAGACTAACATTATTACAAAAGAAGTTGAAGAGCGCCTGTTAGGGAGAGATTTCAGCGATGTTGATGATATATCAGTTGTTGTTGGATCTTCAACTAATCCTTTTGACGCGGGGAGTTCAACCCCTAATAAATCCACAACGACCGTCCAGTTTGCTGACTATGCCGATCGTGATACCAGTTCTATTGAAATATCTGAAATGATCAGGGAGATGGTTTCAGACATTCCAGGTGCTGAAATCTCTATTGTTCAGCAGGAAAACGGACCTCCGGTCGGAAAGCCGGTGAATATTGAAATCAGCGGTGATGATTTTACACGTCTCGGACAGCTTGCAGAGGGCGTTATTGAATATATAAAAGATGTTCCCGGACTGGTTGATCTGAAGGATAACTTTGATGCCGGGAAACCTGAACTGCGTATTGAGGTTGACCGTGAAAAAGCAGCTCTTTACGGGCTGAATACCACTCTTATTGCTAATTTTATCCGTACTGCAATTAATGGTACCACGCCTTCCAAATACCGCGTTAAGGAGGACGAGTATGATATCACCGTCCGCCTGAGAAAGGACCAAAGGGAATCGGTTGATGCACTAAAGAATCTGAAAATTATTTACAATAATGATCAGGGAAAAACATTAAGCGTTCCGTTAATCAGTGTGGCGACAATTACAACGGATAAAGGTCCGGGAGCAATCAGGAGAAAAGACCTTGACCGCGTGGTTACAATAACCGGTGAAGCGCTTGAAGGGGAGAATCCGAATGATGTTCTGCAGAGAGTTAAAGACCGTCTGAATGGTTACCAGCTTCCTCAGGGTTACACGATGGAATTTACCGGACAGAGCAAAGAGCAGGAAGAGGCTGCGGCATTCCTTGGCAAAGCATTTCTGATAGCTATTCTGATGATCTTCCTTATCCTGGTGATTCAGTTTGACTCCCTTAACCAGCCGCTTATAATCATGTCGGCTGTGATTATTTCACTGGTGGGGGTCTTCCTCGGACTGATTACCTTCCAGATGCCATTTGGTATCATCATGACCGGTATAGGCGTCATAAGTCTGGCGGGGGTTGTGGTGAATAATAATATCGTGCTGATTGATTTTACCAATCAGCTGAGGAAAAGAGGAAAAAGCCGGGAAGAGGCTGTCGTTTTGGCTGGACTGACCCGTTTCAGGCCGGTAACGCTAACGGCGATAACTACCATCCTTGGCCTGATTCCTCTTTCATTCGGAATCGGGTTTGATATTTATTCTTTCACCTTCTCTTTCGGAAGTGAAAGTGCAGACTTCTGGAAATCCATGGGTATTGCCGTGATTTTCGGTCTTGGTTTTGCGACATTCCTGACTCTGGTACTGGTCCCGGTAATTTATCTGACCATTGAAGAGGTGAGGGATACCCTTAGATTTACCCTGAAACGGGTATTTGCTAAAAAGGCAGAGTAATTGCCCCAAAGGGGAAACCGTTAAAGGTTTCCCCTTTTTTTTTATCTTTGCTGTGTACTTTATATGTTTTTTGAAAAGTTATTCCAGGCATGATCTTTTTTATTGCGGTAAGTTTGCTTGCGGCCGATTTCTTTATTGCTCTGATAATAAAGAATCTGCTGAATGGTCTGCCATGGAATAATTTCCCGCTCTGGTATGCCGGTACCCTGATTGGCATTTTTATAAACGGACTGATAATCCTTCTCCTGGTAATTCTAAACTTCCGCACCTCTTCAAAAGAAATAACTCAGTACCGCAGGATTCCTCTGCTCACCTTTACCGGTATTCTAATACTTCTTGCCGGTTATGCACTGATGGTTTACGGTATTTTTGATCTTAGAGAGGTTGTTTATTGGGATTATCAGCTTTCTTATATATTACCGGGCATTCTATTCACGCTCCGGTATTTAATTCTGCTCGGGATTCTTTCATTTCTCTGGCTGAAGGTTTTTAGAACTGAAGCAATGTTTCCGCTTCGCCTGATCGTAAATATTCTTTATGGTGCTCTTTTACTGACCGGTTTTGCCCTCTTTTATAGTTTTACAGCAAATCCGCCACTCTATGACAAAGGCAACGTGTATAAAACTGGAGTTGTTCTTGGTGCAGCGGTAAAAAAAGATAACACTCCAGGCTCAGCCCATTTGCGGCGGCTTGATGCAGCACGACAACTGCTTCAAGAGGGAGTTATATCGGATATTTTCCTGACAGGTTCAAATACCCCTGGCAAAATCAGTGAGGCGGAGGCAGGGCAGAGTTACCTTATAAAAAAGGGTATATCCAAAGAAGTAATACGGTTTGAGAAGGAAACAACCTCAACTGTTGAGCAAATCAGATATATTGACCAGGTAATGCCTGATCAGACCCCTGATAATCAGATTATTATCATTTCTGACGGATTTCATCTTCCAAGAATTCATCAGATTGCATCCTTTTATAACCTCAGAGTTAATCTTCAGGAAACCGAAGAAAACCTCTCCATTACACAGAAACTGTACCTCTCTTCCAGGGAGGCAGTTGCATTACTTATTTTCTGGCTTTACGGCATTTAAATAGAATATATATGATTACCATCGGCAGACAAAAAAGCAAACGAAGAATTATCAGGGAAAAAGTATTACAGGTACTGTATGCTTATTATTTTAAATCTGAGGGGATTGATCATCTGTTCAACACGGTTTTTGAAGATGTAAAGAAGGGGCCTGACCGTGATTTCGGCCGGAGTCTGGTTGATAAAGTTATCATCAACTGGAAGCGGTATGATCTTGATCTTGAAACAAATGTTCAGAACTGGGTTATTGAACGTATCGCGATTCTTGATCTGATCATCATAAAAATGGGCATGGCGGAAATAAATGAGTTTCCTGAAATACCCCCGAAAGTTACCATCAATGAGTGTATTGAAATAGCCAAAGAGTTCAGTACTGATGAAAGCGGTAAATTCGTGAACGGTATTCTTGACCGGTATCATGGAGATCTGAGGAAGTCTGATAAACTTAACAAAAGCGGTCTGGGGAAAATTGATAAACCAGCCAAGGGAAGTCATGGTTAAGAGTTCAGAGCGGTTCAGAATATTTATTTGGACTCTCTTTGATTTTGCCAATACTTCCTATTCAATTACGATTGTTACATTTCTTTATGCAGTCTATTTTAAGAAAGTTGTAGCGAATAATGAACCTGCAGGGGACCTTTACTGGAGCATAGCAACATCCTCCGCGATGATTGTTACCGCTATACTTTCACCAATTCTGGGTGCTATTTCTGATCATTCCGCCGGTAAGAAACGGTTTCTGCTTTTTTTTACTATTATTTGTGTGGTATTTACTGCAGCACTCTTTGGTGTTGAGCAGGGGGATATATTTCTAGGAATTCTTTTCTTTGTTTTAGCCAATATTGGTTTTGAAGCAGGGCTTGTTTTTTATGATTCGTTTTTACCTGAGATCACCACTCCAAAAAACTATGGCAGAGTAAGCGGATATGGCTTCGCGATGGGATATGTGGGTTCACTTACCACGCTGATCATACTTTTTCCGTTCATAGAAAAGAATCTTATCAGGGAAAGTTTTCTTATCTCCGCTATGTTTTTTGCCATTTTTGCAACTCCGCTCTTTATCTTTCTGCAGGATAACAGAAGGCCAATGTTAAAACCGCAGAGTTATATAAAGACCGGATGGAACCGTGTATCCTATACCATCAGCCATCTGAAAAACTATAAAAATCTTTCCCGGTTTCTGCTTGCGTACTTCTTTTATATCGAAGGGGTAAATACTATTATTTTCTTTGCAGGAAACTATGCGAGCACCACACTGAAATTTACCGAACTGGAACTCATAGCGTTTTTTGCAACCGTGCAGACTACAGCCATAATCGGTTCAGTGCTGCTCGGAATCGCAGCCGATTCTCTGGGGCAAAAGAAGACCATTTATATCAGTCTCTATGTCTGGCTGGTAACTATCGCCCTTGCGTTATTTACTGAAACGAAAGAGGGATTTTATGTTGTAGGGTTGCTGGCAGGTACGGCTATGGGAGCAAGCCAGTCAACCAGCCGCTCCCTGATGTCAAAACTAACACCGGTGGACAAAAGAACCGAGTTCTTCGGGTTTTACTCACTTTTTGGGAAGAGTTCCGCAATTATCGGTCCTCTTGTCTTCGGTATTATTTCAGTGATTACTCACAATCAGAAATTATCCATTCTGTCAGTGGGAGTCTTCTTCATCATAGGTATGTATTTGCTGAAAGATGTTAAGGACAATATCCCGGCTGAACAGAGTGAGCAGGTTACCGGGTAACAGCCTCGGCCGTTGTCTGCTTTACGAGATTTACAATTTCTGCAGATGTGGATTTGCTGCCATCCTTAGCATACCAGGTATGCAGAATTTCTTCACGCTGATGTTTGGGCATACCGGCTGCAATGTGGCCTTTCATGATTTCAGCTATGGCGGCGGGCCTTGCACCCCACATGAAGAGTTCGGTTCCATCTTCATCAAAAGCTACCAATTTCGGAATGCTTCTAGCTCCGTTGGAGAGGTAATTATCCATAATCTCAGGATAAGTATCCCTCAGGATAATTTTTACGTCAATATTTTTGTTAAGTTCAGCAAGTTTTATGATGGCCGGTACGTTTTGTGCCGTATCGCCACACCAGCCTTCTGAGATAATCATCCAGGTCTGGCGGCCTTTAACCGATTCAAAAGCGCTGACTGCCCCGTCATCCGGCTTAAAGGTAGTATTAATTCTTTTCATTCTCCTTAAGTTCAGAGGATAATAACCGAGCTTCTCCCTGAGTGTTTCATCGGCATCTGCCGGAACCGGAGCGGCTGCGGTTTCCTCCATGTGTTTCATAAAATCTTGGTATGAGATACCTGCTTCTTTTATCTTTTCTAACATTTTTCCACGTAGTTGTTTATGTGAATTGGTAAGGGTTAGATAGATACAAAGGGAATCAGATTCAGCTATTCGTCGGGATTGCACAAATTTTTTTTATGAATGTATAATTTATTGTACAGCTGCAAACTCTCTGACCCGATTTTGAACTGATTTAGGGCTTTTTGGATGGCACAATTCTTGGCTTATAAGGAATAAACACAACTTTAAGGAGTTTGGCCATGAAAAAGATAGTATTTGCACTCGTTATTCTGCTTTTTAGCGGAGTTTTTGAAACAGAAGGAAGAGGACGTTTTACGGTATCCTTCAATGTTTTTTATACGCAGCTGTCTCCCTACGGCAGATGGATTGAACTGGATGATAATTTAATCGTCTGGAAACCTGCCCGTAAATTCAGAGGATTTAAGCCTTACTTTTCAGGCAGATGGATCTGGACGAATTATGGCTGGTACTGGGATTCTTACGAACCTTTCGGAAATGTAGTTTATCATTACGGCCGCTGGATGTATGATTACTATTACGGCTGGGTATGGGTTCCAGACTATGAATGGGCTCCTGCCTGGGTTGAATGGTGCTATGATGATGATTATATCGGCTGGGCTCCGATGAGACCTTTGGTTACCGTGAACATCAGATTTAACTATAGTTATCATTTTGACAAATACAGATACAGAGAATACAACTTTGTCCGCTACCGTGATTTTGGTTCTCACAGAGTACAGGACAAAATTTTCAGAGAAAGAGATAATGAACGGTACTTTAATAATGCACGGCTCCGCTCTGAGGTAACCCGTGACCGCGACAGAATTCTCAATAACGGAATAGACCGTGATTTTGTCCGCTTAAGAGGTGCATCAGTTGATGATGAGAGCAGAATCCACATAACCGGACGTGATGCACGCAACGCTGATGAACTGGTAACCAAAGACAGATCAGTTATCAGAGTTAAAACGATCAGCAGAGATGAAACTGAAGTACGTGAAGTAAAAAATATCAATATCGAAAAAAGAGAAAGCCGCGATGGTGAATTAATTCGTGATATTGATAATACCAAAGATGTGCGTGAAAGAGTTACGACTGATGAAAAGAAGCGTGATGTCTCAGATTTCAGAATGAAGGAAACCGACAGCAGCCCGAAATGGAATGAACGCAGAATTAAGGAAAGTATGGAAAATCGGGAAGTCCGCGACAAGAAAGATGTACGCGAAAACCGGAATGATTCGGAAGTTAATCTTTTTGACTTACTCCTGGGAGAAAGGAAAGAAGAGACAAATCAGAAGAGTGAAGTAAGAACCGAATCTGAACGCAAGAACAATACGGTAAACCGGGACAGAAATACGGTTAATGAGCGTAAATCTGAGGAGAAGAGAGAAACGGTAAACCGCGATAATTCCTCTGAACGTAACAGGGAAAAGCAGGAAAGCAAACGCCGTGACAATTCTTCCGAACGGAAAGATGACCGTGAAAGAACACCACGCAAACGATAATCCTAAATACTGGTAATAAAAAACCCGCTCACTGAGCGGGTTTTTTTTATGGTAATTATTTTGTTTTAAGGTGATATACACCGTCCCAGTCAGCCGGGGGCGGATCCTGAATCAGTGACTTGCAGCGTTTAATATACATGGACGAAGTATAATCGTCCGGATCGTGCGTCAGCGCTTCTTCAAAGAAACTGATTGCCTTCTCGAAATTCATGGATTTGTATTCATGTAATCCCTTATTATAAGCCTCAATGCATTTTACTTTCCTTTCAGGGAGTACATTTTCAACAAAATCAAAAACTTCATAAACTTTAATTGGTACTGATTTTCCTTTTACCGTCAGGAAATCAAGTTCTCTTGTATGGAAGCGGTCTTTTACCTGTTCATATGTAGAGTCAGCGATCATGATGCTTGACCCATATTCCTTATTTGCACCTTCAAGGCGTGAAGCCAGGTTAACGTTATCTCCCATAACGGTATAATCAAACCGCTGGACACCGCCGACGTTACCAACAACCATATCACCGGTGTTGATTCCCATTCTTGCGTGAATCAGCGGCTGACCTTCCTGACGCCAGCGCTCCACCATTTCTGCAATTTTCACCTGCATATCCAGTGCGCTTTTAACAGCAAGATATGCATGATCCTTAGTTGGTGTTGGTGCGCCCCAGAATGCCATGACTGCATCGCCGATGTACTTATCAAGGGTACCTTTATTATCAAACACAATCTGTGTCATTGCGCTCAGATACTCATTAAGAAACCGGACCAGTTCTTCCGGCTCTTTGTTTTCTGAAAAGGTAGAGAATCCGGCTATATCGCTGAAAAATACTGAAAGTTCTCTCCGCTCGCCGCCAAGCTGCAGTTTATCCGGGTCAGAAATAAGATCATCAACCACCGCTCCGCTTACATACTGGCTGAACATTCCTTTAATCATACCCTTCTGCTTCCTCTCTGAGATGAACTTATAAGCAGTGCTTCCTATATAACCCAAACCTACCGCAAGGAAACTTGTGTAGAGGGTAAAGAGGAAGTTAAATTCAGCAAAAAGGTAGAACGAAATTTCACGAAGTCCGAAGAAAATAGCTGCGACAATAATCAGGTTAAGCCCCTCAACAAGCAGACCGCTTGCAAACTTAAGTTCTTTGAGGAGGTAGGAGAGAAAGAAGACGCCGATTCCGAGAATAAGGGTTATCAGAACTTCAAGCCAGATTGGCTGCTTTACAATGAAATCCTGGTTGAGAATATTCTGCAGTGCATTGGCGTGGATTTCAACTCCGTAAATCAGGTTGTCTCCTTCTTTTTCGCCGCGTGCAAACGAGATGGGGAGTATATCCTTATCCTCCGGCATGGTTGAACCAATGAGAACTATTTTATCCTTGAATATACCGCTGTATTTTAAACCCATCGGCATACCGGTTGTCTCGTTTATGGTTTCATCATCCCACATATTAATCGGAATCTCAAACTCAATCTCATCACGAGTCATGAACTCCTGATCATCCAGAACGTTTATGAAATCGAAATACTGAAAACTTCTGCTGGGGCCGTAGAAATTGAGCAGCATGGAAACATTATCATACTTTGGGATCTCAATATCCGAGTGAATAAAATGTCCATCAGTGTTTTCAGCCAGGTGGAAATTCGTCTTACCTGTGTATTTATTAAGCAAAGCAAAACTAAATGTCGGAACCAGTCGCTCTGTTGTGGAGGAATACATAAAGGGGAGATACCGTCTTACCACTCCGTCATTGTCGCTGACCACCTGTACAATTCCAATGGAAGAATCAGCTTCAAAATAAACACTTTCAAAATTCTCATTCTGACTGGTAAGAGTATATTCATCGCCCTCAACATTCATCACCTTGCCGGCAACTACAATGTTTCCGTATTCCCGGATAACATTAAACATTGCCGAGTCATTCATCGGATCATATTTATCCGGACTCGACATCACAATATCTATACCGACCGCTTTAGCTCCTGCCTCATTCAGGTTTCTTATTACCTTGGCAAATGTGCTGCGGGGCCAGGGCCATGCTTCAGCAATATTGTTGTAGGTATTCTGAGTTATTTCAAGGATGATGACATCGGAGGAATCTTTAATCGGAATAACGCCTCTTTTAAGAAAGCGTTCATCAATGTGTTTTTGTTCGAGTTTGGTGAGGGGATCTAATTTGAGAAAACTGACCTGGGTCAGCAGTACTACAAGTACTGCTAACCCAAGACTAATAATGAATCTAGTTAGGAAATCGCCTTTATCTTTTTTTTTACCCATAGAGCTTAGTAAAGATTATATCTCAGCATAATACCGGAAATGAAATCATTTGGTACGGATATGCTGTTTTGTGATGAATTCACAATATATCTGATCTGTGCCTGAGCATAAAGATAACTGGTGAAATAATAGGTTCCGAAAAGGTCAAGCGCTGTACGCTCAAAGTCTCCGAAGCTCGGATTGATGGATCCGTTAATCAAGAGCTTATTATCGAGCATATAGTAACGTCCTCCGAGAGTCAGGGTAACGTAGCTGAGTTCCGAAGCCTGTATCTTTGTGCTATTATAAGAAATATTGACGTTCGAAACGATCGCAGGAGACCAGTTAGTATTCGATGAGAGATTAAGCGAGCTGTTGTCAACGTCGAAGTTTGAGATTGACTTGTCATCACGAACAGAGAAATTATAACCTAATGACATCTGTGTACGGTATTTCCAGTGGAAGTCATATGAAATCTGTGTACCGACTCTGTTGGTTATATCATTGATGATGATAGTTGAGTCTTTTGCATCGTTCGTGTTTTCATTCTGCGTATATGATACGAGAATGCTGGGGAAGTCAAATCTTGGGAAATAAGAGACTGATGTATTAATCGTGTTAAAAGTAGTGGTCGCGAATTTAGTACCCTGAAGGTTGTCAGAGAGACTTTCAAATCCGGCAGCAATAAACAAGGTATTATCCATCAGGCGAAGACGGTCATTGATGTTGATACCGGCTACGTCCGTTCTGATAAAAGTATTACCGAAGGACTGGAAGTCGTTGCCGCGGTAAATGTACTGTCCTCTGAAGTAGTTGTTAAAATAGTTCAGGGAGAGCGTTGCCTCAGCTGCCAGGGTAGGTATTTCCTCGTAGTTAAGAGGTTCGATATACTGGTTAAACGTAATGATGCTTCCAATATATTTTTTCAGATCCTTAATGGTTTTCGGATCCTGGGTAAAAGTTTTGCCCGCGCCAAAAAGTGTGTCAATTTCACTGTCAGTCAGCTCGCCGTTGGTGATATCGGTGTTCTGTACACTGATGGCTGCCTGAGCGTTAAAAAGAAATTTCTGATCATCAAACGCAATGGTCATATCTGTACCGGCAACTACGTTTTCCTGCGGAATTCCTCCGAATGCAATATCCTCAAACTGATCTTTTGAATGAAGATAAGTTAAGCCCCACTGAAAATTTTCACCGCTTCCGAATGATGGCCTTACTGCAAGTATGGTACGTTCATTTGAGCCAAAGGTGACGCTAGCATTACGGTACCCGGCATTAAACTCAGTAGGGTACTTTGCTGAATCAAGCTGAACAATATCTGAACGGCCGAAAGGGGAATTGGCTGCAGTAAACAGGGTATCTATTTTTCCCTGAATACCGCGGTTAATTTCACCAAACGCTGCCTGGATGTTAAAGAAACCAAAATTGAGCGAACCGTTAAATCCCCTAACTCTTTTACCTGTCAGTACTAATGAAGGGAAGCGGGGGGTTGCATCACCATAAGACATCTTAACCCAGTCGCCGCCGCGCAGTTCAACAAGATATCTGTTGTAAGGCTGCTTATTTGATTCCTCTTCAGAGGTGAGATAAGCATTCGCATTAAGCTCAAACATCTTGTATTTGGATTCGTAGTTGACTCTGAGGTTATTATACCAGGTTGATCTGCCCTGCACATCTTCCGAGCGTGATTCTGCTGTTACATCTCCCCGGAACTCATAGCTGTCGCGTCTCTCTTCAGCAAGTTGTTCGGAGATAAGCTGATAATCGGAGCTGACAGTATGATAGAGATTTCCGCTTTTATCATAGATTTCAACACGGATTGTGGTTGTACCCTCATCCATATCAAGATCAGGATTGTCACCCGTCAGCATGATCAAGTCATCTGCAAAAAGGGCGAGAGATGTTACATCCTTGGAACCGATATAAATTTTCGTTTTAGCGCGGTCAACATTGTCTGAAGCTCTGAGAAGAGAAATCGAGACAAAGAATTCTGAACGGGGTACAGAAGTATTTTTCTCAGGAGCAAGTATAATTACCTCAGCATCTTTAGCTGAGCGGGCTGAAACCGCAATCTGGAGCGGGGGTTCTGAAACGTTCACCTGAACCGGATAATAAGCACTGCTTCCGTCAGATAAATTGATACCGATATAGTATTCAAGATATGGCACCCGGACATCATCTCCGGAAAGTGTGAACTCAGCCAGGTTGCCGCGTAGATCCATCTCGGCTTCGGTGAACTGAATCTCACCAAAAGGCTTGTAAAAAAGGAATACTCCTCTGACGTTATCCGCTTTGATGAGCTCTACTTCAAAACGCAGAACATCGCCCTCAACGGCAGCTCCGGTTCTTACCTCAGAAATGTAAGGACTCAGCTGTGCCAATGACGAACCGGTAAAAGTCAGAAGAAATACTATTAGAGAAAATCTGGTTAAACTGGTATAAAGAGACATAAAAGTTCTCCGGATTGGGTAGTAAAGATTAATAACGTTAATTCTCAGTAATTAAAGAGAGCAATTTACGAATAATTTAAAAACAACAACCCTTAGCTCTCACTAAGGGTTGCTGAATTTTCTATTTTAATTACCGCCGACATACTCGATGATTATATCACCGATATTTGTTTTAATTATTAGTTTCTTGGTCTGCGGAACATTATTGTTATTGTTGTTCAGCATGTTCTGAACATTCGGATTGTTTGCAACCGGCTGAATATTGACATTTCCGTCGTTACCAACTGTCACAAAAAATCCGCTTGTTACCGTACCCTGGCCCTTGTTGCCCTGGGTGGCTTCAATGTTTGCTGAACCGGAGCTCAGACCGAATGTGGTGTTTCCGTCATTGTCAACGTCAAGAACGCCGTCAGTTCCGCGGATAGACGCCACCATGGTCGGGGTTGTGAACTTGAACTCCTCATTGCCCTGTCTTTTCACCTCAAAACCAACTTTACCTTTATCAACATAGGTGTTTTTTGAGATTTCTTTGTTGGCTTTGTCAGCGTAAATCTTCAGGGTAGAGTTTTCACGGACCCGTAAAATGGAATTGTCCGTGAATTTTATAAGAGCAAGAGACTGGCTGCCGGTTTTAATTTCATCGTTGGTGCTCAAAGCAGCGCCGATTTTCACTGATGACCAGTCAGCTTCAGCTTTTTTCAGGGTAACATCCTTCACAACTTTCATCATGATTGCGACAGGGGAGTCAGCCGGTGGTGTTTCTCCGCCGCCGGCAAATACGGTTACACTAAAAAGAATGGTAAAAAAGATTATTGACATTTTTTTCATTTTCTCATCTCCTCTTAGTTGTTGCCCGGATTAGTGTTAATCTGCATATTCAGTACATTCTGCGGATTGGCCTGCAGATACTGGAGAATTGCGGTAACTTCTGCCTGAGTCATAAGAGTGCCATCGGCATTTCTGAAACCGCTAATGGAAATATTCTGACCCTGAAGCAGATTATTAAACTGTGCGACAATATTAGGGGGGAGAAAACTGATAATCTGCGTAAGTGCACTGTTCTGCTGCTGAACCTGGAGGTTATTTGCAGGAGCAAGACTAAAACGGACCAGATTACTTTCCAGATTAAATCCGCCGCTCGGACCCGGGACAAATGCTGAAACACGTACCACAATTTCATCCCCTGCTGCCCACTCACGCTCAATAATTGAACGGATATTGACCGTGGTTCTGTTTCCGACATCACGATTATTCACGATAGGATTTTCACTGTTCAGAATTTCTTCATCAGTTTGTCCGGCAACTTTACGATTGTTTACCTTAATGATATAAGATGCTGCACCGGTAACCTGAGTCCAGGAAACAATCACGTCTGTTGGCTGCTCAACCGAGCCCTGCATTGGTGCAGTAATGGTGATAGTCTGGGACGGGTTATAAAAGGTGAGTGAACGCTGCTGAGGATTGGTGATTCCCGGTAAACTGAGCGGGGCATTTGTTACGGGGTCGAGTACCCATAACGTAAGTGAATAGGTACCGATTGGTCTGCCCTTATTAAGGTTCTGATCGATAGCATCCTGATTGATGTAATCATCTTCAATCCTGATATCACCGCTTCCGAATTGATTGCTTAAAATCGTCCGGGATGAAAATTCCCTGGTGCGAAAATCTGCAAGCTTCACCGGAGTAGTGGAATTGATATCGGTCCAGTACATTTCTCCGGAGAGTTTTACCATTGTGCCCGGGCTCATTATTACCCGGAAAACAGGCTGGGTTGCACTGAGTCCGTTCGAGACAACCAGGTTCGCAAAACTGATTGACGGGAGCGGATCAAAAACATCGAGTTGGAATGCTGTCAGCGGAGGATTACCCTGAGCCATACCGGCACTGGTTAAACCCACGAACAGCACGATTGCAGTAAGTAACTTCTTCATTCTGGTCTCCTTATTGAACTATTAAAAACTCTCTTTTTTCTTTGAAACCCTCGTTTCAAATTTCTGTCTGCAAAATACAGACCAACTCCTGCCTGAGATGTGTTTTACGGCAGGTAATAACCATGGTATCGTTTCTTGTGCATAAAATCACATCCGCCTTTTCATTTTGACTCAGTAATTTACCATCAGGTTCTTATCTTTTCCAACAAAAATAAATAATTCCTGTCATTCATACTATGAAATTAGCGTTAATCAGCAAATTTATTCTGATAATAATTCTTCCACTGGTACTCTTTTTTTCCGGCTGCTCAGGGGCTTCTGGAACCGGTCCGGGGGGGAGTTCTGAGGAGATTGAGAAAGCATTGGTATTCATCGGCAAGGGTGAGTACCAGCCCGCTGAAACTGCTCTGAAGCAGGCACTCAGATTTGCCGAAGCGGAAGGGAATGAGCTGAATTTTGTCAGGGGGAATAAATACCTTGGTAATGTGTATGCAGCCTATAATCTGCCGGATGAGGCACACCGGTATTATGATATTGCATCATCAAGAGCGGATGCCTATATCCAGCAAGCCCAAAGCCGCAACGACACCTCACTCTTCAGATTTAAGGTGGAACAGGCAAACATCCTTAACAATCAGGCAATACTTTATCAGTCACAGTTTGAATATGATAAATCAATTTACACTTTGGAAAAAGTACTTAGCATTGACAGGGAACTGGGGAACAAAGAGGGGGAATACCTTACCCTTGGTAATCTTGGCAGAGCATACAGAGATGAAGCTGCAGTGGTGCTTGGCAGGGAAACGGTAAAGGGAAAGCAGCAGATTGAAAAATCTATTGAACTTTTTGATCAGGCGCTGGCATTAAGGTATAACGGGTCTGATCTTGCAAATAAAGCCCGCTCACTTGAACTGCTGAATAATAATGCTGCTGCTTTGGAAGCCTATTCACTTGCTGTCAGTCAGTTCAGAAAAGAGGGAAACAGTCAGTGGGTATCCATCATTACCGGGAACATTGGCAAAATACTGATTGATCAGGCCGAGGCAGAAAGTGATCCTGTTAAGAAACGCTCCCTGTATATATCCGCAAAGGATTCGCTGAATTACTGCCTCCAGGGTATTGAGGCGGTCAGAGGGAATATCGGAAAAGATGCCGCAAGATCAACATTTTTTGACGATAAGATTTACTATTACGAAAACCTGATGAAAGCGCAGCTCCGGCTTGGTGAAAAGGAGGAGCTCTTTTCCACAATTGAACGGGCAAAGGCGCGCTCCCTGCTTGACCTTTTATATACCAAGGATTTTTCTTCCTCGAAGCAGTATTCAGACGAAGTAAAAGACCTGATTAAAAAAGAAAAAGAACTTTCGAATCTTATATCAAAGGTACAGGATGATCCGGACAGTTCTGATGCACTGAAAAGCTATTCATCGCAGTATGATAACGTGATCAGACTGCTCGCTGAAAAAGAACCGGAATTTGCTTCACTCAAACAGGTGGCTCCGGCATCCCTGCAGCGGATACGGGAACTTCTCCCGGAGACTGCCATGATGCTTGAATACTTTACCGGAAAGAACTTTTCCGTTGTGATGCTCATAACCAAAAATGATCTCAGGGTGAGAGAACTGAATTTCGGGAGCTATGCAATTGAGGATACCATTCATTCGCTCCGTGAATCATTCGTACAGTTTAATACTGATGCCGGAAAATTTAAAAGAACGGTTATGGACAGGGAGAGGGAAAAAGGTAACCGCAACTGGGTTGGTATCTGGCAGGAAGAGTGGAAAAACACGGTAACAAGCGATGACTGGCAATGGCGCCTCCTTAACCTTCACGGCTTGCTGATAGGAAAAGAATTTGCTGATATACTTAAAGATGCGGGGAAAGTGTATATTGTGCCTCATGGTATTCTGCATCATTTACCGTTCGGAGCCTTAATAACGGCACCCCAGAATCTTGATTTCAGTAAAACCAAGCATCTGGTGCGTCCAAAATTCTGGCTTGAGGAAAAATCTCTGGTTTTTCTCCCCTCGGCAAGTGTGCTGGAGTTTATCGTAAAAAAACAGTCTGATAATTTTTCGAATGCTCTTATAATCGGTAATCCGGTATATCCCTCCCCGACTTGGGCAAAGCTGCCGGGAGCTGAAGAGGAGGCAAAAACCATCTCTGATGAATTTGCTGAAAAGACACTCCTGGTTCAGCAGGAAGCAACGGAAACTTTTGTAAAGGAAAATATCAGTAAATTTAATGTTGTTCATTTTGCCACCCACGGCGAGTTTGACGCAAATGCACTTGAATCCAAGGTTTTATTTACGGCGACACAGCAGGATGATGGATATCTAACCGCGCATGAGATCTTTGACCTTGATCTGAATGCCAGTCTGGTTGTGCTGAGCGCTTGTCAGTCAGGGCAGGTTGGAGGCTATGTGAGAGACAGGGAGTCTGCCGGAGACGATCTGGTGGGCCTGACACGGTCGTTCCTTTTTGCTGGAGCGCCCAGAATTATAGCAACCCTCTGGTTCGTGGATGATAAATCCACCTCCTCGGTCATGAAAAAGTTTTATGAGAATCTGCTCAGGAGCGGCCAGCCGGTGCATGAAGCGCTCCGGCAGGCACAGCTGGAGGTGCTTAACAGTGATGAAAATATAGACTGGGTGCACCCATTTTACTGGGCGCCCTATTTTTTAACCGGAATGCATTGATTTGCCGGGAACAAAAACGAAACTGGTGATATATAATAATCAACAACAATTTTATTTATCATCACTAATTAATTTCTCAAGGAGATTTCAAATGAAAAACTCAAAAATGTTCGCGATTGTTCTCACGCTCGTATTTTCCATCTTTTTTTCATCAGCAGCTCTGGCTCAGGATAAAAAACCAAAAGAGGAAAATAAAAAATCCAAAGAGCAGCTTGTTGTACCGGCTTCAACTATTGATTTCAGGGCGCAGCTGAAATCTTCAAACTCTTCGCTTGAATCACTCGGCAAGATGATTGAGGACGGAAGAAAAAATGCAGAAGTAAACACACTGCTTGCGGCATCAATGATTCTCTTCCTGGAGGAGAACAGTTCCAAAATGAAAGCGCAGATAACCGGTCTTGATCTTCTGAAGGAAGCTACTACGCTTGCTACCACACAGAAGAATACCTCCGCGCTGAATACCGTAAAAGCACTGTGGGAAAACCCTCTCTTTGGCAACGATAAAGACAAAGCCAAGGAAGTGGCTGCAACCATTACCAACGTTGAGCAAGAACTTGCTTCTAACCGCGGTCCCGGAGCAAAAGTTGTGGATGTAAAGGTTGAAAACTATACAAACTACACAATCTATGTATATGTTGACGGAACCTACAAAGGATATATCAACTCAGGTTACTATGTGGTCTATAACAATATCGGAACAGGCTGGACTGACTTCTACGCTGAAACCGATAACATCTGGAGTTCTTCACAGGGCAAGTATATATACTACTACTGGTCGAACTCATACAACCTGACAAACTATGATTATACGTACGAAACCGACTTCACCTGGTCAGTTTATTAAGATAATGTTTCACGAAGCGGGTCCTGAAGTTTCAGGATCCGTTTCTCTGTTTAAAGAAAATCTATTTGATACTTTCAGGAGTTACTCATGAGCAATGCCCGGATTCTTGTTTACTTGTTCGCTTTCATGCTGTTTTCCTCAGCATCAGATCTTCTTGCCCAGGAGGCAAAGATATTCAATCACAAGTATATGGAAGTTGATTCCGCCCAGTCATTGCATGACCAGGGAGTAACTGATTATGAAGCAGGAGAATACTGGACAGCAATACGAAAGTGGATGGACTGCATACCAGCTTATGAAAGAGGGGGTGAAGCGGGACTGCTGGTTTCGGTTCTCTCCAATATCGGTCTCGCCTATGAGAATTTATATATTCCGGTGCTCGCTGCGTACTATTATGAACTTGCGTATAAAACTGCAGTTGCGGCAAATTTATCCACAAGCGCACATCAATATACCGGCTATACTGCCGGTACGCTGGTTAAATATGAACTCTACTCACTCTCCTCGTTTTATTTTGATGAGAAAAGGAAACTTGCTGAAACACTCGGGGAAGGATATGATGATGACAGTGAAAAAGCCTCGATAATTGCTGACTCGGTAAAATCTGCATCAGAGTGGCTTTCTAAAAACCGGGCATCAGTAATGAAAACCCTGACCCCATCCAAAAGCGCATTTCAGACGTATCTGATGGCGGCGGTGTATTCCATAAGAACCGGAAATTATAAAGACGGAGACCTTTTCCTGAGCAAAGCCTCGGAGATGATGCAGTTTGCCGGTCCGGATGAGGTGATTCTTTTTTCTGATGCTGCAACCGGCCTTGAAATAGCCGTGAGAAATTACGGTAAAGAAATCGGTACGGCACCTAAAAGAACCAAAGAAACAGCTAAAAATGAGTTTTATATTTTGAGTGTCCGGTATATTACCCCCGATTCAGCAGAGGCAGTTGTAGCCGGAGGCACAGCTGACGGTCTTTTTGTCGGATCGAAAGGTGATATATCAGGTGCGTATTTTACCGATGTTGAGGGGCATTCATCTTTCTATTTAGGGGCGATCAGGGTTATTAAAGCCGGCGAATTTGTTTCCACCATCGGAATTAAGCTGAAAACACCTGGCAAGGAATGGAAAATGGTATATCCGGGTGACTTTGCCGGACTGGAGGTATATACTCTTGAGCGGTCATTTTCAAGTGTTCTTGAAAAAACCGCCGCCATAAATATGAACTACCGGACGCTGAATAATCAGATACTCTACTCCCGCTTTATGCTGAGCCGTTATAATAATGCCTCCCTGGAGAAACGGGTAGTGGAAGCACTCGTGGATGATCTTCACGCTTCTCATGAGCGGTATTCGCAGTATGTAAATGATTATCCGACCTGGACTGCCCCTTCAGAAAAAGGTTACCTGAAAGGGGTTAGCATGATGGATGGTATTAAAGACGCCAGTTATGAAACGGTATCGGTTTATCTTACCTATGTTTCAGAGTATCCCGGCTCCTGGAACGGCAAAAACTCTCAGTTCCCAGTAATGTTTGCAACATGGCTTCTGAGTGATTCACCGCTGAACAAATCACAGTTAAAGCAGATTATCTGGGAAAGCATTGGCAAGGCAAAGCCCTCAGAGTTTATGTCAAGATACGGAGCAAGTCTTGAGGATGAATCTCTGATCGGAGAGATAGCCGGTTCCATTGAAGATTCGATTATCGTACGCGCTGGAGAATATCCGGTACAGATTGCGCAGCTGCAGTATCTTGATTCTCTTGCATCGTATCTGCCCGCAAGCTGGGATTATATGAAAACCAATTTTGAGCTCGGTCAGGCATACCGCGATACCAAGGAATATCAAAAGTCAGGGCATCACTTCCGAAAGGCAAGATATTTGTATATAAAAGGGGATTATATGTGGGATGCTGCAGAGACGCTTCATAACGATGCGCTTAATCTGCAGGATCAGGATTTTCTTAAGGAGTCAGCGGCAATGTTTGATTCCGCCATCACACTGAAGATGCAGGTCTCGGCCAAAGACCCCTCTGATGCTCTGTATGAAACCATCGGTTCATCACTCTGGGGAAAGGCATGGTCAATCCGTTATCTTAATGAGTATGATGAAGCGATTAAAATTTATCAGCTCTCAGTTGCATATTACGACTCATCAAAGCGGCAGTCTGCTAAAGCTTCTAAACTCACCGTCCTTGATAACATTGGCGAGATTTATGAGAAGAAGGGAGATCATAACCGTGCTATTGAGCATTATTTTGGTATGATGCCCCTAATTAAAGAACTGAATAATTTGCAGGAGGAAGGGGAAGCACTCAATGACATTGCTTATAACTATTCGCAGCTGGGTGAATATCAGAAGGCAATTGAATATTATACCAAAGGCTATGAAGTGCATACCAAAAGGGGAAGTTCTGAGGATGCCGGGTTCTCAACTTCGAATATAGCACAGGTTTACTGGACGCTGGGTGATTATGAAAAAGCAATTGCAACCCATCATAACGCAATAAAACTGAGGGAACAGGCTAATGATCTTGCCGGACAGGGGTACTCCTGGAGCAAACTCGGCGCTCTCTATAAGGAAAGCGGTGACCCGGCAAAAGGAATTGAGGCATTCGAAAAGGCGGTCAAGTTTTATGAACTCGCTAATGATGAAAGCGGTCTTGCGGATGTATATAAAGATCTGGGAGACCTCTATCTTAAAGTAAAAGATCTTTCCAAAGCTAAAGAAAAGCTTGAAAAGTCGCTTGATATCAAACGTAATCTGAAAGACCCTTTCAAACTTGCGGAAGCATACTTCGATATAGCATCTGTGTATTATCAGTACGTTGATTATCCCAATGCTGAGTTAAACTGGAAGAAAGCCCTTGAACTGTATGAACAGATAGGTGATTTCAGCGGTCGGGTATACACACTTGCCAATCTCGGATTGCTTGAATATGTCTATCACAAACGCTTTAATGATGCACTTAAAACCTTTAACCTTGCTGTTCGTCTTTCAGCCGAGGTTAATAACGACAACAATCTTGCCTACTGCTATCAGAGAATAAGCAACCTCTATAAAGAAAACGGCGATGTTGAACTAAGCAAGAAGTATATTGATTCTTCTTATGCCATTTACGTAAAACTGGGAGACCTCGCAAAAATCTCGAGTACCATGGTTGATATTGGATACTATTTTATGAGCCGCGGTGATTTCAAAACCGCTGATTCACTCTTCCGCCAGTCGCAGAAAATCGCTGTTGAGGCAAACAACAATAATCAGATTGCAATAGCAAATCAGAGTCTTGCCGATATGGCTCTCTATACGGGTGAATTCAAGAACGCACTCAGCATTCTTGAGGAAACAAAAAAGATTTATGAAAAGATTGACAACTTTTGGGGGCTTGCCTCCATCAATCTGAGCCTTGGTAATGTGTATAACCATATGGGCGAGTTCGCGAAAGCTATTTATCATTACGATATAGCAGACAGTCTCTATGCATCCAAGGATGATGATTACAGCCGTGCGACTCCGATTAATAATAAAGGAACCATATACTACTGGCAGGGAGATCATGCCTCCGCGCTGCCTCAGTTCCTCAAAGTAAAGGAAATTCTTGAAAAATACAGCGCTAAGAATGAGTTCTACGCGATCGTTCTTTCAAATGCCGGTGAGGTGCTTGCTGAGCAGAAAAAATTCGACGAAGCAAAAAAGTATCTTGATGAAGCCAAGAAGATGGCAGACGGATTTAACTTTAATTCTCTGCAGGTTACGGTAAACACTATTTTCGCGAAGATGAATATCGCCCAGGAAAAATATGAAGATGCCCAAAAGTATATAGATGAAGCATACCGCCTGGTTAAGAAATCCGGCGAGAAGGACCGCCTTACCGATGTTGCAAACATAAAAGGTAAAGTTGCTTATTATAAAAAGGACTTCAAAACCGCATTGCAGTATCTGGATGAATCCGTTTCAATATCACGGCAGATAGGCACAACACGATATCTGTATCAGCCGCTGTATATGCAGGGGCTCATCTACCGCGACCAGAATCAGGTTGACCTCGGCATTAAAAAGCTTAAAGAAGCGATTGAGGTGGTTGAAATCATCCGCGGCAAACTGACCGGAGGCGAACAGGCAGCCAAACTTTTCTCCGCGGGAGAGGAGAAAGTGAAAATCTATGAAGAAATTATTTCTTTGTATATCCAGAAAAATGAGATTGACAGCGCGCTGATATTCCTTGATAAGAGCAATAACGAAGCTCTGAAACAGCAGTTCGGCAAACTTGATGTAAAGTTCAAGGATGAAAACAAAAACGAGGCTATCAATAAAGAAAAAGACCTGAAGAGCAAGGTAAACGGCATTGAAGAAGAAATTGCAAAAGTAAAGGCAAAACCTGAATCTCAGCAAAACAAAGAGTACCTTGAAAGCCTTGAAAAGAGCAAGAATGTTGCGGAGAAAGAGTATATCAACTTTATTACTCAGACCGTGAAGGAGTTCCCGACGCTGCAAAACTATTTTGCCAGCAATGTAAATCCGAAGAGTTTCATCCGTTCAAAGAGCAAGATACCGGATGATGTGGCAGTGCTTGCCTACCTGATGGGTGAGAATCAGTTATATATCTTTGCTGCCTCGCGGGATACCGTTGTCGCAAAGGTAATCCCTGTTACCCGTGAGAAGATCGAAAAATCTGTTGTGAAACTCTACCGTCTGATGAAAGACTCACAGATTGGCAAGTCACTCGGAGATCTTGATCCGACCACGTTTATGCCGAAGACCTCAGGCAAAGATCTGGTTGTTGATTCAAAACTGAAGCCGTTCCTGAATACCACGGATGAACTCTTCCAGACCCTGGTTGGACCGGTATATGATATCATAAAGGATAAAAAGAAACTCTCTATCATCCCATACGGCAAACTTTATTACCTGCCGTTTGAAGCGCTTTCATCTGTCCAGGATGATAAGCGAACTTTCATGAATCAGAAATACTCGATTTTCTATATCAGCACACTGGAAATATTCACCGGACAGACAGATGTTGAGGATATAGACTTCCGTGTAATGGCATTCGGCAATGCTGATAACACACTGCCAAACTCAGAAACGGAAGTGAATGACCTGAAGAAGATATTTGAATCCTCAAAAATCTATGTGAGAAATGAAGCTTCGGAGGATAAGGTCAAAAACCTCACCCCTGATTTTAACGCGCTTCATTTTGCGACTCACGGCAATCTTGACTATAACAAGGTAGAGAACTCCTATCTGACCCTCGCCGCAAATGATATAGCAGGGGAGGATGGTAAACTGACTATCGAAGAGGTTTGGGGTCTTTCAAATCTGAATCAGTATAATCTGGTTACACTATCAGCATGCCAGACTGCCGTAAGTGATGAAATTATCCAGGGCTGGATGGTGAATCCTGCGAATGCATTCTTTGATGTAGGGGTAAAAACCGTAATCGCCTCCCTCTGGCAGGTGGATGACGAGGCAACTTCCATCCTGATGAATGCTTTTTACAAGAATCTAAAGACCATGAACAAGGTGCAGGCGCTTCAGGAGGCAAAACGGGTGCTTCAGCAGACCCCGAAATTCGTCTTCCCTTATTACTGGGCATCCTTTGTGATGGTGGGGGACTACAAGTAGAATTATGAATTGTGAAGTATGAATTATGAATAGTGAATTTTTTGCATTTATGGGGGGTATTTCAGGAATACAGGCACCGGAGCTAAATGAGATATTTACGAGGCTTCAGGGTTTTGCGCCGGAAACCAGACCTGAAAATTGTAGCTCAAATGAGTTATTTTGCCACTTTTGAGCAGATTGGCCTTGTTTTTAACCGGAATTCCTTAACTTTCGGGACAGAAGTTCTCAGGGTTCGGGAACTTTTGCAGTCTTTGTGTGCTATAAAATTCAGAAACAAAATTTTTCAAAAACATCCATTCACAGGAGACACAAAATGTTCACAACAAATCGTTTCGCAGCTTTCGTATTAATGCTCGCGTTTTTATTCACCTCAGTTTCTGTCGCTCAGGACAAGAAGCCGAAGGAAGAAAACAAGAAATCCAATGAGACTGTTACCGTTCCGGCTAACACCATTGACTTCAAAGCACAGTTAAAGTCATCCAACTCATCACTGGATAACCTCGGTGCAATGATTGAAAACGGCCGCAAGAAGGCAGAAGTTAACACCCTGATCGCAGCTGCTATGATCCTCTTCCTCGAAGAAGGAGCTACAAAGTCCAAAGCTCAGATCACCGGTAATGACCTTCTTAAAGAAGCTACCGAACTGGCAACCAAGCAGAAGAATGTTAACGCTCTCAAGACCCTTCAGGGAATCTGGGAAAATTCCATGCTCGGCAACGACAAGAATAAGTCAAAAGATCTCGGCGCAACCATCTCTTCAGTTGAAGCTGAACTCGCTTCCACCAGAGGCCCGGGCGCAAAGGTTGTTGACGTAAAAGTTGAAAACTACACCAACTATACCATCTATGTTTACATTGATGGTGTTTACCAGGGATATCTGAACTCAGGCTACTACGTTGTGTATAACAACGTTGGTACCGGCTGGACAGATTTCTACGCTGAAACAGATAATATCTGGAGCAGCTCACAGGGTAAGTATATCTACTACTACTGGTCAAACTCATACAACCTGACCAACTACGATTATACCTACGCAACCGACTTCACCTGGTCAGTTTATTAATAGGAAATAATCCTCTTATTTGAAGGGCTGTCTGAATAAGGCAGCCCTTTTTTTATTATGAATTATAAAGTATGAATTATGAATCAGGGAGAAACCAGAGATTGGGGGAAAATTGACCTGCGTAAAAACCGATAACCTGTCTTTATTTTATTGAGCACTCATCGCCTGCGGGAATGCACGTTGGCAAAATATAAAGCCCCCGTAATTTTCTCCAAATTCATTTATGGTCCAATTCCTGAATAAGAATTTCGTATTCTGATAAATTCATATATTTGCATGGGTTTCCCGCTGTGAATATAACTCTGACTAATTGTCATACTGATAACGGTGCCGTTAAATAAGATTGAAATACCATGACACTTGAAGATTTAGGATATAACACTCTGCTTGAAAAGTTCAGGATTGAACATGACCTGATCAATTTTGAAATAGGGAGGGTTATTGCTGAACACAAAGAGCGGTATGTAGTCAAAACAGTTAAGGGCGAATTCCACGCTGAGATAACCGGTAATATGCGGTTCACGGCCAGGAACCGTGAAGATTTTCCGGCTGTAGGTGACTGGGTTGCTCTTACTGCTTATGATGATGATTTTGCAATAATTCATGCTATTCTGCCGAGGTTTTCGATCATCAAACGTCAGGCAGTCGGTCAGTTCGGAGAGGTTCAGATTATTGCGGCAAATATTGATTTTGCATTCATTGTGCAGGCTGCTGACAGAGATTTTAATATCAACCGGATAGAAAGATACCTGACGATATGCTACACTTCTAAAGTTACCCACTTAATAGTTCTTACAAAGACTGATTTATTTGACGATTCTAAAATTGATGAACTTAAAGAGAAAATCTCGCAGAGGATTACCCATGTTCCGGTTTTTCCGGTCAGTAATGAGACCAAAAAGGGTTATGAGGCCTTATATACCTCCGTTGAAAAAGGAAAAACGTATTGTCTGCTTGGCTCATCAGGTGTTGGTAAGTCCTCACTGCTGAATAATCTATCCGGTAAATCACTGATGAAAACCGGAAGAATAAGCGAGAGTACTAACAAAGGAAAGCACGTTACAACTCACAGGGAATTAATTTTGCTTGAACAAGGCGGAATCCTGATTGACAATCCCGGAATGAAAGAAGTTGGTATAGCCGATACTGCGGGCGGTTTAGAAGCCACGTTCGACAGTATTCTGCAGTATTCTGAGTCTTGTAAATTTAAGGATTGTACCCACACAACTGAGGCTGGCTGCGGCGTTATTGAAGCTGTTGAGAAGGGAGAACTGGACAAAGAATCTTACCAGAACTTTCTGAAACTGGAGAGGGAGAAAAAACACTTTGAAATGACCACCGCCGAAAAACGCAAAAAAGACAAAATATTCGGTAAGATGATGAAGAACTACAAAAAGGATTTTTATAAAAAGAAATAACTTTTTCCTTCTTTCAGATGTAATTTCATCTGTTTCCTGATTACACCGATGTCACCGCCATACACCTTGTTGGTTTAATTTTGAAGAATCAGAAATCTGATGTCGGGTTACTCTGTCACAAATGAACCCTTCAAGATTCAGTCCCCGGGAAATAAACTCCTGAAAAAGTTTAAGGTGAATATTATAACCACCGCAAAAATTATATTTATCTCAGAATTGTGCTTACATTTACCCAAAATGTGGGCGAATGGGGGGTGAAAACGCGGATTATTTCAAAATTTCCAATTTGTAGTGACCATGAATTTCCTTATCTTTAAAGTCCGAAAAAAATAATTCGCCGGGGTGGCGGAATTGGTAGACGCACAGGACTTAAAATCCTGAGGAAACTTGTTTCCGTGCCGGTTCGAGTCCGGCCCTCGGTACCATTTAATTGGTTCCCGGCGAGTTTTTCAGAGGGGCTTTTAGCTCAGTTGGTTAGAGCGTCTGCTTGACGTGCAGAAGGTCATAGGTTCGAATCCTATAGAGCCCACTATCAGACGGATTGTATCCGGTTTTTTGTTTTAAAGAGTTACAGTGAATATTACCGTTACCCTTCCCGACGGCAGCGCCCGGGAATTTCCTAAAGGCATTACTGCCTTTGAAATAGCTAAAGCCATTTCCCACCGCCTGGCAGATGATGCCCTGGTGGCGGTTATCAATGGTTCACAAACGGAGCTTTACACTCCGGTGGAGTCAGACTGCTCAGTCAGATTTGTGACTTTTGACCAGGAAGAAGGAAAGTATGTTTACTGGCACTCGACCTCGCACCTGATGGCTCATGCTGTACAGGATCTTCATCCTGAAGCTAAATTCGGCGTTGGTCCTCCGGTTGACGGCGGTTTTTACTACGACATCGACGTGAATAAAAAACTCACTGAAGATGACCTGAAAGTCATTGAGGAGAGGATGGCGGTACTGGCTAAACAGGCAAATCCGTTTGTCCGTCAGGAGCTAAGCAAAGCTGAGGCGGTTGCCTTCTTTGAAAAGAAGGGAGACCCCTATAAACTGGAAATCCTGAGCGAACTGGATGATACTCAGGAGACCATCAGTCTGTATCACGAAGGAGATTTTACCGATCTATGCGTCGGGCGTCATCTCCCGGATACCGGCAAGATTAAGTATTTCAAGCTGCTGAGCGTTTCAGGTTCCTACTGGCGCGGCGATGAAAAGAATAAGCAGCTTCAGAGAATTTACGGGGTTTCATTCCCCAAAAAGAAAATGCTTGAAGATCACCTGGCTTTCCTCGAAGAGGCAAAAAAGCGTGATCACCGTAAGCTCGGCAAACAGCTTGACCTTTTCTCGGTTCATGAAGAAGCAGGAGCCGGGCTTATTTACTGGCATCCTAAGGGTGCAAGAATCCGCCTTGAGGTGGAGGACTTCTGGAGGAAAGCACATTTGGATAACGGCTATCAGATGCTTTACTCCCCCCACATGGGCAAAAGCTGGCTCTGGGAAACCAGCGGTCACTTAGGTTTTTACCGCGACAGTATGTACGCCGGTATGAAGGTTGACGAAATGGACTATTACATCAAACCGATGAACTGTCCGTTTCATATCATGATTTATAAAACGCAGCTCCGTTCCTATCGTGATCTTCCGTTGCGCTGGGCTGAGCTCGGAACGGTTTACCGTTACGAAAAATCAGGCGTGCTTCACGGCCTGCTTCGCGTCAGAGGATTCACTCAGGATGATGCACATATATTCTGCACACTTGAGCAGGTTGAACCGGAAGTAATTGAAGTTATCAGATTTGCCAAGTATATACTCGGCTCGTTCGGGTTCACTGATCTGAATTTTTACCTTTCGACCAAGCCGGAAAAAGCGGTTGGTGAAGATCATCTTTGGGAGAAAGCCACAGAGTCTCTGAAACTCGCAATGGAAAAGGAACGGATTCCTTATGAAGTTGACGAGGGAGGCGGAGCATTCTACGGACCAAAGATTGACATCAAGATTAAAGATGCCCTTAACCGCGAGTGGCAGTTAAGCACCGTGCAGTTTGATTTTAATCTGCCGGAGCGCTTTGATATGAAATATATCGGTGAAGACGGTAAAGAACATCGTCCGTTCATGGTACACCGCGCACTGCTCGGCTCAATTGAACGGTTCTTTGGTATTCTGCTCGAACATTATGCCGGAGATTTTCCTCTCTGGCTTGCACCGGTTCAGGCAGCAGTTATACCGGTATCACAGAATTATATGGAATATGCGCAGTCAGTAACTGACAAACTTCAGAAAGCCGGTATCAGAGTTGAACTTGATCACCGCAGTGAAAAAATCGGCTATAAGATCAGGGACTGGGAGCTGAAAAAAGCACCGTATATGCTCATCGTTGGTGAGAAAGAACAGTCGGCAGGTACGGTATCCGTCAGAAAGCGGAAATCGGCTGACTCAGTAAGCTCAACCGCTGATGAACTTATCGCGCAGTTTCTTGAAGAGATTAACAACAAAATATATCACTAACAAAGAGGTAATTCTATCGCAGGCGCCGAAGAAATCAGAATAAATGAAGAGATCACCGCAAGAACCGTGCGGGTGATTGATTCAGCAGGAGATCAGCTTGGAGTATTTTTAGTTGCAGATGCAATCCGGCTGGCAAAATCAAAAGAACTTGACCTGGTGGAAATTGCACCAAAAGCAGAACCGCCGGTTTGCAAAATAATTGATTTCGGCAAGTATAAATATGAAATGCAGAAGCGTGAAAAGACGCAGAAAAAGAATCAGCACGTTTCTGTCATGAAGGAAATCAGATTTCATCCGAACACGGATTCGCATGATTTCGATTTCAAAACCAAGCACGCGATCGGATTCCTTGAAGACGGCAACAAGGTAAAGGCAGTAGTGGTGTTCAAGGGGCGCGAGATGGCATATACATCACAGGGAGAGGTATTGCTGAATCAGTTTATTGAACGGGTGAGTGAATATTCAAAAGTTGAAAGCCCCCTGAAAATGGAAGGGCGTAACATGAGTGTAATTGTGGTCCCGCAAAAGGGCAAAAAGAAAAAATAATCAACAAATAGGAATAACAATGCCTAAAATGAAAAGTAACCGCGGAGCTTCCAAAACGTTCAGAAGAACTGCTTCCGGTCAGTTTAAGAGAAAAAAGGCGTATAAGAGCCATATTCTCACCTCCAAATCAACCAAGAGAAAAAGAAACCTGAGACATGGTACTCTTGTTGATAAAACCAATTTGCAAAAAGTTCAAATAATGCTGCAATAAAGGAGAAAATAAGAAATGCCAAGATCTAAAAATAAAGTTGCAGCTCACAGAAGAAGAAAACGCGTTCTTGAGAGAGCCAAAGGTTACTGGGGTGCCAGGAAAAACGTCTGGACGATTGCCAAGAACCACATTGAAAAAGGATTAACTCACGCATTCAGAGACAGACGCCTCAAGAAGAGAGATTACCGCGGTCTTTGGATTATCAGAATTAACGCAGCCGCAAGGATGCACGGCCTCAGCTATTCAAAGCTGATCCACCTGTTGTCTGAAAAAGAAGTAGGACTTAACAGAAAAGTACTTGCTAAACTTGCTGCTGAACATCCGGCAGTGTTTGCTGATGTAGTTTCTTACGTAAAAAGTTAATCCATAGATACATGTTTCATTATCCTCTCTTCCTTACAAGGGGGAGAGGGTATTTTGTTTTAAAGGGTTATGTCCGATGAAAGAAAAGATTGATGAACTGAAAAACCGGGCTCAGGAGTCTCTGGCTAAAATTAATGACCAGAAATCACTTGAGGAATTCCGTATTGCATATCTGGGCAGAAACGGCGCTGTATCAGGCCTGTTTTCTGAACTGAAGAATGTGCCCAAAGAGGAAAAGCCGCAGGTCGGCAATATGCTGAATCATCTGCGTGATGAACTGACAGCAGCCTTTACCGAGCTGGCATCTAAATACGAAAACAGCGGCGATGAACCCGCTGCCCGCATTGATCTTTCACTCCCCGGCAGAGCCCGCGTTATCGGAAGCCGGCATCTGGTTACGCAAACCATGGATGATATTAAAGCCATTTTTAAACGGATGGGCTTCTCGATATATACAGGGCCCGAAGTTGAATCTGATTACTACAATTTTGAAGCGCTGAACTTCCCTCCGAACCACCCTGCCCGCGATATGCAGGATACCTTTTTTATCAGCGATAATTTTGTTCTCCGCACGCATACCACTCCCGTGCAGGTGAGAATTATGGAAGCAGGACCACCGCCTGTCCGTGCAATCATGCCCGGCAAAGTGTACCGCAATGAGGATATCAACGCACGCAGCCACTGTATCTTTCACCAGATTGACGGTATTGCCGTTGGTGATAATGTCACTTTTATGGAATTAAAAAGCACGCTTCTTTCGTTTGCAAAAGAATTTTACGGAAGCAGCATTAAGCACCGCTTCAGGGCAAGTTTCTTCCCGTTTACCGAACCGAGTGCAGAGCTTGATGTAACCTGCTTTATCTGCAGCGGCAAAGGATGCAGAATGTGCAAACATTCCGGCTGGCTCGAAATTCTCGGCTGCGGCATGGTTGACCCTAATGTATTTAAGAGCGTGGGATATGATCCGGAAAAGATTACCGGTTATGCATTTGGCATGGGTGTTGAGCGTATCGGTATACTGAAATACGGTCTCCCTGATATACGTCTCTATTTTGAAAACGATCTCAGATTTTTAAGGCAGTTTTAATCATGGTAATATCACTCAACTGGCTGAAAGAATATATATCGCTTGACGGAATTTCCCCTGAAGAAATTTCTGAAAAGCTGACCAATGCCGGACTGGAAGTCGAAAAAATGACTGACCAGCGGGCGATGTATAAAGGATTTGTTGCTGCGCATGTGCGGGAGTGCGTTAAACATCCGAATGCTGATAAATTGTCTCTCTGCAAAGTGTGGGACGGACAGAATGAACTGAGTGTGGTCTGCGGTGCACCCAATGTTGCAACCGGACAGAAGGTTGTTCTTGCTTCCATTGGGACACATATTCCCGGAAAAGATTTCGTGATAAAGAAATCCAAAATCCGGGGCGCTGAGTCAGAAGGCATGCTCTGCTCAGAATCAGAACTCGCTATCAGTGATAATCACGATGGCATCATGGTTCTTCCTGAAGATACTGAAGCGGGAAAAGATATATCGGACGTGTTAGGACTTAATGATGTAATTTTTGAGATAGGCATAACACCAAACCGCCCCGATGCACTTTCTCATCTGGGAGTTGCCCGTGACCTGGCGGCGATTTTTGACAGGGAAATCAGGAAACCCTCACTGAAAAATTCCACCGCGGCAGATGATATAGATGCACTTGCATCTGTGGAAATTGCTGATGCTCAGGGCTGCCCGCGATATACTGCCAAAGTTATAACAGATGTTACTATTGGACCTTCGCCGGAATGGCTTAAGAACAGGATTCAGTCAATCGGGCTCAGGTCAATCAATAATGTGGTGGATGTTACCAATTTTATCTTGCATGAACTTGGCCAGCCGCTTCATGCATTCGATCTTGATACCCTTGCCGGAAGCAAAATAGTAGTTAATAAAGCCGGTTCACTGAAAGAATTCACCACGCTCGACTCAAATAAGCGGCAGATGAATCCCGATATCCTCATGATAAACGATGGAAAGAAGGGAGTTGCCATTGCCGGTATCATGGGAGGAGAGAATTCTGAAGTAACTGCAAATACAAAAAACATACTTTTGGAGAGTGCATATTTTAATCCTTCTGTTATCCGCAAAGGAGCCAAATTCCTTCAGATGAGTTCTGATGCCTCCTACCGGTTTGAGAGGGGGACAGATCCTGAAATGACTCTTTTTGCCGCTGAACGCGCCGCTGAACTTATTGCTGAGGTTGGCGGGGGAAAACTGATTGCAGGGACTATTGATATATATCCCTCTGCCATTGAAAAGAGAAAAACGGAACTCCGTTTCAGCCGTATTGAACGGATACTCGGCTTTGCTGTTCCAAAAGAGAAGGTAGAAAAGATTCTTAAGTCCCTTGAGTTTGTAATCACGGGAGCAACGGATGAAAAACTGATGCTTGAGATTCCCTCATTCCGCCCTGATATTGAAAGGGAGATTGATGTAATCGAAGAGGTTGTCCGCGTCTATGGATATGAAAATATACCCGATAATATGATTGTGAGTTATCCGGTGCACAACCGTGTTGACCAGACCGAGTTTGATGATCAGCTGAAAACCGCACTGACGGGGCTGGGTTATTATGAAGCTATTTCGCTTCCGATGATTTCCGATTGGGAAAGCCGGCTATTTGGTGAACCGGTAAAGGTAAAAAACCCTCTCACCGTTGAGATGGAATATCTCAGAACCTCCCTGATCCCGGGTATGCTTCAGAACATCCGCCGGAATATTCACGCAGGTGAAAAAACTGTCCGCCTCTTCGAGATCGGCAATGTAATGTCCCGGAGCGGTGAAGGAGAAATCTCCTGGGAGAACCTGAAAGAGGAAACCCGGTGTGTGCTTGTACTCTCCGGCGAAGCTGAAAGCAAAGAATGGTTCAGAAACGAAAGAAAATATGACATTTTTGACCTGAAAGGGGACCTTGAGAGCCTTGCCGTCAAGTTTTCTGTTGATTCTTTCACTATTGATTCCTATTATTCTAAAGAGAATATTATCTTTGGCAGTGTGGCAGAGGTTAAGAGCAGGGGGCAGGTGATCGTAACCGGCGGCAGCATCAGAAAGGAAATTCTCAAAAAGTTCGATATTGATCAGCCGGTGTTTTGCGCGGAGTTTACCATTCGCAGTTTTGCTGATTCAGTAAAGAAGCAGGAAGGATTCAGGCATCTGCCAAAATTCCCGAAAGTTTTCAGGGATTTCGCCTTTATCCTGGATTCAGGTGTTGAATACAGTGAACTGTCAGCATTTGTCGAGAAGAATAAATCACCGCTTCTCAGTTCATTCAGATTGTTTGATGTATATGAACACAAAAGTCTGGGTGAGGGCAAAAAGAGCATGGCGTTTTCACTTGAGTTCTACAACGAAAATGCAACACTGACTGATGAGATTGTTGATAAAGAATTTAATTCATTAATACAAAAAATTTCCAAAAAATTTAATGCTCAGTTGAGGGGCAGTAATTGACAGATCAGAACCGTTTTGAGGCATTGCTGAATGAACTTGATTCATTGCAGAATCAGATTGAGGGATTCCTTGATACCCAGGGGCGGATTGCCGCTGAGAAAACTGAACTGGAACGGAAACTGGCTGAAGCAAAAAAGGAAAATGAATTTCTGAAATTTCAGATTGAAGTAAATCAGAAAGAACTTGAATCACTGAGGAACCGGGCATTGCAGAACCCCGGAATGAGTGATGCGGAAAAAGAAGAACTTAAAAGCAGGATTGCGGGGGCAATCACTTTAATTAATAACCGTTTAGCCGACGGAATAAAAGGCGAATGAAAACGGATAAATAAATCGTGTCTGAAAAGAAGAAACTTAAAGTCAAGATCTTCGATAAAGAATATTCTCTCCTCGTTGATGACGAGGAGTTGGCAAAGGAACTGGCTGAATACGTTAACCGTGTAATGGAAGAAACCAGGGAGGAACTCCCTGATCATCCTGCTCAGACAGTTGCAATAATTGCATCATTAAATATTGCCTATGACTTCTTCCTTGAGAAAAACAAGAGTAAGGAATACCTGATTCAGGCCTCTGATAAGGTAAAACGGATAAAGTTTCTTCTCTCCCAGCCAGATTTATACAATCCATAAGAGTATTGCGCCTCGCCGGTCGTGAAAAAACAAAAAGAACTAACTTTGTTCACTACGGGTTGTTGGCTCACGACGCTGAATACAGGCCTTAATCCGGCTTGCCGGATACGCCCTGCAAAGGGTAACATTGGAAGTACGATGCTTCGGGCAACTTCCCTCACTATCTGACCACGGGTTCTTTCCCTGTTAGAATAGTGGCCGGCGCGGCGACTTATTTTCGGAACTACCGGAGGATGTATGGAATTGCTTGATTTGACATATATACTGCTTCTGCTGGTGCTGGCTTTCTGGCTCGGCTGGAAGCTGAACTCCCGCTTAGGTAAGAGGAGCGTTGCCGCAGGTGAACTGCGCGCTGCCGAAATTATTGATTCGGCAAAGCGCGAGAGTGAAAAAATGGTCACCGACGCAAAAAAAGAGTATGATAAAATTCTCACCGACGCAGAAAAAGAATCCCAGAATCTTAAACGCGAAAAACTCCTTGAGGTAAAAGATGAGTGGTATAAAAAGAAGGTTGAATACGATTCAGAAGTAAATCAAAAGCGTCAGAAATTACAAAACCTTGAAAAACAGGTTCAGCAGAGGGAAGAAACAATTGACAGAAAACTTGACACAGTTTCTGCAAAAGAGAGGGAAAACAAAGAGGCGGAAAAAAATCTGCTCGAACTCAAAAAAAATCTTGACCTGAGAGCAAAAGAACTCGACAGGATTGAGAAAGAACAGAATGAAAAACTTGAAAAAATCTCAGGTCTCACCGCTGAAGAAGCAAAAGCAATTCTCATAGAAAACATGACCCAGGAAGCAAAAGGGGAAGTAAATAAAGCAGTCAAAGGAATCTATGAAAAAGCAAAACTTGAAGCCAAAAAAGAATCTCAGAAAGTAATTATCCAGGCAATTCAGCGCACAGCCGCAGAAGTTTCTGTTGAAACTACCGTATCGGTAATTCAGATTCATAATGATGAACTGAAAGGAAGGATTATCGGTAAGGAGGGAAGAAATATCCGTGCTTTTGAAGCTGCCACCGGAGTGGATGTTATTGTTGATGATACACCCGAAGCAGTTATCCTCTCATCTTACGATCAGTTCCGCCGTGAAGTAGCCCGCCTCTCTTTGGAACGCCTGATGGCAGACGGCAGAATTCATCCGGCAAGAATAGAAGAAGTAGTCGCAAAAGTTGAACATGACCTTGAAGAAGAAATGTTTAAGGAAGGGGAGACTGTTGTTCTGCAGCTCGGTATTCATGGTGTTCATAATGAGCTTATTAAACTGATTGGCAGGATGAAATACCGCTCAAGCTACGGCCAGAATCTCCTTCAGCACAGTGTTGAAGTTGCATATCTGACCGGCATCATGGCTGCTGAAATAGGACTTGATGCCAATATGGCAAAACGTGCCGGCCTGTTGCATGATATAGGCAAAACAATGGACCGGATCATGGAAGGTCCTCATGCACTGATTGGTATGGAGATTACAAAGAAATTCCGTGAGCATCCGATTATCGTGAATGCGGTGGGCAGCCATCACGAAGATATTGAAATGGAACACCCGATTGCACCTCTTGTCCAGGCTGCCGATGCAATTTCAGGCGCAAGGCCCGGTGCAAGGAGAGAGCCGATTGAAGGTTATGTAAAGCGTCTTGAAACACTCGAGGCGATTGCCCGCTCATTTGAGGGAGTCGCAAAAACCTATGCAATTCAGGCGGGGCGTGAAGTCCGTGTTGTGGTTGAGCACGATAAAGTTGATGATATTGTTGCCGATAAACTTGCCTATGATATCGCCCGCAAGATTGAAGATGAAATGCAGTTTCCCGGGCAGATTAAGGTAACCGTCATAAGAGAAGTGCGTAAAGTACACTTCGCAAAATGAGCAGGCCGGCAAAAATCGCAGTTACCGGGGGTATCGGTTCCGGCAAAACGCTTTTTTGCAGATATCTTTCTGAACTTGGTGAAACAGTGCTGTTTGCTGATACCATTGCAAAGAGAATTATGGCGGAAGATTCAGTTGTCCGCCAAAAGATTGAAACACTTCTTGGCGAAGAATCCTACCTCAACGGAAAACCGAATAATCCATATATAGCCGCAAAAGTATTTTCTGATCCTGAACTCCTTGCCGGTCTGAATGCAATCGTGCATCCGGCAGTAGGGGCAGAATCCCGGATTCTTATGGACCGGATACTTCAGGAAAAACCGCGTGTATTTTACGAAGCTGCACTCATCTTTGAAGCCAATCTGCAAAAACTGTTTGACAAAGTGGTACTCATTACCGCGCCTGATCATCTGCGCATCAGCAGGGCAATGGAGCGTGATAATATATCCCGCGAAAAAGTTGAGGAGAGGATGAGAAATCAGATGAACGAAATTACAAAATCAAAACTCGCGGATCTGGTAATCGTAAATGATTCTGACGAACATTCACTCCGCCGGAAAGCCGTTAATTTACTCAATGAACTTAGCGATGAGCAGTAAAATACCTGTTATTTCAATACAGGGGGAGCCGGAATCTTACAGTTACAAGACTGTTGTAAAAAGATTCGGACAGTCTTTCGTTATCCGTTACCGGAAAACATTCCAGGATGCGTTTAATGACGTTCAAAACGGGGATGCTGATTTCGCCCTCCTGCCGTTTATCAATTTCATAACAGGAGAAATTCCTGAAAACTACTCCCTGCTCTCTGAGTTTCAGTTTCCAGTACACGAGGCAATCACTACAAAACTCGACCATGCACTTCTTGGGAAGCCGGGACTGGACCTGAAAGCCGTTAAGAATATATATTCTCACCAGCAGGCACTGGCGCAGTGTACGGATTTTTTGCAGCAGGAGGAGTTTGCCTCCGTTAAAATTAAAGAGGTGCATGATACTGCGGGGGCGAAACTCTACGTGGAAAAAAGCCCCGGAGATTCGGCAATTATTGCTTCCAAATCTTCCGCAAAAGCACTGGGACTAAGTGTCTTGGCCTACCCGATTCAGAATGATAAACGGAATAAAACCACGTTTTTTCTGATTTCTGCAAAACAGAGGAAGCCATCCGAAGAGGATTATCTGGCTGTGTTGGGCACGCCTTCCGGAACTGAGGAAGATGCCCAGATGATTTTTAATGTCAGGGATACATCCGTTTCTGTACTCAGAATCTTTACCGAAAAACTGCCCCGCAAAGCTGCCAAAACATGGTTCCTGATAAAGTTTAAGGGGGACCTAACCCAGAAAAAAGAGATGTACAGTCTGCTCAGGCGTGAAAAGCTTTTCAGCTATATGAGCGGACTCTTTGGCGGCTCTCTCTGATTTTGGTTAATCGGCCCGGCAGTAATAATTTTGAAAAGCTAATTTGGAGTTATTGTGAGCTTATTTAATAATCTAATTGTATCAGCAGTTAAACTGATGCCTAAACCGGTAGTTAGATTTTTTTCAAACCGCTATATTGCCGGAGACCTCCTGAGCGATGCGGTCCGGCTGACCAGAGACCTGAACACCAAAGGAATTTATACAACCATTGATGTTCTTGGCGAAGCTATTACTACAAAAGAAGAGGCGATAATCGCCCACCGGCAATGCCTGGAAGTTCTGGATGCCATTCATAATGAAAAGCTGATGTCAAATCTTTCCATTAAACCTACCCAGATGGCTCTGCAGATAGATTTTGATTTTTGCGTCAGCCAGGTTCGTGAGTTGTGCGCAAAAGCAAAAGAGTATGGCACATTCGTCCGCCTTGATATGGAAGATGCAACAACTACTGATGATATCCTTCGCCTGCACAGAATTCTCAGGGGTGAATTTGATAATGTAGGTGTGGTTTTGCAGTCGTATTTAAGGAGAACCGTATCAGATATTGAAGAAAATAAAGACATTGCTCTGAACTACCGTCTTTGCAAAGGTATTTATATAGAGCCGGCAGAGATAGCCTTTAAAGAGAGAAAAGAAGTACAGGATAATTACCTCCTTTCTCTCAGAAAAATGTTTGATGCTGGTGCGTATGTCGGAATTGCCACCCATGATAACATTCTGATTGAAGGCTCAAAGAAAATTATAAAAGAAATGAATATTGATTCCTCCCGCTATGAGTTCCAGATGCTCCTGGGAGTAAAAGAAGACCTGCGTGATCAGCTTAATACTCAGGGCTTTAAGGTCCGGATTTATGTCCCGTTCGGCAAGGACTGGTATAAATATTCTATCAGACGCTTGAAGGAGAATCCGCAGGTTGCAGGCCACATTTTCAAAAATATCTTCTCCCTGAATTAATGGTCATTCTTGGAATTGAAACTTCCTGCGATGAAACATCAGCAGCGGTGATTGCTGACGGCAGGGTAACAGCTAATCTGATATATACACAGCAGATGCATGCCACCTACGGCGGTGTTATACCGGAACTTTCGAGCCGGGCACATCTTCTTAAAATTGCACCTTTGGTAAGAACTTCACTCAGCAAAGCAGGAATTGAACTTAAAGATGTGCATGTTGTTGCAGCAACTGCCGGTCCCGGGCTCATTGGCTCGCTGATTGTTGGTTACACTTTTGCACAGGGGCTTGCGCTTAGTCTGGGTAAGCCATTTATTCCGGTAAATCATATTGAAGGGCACATCTATTCCGGTTTTCTCATGAATCCGGCGCCGGAATTTCCGGCACTGATTCTTGTGGTTTCAGGCGGTCATACATTGCTCCTTAATGTGAGGAGTCATACATCGTACCAGATATTAGGAACTACGGCGGATGATGCAGCAGGAGAGGCATTTGATAAAGTTGCCAAACTAATGAATCTTGGATATCCGGGGGGACCTGCTATTCAGAAGTCAGCGGAAAAAGCTGTCAGAAAAAATATCTCTTTCCCTATTGCTGATGTAAAAGGCGATTATAATTTTTCCTACAGCGGTCTTAAAACAAGTGTTTTGCGATATATACAGAAGAACTTTCCTGACGGAGTTATTGCTCCTGAAGAACAATCGGAAATAGCCTATGGTTTTCAGGAATCCGCAGTTGGCGCCTTAATTGCAAAAACAGAACTTGCTCTCAGACAAGGAAGTTACCGGTCAATATCAGTTGCCGGAGGAGTTGCAGCAAATGGCCGTCTGAGAGACCGCCTTGCAGATCTCTCGGCAAAATACCAGGTGCCATTAGTGGTTCCAGCTTTCGAATTCTGTACCGATAACGGCGCAATGATTGCTGCCCGTGCAAAAGCACTGATTGAATCCGGCATACCGGATTATGGCATTCAGGAACCATTCCCTTCATTCAAATCAGTATTTGCTGATGCTCCTTTAGTAAAAAGGAGTTAGATTGGCAGGGAAAAATAGTTTTGGTGAAATGCCTCCTGAAGACCGGGAGAAAATTCTGGATGCCCTGAGAAATGAAGTTGATGATATTGATAAGGAGCTTGTTGAACTTCTGAGAAAACGGACCATACGCAGTATTCTGATTGGCAGAATTAAAAGATCACTTAATCAGCCGACCTACTCACCTGAGAGGGAAAAAGACATCAATAAGAAGATCAGTAACTACCTGAAAGAACCGCTCAGACTCGATGCACTCTGGCGGATATACGAAAGAATTCTTGATCAGTCCCGGGCAGTACAGCGCGAGGAAGCGGAAAAAGGAGAGATATATGATGTGCCGGTTCCTAAACTTTCCCGCGAAAAGAAAAAACTGCTCCCTGAAAAGGACTGGCGGGTAATCGGAGTTGTATTTGCAGTAATCTTTTTGCTTCTGGTATATCTGTTTTTCGGATCGAATACTCCTGCAAAAGAACTCCCCGTTAAAATTGAAATTAAACCGGGGCAGACTGCAGATCAGGTTGTCCGAGTGCTTGATGATGCAGGCCTGGTACCCACCCCATCCTTAATGAAACTTGCACTGCTCATCAGCGGGAATACAACAAATATAGTATCAGCACGTTACACCATTACTGAACCAATGAGTTATATGGGGTTGTCCTCCTTTTTAGCATCCGGAAAAGGGGATCATATCACACGGGTTGATCTTTATGACGGTATATCCAATAACGGGATTGCTTCAGTACTTGACGGAGAAAAGATCGCTGATAAGGATGCTCTTCTTTCGGCTATGAATAATCCTGCTGACGCAAAGCAGAGAACCGGAAAATTTGAAAGTATGCGCGGGTTTCTTTTGCCGGGTTCATACTATTTTTACAGGAACAGCTCTATTGAAGAGATAATTGACTCGCTCAATACTAACTGGCAGAATGCAATTACCGATGAAATGAAGAGAAGCGCTGAACAGATGGGGCGCACCATTCAGGATTTAACTGTTCTGGCATCAATCATTGAGGGAGAAACCAATTATAAACCGGAAATGAAAAGAATCTCCGGAGTATATCATAACCGGCTCCGGATCAGAATGCCTCTGCAGGCAGATCCAACCATACAATTTATTGCACCGCCCGGAACTACCCGCATTACAGGAAAAGAACTGCGAATTAAATCTCCTTACAATACCTATCTCAATGCCGGACTTCCCCCGGGGCCGATTAATAACCCTGGCAGAGCTGCGTTAGAGGCGGCGTTCTTCCCTGAAAATCACGGATATCTTTATTTTGTTGTGGACCCAGAATCTGGCAGGCATGTTTTCACCAGGACCTATGCCGAACATCGTAAAGAAGCAAAAAAATACCATCTGTGGATTAAGGCAAGGCAGAAATGAAATTTTACTCATATTTCACTCTTCTCCTGATTTCAGTTTTCCTTGCCGGATGCGCAAATCAGCTCCCTCCGGGCGGTGGCCCTGTTGACACAGTTCCTCCGGAGATTATTGAAGTATATCCGGAGAATGGCACTATCGGTTTTTCTGGCGATTTTTTTGAACTGACCTTCTCCGAGTATGTTGACAAACGTTCCCTCAAGGATGCAATCTTTATCTCACCCGGAATGCAGGGAGAACTGGAACTTGACTGGAGCGGTAAAAGTGTCCGTGTTTATTTCCCTGAAAAACTGATTGACAGTATTACCTATACTATAAGTATCGGTACCGATGTGATAGATTATAATAACCGCAACAGAATGGCTCAGTCTTTCATATTTGCGTTTTCGACCGGTGATAAGATTGATAATTTTACTGCAGGGGGCAGAATATATGCTGATAAACCCTCCGGAACTCTTCTCTTTGCCTATCGTAATGCTGATGATACGCTGAATCCGGCCTTAGCAAAACCGGATTATATATCACAGGCCGGCACTAAAGGGGAATTCCTTTTCACCGGTCTTGCTTCGGGAAGATACCGGATATTCGCGGTGAATGAAGATATTAAAGATAAAATATATGATCCTGAAAAAGATAAAATAGGCGTGCCCCATACAGAACCTGTTCTTTCAGATAAAGATACCGGATACACCGGACTTAATATGATACTTTTTACGGAAGACAGAACTTCGCCAAAACTGCTGTCTGCCAGCATGCTTGACAGAAATCACGTACTTCTGAGTTTTTCCGAAGAACTTGATGCTGCCGGTTTATCAACTTCGCAGTTCAGAATTATAGATTCTGCTGATCAAAATATAATTCTCCCTTACTACATCTTTAAGGGACGAAGCAAAAATAAAGAGCTTTTTCTGGCAATCCGCGATTCGGTTAGTTTGACGGGAAATAACTTTGTGATAGCTGAGGGGCTTGAGGATGCTGATCGAAACCGTACTGAATCAGATGCTGTAAGTCTGACCGTCTCCGACAGACCGGACACGATTAAACCTTCTTTCACCAGCGTGGATCCGGCGTACAATTCAAAAAATGTTGATTATCTTGGTGCAGAATTTACCTTCTCACTGGATGATGGTATATCACTTAAAGAACTGGAAGGCAATCTCGTACTTCAGGATACCTTAAAGAATGTGATACCATCTGAAATTCAAAGGATTGACGATGCATCGTTCCGTGTGCTTCCGAAAACTTCCCTCAAGGCAGGGACGGATTATCTTATTTCCTTCAATCTGAAGTTTTTGAAGGATGCAGCGGGCAATTTTTCTGATTCAATTTATGTATATAAGTTTAAAACTCTTTCTGAACTTGACTTTACTGGGCTGAGCGGGACTACTCAGGGAGTGCGCCTACAGAACAATCCAAAACTTATTCTGGAGAGCACTGAGCGCAAAAAGCTGAGATACATTACACCGGTTGAGGAAAACGGGACGTTTGATTTTAAGAGAGTACTGCCGGGGAAATATAACCTGATGCTTCTTTACGACAGAAATGATGATGGTGAAATTACGCACGGAACGGTCACACCATATATTTCGTCTGAAGAATTCCTTTACCACCCGGAGGAAATTAATCTGATACCACGATGGGCTGTTCTGGATTTTATCTTTAACGCGGAATCTGATTAGCTGATTATCTTCCGAAATTCTTGTTGACTTTTGACTCAAGAACTGACTCCAGTGAATCGGGGAGCTGATAGAATAAATCGAGTCCGGTTTTACTTTCAATCTCGTCTATACTTACGGCATGGTCTGTATATTTTTTTGCGGTAGTATTCTGCGGAATAATGAATGCTAAAGACCGGTAACTGCCGTCCCAGTAAACCAGCACCGATTTAAAGAAATATTCCGGAACCGAGACCCGGCTTTTGCCAATACGCTTCATACCTTCAGTAAATACGGGACCTGTGACGATATGAACTGACTTATACTTCTTTGCCCATCTTCGTATATCCTCCTCAAGCTTTCTCCATATACCGTTATTAAACTCCTGTGTCTGAGGAGAGATATTACTGAAATAAAACGATTCCTCCATTGCCTCAGGAGACCAGGCCATATCTGCTGCAGGTGCAAGATGCCCTCTGCTGTAGCCTGATTTGCGGTAATCGTCATTTTGCGCAGAACGGGATTCAATATTCGGGTCAGGAATGAATCTATCACTTCTTTTTACCTTCTTTACCAGTTCAGCATCAGTAAGTTCATAAGCTACCCAGTCAGCCTGTTCATGGTTATCATTGTAGGAGAGGGAAAACCCTGTATAATGATAGATATCATCACCAGTTCTTTCAGCCGGCAGATACAGTGAGTTTGTTTCTGAGGGTTTTTGTTTTTCACCTCCCGCTGAGAATAACTGCGGAACATAGTTATACAATGCCAGAGCTAAAATTGCCGGCAATACAAGGAAGAGTATTTTTTTCAAGGTTTTCTGAAATATTTTATGATAAGTCCCGGCCGGAGTACGGTTTTATCTCCCTGAACTGCGGCATAAAGAAGTTTGCTGTTTCTTATTTCAAGAATTCTTAACTCACCGATTCGTTTTTCGGCTATTCCAATAAGTTCACCTGTATTCTGATCGTAAAGTGAATCAGTTTCTTCGTAAACAAAAAGACGCTCTCCCGGTTTTAGGCCCTTTGTAATGATATTCACAAAAGCATCGCCTGTGGATGCGTCATAGGTAAGCAGTGTGCCGGTCAGCGTGGGAACTGATTCAGATTCATCATCGCTTTCACTGTAGGATAGTTTAATTTCTCTTTTGTAATGTTTATAAAACTGATTAAAAGCATCCGCCATTCCTTCACCAACGATGGAACGCATAAACTTTTCAGAGCCAAAATCTATCTGGCTCAGACCAAAAAAATCCTTTCTATCGCTGCTCGTTCTTCCAAAAAGATTAAGGCCTACCACATTTCTTGAAAGTTCTGTTTCAACCTCAGTCTGTTCTGAAACCCTGCCCAGATTAAGATCCGCAAAGATTACCCTCATTTTAACGGTAAACGAATAATACTCATAACCTGCCAGAGTTGGTTCTGCTACATTATACCGTTTAAGGTCAAACTGATCTATATATCCTATAACTATAACATCGCAGCCCGGGAGCAGAGCTTTCCAATCTTCCGTGTCATACTGATTGATTTTCTTTTTTGTATTGCTCTGCAGGAGTGCATCAAGTTCATCAAATGGTACAATTTCATTTTTCTCCTCTTTCGCGAGCATGGCACCAAAATGAACCGGGATATCCTTGCGGATATCCCAGACCTCTTCAAAACCCGAAAGATTTTCAAAAGGGAGTATTCCCACTTTCTGTGCTGAAAGCGGTATCAGTAAAAAACTAATTATAAAGAAAGTATTTCTGAGCAGTTTCACGGAATGATTTTTCCTGAGAGGAGAAATAACTTTTTACTTCACCATAATTATAATTCTTTTTGAAGATTTCAGCAATTTTATCTGAGCCAAGAACCTTGTTAAGCATGGTGATTCTTGATTTATCCGCGAGTGAGAAAACATCAATTTCAGGATGATATTTTTTCAGAACGGTCAGAAAGTTGAATTGTATGCTCATCAGATTAACAGAGCGGTAATCCACGAAGTGTATCTGAACGCCATTCAGCTTTTTTCCGGTATATTTTCCATAATATGGTTTGTAATACATAGGACGGAAAATAACCTTACCTTCATACATCAGAGTAAGGTCTTCTGCAATTTTATCAGCTTTTATCCCTTCATAACCCATTAACTGGAAGGGGAGAGTATATCCGACGCCTTCTGAGACAATACCGAGTTCGCCAAGAATTCCGGTCGCTGTATAATACTTCGCGTGATGCTCCGTGGGAATGTGTGGTGAAGTCGGCACCCAGCGCAGCCCTGTTTCATTAAAATCCATACTTCTTTTCCACCCCTTCATTTTAATTACGGAAAGCTTGCACTGTCTGCCTTCTTTGAGCATCTTTTCACCATTAAGAAGCATTGCGAGTTCACCAACCGTAAGACCGTGTACATAAGGTATCGGGAATTGTGAAACAAATGAAACAAAACCGGGTTCAACCAGGCTTCCTTCAATCTTTTCACCGCCAAGCGGGTTTGGTCTGTCAAGCACAATAAATTCAATGCCCTGTTCCGCCGCGGCTTCCATTGCAAGTCCCATGGTACTGATATACGTATAGGATCTTGAACCGATATCCTGTATATCAAAAACCAGCACATCAATACCGGCAAGCATTTCTGGTGTTGGTTTTCTTGTTTTTCCATAGAGAGAATAGACGGTGAGCCCGGTTTTTTCATCCGTATAGGTATCTACATGATCACCGGCTGAATAATCACCTCTTACACCGTGTTCAGGACCGTAAAGGGCCGCGAGGGTAAATGATGGCTGATTATGCATCAGGTCAATATTCTGAACAAGATTGTAACTGACTCCGGTTGCATTTGTTATCAGTCCGACCTTTTTTCCGCTCAGCTCTTTGAAATTATTTTCAACCAGAACATCAAGTCCCGTTTTTACCTGAGCAGGCAGAGAAGCTGCAAGCAACAAAAAAACAATCAGGAGATTTTTCATAGCGATTCAACTATCCTTTGATGTGAGAGTTTAAGCTGAGAAAGTGTTTCTTCAGCAATCTTTTTAGTGTCTTGCAGGAGTGCCGCGGCTTCCTCGGAATCTTTCACGGACGAGCAGTTAATCATAACATTATATAAAGCACCGCTGATACATGGTTCCAGATATTGCAGCGCAACGCCAGTGTCACTCAAAGAATTCCGGTTTCCTTTTTCTATCAGCATGGAAAGAACGGGAACCGCGAGTGCGGCAGTTTTAACAACCTCAGCAGGAACCTCAGCGGCTTTAATGGTTGCTTTCTGAACTGCTGCTTTGCGCACAGCAGTTTCTTCCGGAGTGGATTTAGGGAGCTTAAAAGCAAGCATCACTTCGTCAAATGCTGCATTATCTGCTTCGGAGAGGGCAAGAAATCTTTCTCTTATCTCACCAAGTTTTTCAAGCGCGCCGCGGAGGTCGTTTTCAAATTCAGCATATTTGGGTTTTCCAATCGTTAGATTGATCACCATCATTCCGAGTGAAGAGGAGACTGCTCCGGCAACGGCACTGGCATTTCCGCCGCCTGGTGTCGGGGTACCCGCTGAGAGTGCTTCAAGATATGCAATTGTATGATTTTTCATTTATTTCTCCACCATATATTCAATAATTTTTTCTTCTGGTTTAAATGGGGCAAGTGCGCTCAGACCGAGTTTTTCAACTGCTATTGTTGCTAATTCTGAATCGGAAAGTTGCTGATTACCGGCAAAATACCTTCCTGATTCAAGCAGTGCAGCCAAAGGCACTAATCCGACAATTTCGGAACCCATGGTTTCAACACCGCGTAATGCTGCTTCTTTTTTCACTTCCTCAAACACCTGATGCATATTTGATAGAGTGTAATTGGTCAGATTGATTGAGACCTGAGTAATGCCGTACTTTTCAAGGGTTACTCCCATTGCTTTTACAGCCTTGAATCTTCCTGGTTCTTTGACCGTTTTGCCGTCCACTTTAACTGGATTTCCGTTTTCATCCCGCTTTACTCTGCCGGACTCACGGATGATTTCAGATATATCTTTTGATACACTCAGATCCGTGGTTTTCAGATTTACATTATAAGCGATTAGAAAGAACCTCGTGCCTGTTACTGTTGCACCCAGTTTTGGGTTAAATACTGCCTCGCCAAAATCAGGTTTCCATTCAGGGTCTTTCAGTTTGGCTTCCAGTCCTTCATATTCACCCTTGCGTATATCTGAAAGATTTTTCCGCTGTGGTGTTCTTGCAGCACCTTCGTAAAGATATACCGGCAGATTAAGTTCCCTGGAAATCTGTTCGCCAAAGCGCTCAGCCAAAGCTGCACATTCCTCTATGGTCGCATTTTTAACCGGAATAAAAGGGACAACATCCGCTGCTCCGAGCCGGGGATGTTCTCCTTTATGTGTTCTCATATCAATGTGTTCAGCACCGGCTCTTACGGTTTCGAGGGCACCATTGAGGACTGCTTCCGGCTCACCGGCAAATGTGATTACCACTCTGTTGTAGTCTGCATCCGGTTCAAAACTCAGAAGATTTACTCCGGAAACAGAGGATATACGGTTTTTTATTTTTTCTAACTTTTCCTTATCTCTGCCTTCGCTGAGATTGGGGACACATTCAATGATTTTCATAGAGTTCAGGTTTTTTGATGGATAATTTCACCTTTTTTAACAGTCATCAGAACGGGGTTTTTACCGGTCTGATAAACAATCTGATTCAGATTCTCATAGTCAATTACCGCGAAATCTGCTTTTTTGCCCGGTGAGAGTGACCCTGTTGTGCTTTCACGACCGCAGGCATACGAGGCATTTATGGTATATGCATTGATGATTTCATTAACGGTCATTTTCATTCTGACCGCCGCAAGGCTCATAATCAGATATATATTGTCAATATGCGATGAGCCGGGATTATAATCCGTTGCAAGTGCCACAATTGCATCAGCATCGATAAGGCTTTGGGCCGGTGCATAATTGTAATTCAGAAAATAGGAGACACCGGGAAGCAGCACTGCGGCAGTGGGGGAGTCCTTAAAGAGTTTTGACTGTTCTTCAGAGATAACTTCAAGATGATCAACGCTTCTGCATCCCATTCTCAGACCAAGCTCCAATCCGCCGATAGAATGAAACTGATCAGTATGCAGGCGGAGAGATAAACCTTTTTGGCGAGCAGTTTCAAATATCCTCTCAATTTCTTCCGGCTGAAATGCTGATCTTTCCAGGAATCCGTCACAAAAACAGGCAAGATCCTCCTCAGCAACAGCAGGAATCATCTCATTACAAACCAGGTCCGTATATATATTCCGTTTATTCTGAAACTCCGGTGGTATGGTATGAGCGCCCAGAAATGTCGGTACAATATCAATAGGAAGCAGTTTCGAGGCACGTTTTATTGTTCTGAGCATTTTTAGCTCGTCGGCTGTGCTTAATCCATATCCGCTTTTTATTTCCAGAGTTGTTACCCCCTGTTCAATGAACGTCTGAATTCGGGGAAGAAGCAAAGCAAGTAATTCTTCCTCCGAAGAATTACGGACCAGTTTCATAGTGGAAATTATACCTCCGCCCCGCGAAGCAATTTCTTCATAAGTCGCACCCCGAAGTTTCATAAGAAACTCATCAGACCTGTCACCAGCGAAAACAGAATGAGTATGACACTCCGCCAGCCCGGGGATTACCGATTTTCCATTGAGTGATACAATTTCCCATTCCGGATCAGGTACAATATCATTTTCAGCCAACAGGCCGGTGATTATTCCGTCCTCTGAGAGGATTGCATGGCCGGTAAGTGAAGGGAGATGGTTGAGGTCCCGGCCGCGTATATACTCAGTCCCCGCGGGATAGGTTCCGTAAATAACTGAAATATCCCGGAAAAGCACCGTGCTCAATATTTTTTCCTGATGCGTATCTTTCCGGGGACGGGAAGACAGTTCTTAAAATCTTTTTCGTTAAGCTTAATAACAGCTTCAGCAGCGGTTGAAAAGTCAGGATAACCGCCATAGAATACCTGATAATTTTCACCCGTAAGTTCCACAGAGATTTCGTTTATCCCTGTTTTTTCAAAAAGCAGTGTTGCAACAGAATCAGCAGCCTGCTCAGATTCGGATAAAAATACCTGCAGAGTAAATCCGTCTGTTTCAGAGATACTGCTCTCCTCAATGGGGTCGCCGGAAAAGCGATACCAGTACAGTCCCGTTTTCGTTACAGATTGAACTTTTTCCGGGATTTTTACAAATGTTTCGCCGTAACCTGAAAAGACTTCTTCATAGTTAATACTCATCAGAGAAGGCTTTACAACATTCTGCTGATCACGGGTTTTCTCAGCCTCCTGAATGGTGTTCTGATCCCTGTCATCCTGAGAATATCTGTCCCCGGTAGGTACTGCGGTACAACCTGTAAGACTAAAAAGAATGCTTAGCCCTATAGCAATCGATGCGTGTTGAATTTCTTTTTTCATATATTCAAAATTTAATCATTTCCGCCCACTTTTTCAGGTAATTCCTTACTCAGGGAGGTATAAAAAGCCGGATACAAGGATTGATTAACGAGGGCTTAAAGCCGTTACTTGAGAATGGGGATGATGAGGAATGTCCCGAATGGATTTAAGGCAAACCTTCAAAATAAAAACGAAATAGACAAAATCAAGGGGTTTTCTTTAAAAATTGGCGAAATTTTGTTATTTTTGCAGGATTACAATATTGGATTACAATGGCCGTCCCAAAAAAGCTTAAAATTCTTTTCGTGACATCGGAATTGTTCCCATTTGTTAAGACTGGCGGCTTGGCAGATGTATCAAATTCTCTCCCTCAGGTTCTCCATGAACTGGGTCATGAAGTCCGGATTATGGTTCCAAAATATGGTGCTATTGACAGCCGGAAGTTTAAGATTCATGACGTTGTCCGTCTGAAAGATCTGACAATACCTATTGGTGATAAAGAGGTGACTTTTTCCATAAAATCCTCCTTTTTGCCTTCTCCGAGAGTACGGGTTCAGATTTACTTCCTTGAAAATAATGAGTATTTTGGAAACAGAAAGAGCCTTTATACTGATCCGATTACTGGTGATGATTACCCTGATAACGATGAGCGGTTCATCCTTCTCAACAGGGCAGTTTTTGAGCTTATTCTCAAACTTGGCTGGGTTCCTGATATCATCCATATTAACGACTGGCAGTGCGGGCTTATTCCGGCATATTTTAAGACTATTTATGCTAATGAACCGCAGTTTCAAACGTTCAATATCCTGTTTACTATCCATAATCTTTCTTATCAGGGTATTTTCCCAAAAAGTACTTTTAAGAAGACCGGGCTCCCGGACGAACTTAATTCAAATGACGGAGTCTTACAGGATGGTAAATTCAGTTTTATGAAAAGCGGTCTGATGTTTGCCCATTACATCAACACGGTATCAGAGAGTTATGCTCAGGAGATATCCTCAGTAAAGGAAATTTCCGGGTCACTCCTTCCGCTCCTTGAAAAACGGAAATCTGATATTTTTGGTCTCATAAACGGTATTGATTACTCGGTCTGGAATCCTGAAAAAGATCCATTTCTTTCGCACCACTACTCCGCAAAGGAACTGGAAGGGAAGATGGAAAACAAGAGGGAACTTGTTGAAAGATTTTCTCTGAAGTTTGATCCCACAGTCCCTGTTATCGGAATAATTTCACGCCTGTATGATTTCAAAGGGATAGATCTTGTTCTTGAAGCCTTCCCTGAAATCATGAAAAAGAATGTTCAGGTCGTGCTCCTGGGTACTGGTGAAAAGAAATACCAGACCGCCTTTGAAAATCTGAGTGATAAATATGCTGATAAATTCGCCTGTTATATCGGTTTCAACGATGAACTGGCCCACCTCATTGAGGCGGGAGCAGATATGTATCTGATGCCGTCGAAATTTGAACCCTGCGGACTGAATCAGATGTACTCCCTCGTATATGGGACAGTACCGGTTGTAAGAAAGACCGGGGGACTGGCTGATACAGTTGTCCGTTTTGATGAAACAACCGAAGAGGGTACCGGTTTTGTATTTGAGAATTATAATGCAAAAGAGCTCATGAAAGAACTTGACCGTGCTCTTTCTGTCTATGAAAATAAAAAGGTCTGGAATAAGATTATTAAAAACGGAATGAAAGTTGACTTTAGCTGGCAGGCCTCAGCTAAGCGTTATGTTGATCTCTATAAAACGATTCTCAGCGGTAAATGAACCGTGCCCTCTTCCTTGACCGCGACGGCACGATAAATATTGACTATGGCTATATTAACGATCCGGGAATGGTAGAACTGGTTCCCGGGTGTGCAGAGGGGTTAAAATTCCTTCAGGAAAAGTACGGCTTCCTCCTGTTGGTCATATCTAACCAGTCCGGAATCGCCCGCGGCTATCTGACTCCGGAGGATCTGGAGGCAGTCAATTTCAGGGTGAGAACTCTTCTCGAGGAGCAAGGGGTACGAATTAGTCATTTTTACCATTGTCCGCATCATCCGGAATACGGCGATAAACAGGATTGTGGCTGCAGAAAACCGGCTCCGGGCATGATTATCAAAGGCATCAAAGACTACCAGATTAATCCCGCTGCTTCTTATGTCATAGGAGATAAATTAACCGATGCGGAGGCAGGTTATAATGCCGGTATTACTTCAATTCTTTTTTCACACAGTGATTTTTCTGAGCCAGAATCATTTTCTGGGTTGCAAAACCATCACCTTTTCCCCAATTTTGTAGCTTATAATTTTTCGGAGGTTTGTGATTTTATTTCCAAGGACAGTAATGAAAAGGGGTTTTAGGACTCTGCTTTTTCTTTCCGCATTGCTCATAGTTTCGGGCTGCGGTGATGACCCTGCTTCAGTAGGTTCAGGATTAATCCCCGATAAAATTACTATTAAAAGTTACGACTCCGAGACCGATTCTGTCACTAAAAGTTCAGCTAATTTCAGAAGGGTAGTTTCTCTTAACAGCGCATCATACTTCCTCGCGGGAAGGGCAGATGGTATTACCGCAAGTTCACTGATCCGGTTCGATTTTTCCATCTTCCCCTATAAAGAAGATCTCCGCAAGGACAGTCTCATCATCCGATCAGCAAAGGTTCGTTTAACCCCGTTCTACTTTTATGGTGATACATCGGTACATGTCCCGCTTGAAGTTTATAAAGTATATAACAACTGGTCATCTGGCAGTCTGAATAATGACAATATACCTGACCTGATAGCTCCCCGCGTAAATCTCATAGAATCAGGGTCCCAGTTCTCATCCGATTCTGTATATACATTTAATCTTAAGACTCCGCTGGTAAAAGAGTGGCTGTATTCAGTTTCTGATACAACAGGATTCGTTAATAACGGCATTTTGATCACCGGCGCTCCCGGTGCAGACAGGATTGCCGGATTTCGATCATTTTCCACTGATGAAATGATTATTCCCTCGATTGAACTTATCCTTGAAAAGTCAGGGGCTTATGTTGATACGGTGATTTACTTCCTGCTGGAAGATATACACCTGATTGAGGGGGGGGCTCTGACACTGCCAGGAGACCGTCTCCTTGTAAGAAGCGGATTTACCGATTTTTCCAAACTCCATTTTGATCTGAGCAAATTGCCGGCAGCAGCAATTATTAACAAAGCTGTTCTCACACTTCATGTGGACACGGTTAATACAAAGACCGGCAATAATTTCGAAAATGTACTGTATGCATATTTTATGTCAGACAGTCTTGCGAACACTTATGAAAATATCACGTCCTCTCAGCTAATCCGGTCAGGGGCGACGTTTACCGGGGAAGTTACTTCAATTATTACCAGAATGCTGTTTCAGGAAAATAATCAGGGTATTGCATTAACTCCCGGCTCCATTACTGATGGTGTCGAGCGATTTGTACTTTATTCAACAACGCATCCAGACCCGGCACTGCGGCCAAGATTACAAATTTATTATTCGGTTGCGGAGTGATGATGAAAAATCTTATAAATTATACATTCCTGTCCATTATTCTGACTACCGCATCTGTTTTTTCACAGAATTATTCATTGTATTCCCGGTTTGGTTTAGGCTCAATAGAAGGCTCTCAAAGTATAAGAAGTGCCGGTTTGGGCGGATTTGGCACATCTGATCTGGTGCATGATTATGTTGCAACATCTAATCCTGCTTCATGGAGTGCACTCACCTCCACCCGCTTTCAGTTTGGCACGGTTTTGATAGGTAATTCTTCAGAAGATGCATCCTTAAGCAGCTATGCTGCTCAGGGGTACTTCAGCGGTTTCTCTTTCGCTTTTCCCGTAAGCGGTAAAAACGGAATAGGAGTATCGCTTGGATTATTGCCATATTCATCAGTGAATTATGATATGAAAGTCAGAGGACAAGACAGCCGGATAGGTTCGGATTATATACAGGAAGCAAAAGGAGAAGGGGGACTGGCAAAACTGTATATTGGAAGCTCATGGAAACCCGCAGGTGATTTCCGCATCGGAGCCGCGCTCAATTATTACTTCGGAAAAATGTCTTATCTCAATACCGTCAGCTTTACTGATGGTGCATCGTTAAAGACTGATTTTTCTAAATCATACAGAATGAAGGGAGTCGGGTTTGATGCGGGGGTTATCTCTCCGGAACTTTCCGGGATTCTTGGTGTAGAAGAAGTAATACCAGGAATTCGAGTTGGTTTTGCTATGAGTTACTTTAACAAATTTACCAGTGATTCGCTTTTTGCGGGGGGCAACAATATCGTGATTGATACACTGAGCTACGGAGCCGGCTCCGCTCAGATTCCGCTCAAGCTGTCATTTGGTGCTTCACTGCAGTTGAACAGGTTTATGCGGGTACACCTTGATATGATTACCCAGTCCTGGTCATCCTATGAGGTAAACGGGATGAAGGATCCGAATATGCAGGATATGATGCGTATCGGAAGCGGATTTGAATACCGGGTTAAGGACCGGGACAGAAATTTTGACAGCGAGATATACCGCGGAAGTATTTTCTATGAAAAAACACCTCTGGTTATCAACGGGCAGTCAATTACTGAAATTGGTGCATCGGCCGGCGTTTCATTCAGTCTCTCACCGGAAAGTTATTTCGATCTGAGTCTGCAGTATATTCGCAGAGGCACAACAGACAACGGGCTGGTTAAGGAAAATATTTTCAGACTCCACGCGGGTATGAGTCTTGGTGAGATTTGGTTTTTACAACAGGAAAGATGACTACTATGAAAAAAGTATTCGCAATCATTACATTCTTATTTTTAGCATTTGCTGCCCCTGTTCAGGCAGCAGGCATGCTTAATGCGGCAACAGCCAATGACAGTATACAACTGATTACTAAATACAGTTTATTCTCAGAATACCACAAAAACCGCGATTATGAAAGTGCTTATCCTTACGGGTGGGAAGTACTGAGAACTGATCCTAAAAGGTTTGCAAAGTGGATTTACTTTAAAATGGAAGATATCGTCTGGTTCTTCCGTGATTCATCAAACTTTGATGAGGTGAAGAAAAAGGCAGTTGAGGATACAACGCTCTATCTATATAATCTTGCACTCGAAAATTATCCGGAGCGCCAGTCGTACTTTCAGCTTAAGAAAGCGTTTATTGCTGAGGTTTGGCTGAACTGGCCTGCTGTTGAATCTGCAGTTGAGTATGAAAAGGCGATTGCTCTTGATTCAACCGTTGCAATGTATTACTACAACAGACTCGGACAGCTTTATAAGGCAATTGCAAAAGAGAATCCAGAAAAGAAAGAACAGGCTATTGATTTCTTTACATTCCTGAGTGAAAAAGAGCCGAATAATCCTCAGTGGAATACTGAACTTGAAGGATTGGTTGAGAGTATTGATGAACTTATCGAACTTGCGAAAAAGGCATGGGATCAGGATCCTGAAAACCTTACCAAGGGTTGGAAATATACATCACTCTGCCTTAAGGCCGGAAAACAGGAATTAGCGGTTGCCGCATTAGAAACCATGGTTAAGAAATCACCGGCAACCATCAATTACTGGAATCAGCTTTCATCACTCTATTACAAACTCGACCGGCTTGATGCTGCAATTGATGCATATAAAAAACTGATTGAACTTGAACCTACTACCCGTGAGCATTACCTCAATCTTGGCATTGCGTTAAAAGACAAAGGTCAGCTTTCCGCTGCAAGAGTACAGTTCCAGAAAGCTTCAGAAATCGGAAATAACTGGGGACTGCCGATTTTCTATGAAGGACTCCTTTATGAAACTGCAGCAAGAAACTGCGGATTTGAATTCATGGATAAATGCGTCTATCAGCTTGCAGTTGAAACTTACAGAAGAGCATTTAATATGGATCCGACGACTACTCAGGCAAGAGAAAGAATTTCTGCGCTGCAGTCTTCAGTACCCCAGAAGGAAGATTACTTCTTCAGAAAACTCAAATCCGGTCAGAGAGTTGAAATTACCGGAAGCTGCTACGGCTGGATAGGCAGAAGCATTACTGTACCTTAAACAGGAATATATATTATGACCAGACATCTGAAAAATGATTCTGAAATATTTGAGGTTCTGAAACTGGAGACGGGTCGTCTTCAGACGAATCTCGAACTGATTGCTTCCGAGAACTTTGTAAGTCCGGCTGTTCTGGAGGCAGCCGGTTCCATCCTTACGAATAAATATGCTGAGGGTTACCCCGGAAAGCGTTATTACGGAGGATGTGAGTTCGTTGATATTGCGGAGGATATAGCACGCAACCGCCTCAAGAGTATCTATAATGCAGAATATGTAAACGTCCAGCCCCACAGCGGTTCACAGGCAAACATGGCTGTGTTTATGACCATTCTTAAGCCGGGGGATAGTTTCCTTGGCCTGAGTCTTGCACATGGCGGTCATCTCACTCACGGTTCACCGGTTAATTTTTCAGGACAGCTTTACAAACCAACTGGTTATACACTTCAAAAGGAAACCGGACTCCTTGATTATCAACAGATTGAACAGCTTGCTCATGAGGGAAAACCGAAACTGATTATTGCCGGAGGAAGTGCTTACTCACGTGACTGGGATTATAAACGTCTCCGCGAGATTGCTGACTCAGTCGGTGCATTTTTATTGTGCGATATGGCTCACCCTGCAGGTTTAATCGCCAAGGGGTTGCTTAACACTCCATTACCGCATTGTCATTTTGTAACTTCCACCACGCATAAAACACTACGCGGACCCCGCGGCGGTGTTATTCTGATGGGTAAAGATTTTGAGAATCCCTTCGGTATTAAAACACCAAAAGGGGACAGACTGAAAATGATGTCCGAACTTCTTGATTCTGCAGTCATGCCGGGTATTCAGGGAGGTCCTCTCATGCATATTATCATGGCTAAAGCAGTTGCATTTGGTGAAGTGCTGCAGGATTCGTTCGGAGTATATACAAAAAGGGTTGTAGCCAATTCACGAAGACTGGCTTCGGCATTATCCGGAATGGGATATTCCGTTGTTTCAGGCGGTACTGATAATCACCTGATGCTGATTGATCTCTCAAATAAAAACATTACCGGAAAACAGGCCGAAATTGCACTCGGTGAGGCCGGAATTACCGTAAATAAGAATATGGTACCATTTGACTCCCGTTCACCATTTGTAACCAGCGGAATCCGGATCGGAACACCCGCAGTTACCACACGCGGTATGAACGAGGCTGATATGGATGCAATTGCAGGATTTATTAATGATGCCGTTGAAGGTCATGCTGACAGCACAAAACTTTCTGCAATAAAATCCGCGGTAGCAGAATTCTGCAAATCATTTCCGCTATACGCTGACTATTTAGATTAACGTGGCGCCTTTAGATCAGCCGTTTCAGGATGAGGAGGATAACTCTGCCGATGCAGAGATGACCTTTATGGAGCACCTTGAAGAGCTCCGTAAACGTATTATATATATATTATACGGCACGGTGGCAGGTGCGGTTGTGGTGATCACCTTCGACAGTTATATCGTTGAAAATTTTCTGCTGTACCCCGCTGCCAGAGCAGGAATTGTGCTGCAGAATCTTGAGCCATTCGGGCAGGTATTCCTTTATTTCCAGGTATGGTTCATCGGCGGATTGATTGTAAGCATACCTAATGTGTTTTATCAGTTATGGCAGTTTATTTCTCCTGCACTGCGAAGCAATGAGAAGAAATATGTAACACTTGTCGTGACGGCTTCAACACTCTGCTTTCTTTCAGGAGTCTTTTTTGCCTACTCCCTGATGCTTCCTCTTACGCTTGATTTTGCGGTAAACTTTGGTTCTGATTCCATCAGAAATGATTTCGCGATTGACAGTTATATGTCAATTTTTTTCAGCGTACTTTTGGGAGCAGGGCTCATATTTGAACTGCCGGTTCTCTCTTTTATTCTTTCCCGTATTGGTATTCTGACACCCGAATTCATGAAAAAATTCCGGCGTCACTCTTTGGTTGCAATTATGATCATTGCAGCATTTCTTTCTCCCGGAACAGATCCGGTCGGACAGATTATGCTGGCGGTACCTTTATTTATTCTTTATGAAATCAGTATTATTGTCTCAAAAATGTCAGTGAAAAGATCTTGAAATCATTAAATCTTTCAGAAATCAGCAGACCCATTACTGCAGAACTGGATGCCTTTCAGGATCTGTTTAAAAAATCTATGAGGAGCAAAACTCCTCTTGTTGACCTGATTGCCCGTTATGTTCTGAAGCAGAAGGGAAAGAAGATCCGTCCGCTTCTGGTAATGCTTGCCGCAAAAACTCAGTCTGAAGTTAATGAAAGAAGCTATCGCGGAGCGATTTTGGTTGAACTGCTTCACACTGCTACTCTGGTTCATGATGATGTGGTGGATAACGCTGATCAGAGGCGAGGTTTTCCCTCCATTAATGCAGTCTGGAAGAATAAAGTTGCAGTTCTAATGGGTGATTATCTGCTCTCAAAAGGACTGATGATCTCTGTTGAGAATAAGGATTTTGATTTTCTTGAAGTAATGACGGATACCGTGCGCAGAATGTCAGAAGGGGAACTGCTTCAGATTCAGAAAACAAGAAAACTTGATATTGATGAAGAGACATATTATAAAGTAATCTCAGATAAAACCGCCTCCCTTCTTGAAACCTGCTGTGAAATAGGAGCGATGAGTGCCGGGGCCAGTCCCGAAGAGAGGATTTCCATGAAGAAATTCGGGGAGTATCTTGGCATATCATTTCAGATCCGGGATGATATTCTTGATTATGAGGGTACCTCAAAGGTATTCGGAAAGCCCATCGGCGGTGATATCAAAGAAAAGAAAATCACTCTTCCTCTTATATATGCTTTACGTTCCGTATCCAAGAGCCAGGCCTCGGACATAAGGAAACTCATCAAAAAAGAGGGGAAAAAAGATTCTGTCCGTCAGGTAATTGATTTTGTGCATGAACAAAAAGGGATAGAATATGCCGAAGCTCAGGCGGAAATTTTTGCAGGAAAAGCAAAAGACTGCCTGAAAATTTTTCAGGATACTCCGGCTAAAGAATCGCTTATTTCTTTAGTTGACTTCGTGGTACAGAGAAAAAATTAACCCTGCTTAACTTCTTTAAAGTTAAATCCTTTTTCCGGATTCCTCAGTGTCAGAACAGGACATGGTGCCTTTCTGATTACCTTTTCACTTGTCCCGCCAAACAGCAGATGCTCCATACCGGTTCTTCCATGTGAAGAAATAATGATAAGGTCTGCATCAGTTTCTTTGGCAAGATCCACTATTTCTAAGAATGGTTTCCCCGCACGCACAATCGTTGTTATCCTGACGTTATTCTGATACGGTTCAACCAGTTTTTCAAGTTCTGTTTTTGCTTTATCTGAAACTTCTGCTTCATAGGGGGGAAGTGGTATCTGACCCACGGTGAGATCAGGCGGATACATCATCGGTTCAAGGACGTAGGCGACTACCAATTCTGCTCCGAATACAAGGGCAAACTCAGTTGAATATTTCAGCGCTGCAATCGAGTAATCTGAAAAATCAACCGGAACGAGTATTTTATCTATTTTCATGCTGATTCTCCTTTAATGCGTTATACTCATCAATCAGAGAAACATATTCCTGATTAAGGTTCCTCAAACGTAAGACAATAATCTTTGAAATTCCACTCAATATTTTTACGCCTGTTTTAGGATACTTATGTATAAACTCATCCAGATCGGGCTTAAAAATAATGGAAAGCTTTGTTTCGGCTTTTGTTCTGGCTGATGCCGAGCGGGTGTCTCCGTCAATCATTGCCAGTTCCCCGAAAAAATCACCCTGCCCGAAAGAAGCAATAACCACTTTTTCGCCATTGTCAGAAAGGTACTCGATATCCACGCTGCCCTCCCTGATAATATATAGCGCAATGCCCGGATCACCCTGCATAAAAATGTATTCACCAGACTGATACTGCCGGTTGTGGATTATCTTGATTAATTCCTCCATCTGCCCCTTTTTGAAATCAGTAAAAGGGGGAACAAGACGGAGAATTTTATGAAGGTCTGAGGCTTGAGGCTGTTGCTTGAAAACGTTGGACCAGAATGAACTTTCAGCACGCTTAATGGTTTCTTTTTGTTTCATGATTTGCCTCAGCTAAAAATTTCCTTTTCTGCAACACGCCAGAGTTTTTGGCAGGGGAACCTGTTCTCATATAAAGCCCTCCCGACAATGACTGAATCTACACCGACAGGAATAAGGGATTGCAGATCCATCAGCTCATCTTTATTCCGAATACCGCCAGAGTGGGTTACTTTCAGGCCGGTTGTTTCGGCAACCTTTCGAGAAAGTTCAATATTGGGCCCTGAAAGCATACCGTTTCTCTTAACATCGGTTACAATCAATCTCTCGATTCCCGTAGTTTTGAGTTTGTAAGCCAGTTCAAGAGGGTGAATACCTGTTTTAACTTTTCTTCCTTTTATAACCAGTTCATTATCTACGACGTCGAGAGCAACCACGATCTTTTTGGGACCGTACTTATCAAGGATACGGCAGAATTCATCCCAGTCTTCAAATACCACCGTTGAAATTACTGCTCTGGAAACCCCAAAAGAGAAGATATTATCTGCATCCACCAGATTCCGGATACCTCCAGCAAATTCAACAGGAATTATTACCGAAGAACAGATTTCTTTGATTATGGCGTAGTTACGGTCAGAATGTGCCGAAAAACCGTCAAAATCAACCACGTGAAGCATTTTTGCGTTTTCAGCTCTCCAGATTCTGGCCATTTCCACAGGGTCGTTTCCATACTCGGAACAGTTGAGTTCAGGAATGCCCTGAACAACCCGGACAGTGGTTCCGTACTTTATATCAATTGAGGGAATAATCAGTAAAAAGGGCATAACCTCTTATCGGTAAAATCCAACACTTTGCCATATTTTTCTCCTGTCAGAGACCATCTGCCAGTCAAAATTAGCACTCTAAAATTCTTAATTATTCTCTGGAAAATAATCAAAAAAGGAACCATAGCCAGCCAAAATCATAGAAAACAGTATTCAGAACCGTAGATGAGAGTGAATAAAGCAGTTTAGAATTTTCCCTTCCGGATAAAAAATACCTTTCCGGCGCATAAATTCCACGGGATAAGTGATAAATTGGGGGGATTTATTCGAAAAAACGGCATAAATCAAACTTTATGGGCTGTTTTCTTGACTTTTCACCCTGTTAAGAGCATATTTGTAACCGATTTAATGGTTTTCTTATATCCAGATAATAATTAAGTAAACGGAGTTTTCTTATGAGCGCAACAGTAGTAAAATTAAAGTCACTTTTAACATCATCCGATGCTGCCGGTAATGTATTCCGGATCACCCTTTTTGCAGTTCTGACTGCGGCTGCCGCACAGATAAGCATTCCGGTAAAGCCGGTTCCTTTCACCTTGCAGAGTGTCGTTGTGGTCTTGGCCGGTGCACTCCTTGGTGCAAAGAAAGGCGCCCTCAGCCAGATCATGTATCTTGCGCTGGGATTAACCGGTCTTCCGGTTTTTGCTATGTCAGCGGATGCCACGGTTGGTTTTGCCAGACTGATCGGTCCTACCGGAGGTTATCTTCTCGCTTTCCCTGTTGCAGCATATATCACCGGACTCATTATTGAAAACTATAAAAGCACTGTTGCATCTGTTCTTTCCATCCTCGCCGGCAATGCGGTAATTCTGCTTAGTGGTGTTGCGTTCCTTAATATCTTTTACGTAAGTGATCTGAATCAGGCACTGTTTGTTGGCGCAGGCATCTTCAGTCTCTGGTCGGTTGTCAAGATGGCGCTGACCTATGGTATATATAAAACTGTTAAAAAGTAAAAGAGACCAGCTCCGTGTTTGGCATTAAGAATATCGTTTTCATCATAGTCTTTCTTGCGGCAGCAGGATTTTTTATCTATAGCACCAGACGACTGATCTCTTTTATGCTCCTTGGCACAAAAGAGGACCGGTTCGATAATCCTGGCCGCCGGCTCAAAAATGTATTTGTCATTGCATTCGGACAAACCAAACTTCTCAGAGATAAGGTTGCGGGTACTCTTCACTTTCTTATCTTCTGGGGTTTCATGCTGTTTATTACAGCAGTGCTTGAGGCGGTCATACAGGGATTTTATTCCCCCTTTACTTGGGAAATTCTTGGTCCGCTTTATGCTGTGGTGACCGTTGTTCAGGATGTCTTCGGAGTTCTCGTTATAGGCTCTGTATTGTATTCTCTTTACCGCAGGTTCATCGAAAAAGTACCGCGTCTGAAATCGGAACGCCACGGGCAGCTTGATGCGGCATTTATTCTCACGATGATTATGCTGGTAGTTGTGAGTATGTTCGGCCAGAATATGGCGCATGTAGCCAAGAACGGATTTGTTTTTGCTGAATATGAAATCCGCCCGGTCAGTACCTTTCTCGCTGCAAGACTATTTGACCCGTTTTCCCAGGCATCTTATGATATATATGAAATCTGCTGGTGGATTCATATCCTTGTAGTTCTTGGATTTGTGAATTTTCTTCCTTACTCCAAACACCTCCATGTTCTTTCATCCATTCCCAATGTCTATTTTTCAAAGTTTGATGAAAAGAAAGGGGCGCTCAGGCCGATTAACCTTGAGGATGAAACGATTGAATCCTATGGTGCTGATGATATTGAAAAACTGAGCTGGAAACAGATTCTGGATGGCTATTCCTGCACAGAGTGCGGACGATGCACATCGGTCTGCCCCGCCGCCACGACAGGCAAGTCGCTTTCACCGCGAAAAATAATTGTTGATATCCGGAGAAGAACGGAAGATAAAGGTATGCTCGTGACCGCCGGCGTAAAAGAGAGTGTTATATACGAACGCACTCTCGTGCATGATTACATCAGTGATGTGGAATTGTGGCAGTGCACAACCTGTATGGCGTGTGTTCAGGAGTGTCCGGTTATGATTGAGCATGTTGACTCAATTGTTGATATGCGGCGTCATCTGGTGCTTACTGAATCCAATTTTCCCTCTGAGCTTAATAATGTATTCAAATCGCTGGAAACGAATGGTTCACCCTGGGCATTTAATCCGGCGGACAGAGCTGCCTGGTCTGAGGGAATGAATGTAAAAACAATGGCCGAAGATCCTAACGGAGAAGTGCTTTTCTGGGTTGGCTGTGCAGGTTCATTTGACAGCCGGTATCAGAAAGTTACCAAAGCGTTTGCCAGTATCATGCAGAAAGGGAATATTGATTTCCGCATTCTTGGCTCCGAGGAAAAATGCAACGGTGATACAGCCCGCCGGCTTGGGAATGAGTATCTCGCTCAGACCATGATGCAGGAGAATATTGAAGTTCTAAACGGTTATGGCGTTAAGAAAATTGTTACCGCCTGCCCGCATTGTTACAATTCACTGAAGAATGAATTTCCCCAGTTTGGCGGGAATTATGAAGTGCAGCATCACAGCGAACTGATTCATGAGCTTATTGAAACCGGCAAGATTGAAATGAAAGAAGCCGAGGAACCGCTTAATGTAACATATCACGATTCCTGTTACATTGGCAGGTATAATGATATATACGAAGAACCGAGAGAAGTGCTTGACGCGGCACCATCAGTTGAACTGACTGAGATGGAGAGAAACCGCTCTAAGGGATTTTGTTGTGGTGCCGGTGGCGGCAGAATGTTCCTCGAAGACGTGGAGGGAGGCAGAATAAATGAAGAGAGAACCAGGGAAGCTCTCGAAACCGGTGCTACTACCATCGGAACTGCTTGTCCGTTCTGTATGACCATGATGACTGACGGAGTGAAAGCTCATGATAAAACCGAGACGGTTCAGGTTAAAGATATCGCGGAATTAGTTCTTGAAAATTCTAAATAAATAAACATCAGGAGGTACGAATGGATCAATACAACAAACTGCTCGATGCGTTAAAAAATCTTGAAGGCGATTTTCAGAAGTTCTATGAAAAAGGAAACTCTGCTGCCGGAACAAGATTAAGAAAAGGCCTTAGCGACCTTAAGAAACTCGCTCAGGACATCAGAATTGATATTCAGGATGTAAAGAACTCCCGCAAAGGCAGTTCGGCTGAATAACTTTTTTGTAGTTTTCTTTATGAGCCGGGTTCAACAAACCCGGCTTTTCTGTTTATGAAAAGATTATATGTACGGCTCTTCCTGATACTCTTCATTCTGTTCAGTTCTGCTGCCAATCCGCAGGGAAAAACAGAAGAAGACAACAGAAATGGTAAGGCACTTCTCGCATTTACCGGTGATCTTATGTGCCACAGTCCGCAGTTTGAATATGCCAAAACTGACAGCGGGTATGATTTCACCCCTTACTACGAGTATATACGGTCAGAGCTCTCCTACGCTGATCTGACCATCGGAAATCTGGAAACTGTCCTCAGCGGAAGAGAGATGAAGTTTTCCGGTTACCCGGATTTTAATTCGCCGGATGAATATGCCTTGGCTTTAAAAGAAGCCGGATTCGATTTTTTGGTCACTGCCAACAATCACTCCCTTGACAGAGGGGAAAAAGGACTTCTCAGAACTCTTGATGTGCTTAAAGGACAGGGTATTGGAAGCACAGGAACCTATTCCAGTCAGACAGACCGCGATTCTCTGAGGATTCTCAAAATAAATGGCATCTTTTTTGCGCTTCTGAATTATACTTATGGGACCAACGGAAAACCGGTTCCAAAGGGAAAGGACTATCTTATTAATCTGATTGATAAAAAACTGATACAAAAAGATATTCTGAAGGCGAAAGAACTTAAAGCCGATATTATCATCGTTCTTTATCATTACGGTCAGGAGTATAAACGGGAACCTGATAATTATCAAAAACAGGTAAATGACTGGGCCCGGGAAGCCGGGGCAGATGTTATTATAGGCAGTCATCCCCATGTTTTGCAGCCTGCCGTTTTTTTGGCGGATTCATCAGGTCTGACAAGAAAATTCACAGCATACTCTCTTGGGAATTTCTTCTCAAACCAGCAATGGAGGTATTCGGATGCCGGGGCGGTACTATATCTTAGTTTCGAAAAAAACGCTGAAAGAGCCACTTTAACTACGGCGGATTTCCTGCCGACCTGGGTTTTTAAGGGTGATATTGACGGGAAGAGAACTTACAGAATACTTCCGTCAACAGCATCAGGGTGTGAACATCAGTATGGTTTTCTTTCAAAATCCCAGAGGGCAGCATTCAGGAGATCATACGAGGATTCGAGGGAAATTCTTACCCGTTTTGACAGAAAAATCGGAGTTTTTCCAATGCGTAATTGTAGTCATTAGCCGGTCTGAAAGGCTGATAGGGGGGGGTTTCGGCTAAAAAATTGCCTGAAATCTCCGTACATTTAAAATTTACATTTCTCAAAACTTAAAATCCATATGAGTCATAAAATTACCTTAATTCCCGGGGATGGGATAGGTCCGGAAATTTCCAAAGCAGTTGTCAGAATCATCAAAGCCTCAGGGGTAGAAATTGACTGGGATGTGCAGGATGCAGGGCTTGCCGCACTTTCCAAATTCCATGACCCGCTTCCTCAGCAGGTGATAGATTCTGTCGCCCAGAACAAAGTAGCACTTAAAGGCCCGCTCACTACGCCAGTTGGAAAAGGATTCCGCAGTGTAAATGTGGCACTCAGGAAAGAATTTGAACTCTTTGTAAACCAGCGCCCGGCGAAGACCTTTAAGGGGATTAAAACACTTTATTTCGACCACATTGACCTGATGATCTTTCGCGAAAACCTTGAGGAGTTTTACTCAGGCATTGAACACTATATTGACAGCAGCCGTTCAGCAGCAGAAACCATCGGTATCATTACTAAGCGGGGTTCAGAGCGGATAATCCGGTATGCATTCGAATATGCGCGCACCCATGGCAGAAAAAAGGTGACGTTGGTTCACAAAGCGAATATTCTGAAATATACCGGCGGTCTCTTTCTTGATGTAGGTATTGATGTCGCAAAAGATTACCCGGATGTTCAGTTTGATGACAAAATAGTTGATAACATGGCAATGCAAATGGTCATGAATCCGTATCAGTTCGACGTAATTGTTACTACCAATCTTTTCGGAGATATTTTATCCGATCTGGCTTCAGGTTTAGTGGGCGGACTCGGAGTTGCTCCGGGAGCTAATATCGGGGATGGAGTAGCAATTTTTGAAGCAGTACACGGCTCCGCACCTGATATTGCCGGACAGAATGTTGCCAATCCGTCTGCATTACTTCTCGGTGCGGTAATGATGCTTGACTATATCGGAGAAAAGGAAGCTGCAAATCTGATTGAGAAATCAGTAGCCAAGGTAATTGAGAACGGAAAAGAAGTAACCCGTGATCTCAACAAAGAAACATTTGTTTCAACCGATGCAATGGCAGATGCCATCATCCGCGAGATGGAAAAAGGTTGATGAAGAAAAACCTGCCGCTTTCCCTGATATTTATTGTTGTATTCATTGATCTGTTAGGATTCGGAATTCTTATTCCGATTCTTCCGACGTTTGCAACAAAAGAACTGGGAATGTCAGAGGGACTGATCGGATTGGTAATAGCTGCATATTCATTTGTACAGTTTATCTTTAATCCGCTTCTTGGAACTCTCTCTGATAAATATGGCAGGCGAATGATTATCCTTGTTACATTGTTTCTTAATGTGGCGGGGTATCTGATGTTTTCATTCTCACATTCATTTCTGATGCTGATTTTATCCCGTGTTATCTGCGGCATAGGAGGCAGCAGTATTGGGGTTGCCCAGGCGTATATCGCTGATGTAACAACACGTGAGGATCGTGCCAAGGGTATGGGCCTGATTGGTGTAGCATTCGGTCTGGGTTTTGTTTTCGGCCCGCTTGCCGGTGGTATTCTCGCCAACTGGGGTTATGAGTATGCAGGTTATGCAGCGGCATTTACTTCAATGGCTGCTCTTATCGTCTCCTATTTTGCTCTGCCAGAACCAGAAAATAAAAACAGGGTGCCAGGTGAAGGAGGCAGAAGAAAGATTGTTGATCTGCCTGCAATGATGCAGGTTTTCAGCAAACCCGCAACCGGGATTGTTATTCTTTTGTTCTTCATACTCACTTTTTCCGTTGCCAATATATACGGTACCTTTGCGCTGCTGGGAACAAAGCAGTATCATTTTAGTGATATGGAAAATGGTTTCATTTTTGGCATCGTGGGTCTGATAGGCGCGCTGGTGCAGGGAGGGCTGATCGGAAGATTATCCAAAAAATATACCGATACACAGCTGATCATTGTCAGTTCATTGCTTATGATTTTTGGTCTCGGTTTCATTCCATACGGTATCAATATGACCGGAGTTATAATTGTTGTTACGGTTTTATCTTTCGGTACCGGAATATTGCAGCCGACCATTCTCAGTCTTATTTCAAAAATCACTCCTCAGAGGGAACAGGGAATGGTCTTAGGTGTGAATCAGTCTGTGGGTTCATTTGCCCGGATGCTCGGCCCGCTCTGGGGGGGATTTTCATTCCAGTATCTGGGATATGAGGTGCCATTCCTGACAGGGGCAATTTGTACTCTGTTTATTTTTATCTACAGTATAACAAAACTCAAGAACCTTCTTGAGGCAGCACCGGTACACGCGGAGTAGCAGGCATGAAAATCGGATCTGTTGAAATAGAAAAAGGAATTCTCCTTGCTCCCATGGAGGATATTACTGATATATCATTCCGTCTCGTCTGCCGTGAACTCGGGGCTGATATGGTATACACGGAATTTGTGAATGCAGAGGGTATCGTTCGTAAGAATGCAAAAACTCATAAAAAACTTGAGATTTGTGATGAGGAGCGCCCGGTTGGTATTCAGATATATGGCGGTGAGTTAAAATCAATGGTCGGTGCAGCAGAAATAGCTGCTTCATATAAACCTGACCTGCTTGATATTAATGCCGGCTGCTGGGTAAAGAATGTTGTCGGCAACGGAGCAGGTGCAGCTCTGCTGAAAGAGCCCGATAAAATGCAGACCCTCATCAGGGAAATTGTGGATGCAATGAAAATCCCTGTTACCGTGAAAACAAGAATCGGATGGGATGAAAAAAGCATTAATATTCTTGAAATAGCATCCAGGCTTGAAGATGCAGGCGTAGCAGCACTAACTGTTCACTGCCGCACTCGCGTTCAGGGGCATAACGGAGAAGCAGACTGGTCCTGGATTGATAAGATTAAACAGCGTGTCCAAATACCTATCATACTGAACGGAAGCGTTTTTACAGCGCATGACGTGCAGAGAGCTTTTTCAGAGACGGGTGCTGATGCAGTTATGATCGCCAGAGGCGCGATCGGTCATCCATGGGTATTTACTGAGGCAAAGGAACTTTTGCAAACCGGAAAAATCTCAACGGTAATTGATATTGAAAAAAGAATTTCAACCTGCCTTCGTCACCTTAAACTGGCTGTCGGAGTAAAAGGGGAGAGAAGAGCCGTTATTGAACACCGGAAATTTTACAGCGGTTACATGAAGGGTATGCGAAATATCTCCTCCGTGCGTTCCGCTTTAATGACAGCTGAAAATTACGATCAGGTTGAGGAAATGCTCCGCAAATACCAGGAAGATCCGGAAGCATTTATTACACAGAAACCTGTTGAAGAAACTGAGGTAATTTATAACGGAGGCTGTTCGTGAAGAGTCCTGCGTATATAGCCGCAAAAACGGTTTCCTATCTTTTTATCCCTCCGATGATGATACTTTATTCGTATCTGTTTATTTATTTTTCTCTGGGTGATTTGAAAGGCTGGCAGCTTTATGTACCGGTGGTTTTTGGTACTATTTTGCCAGTTGCGGTGTTTATCATCCTCAGAAAAAAAGGTATGGTCACTGATAATGAGGCTATGAATAAAGAAGAAAGAAGTTTTCCTTATCTCATAGGCGCAGGACTGCTCTTTGCAGGAGGCGGATTGCTTTATTACCATAGCATTAGCGGAGTGCCGTATTCATTCTGGCTTAGTTACATTGTTTGCAATATTCTTATTATTCCAATTACCAGGTACTGGAAAATCAGTGCCCATAGTATGGGTACGGCAGTTCCGGGTGCCTTACTATTTTTGTTTGGCGGTCCCCTGTTTTTTATCTCCCTCGGCATTACTGCGGCGGTCTGGTGGTCGCGAATATACTTGCGCTGCCATGACGTTTATCAGCTTAGTGCAGGATATATATTAGGATTTTCCATTACCTATTTCGTGATGACCTGATATGCTCCCGGTAAAAAAAGAAATAGTAAAGCATCTGAACGAAATCGCGGATATGATGGAGTTCAATAATGAGAATATTTTCAAAGTGAAAGCTTTCCGCAATGGTGCCAACAGCATTCGCGGGTATGATGGCGATATCATGGTGCTGATTGCGGAGGAACGTCTGAGTGATATAAAAGGAATCGGAAAGGGAATACAGCCGGTCATCCTTGATTTTGTAGCATCTGGAAATTCAAAACTGCACGCAGAACTTATAAGCGGACTCCCTAAGGGAATTACTGAACTGTTTTCTATTAAAGGGATCGGACCAAAGAAAGCCGCACAACTTTATCATGAATTACAGATAACTGACAGGTCTTCCCTGGCTCTGGCTGCGGAAAATAATCTGATTGCAGGCCTGCAGGGATTCGGGACTAAAACTGAAGAAAAAATCAGTGAAGAATTACAAAAAATAACAGAAAACGAAAAATTTTGCCTGATTGATAAAGGGTTCCGTTTACTCAGTGAACTTGAAACAAAAATATCCGGTATTAAAGGGGTGTCAAAGATTTCATATACCGGCGAAGCCAGAAGAATAAATGAGATTTTTTCAGCTCTTGAGTTCGTTATACTTGCCGAATCAGCAGAGTATGTTCAGAAGGAATCAGCACGTTTCATCACCGAATCAACCCTGGCTGAATCAGTGATTGAGGGTTATTATATGGCTTTGCAGGTAAGAATATATGTTACATCCTCAGGAGATCAGTTTTACAGCACTTTGTTTAAAACAACCGGCAGCCCTGAATTTCTTTCCGCAATCTCTTATGCCGGCCAGTCCAGTGATTCTGAAGAGAAAATCTTCAAAGATCTTGGTTTCCCATATATAGCACCTGAGAACAGGGAGTCTGAGTTTATTGAATCCCAGTGGATTAAAGATTATAAGCTGCCGGAACTAAACCTGACGGACTTTAAGGGACATTTTCATTTTCATACCAGTTATTCTGACGGATTTAATTCCGTAGCGGAAATGGTTGAAACTGCAAAGCAGGCCGGTTATGATTATTCTGTTGTCTGCGATCATAGTCAGAGCGCTTTTTACGCAGGCGGACTTACTCCTGCTAAAATTGAAAAGCAGCTTGAAGAGATAGAAAGAGTAAGAGATTCCGGATCGAGAGTTTTTCAGGGGATTGAGTCTGATATCCTTGCTGATGGCAGTCTTGATTATCCTGAAGAGATACTGAAGAATTTCACTCTCGTGGTTGCTTCCATTCACAGCAGGCTGAATCTGACTGAAGAGGAAATGACCGCAAGAATTATTAAAGCTATTGAGAATCCTTATACCGATATCCTTGCGCATCCTTCCGGAAGGATTCTTTTGAAGCGTGACCCCTATCCCGTGAACCTGTTTAAAGTGATTGATGCCTGTGCTGCCAATGATGTTGCACTTGAGATAAATGCTAATCCTAAACGGCTTGATACGGATTGGAGATATCTTTTTTACGCAAGAGAAAAAGGGGTTAAGTTTGCCATAAATGCGGATGCACATTCTGCTGATCAGATAGCGTTTGTTAATTTTGGCATAATGACAGCACGAAAAGCAGGAATAACTGCCGGTGAAGTGATAAACTGTTACAGCTTTGATCAGTTCAGACAATTTGCATCAAGAAAGGTGAGCAGAAGGTTATGAGTCTGGTAAATTATGAACTCAGGGGATCAAGTGCTGTTATTACGCTTAACAGGCCGGAAAAACGAAACTCACTTAGTCCCGGCCTCGTAAGTGAATTTAAAAAACTCTTTGCGGATTGTTCAGCCGACCCTGCTATTAAAGCTATCATCATAACCGGAGCGGGTACAAGTTTTTGTGCAGGAGCGGATCTTGCTTATCTTAAACAGATTAGTGTCTTCGATAACAATGAAAACTATAAAGACTCTGATGAGCTTTCCGGTTTATTTTACATGATATATAAGAGCGATAAACTGACCATTGCAGCTGTGAACGGACCGGCAATTGCAGGCGGTTGCGGACTGGCTTCTTGCACTGATTATATTATCGCAGGGAAGAATACCGCAAAATTCGGTTATTCAGAAGTTAAAATAGGGTTTCTGCCGGCAATAGTTTCGGCTTTTCTGATTAAAAGAATCGGTGAATCAAAAGCAAGACGGATGCTTATTTCAGGCGAGATTATAGATGCTCAACAAGCATATGACTATGGCTTTGCAGATCAACTTTCTGATGATCCTTTGCAGGATGCGCAATTGTTCGCTGAAAAGCTTTCCGTTAATTCATCCTTCAGTATTGGTGAAACCAAGAAACTTATCAGGGAAGTCGGCCGTCTGAGCATAGAGCAGGCAGTTGAATATTGTGTCAGTCTAAACGCAGTCAGCAGAAGATCGGACGATTTTATATCCGGAATCAGTACATTTTTACGTAAGGAATAATTATGGATCTTAGAAATATCATCCGGGATATACCGGACTGGCCAAAAAAGGGAATCATCTTTAAAGATATCACCACTCTCCTCAAAGATGCTCAGGCATTTAAATCTGCAACTGATGCAATTTATGCTCAGGTGAAGGATCTTGGAATAACCAAGGTAGTTGCCATCGAGTCACGAGGTTTTATCCTTGGAGGAGTTTTGGCGTTAAAACTGAATGCAGGATTTATTCCTGTGCGCAAGCCGAAAAAGCTTCCTGCGGATACAATAAAAGTAACCTATCAGCTTGAATATGGTACTGACTCACTTGAAATGCACCGTGATGCAATAGTTCCGGGTGACCGGGTCCTTTTGCATGATGATGTGCTAGCAACCGGAGGTACTGCTGCCGCAACGATTTCATTGATTGAGCAGCTAGGCGGTAAAGTTGAAGCATGTTCGTTTATCATTGAATTGGGATTCCTTGGCGGTGCAGCAAGACTGCCGGGAAGAACTATTCATTCACTGCTGAAATACTGAAACACGGATGCAGGTAAAATCAGGAATTATTGAAGCACATATCATCAGGAGAAAAGATGAGGTAACGGAATTCCTTCTCCTGAAAAGAGCCGAGAGTGAAATCTATCCCGGCCTCTGGCAGATGGTGAGCGGCCGGATTAATCAAGATGAGCCCGCATATATGGCGGCGATACGCGAACTCAGGGAAGAGACCGGGCTCTCACCCGATAAAATGTGGGTTGTCCCGACAATTAATTCCTTCTATTATCCGAAGGATGACAGTGTAACCATTATCCCGGTTTTTCTGTTTGAGGTGCCTTATGAAAGCACCGTTACCCTTTCTGATGAACATACTGAATATATGTGGGCAGAGGCCGGTGCTGCTTCAGAAAGACTTGCCTGGCCCGGACAGCGGAATGCTGTCAGCATCATTGCCGAATATATCTCGGCAAGAATTTCGTTTCTGAATTTTGTTGAAATTACATTATAAAATAAGGATATACCCATGGGTCTACTCGTAGTTGGTTCAGTGGCGCTTGATTCCGTTGCAACTCCTTTTGATAAGGTTGATAATGCACTCGGCGGATCTGCCACATATATTTCTCTCTCGGCTTCATATTTTTCAGGACCGGTGCATGTTGTGGCGGTTGTGGGAGATGATTTCCCGCAGAAGTATCTGAAGATGCTTGAATCTCACAATATTGATCTGGACGGCCTTCAGGTAGTTAAAGGCGGCAAGACGTTCCGCTGGGCCGGCAAGTATCACTATGATCTCAATTCACGTGATACACTGCTGACCGAACTGAATGTGTTTGAGAAATTTGATCCGGTAATCCCTGATCTTCAGAGGAAATCAAAATTCGTCTGCCTGGGTAACATTGATCCGGTTCTTCAGAAAAGAGTGCTTGATCAGTTGGATAAGCCGCAGTTTGTTGTCTGTGATACCATGAATTACTGGATTGAGGGCAAAAAGGATGAACTGATGTCGCTGCTTCCCAGAGTAAATGTCCTTATTATTAATGATTCCGAAGCGCGTCTGCTTGCAAATGAACCTAATCTGATTAAAGCTGCTAAACTCATCAGAGGCATGGGTGTTGAAACTCTCATTATTAAAAAAGGTGAGCATGGTGCACTGCTCTTCAGTGAAGATGTGATTTTCTCAGCGCCGGCATATCCGATGGAAATGATCTTCGATCCGACCGGAGCTGGTGATACTTTTGCCGGCGGATTTATCGGATACCTCTATAAAACACAGGATCTCTCTGTTGAGAACATTAAACGTGCCGTAATCTACGGAAGCACAATGGCATCATTCTCTGTTGAAAAGTTCAGTACAGAAGAACTTGAAGAACTCAGCTATCTGAGAATTCAGGACCGCTACAGAGAATTTTTGGCTTTGTCAAGGTTTGATGAAAACCTCTGATTTGCAGGCTCTGGGATTTGAGGGGGATTCGTTCTTTTTTATTGATCAGACCCGCCTTCCATTTGAAGAAGTAAAGGTCAGAAGTAATGATTATGAGCGGATCTCCCTTGCCATTGAACGTCTGGAAATCCGCGGTGCTCCCGCCATTGGATGCGCTGCAGCTTACGCACTTGCGTTAAGTTATAAGCAGGGGAATAAAGAGATATTTCATAATGCTTATGAACGGCTTAAAAGAACACGTCCGACGGCTGTTAATCTGTTTCACGGACTGGATACAATATATACAGTATTGAGCAGCGGAGGGGATTATAACGACTGTATAAATACAGCATTGGCATATCATCAGGCCGATGCACAAAGTTGCCGGAGCATTTCGGTTTTTGGAGGTGAACTTCTGGCTGGGAAAAAAAATCCGATTACTATCTGCAATACCGGTGCTTTTGCCGTCGGCGGAGAAGGAACGGCGCTCGGAGTAATAAAACAGCTGCACAAAGTGAATCCGCTCCGGCTGATCACCGCCTGCGAGACCAGACCTCTCCTGCAGGGGGCAAGGCTCACAGCCTTTGAACTTGACAAGGCGGGACTTCCTTTTCGTTTAATAGCTGATTCTGCGTCAGCCTTTTTTATGGACAGAGGGGAAATTGATTTTGCCATAGCCGGTGCAGACAGGATTGCAGCGAACGGGGATACGGCAAATAAGATCGGTACACTGATGCTTGCACAGCTTTGCAGTATATACAAAATCCCTTTTTATATCGCGGCCCCCTTCAGTACGATTGATGCGGAAATCAGCAGCGGAGCTGCAATTCCAGTTGAGTTCAGGTCACCTTCAGAACTCCACTCCGCAAGAGGAGTTCAGATAACCTCCGGAACATATCCGGCCGCAAATCCAGCTTTCGACGTTACCCCTTCTCATCTTATCTCAGGAATCATCACGGACAAGGGGTTTTACTCTTATCCCTATGCATTCAGCAAATGAGCGCGATCATCACAACCGAGGCAGTGGTGCTGAATACTTATGATTTCAGCAATACCAGTAAGATCGTTGTACTTTACACACAAAAGCTTGGAAAAATTTCAGCTCTAATAAAAGCCGGAAGAGATAAAAATTCTAAGATCGGCAGAACCGCTGATATACTTAACCTCATTTCTATTGTACTCTACAATAAAGATGTCAGGGAGGTTCAGCTGCTTACTCAGGCGGATATGGTTGCCTTTTTTGGCAACATCAGGGAGGACTATGATTCTCTGCTTCATGCTCATGCCGTGCTTGAGTTGTTTCAGTATCTCGTAAAGGAGCATGAGGAAAATCAGCGGCTTTATGCCGGATTACGAAAAATCCTTTACCGGTTTGACCAGAAGGCGGAACTCCCTGCGGTAACGTTTCTCCGTTTTTTTATTTTTTTCATTGAGCTTGCCGGCTATGAGCTTTCCACTCAGTTCTGTTCAAATTGCGGACGTGCCGCCGATCATACCAAAGATGAGGCAGGTCTGAATAATACGGCAGGCGTACTTTGTTCTGACTGTGCCCAAAAAATTCCCCACACGGTGCATGTAAGTCAGGAACTTTTCAATGCACTTCATTGTCTAAAAAGCGGAAACAGAGAGTCAGGTTTGCAGCCTGGGGGGGCAATAAGGCTGATTTCGATGCTCGAGAGTTTTCTGAAGTATCAGATACCCGAGTTTCAGGGACTAAAATCAATTAAGAGCATCTGATTCCAGTAATGAAATTGTTAATGTTTAAGAGGAATAAGAATAATGGCTAAAAGATTCTTGGGCGTAGCTGCTCTACTTGTGACCGGAATAATTCTTGGAGCAATCCTGGTATCCGGTTTTAACTGGGTCCGGCCCGGACTGGCGGATATTTTCCTGGGTTCAAGTAACCCGCCGGTAAATCTGAATGCAGATGCAAACTCATTCAGCCAGTCATTTATTGAAGTCGCAGATAAAGTAACCCCTTCGATTGTGCAGATTCAGGTTGTTTCGGAGGTGGAAAATCCCCATTCGCAGTTCTTCTTCCCGTTCCAGGATTTTGACATGCCAAAAGAGCAGGAAGGATCCGGCAGCGGTATAATTATCAGTGATGATGGCTATATTCTGACCAATAATCACGTCGTTGAAGACGCGAAAAAAGTAACGGTTACACTCTTCGATAAAAGGAAGTTTGATGCCAAAGTAATCGGTAATGATCCTCTTACAGATCTGGCTGTAATTAAAGTGAATGCTTCGGGACTAACGGAAGCATTTCTTGGTAACAGCGATAACCTGAAAGTAGGTCAGTGGGTAATGGCCATCGGTAACCCTCTTTCACTGAGTTCAACGGTAACCGCTGGTATTGTGAGTGCTCTCAACCGCGGGCAGTTAAATCTTATTAAAGACTCTTATGGAGTGGAAAACTTCATTCAGACCGACGCGGCCATTAATCCGGGGAACAGCGGAGGCGCATTGGTTGATTTATCAGGTGCAGTAATCGGCGTTAATAGTGCCATAGCCACCAAAACCGGTACATATATCGGATACGGATTTGCTATTCCAATCAATCTTGCCAGATCTGTCGCAAAGGATTTAATAGCAAATGGAAAAGTAAGCAGGGGATATATCGGAGTTCAGATCAGAGAGGTGGACGCTGCGCTGGCAAAGTCGCTCGGGCTGGATAAACCAAGCGGAGTCATTGTTGAGGGTATCGTTGAAGGCGGAGCTGCTGCTGTTGAGGATGTGAGAAGGGGTGATGTGATCCTCAAGATTGACGGTAATGAAATCAGCCAGCCAAATCAGCTTCAGAGCTATGTGGCATCAAAGTCTGCCGGAACCAAGGTTAAACTTGAAATCTTCCGTGACGGTAAGACTATCGAAAAAACGGTAACGCTTAAGCCAAAACAGGAAAAAGAAGATACTGAAGTAGCAAAGAACGAAAAAAAGGACGACAAAGAAAATGACAATACTTCGAGTGCGTCTTTTGAGAATATAGGGCTTAAGGTCCGTAATATGACCAACAGCGAAAAGAGTACCTTTAAAATTGACGAAGGTATCATTATCTCTGAGGTTACTCCCTATAGTTCAGCAGCAGCTCAGGGGTTAAGCCGCGGGCTCGCTATCACCAAAGCGGATAAGCAGGAAATTACTTCAGTAAGCCAGTTCAAAAAGCTGATTGATAATAAATCAGGCGGGGCGATATTGATTGAAGTAACTGACAGCAAGGGAAATACCCGCTTTGTTGGGCTGGAAATTCCGTGAAATAATTGGTAAAATATATATTTTTGAGGCGGAGATTTTCTCCGCCTTTTTAATTTTAAATACCAAGGAATAATGATTCGATACAGCACAGCGGGTGAGTCACACGGCAAAGGTCTTCTGATGATCGCGGAGGGCTTTCCATCAAATATCCCTGTCACTCAGGAATTTCTTAATAATGAACTCAGGCGCAGACAGATGGGATATGGCCGGGGGGGCAGAATGAAAATTGAGACTGATACAGCAGAGGTAATAAGCGGAATCCGTTTTGGTAAAACGATGGGTTCACCGGTGGGAATAATGATTCAAAATAAGGACTGGGAAAACTGGACCGAAAAAATGGCAGCCTTTGGCAGGCGGGGTAAAACAGAAAAAATAACCATTCCGCGCCCTGGTCATGCAGATCTCACCGGCTCGGTCAAATATGATTTTGATGATATACGCAACTCAATTGAACGCTCTTCCGCAAGGGAGACCGCGGCCCGTGTAGCAGCGGGTGCTGTTGCAAAGTCCTTCCTTGCTGAACTGGGCATCACTGTCGGGAGTTTTGTTGAGAGTATTGGAGGTGTATATCCTGACTTCAATTTTGCGGATTTACTGGCTGCAAATGATATTGATGAAGAGTTTTCGGCGGAGCAGATTAATCAACAATCTGATGCGAGTGATGTTCGTGTGCTTGATGAACTTCAGGAAGATAAAATTATCAGGAAGATTAAGGCCTGCAAAAAGATGGGGGATACACTCGGCGGCAGTTTTTGTGTTGCGGTGAGCGGTGTTCCTACCGGACTGGGATCCTTTGCATCAGTACAGGAAAGGCTGGATGCAGCGCTTTCAGGAGCTATTGTCGGGATTAACGCTGTTAAGGGCGTTGAAATAGGAGAAGGATTTCATGGTTCCCGTAGTTTTGGCTCAGAGGTTCACGATGAGATAATCCTCAAGAAAAAAGTTATTCGAAGGAAAACTAACCGTTCCGGCGGAATAGAAGGAGGTATATCCACCGGTGAAGTGATCTGGCTGAGAGGGTATATGAAGCCGATAGCAACTTTGATGTCACCAATCCGGACAGTTGATCTGAAAAGCGGTAAGGAAATTGAAGCCCGCCGTGAAAGAAGTGATTTTGTTGCAGTTCCGGCCTGTGCTGTGATTGCTGAATCAGTCACAGCCTGGGTAATCGCAGACTTTGTTCTCAGGAAATTCGGAGGAGATTCGTTAAGCGAAACGAAGAGAAATTTCACCGGCTGGAAAAAATATCTAAACAAGAGAAGGGTGCGATAAAAATGATCAGGAGGCAGGGTTCAATTTGCTTAAAGTCTATTACATTTAATCCATTCGGGGAGAATACCTATCTCCTTTGGGATGATGAAACAAAGGATGGTGTCATATTTGACCCGGGATGTTCAGACTCTCAGGAGGAGTTTGAACTGAGCAGTTATGTCTTAGAGCAAAAAATCCATGTTAAAGCGGTAATCAATACACACTGCCATCTGGATCACGTCTGGGGCAATCCTTTCGTTATTGAAACCTGGGGATGTCCTTTCTTTGCTCCCGAACTTGAACTCCCGCTCCTGAGAAATGCAAGAAAGCAGGGGCAGAGTTTTGGACTTATATTACCCGACCAGCCTGAACCGGACTCTCTCATTCGGGAGGAGGGCCTGTTGGAATTCGGAAGCATTAAGCTCCGCAGTATATTTACTCCCGGCCATGCCCCCGGAGAGTATTGTTTCCTGGTCGAAGGGACTGAATTTCTGATTGCCGGAGATGTGCTTTTTGAAGAGAGCATTGGCCGGACCGATTTGCCGGGGGGAAACCATAAGACGCTTATTGCCTCTATCAAAGAGAAACTATTTACCCTGCCCGACTCAACAGAGATATTTCCGGGGCATGGGAATTCTACAACTATCCGGCATGAAAAAGCTTTTAATCCGTTTCTGACGTAGATAACTATCTATTTTGTTGATTTATTGTATATTTACATCCTATTGTTCTATCACATCTCAATGAAGGAGACAAAATGAAAAAACTGCTAATTCCCCTTTTTGTTATGCTTGCTGCGTTTTCAGTCAGAGCACAGGACCTCCAGGAGACTCTCTCGAATCTTTCACAGGATGCAGCTAAAGCATATGTTAAACCGATAGTTTCTGCATTCGGGGCTAACATGAATTCAGGTTGGATTCACCGTGCGGTTCCGAATAAGACCTTCGGAATAGATTTTGAGGTGGGACTTGTTGTAATGGGCACCCTTTTTTCTGACGATTCGAAAAAGTTTTCCGCAAACGGAAGTTTTCGTTTTAACACCGATCAGGCAACACAGCTTACCACGGGTATGGATAATACGTGGGGACAGCGCGATACGATTATAAAGTATTTAACACAGGAAGATTTCACTGTCGGTATAAGCGGCCCAACAATAATTGGTTCAAAATCTGAAAATCTTGTTATTAGTTTTGGAGGTAAAACCTATACGGTAAATACTCCGCTGGGTCCCAGAAGTGAAACCGTGCAGCCGGATACTATTAGTATTCCCGGGGTTGCAGGATTTATAGAAAACTTGCCAGCTATACCCTTAGTTGCTCCTCAGTTAACTTTGGGTACTTTTTTTGGTACTGCTGTTGCCATTCGTTACCTTCCTGAAACTGAGATAACAAAAGACCTGGGTAAAGTCAAGTATTTTGGCTTCGGAATCCAGCACAACCCATCAATGTGGATACCATTCCCTATGCCTATTGACATTTCAGCAGGATTTTTTACACAGACTCTGGAAGTTGGTTCAATCTTCAAGAGTACAGCCACTTCATTCGGTGTATATGCAAGCAAGCAGATCGGACCTGGCTTCCTGAGCGTTACTCCATACGTTGGATTCCTGCTCGAGTCTAGTGACATTACTGTTAAATATGATTTTGAGCTTAAAGACACACCGACACCGGGAACAAGCACCGTTCTTCCAATCGAGTTTAAGGTAGAAGGTGAAAATAAATCAAGAGTACTGTTGGGTGCTTCTTTTAAAATCGGTCTTTTTAACATCAATGCAGATTACAATATAGGCAAGTATAAAAGTGCAAGCGCTGGCTTCGCATTTAACTTCTGATAATTTTCCAGATATCCAGACCGGGACAGTTACTCTGTCCCGGTTTTCTTTTTATCCTGATTCGATAATCTAACGTTAAAGGAATACCTGCTTGAAGCAGAAAATATTATTTGCAGCCGCTGTGCTTCTGCTCCTTACGGCAGGGGAATTGTTTACTATTCCGAAGCTGATTCCATCGGGAAGTTCAGTCCTTTCAGCTTTCGGTACACTCCTCAGCGGCTATGATCTTTTATTTCATTCCTTCTACAGCATAACAACAGTCGTATCCAATCTTATTATTTCGAATGTCTTATTATCTTTTCTGATGCCAGCCTATATCGGGTCAAGACTGCAGAAAGGTGAGTTGGCGGTTATCCCGATAGGAGTTCTCTCAATTGGTATATTCTTCACCGGACTTTATATACTGTTTCTTTTTCCGTATCAGCATCTTGCTTTATCTGTTATGCTCTTCCCGGTCTCGCTTGCCTTAAGTTATAATAATATGGTACCTGAACTGAACGGACTCCGTGGTGATACAATGCACTTTTATTCCTCCCTGACCGGAGATAAAAATTCAATGTATCAGATTTTAAGCGGATCACTGATGAGGGGAAAAATATTTTTTAATATTCATGATGTGCTCAATTCCCTCTGGATGTGGCTGCTTCTTTTTGAGTTTCTGTCTGATTACGGAAAAGGGCTTGGCTATCTTATCAGAATTGGTTTTGAATACTGGAGTCTGCCGGTAATGGCGGCATCAATGATTTATACGGTTCTGTTCATCTGGGCTGCCAATCTGCTCATGGATGCAATGATTTACCTGGTTAAAATAAGGAGACTGAAGAATTAACATGAAAATAAGCTTTCAGGATCTTAGTTTCTCCTATCAGAACCGTCTCGGAATTTCCCGGCGTGTTATCAGCGGCTTAACACTTGATATTACTTGGGATGGTAATAAAGCGATTGCCGGAATGCTGCTGCCTTATGGCGGCGGTAAATCTTCGCTGCTGCGAATTGCAGCCGGTCTTCTGACCCCTGATTCGGGGTCTTGCGTTGTTACGGGCGATAATGGCAAACCAGTAAAAGTTGTATATATTCCTCCGGTTCCCTGCAGCCTGTCCTGGCTCTCTTTTGATGAGCAGGTGCGGCTGGTGCTCCCGGATTTAAGGGACCAAAGTAAAATAAAACAAGGCGCTGAAATTTGCGGACTTGAAGGGTATGAAACACATCTCCCCTCAGAAAAGAGTGCATCATTCAGATTGCGCGTTCAGATTGCTCTTGCTTTGCTTTCAGGTGCGGGAGTAATTCTTCTTGATGATCCTTTTACCATGCTTCCTGCTGAAAGCAAAGATCACCTCTTCAGAGATCTTCGTGAGCTGACCAGCAGAACGGGAGCAGCCCTGTTTTTTGCGACCTCGGGTCTCGGAGATGCTGCACAGCTGACGGATACGTTGTATATCTTCAGCAGTCTTGCCGGGAGCCAGTATGAAGTTATTGATTCTTCTTCATGGTCCCGGGATTCACTCAGGAAAGAAAAGCAGGAACTGCTTATCAGTTTACCATCAAATATCAGATATTAAAAATTCATGAAAGAAAAAATCGAAAATCTTCTTGCCAGAAAAGAAGAAGCGTATCGGGGTGCCGGAGAAGAGAGGATAAAACAGCAGCATGATAAGGGGAAACTTACTGCACGTGAACGCCTTGATATACTTCTTGATCCTGATTCTTTTGAAGAAACTGATATGTTTGTAACCCAGAGATCAACCGACTTCGGTCTCGAAAAAGTAGCCATACCCGGTGACGGAGTTGTAACGGGTTTTGGAAAAATAAACGGCCGGCCGGTTGCTATCTTTAGTCAGGATTTCACCGTGTTAGGGGGATCATTATCTGAAACAAATGCAGAAAAGATCTGTAAAATTATGGAGACTGCACTAAGAATAGGGGTGCCCGTGATAGGCCTGAATGATTCAGGAGGTGCCAGAATTCAGGAGGGTGTTGTTAGTCTGGGAGGATATGCTGATATATTTCTTCGTAATACACTTGCAAGCGGTGTTGTTCCGCAGATATCTGTTATTCTTGGACCCTGTGCAGGCGGTGCCGTTTATTCTCCTGCAATAACTGATTTTGTATTTATGGTGCGGGATACAAGCTATATGTTTGTGACCGGACCCAATGTAGTAAAAACTGTAACACATGAGATTGTTACTTCAGAAGAACTTGGCGGTGCGGATACCCATGCAACTAAAAGCGGTGTCGCTCATTTTGTTTATGATAATGAGGTTGAAACGCTGATTAATGTCCGCCGGCTGATGGAGTATATACCATCCAATTTCATGGATTCTGCTCCGAAAAAGCAATACACTCAGAAGGGGAATGAAACCAGAGAAAAACTGAATACTCTCATACCGGTTGGTTCGGATAAGCCGTATGATATGAAGGAAGTGATTGCCGAACTGACGGATGATGAATTTTTTGAGGTGCATGCAACATTCGCCCCAAACATCATCACCGGATTTGCCCGTCTCGGAGGGCAGTCTGTCGGGATTGTTGCTAATCAGCCTTCTGTGCTTGCCGGGGTATTGGATATTAACGCCTCTATTAAAGGTGCCAGGTTCGTGCGCTTTTGTGATGCATTCGGGATTCCGTTGCTCGTTCTTGAGGATGTCCCCGGATTTTTACCGGGAACAGAACAGGAATGGAATGGTATAATACGGAACGGTGCAAAACTCCTGTATGCGTTTTGTGAAGCTACCGTGCCCAAGATTACCGTAATTACCCGTAAAGCGTATGGCGGTGCGTATGATGTAATGAACTCCAAGCATATCCGGGGGGATTACAACTATGCCTGGCCTTCGGCTGAAATTGCGGTTATGGGCCCGAAGGGTGCTGTTGAGATTATTTTCAAGAAAGAAATAGCCTCAGCTGAAGACCCGGTGGCCGAGTTCCATAAAAAAGTTGAGGATTACACAGCCAAATTTGCCAATCCCTATATCGCTGCAGCCCGCGGCTACATTGATGAAGTGATTGTCCCGGCAGAGACCAGAAAAAAGCTGATTTTTGCCTTTGACCTGTTAAAAAATAAAGTGGACAAAAATCCCAGAAAAAAACACGGAAATATTCCACTTTAAGCCTGATGACCTAGCGCTTACCGATTTTGTGTTTTGCAGTACCGTAAATAATTATTATATTGCAAAATTAACATAAATTTAACCAGATAGAGAGGAGATTCGATGATCTCAAATCTCAAATTACTTGTGATTGCCTCTTTAGTATCCGTGGGGTTCATTGGTTGCACGGGCACTAAAGAGACAACCGTTAAAATTGAGACCGTAGAAGAAGTCCCTGAAATCCAGAAGGTTGATATCGTCGGAGAACTGCTTGAGCAGGCCAGGCAATATTACACCATGGCATTACAGAAACAGTCCGTAAACAGCACCCTTGAGGCAATCACACAATATGAAAATGCCCTCAAGACAATTACCAATCTCAGCTATTATCCTTCAATTGACTCAAATGCAGCATACGAAGAACTCGCTGTGAGCATATGGGATGATTATCAGAAGTTTATTGAGAATTTATCTGAACTTCCGACAAACGTTTCATTGGGAGCCTATGAGCAGTGGATTGCACGTACCAATCCTGCAGTTGATCAGGCAATTGAAAGTCTGGATCCCGTTCTTAACCCGAGCCAGACGGTGGATATACCAGCCGAGATAGCGCTTGAAACCAACCCGATTGTTGATAAATGGATGGAGTTCTACACCGGAAGAGGAAAGAAATTCCTCACAATGTGGATGGCCCGGTCAGGCAGATACTTCCCTATGATGAAAAGAATTTTTGAAGAAGAGGGAGTTCCGAGCCAGCTTTTATATCTCAGTATGATTGAAAGCGGTCTTAATCCTACTGCCCGCTCAAGGGTGGGAGCAGTCGGACTATGGCAGTTTATGAAAGCCACCGGAAGTATTTACGGACTTCAGACGAATTTATATATTGATGAACGGCGCGATCCTGAAAAAGCCACACGGGCAGCTGCACGCCATCTGCGTGATCTTTACAGAAATCTCGGAGACTGGTATCTTGCTCTTGCTTCATACAATGCAGGGGAAGGCAGAATAAACCGCGCAATCAGGAAATCCGGTTCACGGAACTTCTGGACCATTATTAAATATCTTCCCAAAGAAACCAGAAACTATGTTCCGCAGTATATAGCAGTATGTCTGATTGCTTATGATATGGAAAAGTATGGTTTTACGGAAATTGAATATCAGACACCCAGCGAGTTCGACATTGTAAAGGTACATGAAGCCATTGACCTGCAATATCTAGCCAGTGGTGCGGGTACAACCGTTGAAATTCTGTCTGATCTTAATCCTGAACTTACACAGTCATGTTCTCCTGCCAATTTCCCCGGCGGTTACTCACTTAAAGTACCAAAGGGATCTTCCAGACTTCTTGCCGCAAATTTGCAGAATGTCCCTGAAGAAGCCAAGAAGAAGGTGATCGTTCATGTTGTAAAAAAAGGTGAAACGGTTAAATCCATTGCTTCAAATTATGGCATCACGGTGAATGAGCTTACTGATGCAAATAACATTTCGTCAAAGGCTAAGCTTAAACGCGGAGCCAACCTCAGAATTCCTCTTAAGGTGCGTTACTCTGATGTAACTCTGGCCGCCCAGTCAGAAGATGAAGTTAGCGCTGAGGATAATGAAAATTCATATATCAGTCCCTATACTCAACTTGCCGGTGATACTTCAACAGAACCGGCTGATACCGAGGAAACCGATGAACCGGGATCTGATGTAGCTTCAATTCCTGTCCCTGATGGAAAATCAGAAGTTTTTTATACCGTAAAGACCAATGACAATCTCAGCCGGATCGCCGAATTGTTTGATGTCAGGGTCATTGATATCCGCAACTGGAACGATCTTGCCTATAACCGGAAAATTAAGCCTGGTATTAAACTCCGTGTATTTGTTCCCGAGGAAAAGAAAGATTACTACGCTTCAATTGATACACAGAGTGAAACAGAAAAGCTGAGTAAACCGAAAACCATTTCATCTGTATCTTCATTCTACTATCAGGTGAAACGGGGTGAAACCCTTTCGAAAATTTCAAGCAAGTTTAATGTTTCGGTAAGCGAACTTAAGCAGTGGAACAAACTTAAATCGAACCGTATCAATCGCGGTCAGCGGCTTAAAATATATACTTCAAAGCATAGTGATGAAATCCTTGCTGTAAAAGACCAGAGTCGTGAGATAAAAAAGAAGGATGTAAAATACAAGGTTAAAAGAGGTGATAACCTTGGCAGCATTGCTCTCAAATACGGCGTAACCACAAATGATCTGAGAACATGGAATAATCTTGCCAGCGATGATATTCGCATCGGGCAGGTGCTTGCCATAACAACCAACGATAAATCTTCCAGTATGGGAGATGTTGCGGCCAATAAAAATACGACCCTCAATAACTATACAGTAAAAAAGGGTGATACCATCGGCGAAATTGCGGAAAGATTTGGCGTGAGTATCACATCAATCAAAAAGTGGAACTCGCTTAAATCTAATACCGTAAAGATTGGCCAGAAACTGAAGATTTATTCTTCTTCCACAGCGAAGAATAACACCTTAAACGGACCTGTGAAGCATGTTGTCCGTTCCGGCGAATCCCTCTACACAATTGCAAAAAAATATAATGTGACGGTTGATTCAATCCGTCAAAAAAATGATCTGCTCTCGGAAACAATTAAACCGGGACAGACCTTAGTAATAAACTAAAAATATAGTTCTTTAAATAGTTGAGCCGTTAGGGGTGCCTGCAGGCTATAAAGCAGGCTGAGAAAATACCCTTAGAACCTGAACCGGATAATACCGGCGTAGGGAAACGACCGGAGAAAGTCATTCTTTTCTGCGGCCCTTTCGCATTAACGGCCTTTTTTGTTCAATACAAATCAGGAGTAATCATGAAAAGTATGATTTTTTTCATACTGCTTTCCATTGCTGTTCATGCGCAGCAAACCAGCCGGATTTCCGGTCATGTCTATGACGGGGAGACCGGCAGTCCTTTATATTCAGCTTCAATATTACTTAAAGGAAAAAATACCGGCGGTACCACTGACGCGGCTGGGTTTTTCTCTTTTACGGCGGAAATGAGTGAGGCTGATACGATAGTTATTTCTTTCCTTGGATACCAGAAAAAATTTATCCCCTTTGCACAATTTAAATCGGGTAATCCGCTTAGCATTAATCTGACCCGCACACTCCTGAGCGCGCAAAGTATTTATGTAACTGCGGCTTTAGGTGAAAAAGAGCAAAATCCCGCTGTTCTTGAGGAAATTTCAAAACAGACGATTCAGGAAAATTACTCCGTACAAGATGTTCCGGAATACCTTTCAACTCTTCCTTCGGTTAGTTTTTACTCAGATAACGGCGGAGCGGTTGGATATAACTATCTTAGCATCAGAGGATTTGACCAGAGGAGAATCGCTGTTTCAGTGAATGGCATTCCGCAAAATGACCCCGAAGATCATAATGTTTACTGGATTAATTTTTCTGACATCTTATCTGGTACTGATCTTGTCGTTGTGCAGAGAGGATCAGGAGGCGGCATATCCGGTTATCCTGCTATAGGTGGTGCAGTAAATCTGATTACAGCATCCAATTCAGAAAAACCCTTCACTTATCTAAGAACTGGATTGGGGAGTTATAATACAAAGAAGATTTCTTTTGAAAGCTCAAGCGGAATTTTTAATAAAAAAAGTTCTCTCTATGTAAAACTTTCGCAGATAACCTCATCCGGCTATCGTGATAAGTCATTCGCCAAACTGAATTCCTATTATCTATCCTACCAGCAGTTTGATGATAATCTGGTTTCACAGATAAATATTTATGGTGGTATTCTTGAAGACGGACTGGTATATACCGGCCTGCCAAAGTTTACCGTAAAGGATGAAAATCTCCGCCGCAAGAATTATTCCTACTGGGAATCTGATAACTCACAGTTTACCTGGATTACCGAGAGGCGTGCAGGTGAGATAGAAAACTTTTCACAGCCCCATTATGAGATTCTTAATGAATACCAGTTTTCTGACAATCTGAAACTTAATTCTGCGCTTTTTCTGGTAACAGGAAACGGCTTTTATGATTATGATGCATCCTGGGCGCCTCTTTCATACTTCCGTGTATCAAGTATTTCAGGATTCCCGTCTTCGATTGATCCGGATACCATTTATTCGCCTAATGCCATTATCAGAGCTATGGTCGAGAATGTTCAGTATGGCTGGATTCCGCGCTTCTCCTACAAGCACGAAGGCGGTGAATTTATTTCAGGTCTGGAACTGAGGAAGCATAGTTCACTGCATTGGGGTTCACTGCGATACGGGGATAATCTGCCCGCGGGAATACCTCAGGAGTGGAAATACTATAGTTACCGCGGAGGTAAAGATATCGTGAATTTCTTTGTTTACGAGAATTATAAACTTAACGATAAACTTTCTCTACAGGGAGAACTTCAGGCAGCATACCATAAATACAGAATCTATGAGGAGCAGTTTGTTGCCAATAACTTTTCTCTTGATAATCTTTTCCTGAACGGAAGATTTGGCGTTTACTATAATTTTTCAGAACAAAACGCACTCTATCTCACCGCTGCAAGGGTAAGCAGAGAACCCCGTTTGAAAGAATATTATGATGCGGCCGAATCAAGCGGGGGAGCAGTTCCGCAATTTGTACAGAGAACAGACGGAACTTATGACTGGAATGAACCCTTAGTTAAGCCTGAAACATTGCATGCTCTTGATTTTGGATACCGGTACAGAGGCCAGAATTTTGACGGCGGAATTAATCTATATGCAATGTATTTTACGGACGAGATAGTCAAGAATGGTGATCTCGACCGTTTTGGGCAGCCGCGAACCGGAAATATGAAAGCCACCGAACATCTTGGTGCCGAGGTTTATGGAATATATAAACCCGTAAAGCAAATTAATATTATAGGAAACTTTACTCTAAGCAGTGATAAGATTACAGAGGGATTCCGCTATGCAGACCTTTCATCCGGGGTACAGAAAATTGATCTCGCAGGTAACCGGATTGCTGGTTTCCCCGGATATCTTGCCAATGCAATTGTTCAGTACGAGCAGTCCGGAGTTTTTCTTCAGGCATCAGCGAGATTCTCAGGTAAAATCTATTCCGATAATTATGGCGACAATCTGAAAAATCTGCTTGCTGTTTACCCTGATCTTACTTCTTACAATGACAATGTAAATGATGAATTTTTTACTCTCGGTTTATTCGCAAGCTGGTCATTCAAAATATTTGAGGATGCCAGAGAATCAAAAGTCTATGTTCAGGCGAATAATGTTTTGAATAATCTCTACTCCGCGTATGCTGTCGGGGGAGAATTCTTTCCTGCAGCAGAGAGAAATTTCTTTTTTGGATTTGAAGTCGGTTTCTAAAGTGAAAAGTAAAGCTATTATAATTGGAAATGGAGAACAGCCGCCCTCAGATATTCTAAAGGCGGCGGTGAATTCCGGTGTTTTCGAAATTATCTGTGCTGACGGGGGGTATCATCATGCTGAACGTCTCGGAATCGTCCCGGATATTATTATCGGTGATATGGATTCGCTGACAGCAGATGAAGTTTCAGTTCTTGAGGGAAAAATTGCAATGAAGAAATATGAGGGACAGAATGACACTGATGTTGAGAAAGCAATATCCTATTGCCTTGAGAATGGTATATCCGATATTGCACTGTTTGCTGTAACGGGCAAACTGATTGACCATGAAATATCAAATATAATGCTTCTGTTCAGGTATGCTCCTCATCTCCGTATCCGGATTTTCAATAGTGATTCTGTACTTGAAGCGGTTACTGGGAAAATCAGCAGGACGACTGGAGCAGGTGCACGTGTGTCATTTTATGCATTTGGTTCTGAACTTCAGGTTAAAACAAGAGGGCTGAAGTATCAGCTCCCTGATGAGAAGCTTATTTTCGGTAAAGAAGAGAGTACATCCAATCTTTCTGTTGAGGATACAATCTTTTTTGATGTTTCAGGAGGATATATGCTGCTGATTCTTCCTTTGGACAAGAATAACCCGCTTTGATAAGTTTTGCTTTCTGGGATTATGCAGTCCTGCTGCTCTTTTTTGTTTCGCTGCTGATTACAGGATATATTGCGTCCCGCAGGGGAGGGAGTGATGAGCAAAGCTACTTTCTTGCCGGCAAAAAGACAGGAATCGTTCTTTTTATCGTAACCAATGTTGCCACCTGGTATGGCGGAATACTAGGAATCGGTGAATTCACCTATCAGTACGGACTTGTTACCTGGTTCACACAAGGATTACCTTATTACCTTTTTGCCATACTCTTTGCGTTCTTTATGGTGAAAAAGGTTTACCAGGGTGGAACGATTACAATTCCTCAGAAGATTGAATCTGTGTATGGCAGGGGAGCGGGCAAGACTGCATCTTTATTTGTGCTGATACTCAGCTCACCTGCTCCTTATCTTCTCATGGTTGCTCAGATTCTTGATTTATTTTTCGGATTGCCGCTCTTTTGGGGACTTGTGATTTCAGCCGTCCTCTCAATTTTTTATCTGATTAAGGGGGGCCTGCTGTCAGATATTTATGTTGATGCACTTCTTTTTATCGTTATGTTTTCCGGTTTCGGAATTCTTCTCTGGAGTGTTTATACATCTGCTGGTTCAGAGATACTCTTTAATCAGCTTCCAGCATCACATCTTTCTCTGACAGGAGGATTGTCACCACTATATCTTGGTGTCTGGTGGATGATTGCTGTCTGGACATTTGTTGATCCCGGGTTTCACCAGAGGGTCAAAGCTGCCCGCTCAGTGAACACAGCGAAATGGGGAATCATTATCTCAGTTGTGCTCTGGCTGGTCTTTGATTTTCTGACTAATGTTACCGGATTATATACCGCTGCACTGTTGCCAGGAATTAGTGATCCTAAAAACTCCTTTCCACTGCTTGCTGACCGGTTTCTCACTGTGGGGTTTAAGGGTTTCTTTTTTGCTGCTCTCTTTGCAACAATCATATCCACTTCAAACAGTTTCCTTTTTATAAGCGGAACGACTATCGGAATTGATTTTATCAAAACCGGACAAAAGAAGAAAGCAGCAATTTATGGAATGATAATCTCCGCTGGTCTGGCTATTGCACTGGCGCTTCTAATTCCATCGGTTATTGGCATGTGGTATCTTATCGGTTCTGTTTGTGTGCCCGGACTTCTTCTTGCTACTCTTGCTGCATATTTTCCCGGGCTTAATATTGGCAGGGGAGTGATACAGGCAGGGTTCATTGCAGGAAGTCTCAGTTCCGTTTTATGGTATATACTCAGGGAAGCAGGAAAACTCTCCCCGGAATTAGAGTTAATTGAACCAATGATTGTGGGACTTGCGGTAATTAGTATTTTAGCGGGAGGTGAGAAAATAAATGCGGTCTTCCGGAAAAGATAATGAATTCCGGCAGCCGGTATACAACTGCCGGAAAATAAAAGAAGTCAGATCAGGGAAGGAGAACGCCTACCGCAATTACGGTAGTCCAGATACCAGTTTTGTCACCTTCAGCTGACTGTGTAATATTGAATGAGCGGACAATTTTGCCCGACATTTTATAAATATTCTCACGCTCACTCCAGTCGGTATCAGGATTAAACTCAACACCAAGAGTAGTTGCAAGCATGGTTGCAGCCAGATCTTCAGCATAATCACCCGCTACTTTTTCAGATTCTCCAAAGGGATGGTGTTCTGAGAGGTAACCATACTGATCAGGATCTGCCGGAAGCGCCACACCAATTGATGATGCTATAAGACGGTTAGGCTCGTTGGTTGAATTTCTTGCCATGACAGCGAATGTAATCTGTCCCGGCTGAAGAAGCTTTAATCCTTCTTCCTTTGAAATTCTTTTGCATCCGACCGGATAAATGGAGCTAACGGTAACGAGGTTGCATTTTTCCACACCTGCATTACGGAGTGCCAGTTCAAAAGAGGTCAGGTACTCTTTGTGGCGGCCTACCCCTTTTGTAAAGAATATTTTTGAAGGTACATACAATATATCATCTCCTTTTAGGATTTTATTATTTTGAGGAATTTTCTTTTGCCAACTTTAAGTATATTCTCCTTTTCAAGAAGAACCACCTCAGCCGGATCAGCAATTTTACGGCTGTTAAAACTAACTCCCCCCTGCTGAATCAGCCGTCTCGCTTCACCCCGTGACGGTGCCAGTTCAAATTTCATAAGAAGATCAACTGCAGAAAGTTCTGTGAGATCGGTTACGGCTTCCGGTATTTCATCAGGAATTTCCTTCTTGATGAATATTCTGTCAAACTCTTCCTCAGCTTCGCGTGCGGCTTCTTCAGAATGATATAATGCAACAAGTCTTTTTGCGAGATCCCGCTTTATATCACGTGGATTGGTAACTCCGTCAGAAAGTTTTTGCTTTATTTCATTGAGGTATTCATTGCTGGCTAAAGTGGTCAGAACAAAATAGTCATAAATCATTGAGTCAGCAATCGAGAGAGTTTTGCCAAAAATATCTCTCGGGCTGTCGCTGATGCCGATATAGTTTCCGTATGATTTGCTCATCTTTTCAACACCATCGGTACCAACAAGAAGCGGCATGGTGAGGATTACCTGCGGCTCAAGTCCAAACTCGCGCTGAATATCCCTGCCGACAAGAAGATTAAATTTTTGATCCGTCCCGCCAAGTTCAACATCACTCTGAATAGCTACTGAATCCATCGCCTGAGCAAGGGGATACAGGAATTCATGCAGGCTGATAGGCTCACCCGAACGGAATCGCTTTGTGAAATCATCACGTTCGATCATTCTGGCAACGGTGTACTTTGAAGAGAGTTTTATGACATCCTCAAATGTCATTTTTGATAGCCACTCGGAATTGTAAACAATCCGGGTATTTTCCTTATCAAGAATTTTGGATGCCTGTTCAAAATACGATTGTCCGTTTTCGCGGGTCTCTTCAAGTGAAAGGGCAGGCCGGGTAGCGTTTCTGCCGGAGGGATCACCGATCATCCCGGTAAAGTCCCCGATAATGAGAACTGCCTGGTGGCCGAGGGACTGAAACTGAGCTAATTTTCTTAGCACAACTGAATGCCCCAGATGCAGATCAGGCCGGCTGGGGTCACAGCCAAGCTTAATAATGAGCTTCTTTTTTGTTTTTAGGGATTTTTCAATTTTTTGAACCAGTTCTTCTTCTGGGATAATTTCAGAGGCGCCTCTTTTGATGAGGTCCATTTGTTCATTAAGTGAGGGGAATAACAATACCTTCGGCTCCGGACTTAATAATCAGTTATAAAAATCTTAAATGTAAAATTTACCATATCAGGATTTAACGCGCCTTGCAATATCGCGCTGAACATCTTTCTTTTGGATTGTTTCTCGTTTATCATACAGTTTTTTACCCCGTGCAACCGCGATTTCAATCTTGACCTTTCCATTGCTGAAATAGGCGCTCAGGGGTATAACCGTGAGACCTTTTTCGGCTACCTTAATCTGCAGTTTTCTTATCTCACTTTTATTCAGCAGCAGTTTCCGGTTCCTCACAGGATGATGGTTTTCGCGGTTCCCATGAGAATATTCACTAATATGGACCCCGTTCAGCCAGGCCTCGCCGTTTTTTATTTCCACATAACCGTCAGTAAAATTGATTCTCCCTTCCCGCAGCGATTTTACCTCGGTGCCAGTAAGTGCAATACCCGCCTCATACGTCTGAATAATGAAATATTCAAAACGGGCTTTTTTATTGACAGCGATATTCTTAATAGCCGGGGTGTTGTCCATATCGGGCGGCTTAGTTTCCGGTTAGTTCGAAAAAGAGCAAAAACAAACCTCAAAATTAAGCAATTGGCAGGTCAATCAAAATTAATTTTTTAACGAATTTTCCGCAGCCTGATCAAATGCCGCCAGCCTTTGCAAAAAAAAAGCTGAGACATCTGTTAGTTAGGTGGGTTTCAATCGGACTCTCATGTGTTTATCTTTTCTGTTTTTACCCTCACACTTTTCTTTTAACTTTGGGTTTTATTTGTCAGGATTTGAGGATTTTGTATTCCCAGGAATTAGTGATTAGATGATTCTGTGCCGATGAAAATCGCTGTCTTTTTCGTTTTATTCAGCTCACTCACCATCTCTCAGAGTTTAGCTCCGGCCCCTGTTGAAGGGGGCACCATGTTTTTCTATAAACCGGCTGAAGGTGAACAGGTAAACTCACTTTCAGTGGCAGGGGGGTTTAACGGTTGGAAAGCAGGCCAGTACCCGTTTACCCATTTCCCGAAAGAGGGAATCTGGAAAGCAGTCGCTCCTCTGGAACCGGGAAAAGAAGTTTTTTACAAATTCATCATTAATGATACCCTCTGGATTACCGACCCGAACGCTCCGTTTATCACTGAGGATGAATGGCGTAACGGGGTCATAACGCCGGTTCCTTACGGGGTCCCCTATATATCCGAAGTCCATCCTGCACAAGGACAAAGGATTACCCGCATTTCTCCGGTTACGATGAGGTTAATCGGTTTTAACAGCCAGCCCGATAAAAATACGATTCGGCTCCTGTTCAACGGACAGCGGCAGGAGTTCTCTTTTAATGAAAATACTTCAGTACTGTCATTTTCTCTTCCCGATGATTTGCCGGACGGTGAACATACCATTGAGCTTTCATTCGGAGATAAGAACGGAAAAAACAGCGGTAAAATTCAGACTAAATTTTTTGCCGACAGATACATTATACCGGTTACTTCCCCTGCATTTTATGACTCTGCTGTCATGTATGAGATATATATCCGCACCTTTGCAGATTCGGACGGCGACGGGATCGGAGATTTCAACGGTATAACCAGCCGGCTGGGGTATCTCTCGGATACACTCGGAGTGAACACTCTCTGGCTGATGCCATGGAATGAATCAACCACCGAACACGGATATAATGTGGTTGATTATTTTTCAATTGAGCAGGATTACGGTACGTTTGAAGATTATCAGATTTTTCTTAAAGAGTGCAAGAACCGCGGAATCCGTGTGCTGATGGATTTTGTAATTAATCACACAGACAGTACTCATAACTGGTTCCTTGATGCTTATAATAATCCCTCAAGCACTTATACATCATCGTATCAGTTTACAAATGATAAAAACACCGACTGGAATCATTTTGGGGTAGAGCGAAAAATGCCGAAACTGGATTTTGATAATCCTCAGGTTGGAGAGTACTTCCTGGAGGCAGCACGATTCTGGCTGGATCCCAACGGGGATGGTGATTTTTCAGATGGTATTGATGGGTTCAGATGTGACGCAGCCAAGGAAGTCCCTCATACATACTGGAACACTTTCAGAAAATTTGTAAAAAGCATCAATCCAGAAGCCCTTATTCTGGGTGAGGTATGGGATAACCTTAACTATCTGATTCCTTTTTATAAAGAGGAATTTGATATGTTATTCGATTATCCGTTTTACTATTCACTGGAGCGGTATATGACTTCGGCCGATGCAGCGAAATTTGCGGAGGATGAATCCCGCTATGAATCTGCACTTCCTGCAGGTCATCAGAAGGTCCGTTTCCTTTCAAATCATGACAATCAGAGGCCGCTTAATCTTTTTGAGGGAAATCTGAATAAACTACGGCAGGCATTATTTCTGATCTTTGCCATGCCGGGAACACCGATGATTTATTACGGAGATGAACTGCTTTATCAGGGAGTACTTCCTCCGGAGAATGTAAGGAATCAGCTGGAATGGAATTTTATCGCTGACTCACTTGCATATGAGGGGAGCATGCTTAATTTTTACCGGGAACTTATCGCCATGAGAAAGGCACACCCTGCTCTCAGCAGAAAGCATGACTCATTTGAATCATCAATGAATATATTTCCAGATAAAAAAGGTGAAGCAGCGGCTTTCATCAGATACTCCGGGAAAGATATATATCTGGGAGTAATTAATAATTCAGGGAAAATAATAAAGGATCTTGAATTTGATGCAGATCACTTTAATAACGTGACATTTACTGATAACCGGTGGCATGACCGGATTATTGCAGCGGAGATAGAGTCGGATAATTTCAGGGGAATGGTTTATCCTGAAATTGTAAAAATCGGAGAACGTGTTCTGGCATCAGCACTTTATATAAATCACGGCGGTTTTATTTTACTTAAACTGAATCAGTAATGAAAAAACTACTACTCTTTTTACCGATACTGGTTTTACTATTATCCGGCTGCGGCAACAAGCGGTCTGATAATGAAATAGTTATCTGGCATACGATGAGACCGGAGGAAACCCAGCAGCTTCAGGATCAGATAGACCGGTTCACTGCAAAGAATCCCGGAATAAAAATCCAGCAGCTCTTTAAGGAAACTGAGGAGATGAGGTCTGGCTTTATTGTCGCTGCTATTGGCGGTCAGGGACCTGATCTTGTATACGGCCCATCTGATCAGATAGGACCTTTCGAAGAGATTGGAATCATAAAACCTCTCGATTCTATTTTTACGGCAGAGTATCTCTCAAACTTTAATGACAAAGCCCTTATATATTCGGGCGGACATGTATGGCAGTTAGCTGATAAACTTGGCAACCATCTGACACTCGTTTATAATAAGGCGCTTGTTAAGACTCCTCCTTCAACTGATAAAGAATTAATTGAACTCGGTAAAAAACTGACGATTGATAAAAACGGAGACGGACGACCGGATCAGTATGGTCTCGTCTGGAATTATACCGAACCTTATTTCTTCGTGCCGTTCCTCACCGGATTTAATGGATGGGTGGTTGATTCAACCCGCAAACCAACTCTTAATACTCCGGAGATGGTAAGAGGGCTGAATTTCATAAAAGAACTGCGTGATGTACATAAAATCATTCCGAATGAGGCTGATTATAATGTAGCTGATGCACTCTTTAAGGAGGGGAGAGCGGGAATGATTATTAATGGTGACTGGTCATGGTCAAGCTATGGCAACGCGGGAATTGATTATGGTATTACGCCGCTGCCAATAATTACAGAGACCGGAAAACACTGCGCACCGATGATTTCTCCGAAGGGATATTCAATTAACATCAATGTTAATGAAACAAAGCTGCAGACCATAAAGGCGTTTCTTGAATATGTCATGAGCCCGGAACAGCAGCTTGAAACGGCGCTCAAAACAAAAACCTTCCCGACACGGAAAGAGTTATACGATGATGCTCGCCTAATGACGGATTCAGTGGTAATCAATTCACGCCGTCAGATTGAACTCGGCGTTGGTCTTCCCATTTTCACGGAGATGAGAGCAATATGGGACGCAATGCGTCCGCCATATCAGGCAGTGCTTGGTGGTACTTATACGGCTGAGCAGGCGGCAAAGCAAATGCAGCGTGATGCTGAAATTAAGATTAAAGAACTGCGGGAGGATTATTCCGATCCTGTTGGCGGCCTGATTGTTCAGGTATTAATGCTCGCAGCGGTGATTGGTCTGCTTTATGCAATGCGTAACAGCTTCAAAGAATTCTTCAGGAATCTGAGCAGAGATTCATTTGCGTATTATATGGCTATGCCTGCCATAGTAATACTTTTCGCGGTCATATTTTATCCATTCTTTTACAATATTGTTCTTTCATTTTCAAACATGAGCCTTGCTCATTTAAGTGACTGGTCAATTGTGGGCTTTGTACAGTATGTGCAGGTATTCAAAGAACCGAAGCTTTATGAGATCTTCCTGAAAACAATCATCTGGACAGCTGCAAATATTTTCTTCCACGTGACCATCGGCGTTACACTCGCGCTCTTTTTGAATCAGAAATTGCCCGGAACCACACTTTTCAGAGTGCTGCTTATTCTTCCCTGGGCAGTACCTCAGTATATTGTTGCACTCACCTGGAGAGGAATGTTCAACTATGAATATGGTTCAATAAACCAGATATTGATGCAGTTCTTATCAATGAATCCGATTGAGTGGCTTAAGTCTCCGGTTGAGGCATTCATTGCAGTTATTATTACGAATGTGTGGCTTGGATTTCCTTTCATGATGATCATTGCTCTTGGCGGCTTGCAGAGCATTCCAGCGGAACTGTATGAAGCAGCCGATATTGATGGCGCTAAGTGGTATCAGAAACTGAGGAATATCACCATTCCTCTCTTAAAACCGGTAATGATTCCTGCAATTACACTCGGCATTGTCTGGACCTTTAACAACCTTAATGTGGTCTGGCTAGTAAGTAATGCGGGGGAACCATCGGATAGTACCCACATTTTAGTTTCGTTTGTGTACAAAGCTGCCTTTAATCTGTACCGGTACGGATATGCCGCAGCATTCAGCGTAATATTATTCATCTTCCTTGCCGTTTTCTGGTATTTCTTCCAGAGGAAAACAAAGGCAACGGAATCTGTTTATTAATGAGGAATTAAAATGCACAAAAAAAGATTTGTATCAGTAATATTTATTTATCTGTTTTTAATCCTTTTCACGGTTATTGCCATTTATCCGATACTGAATGTGTTTACCATTTCGATCAGACCTGGTGACAAACTCTTATCAACATCTCTGGCTATCATACCGGATAACTGGACATTCCAGCAGTATATAAATCTATTTACGCAGACGGATTTTCTGAACTGGATAGTGAATTCGCTGCTTGTTTCACTTACGGTAACCTTTACCGGAGTGGCGCTGGCTTCCACTGCAGGATATGCTATTTCCCGTTTTAACTTTGTCGGTAAAAAAATAAGTATGCTTGGGCTTATGGGTACACAAATGTTCCCCGCAACCATGCTCCTGCTGCCAATGTATATCATGCTTATTAAACTTCAGCTGATTAATAGTTACCTCGGAATAATTATTATTTACTCCGCTACGGCGCTTCCGTTCTGTGTCTGGCAGATGAAAGGATTCTATGATACTATCCCTTTTAGTCTTGAAGAAAGCGCACGAATTGACGGCTGCAACCGCTGGCAGGCGTTTTATGTAATTATTCTGCCGTTGGCTGCACCTGCTTTAGTGATTACTGCACTTTTTTCGTTCATGACTGCATGGTCGGAATACATAGTAGCGGCGCAGATTTTACAGGATACGTCACTCTACACACTTCCGCTTGGGTTAAAATCATTTGAATCAAAACTCTCAACTGAATGGGGCCTCTATGCTGCCGCCAGTCTTGTAGTGAGTATTCCCGTGGTGGTCTTGTTTGTAATACTTAGTAAGTGGCTTGTCAGCGGTCTGACTCTCGGAAGTGTGAAAGGATAACTCTATGCTTGATATGCAGAAAAAACTTACAACGGCATTTTACGCAATCCTGAGTCTTCCCGCTACTGCCATGGGATTTGCACTCTCGGTGCAGATCTCAGCATTAAGCTGGATTCTTTCTACCAAATTCGGGCTTGATCTTCATGAGATAGGATATGTATGGGCTGCGGGGCCATTGGCTGGTATATTCGGACAGGTGATTATCGGTTTGATCAGTGATAAGGCTTGGTTTTGGGGCGGAAGACGAAGACCGTTTATCTTTATCGGAGGTCCGATTGCAGCCTTGATGCTGCTCGCTTTACCGAATATAGGAGAAATAGCTGATGCAGTCGGAATGACTAACCTGATTGTTGTTGCAACGGTGGTTGCGCTTACTCTTGATCTTGCTATCAATATCAGCTTTAATCCGACCAGATCAATAATTGCAGATGTCACTCCGGAAGGGGATAACAGAACCAAAGGATATACCTGGATGCAGACGATATCAGGGTTTTTTGGAGTGCTTGCGTATATCATTGGAGCGACCTGGGGAAATATTGCATTGATTTATATCGGAGTGGCAATTGTATTTCTTTTTTCAGTTGTGCCGGTTATTTTCATTAAAGAGCCGAGGGAACTGACTGTTTCAGAAGAAAAAACTGTGGATGCAGGCGGATCAGCCAGGAGCAATTTTTCTGAATTGATGAAGCTTTATATCGCTCACGGTTTTAGCTGGATTGGCGTGCAGACGATGTTCGTCTATACGATTGGTTTTATCCAGCAGAACCTGGGAACTTCCAGCGATACAGAAACAGGGCAGGTAATCTCTATCTCATTTGCAGTGCTTAACACCATTGGATTCATTCTCCCCGCGTTAGTGTTCTCAAAGATGAGCAGTAAAATGGGAAGGGTAAGAACGCATTTTTCAAGTCTTATTGTAATGGCAGCAGCATATCTGTATATTGCGCTTGTTGCCGGCAGTCCGATGGAAATGTACGCAGCAATGGCGTTTGCAGGGGTTGGCTGGGCAGCAATAGTAAGCCTTCCTTTTGCTATTATGTCAGAAAAAGTTGATAAAAACCGGATGGGGTATTATATGGGTATATTTAATCTGTCTGTGGTTATTCCGCAGCTTATCGTTAGTCTGGTAATCGGAAATTTTATACAGGCAGCAGAGAATAAAAATATTATTTATTTAATCGCATCAGTCAGTCTCGCGATATCTGCTGTATTATGGAAAAGCGTTAAAGATACCCCTCCAGCAGAGAATATAAATACAACCACCTCATCAGGACATTAAATAAAAAAAGGGCTGAGCGGTAAATACCACTCAGCCTTTTTAATCAAACAGACTACTTATTCCGTTTTTCCCTTTAAGATAAACTTGTTATATAGAAGCAGTCCGATAATCGAGAAACATCCGATACCGGTAAAAATAAGCCACATAGTTGAGGGGGAATTAAGTCCGTCAACATAGTGGGTGTAAAGCGATGCACCAAGAATTCCTCCGACACCACTTCCGATAACCCCATATAAGAATGAATAGCCCAGATAAAGAGCTTTCTTATCAGGCGGAGCTATTATTCCGACATAGCTGAGGAATTTAGGATGGGCAGTCATTTCACCGATAGAGAAAATGATGATGCCGCTCATGAATACCCATATGCTGTTTGAAATGGAAAGTATTGCGATACCGATGGTACCCATAACCAGGCCAGCAATCATGGTCGGGAGAGCATGATACTTCTGAACGATCTTTGATATAAATATCTGCAGTGTGATGATGGTAAGTGCATTAAGAACTGTAACATGTTCAGCATCAAATGACCACTGCGGATTTGAAATAAAGATGCCGAGGAATGAATTTACTGCCTGATTCATCGGAGTGACATCAATGTAATCACCCAGGAACCAGAGAACGGTATCAAACATCTGGAAATAGAGAATCCAGAATGAAGAGTAGAGCACAATGAGGAGAATAAACCGGAAATCACCCAGCACCATCAACATTTCTTTGAAGACCTGGCTTAGAGGCTTGTTATTTTTGGGGCGATGCGGCTCTTTATACAAGAAAATATTCAGCAGCAGAAGGGAGCCGGTGCCGATTGCAGCCATGAAGAATATATAAGACCATGAGATTGCTTTCAAATAGGGGACAAGGATCAGAGGGAAAAGGAATGCACCAAGGTTGATGGACCAGTAAAAAATTCCGAATCCAAGAGTTGAATTGCTCTCGTCTGTGGTGCGTGCAATGGTACCGGAAATTACCGGTTTGAATGTTCCGGCTCCAACCACCATGAGGATCAGAGCGAGGAATACCTGCTCGTAAGAAGAAACCAATCCGGTTGCGAAATACCCCAGACTCATCACCGTAAAGGCAAACATCAGAGTTTTCCTGTAACCAAACCGGTCAGCAATTGTTCCTGATAATATCGGAAGGAGATAGAGTATCGGAGTTATGACACTCTTAATTACTCCCACACCTTCTTTAGAAAAACCGAGCCCTCCGTCCTGCACGGACAGAATCATATAGACTGATAATACGGACATTACACCGTAATAGGATCCTCTCTCCACAAATTCCATGAAGATAACGACCCAGAAATTGAATGAGAACTTCTTAAACAATCATGTGTCCTTTATGTTAAGATTAAGCAGTATGTTTATGTATAAGCATGTTGTAAAAAAACATGCAGAGAGTTGCAAAAATGCCAACGCCGAACAGAATCAGAAAGATCGCATCGGGATTGTTTTGTGCTTTTGCAAAAGTTTCGTAAAGATATCCGCCAAGAGTTCCGCCAAAAACCCATCCCATGGCAACTGGCAGGAATGCATAGCCCTGGAACAAACCTACCTGTCCAGCAGGAGCGATATCTGCGATATATTCATAATATCTTGGGGCCTGCGTTTGTTCTCCTATTGAGAAAACCACAAGTCCTGCAATAACCATCGGGATTGTGGGATTCAGGAAAATAATTCCCCAGCAGAGAGCAGAGATGGCAAATCCGAGGATTATCGCGTAAATAGTTCTAACATCTTTTGTAAGACGGTTTATGACGAGCTGGAGCAGAATGATAGACCATGCACCAACCGACTGAATTAGTTCAAATGGAGCATCCTTTGAAATAAAATCTGTTACGTAATAAGGAATGATGATAAATATCTGCCAGAACATAAGCCAATACATAGCAAAAATTGTCAGGAAGATCATAAATCTTATATTCGAAAGCACTTTAAGCAGATTAACGAATAATTCACCAAGACTTTTAGTTGTTCTCTGATCAGGTGTGGTAGGTTCATCAAAGAAGAAAAAAGTTGAGATTACCATAAGAAGGCAGCTGACAGCCGAAACTGCGAATACCGCCTGAATGCCGATTGCATCTCTGACTAAGAAAGCAATAAGGGGACCTACCGCACCGCCGATATTTACCAGCCAGTAATAAATGGCATAACCAAGTGATTTGGTTTTTTCGGTACTGGTGAATGCAATGGTACCCAGTACACTTGGTTTGATAAAAGAACCGCCTATTGCAGTAAATATAAGAATAGCTACCAGCAGCGGAAACCGGTCAATATTGCTGTATAGTCCGGCGAACTGATCCATAGCAACCGAACCGATCAGGAAATAACCGAATGCAAGCACGGAGAATGCAAACATGAATGCTTTTCTGAATCCGATTTTGTCTGCAATGGCACCGGCGAAAATTGGAAGGAAGTATATCAATCCGCCGAAAATTGAACTGAGCTGCCCTGCCTCTCCTTCGGTAAACTGCAGATAATCACGCAGATAGATACTGAGAATGGTTGCCTGTCCGTAATAAGCAATTCGTTCGAACAGCTCCATGATGTTTGCAACCCAGAAGGATTTTTTGAATCCGGCAATGATTTCCTTTACTTTGTCAGTCATGTAGTCCTTTTCTGTTTAATCTTTATCTTCAACGTTAAGGGTTAAGAGTGCGGCAATCATCATAGAAGCCCCGCCAAGGATGAGCGCGTAAATTGATTCTCCCCCGAAGAAATTTTTAACAAAGAATCCCAGAATTCCTGCTGCCACGATCTGGGGTATAACAATAAAGAAATTAAAAATACCCATATATACTCCTGTCTTTTCAGGCGGGAGTGAACCGGCGAGAATCGCGTAAGGCATCGCGAGGATGGAAGCCCAAGCAAGACCAATACCCATTTCAGAGATGAGAAGCATATTGGGGTCTTTTATAAAATAAAACGAAACCAGGGCAAGTCCGCCAGTCACCAGGCTAATTGCATGAACAGTCTTCCGGTTTGTTTTAGCTGCAATAACGGGAAGAAGGAAGGCAAAGAGTGCGGCGAATAAATTGTAGGCTGAGAAGAGAATCCCGACCCAGTCACCGGCATCATTATATTCCTTGGATGAGGTATCGGTTGCTCCGTAAATGTGATTCGCTACCGCGTTTGTGGTGTATATCCACATCGCAAAAAGCGCGAACCAGGAAAAGAACTGAACCACTGCAAGCTGTTTCATGGTGCGGGGCATGGCAAGCAGAGAATTAAAAATATCAGCAGCCCCCTTCAGAAACCCTTTTGTCTCTTCCTTTTCTTTAAGAAATTTTTCCATATCCTCCGGCGGATATTCTTTTGTCTTAATGACAGTCCAGATTATTGCTGTTATGAAGGCGAATGCTCCTACATAAAAGGAATATTTCACTGAAGGGGGAATCATTCCTTTCTCTGCAGTGTTGGGTATACCAAAGAAGTTCGTAAAAATATAAGGAAGAGCGGAAGCAACAACGGCACCGGTTCCGATAAAGAAGGATTGAACAGCGAATCCTGAAGTTCGTTGATCTGATGGAAGCAAGTCAGCAACCAGTGCGCGGAAGGGTTCCATGGAGATATTTATGGAAGCATCCATCATCCAGAGCATTCCGGCTGCAACCCAGAGAGCCGGGGAGTGTGGCATGGCAATGAGGGCAATAGAAGAAAGAATTGCTCCGGCAAGGAAAAACGGTCTGCGTCTTCCCAATCTGCTCCAGGTTCGGTCTGAAAGATATCCGACTATCGGCTGAACCAGAAGACCTGTTGTGGGTGCAGCAATCCAAAGGATCGGCAGTTCATCAATTGAAGCCCCCAGGGTTTCGAAAATCCGGCTTACATTGGCATTTTGCAGAGCGAACCCAAACTGAATTCCCAGGAACCCGAAGCTCATGTTCCAAATCTGCCAGAATTGAAGACGTGGTTTATGCATTATTGCTTTCCAGTATATTGCACTATGAAATTATAAACTTGACGGGCTGAAAATAAAAAGAAATATCGTAATTACTTAACAGGATTATGGATAAACGGACGGAAATAAGCTCTTTGCTGAATCGGGTACTCCGCGGCAGGGGGAATGCACTCTTTCTGACACCTCCGGGCTATCAGGAAGGGAAAAGCCTGCTTTTAAGCTCACCCGTTTATGTGAAAGCAGTTAGAGGGCTAAAAGACATTCGGGAAATTGAGAGGCGAAGAACTGAAAATCCAGAGAATTTTGGGGCACTTTTACTTGATTATGAGTTTGGCTTCCGGCTTGAAGAGAAGATTTCCCGATTATCCTTCACGGATTCAGACATCACCGGGGTTTATTATGAATATCAGCCTGAAAAGTCTGAAGTAATTGACCCCGCAACCATAACGCTTTATCCAAAAAAACGGAAGCAGTACAGAGTTTTCAATCAGGTACTGTCTGATTCGCCTGATTCCTACGGGGAAAAGGTAGAGCGGCTGAAAGAATATATCGCAAGGGGAGATACCTATCAGATCAATCTGACTACTGAAGCATATTTTACTCTTGATGGAGATCTGACTGCTTTTATTATTGACCTGTTGAAGAAACAGTCAGCACAATATATAACTATTATAAATACTGGTGCGCATCTCACTATTTCAGTTTCCCCGGAACTATTCTTCAGGGTGAGAGGGGATAAAATCCTTACTGCCCCGATGAAAGGTACCATTAAGCGGGGCAAAAATCTTCAGGAGGATGAAATAAGGAAGGAACAGCTAGGAAACAGCGCCAAAGACAGGGCTGAGAATCTCATGATTGTGGATCTGCTCCGGAATGATTTGGGGAAAATCTGTGAATTTGGTTCCGTGAATGCTGACAGGCTGTTTGAAATTGAAACCTATGAAACCGTCCATCAGATGGTTTCTTATATCTCAGGAAAACTTCGTGCGGGAACCGGTTTAAGTGATATCATAACGGCCCTTTTTCCCTGCGGCTCAATTACCGGTGCTCCCAAGTTCCGGTCAATGGAAATTATTAATGAACTTGAGCGAAGGAAAAGGGGCTTATATACAGGGAGTATTTTCTTTTTCACGCCAGAAGAAACAACAGCAAATGTGGCTATAAGAACCGCGGAGCTTTTTGCCGATTCTGATACTCCTAAAAGATACCGGGGAGTGCTCCCTCTTGGCAGCGGAGTAGTCTGGGATAGTACTCCGGATGGGGAGTATGCTGAAATCCTGAAAAAGGGGGAATTCCTGACCCGCAGGCATAATGATTTCAGATTATTTGAAACATGTTACTTTGACGGGGAGAAAATACCTTTGCTTGATTTACATCTAAACAGGCTGAAGGGGTCCGCTAAATTTCATCTTTTCTTGTTTGATGAAGCGGCAATAAAAGAAGCTTTGAGAGAGAATTTCACTCCCGGACAGGAATTAATTATGAAACTGCTTCTAGGAAAATGGGGGGAACTGGAGGTTCAGACAAGACCATATGAGAAGATATACCGGCATTTAAGAGTATTGCTTTCAGATAACGGAGTGAATTCAGAAAGTCAGGAATTCTACTTCAAAACCACTCTGAGGGATTTTTATGACGAGGAGTTTTCCTGTGCCCTTCATGCCGGATATGATGAGGTACTATTCCTTAATGAACATGGCAGGATAACAGAAGGAAGCTGGACTAACTTTTTTTATGAGCTCGGGGGGCAGCTTTACACCCCCGAAGTTTCTGAAGGGCTGCTTGATGGCGTGCTTCGGCAGAAACTTCTGGCTGAAGGAACACTCAGGGAAAGAAATATTTCACCTGAGGATCTGGCACAATGTGCCAGGGTCTTTATGGGTAATTCCGTAAGGGGGCTGATGCCTGTAGCAGAGGTTAGAAGTGGAAAAAATCGGCTTTTTTATAATAAAAACTGAATTTTTACGCTATTTTTTTTATCTTTCAGGATAAATTAATTTATAAGGTATGGCAAAGGATCTGGCTAAGAGAAAGCGGGAGCACCTCAAATTATGTCTGACGGATAAGGTGGCTTTCAGAAAAAAAACCTCAGGTTTTGAGGCGTATGATTTTGTTCATCACGCAGCCACCTCTGTCTCCCTGGACAAAATTAACCTCCAGTCCGGTTTCTTTGGCTTTAATTCCTCACTCCCTTTTATTATTTCTTGCATGACGGGAGGGACAGATGAAACAAATAATATTAACAGGAAACTGGCAGTAGCAGCCGCAAAACTTTCAATTCCTCTTGGTCTCGGAAGTATGCGATATGCTCTCCACTCTGATGAGCATGATCATATCCTGCATGAAATAAGATCACTCGCGCCGTCAGTACCGCTGATCGGCAATATTGGAATCGCACAGATTACAAAAAGAGAAGGATTTGAAAAACTTCTCCGGCTGGTACATGATATCAGGATGGATGCAATTGCCGTCCACTTTAACCCTTTGCAGGAGCTGTTTCAGCAACATGGTGAACCGGAATCTGCCAGATTAGACGGTTCTTTTGAGGAGTTTGTCAGGTATATAAAGATCCCTGTGATCGCAAAGGAAGTCGGCTCCGGTATAACTGCTAAACCGGCAAAAGAATTACTGATGGCAGGTGTCGCCGGTATTGATACTGCAGGCGCAGGGGGAACCAGCTGGTCCGGGGTTGAGTTTCTCAGAAGCAGGCAGGATGATGAGGAGACTGATTTTTTCTGGGACTGGGGTATCCCGACTTCTTACTGTATTAAAACATTAAAGAAGCTGAAAAAGAAAAAAAATTTTCTGCTTATAGGGTCAGGCGGTGTGAATGATGCAATGACCGCGGCAAAAGCCCTTGCGCTTGGTGCAGATTTTGCCGCAAGTGCAAGATCAGTGCTCATCGCGCTTGAAAAAGGAGGACCTGACGGTGTTGTCGCGATGTTTGAGAAGTGGGGAGATATATTGAAAAAAACCATGTATCTGACCGGTTCTCACACTCTGCGGGATTTCCGGAACAGAACGCTTATTCGTTACGAAAAATATTACTGAGACTAGTTAATGGACTTTGACCATAAATATGACAGCTACCGGAATAAGGTAGAAAAAGAAATCAAAAAAGTATTCAGGAAACGTCAACCTGCTTCCCTCTATCTGCCAGCTGATTATATTCTCTCCAGTCCGGGCAAAAGGCTCCGTCCAGTACTTGTTCTTGCTTCAGCGGATGCTGCCGGGGGTGAAACCGGTAAGTGCCTGAATGCAGCTCTCTCAGTCGAAATGCTCCATAACTTTACTCTGGTGCATGATGATATAATGGATAACGCGGATACCCGCCGGGGGCTTCCGACACTTCACATAAAGTATGATATCAGTACCGCTATACTTGCCGGTGACAGTCTGCTTGCCATTGCTTACGAATATCTTCTGAAGGATGCAGGAGTAAAGGGGGGAAAAGCAGTCTCATCATTCACGACAGGACTTATAGAAGTTTGTGAAGGGCAGAGTCTGGATAAAGAATTTGAAGTACGCCAGACAGTTAAGGTGAGTGAGTATATAACCATGATCACCAAAAAGACTGCGGCAATGATTCAGATGTGCTGCGAACTGGGGGCTATTCTCTCTGGTGCGGGTAATTCATATATACAAAAGATGTCTGAGTTCGGAAAAAATCTCGGAATCGCCTTCCAGATTCAGGATGACCTGCTCGATCTGACCGGAGATTCAGGCAGTACAGGTAAAAAATGCGGAGGAGATCTGATTGAAGGGAAAAAGACCTTTCTTTTTCTCACTGCACTGAAGAATGCTGAAGGTGCAGACAAAAAAGATCTGGAGCGTTTTATTAAAAATAAGGGAATTAAAGAATCAGAGATTGACCACTTCCGCGATATATTTGAACGTACCGGCGCTATTGCTAAATCCAAAAAAGAAATTATCCGCTACTCCAATAAAGCACTGGAAACGCTCAGCGTTATTAAGAACAGTGAAAAAAGAAAGTTCTTTTATGATCTCACATTCTCTCTGATCAGGAGGGAAAAATAGCATGATTGAGAAGCAGGTTCAGATAATTAATCCAGCCGGACTTCATACCCGGCCCTCAGCAACCATAGTAAAAATTGCTTCGAAATATAAAGCCGACTTCTTTATGAGTATTGACGGGATACGGGTAAACGGAAAGAGTATAATCGGTGTTATGACACTCTCTTCACCCATGGGAACCAAGGTTGATCTTGAATTCATCGGCGAGGATGAGGATAAACTTGCTGATGAAATGTGCAATTATTTTGAAAGGGGATTTGACGAATTATGAAAGGGCTTAAGGAATTAGTAAGCAAAGCGGATAATCTGCTTTCAGGTCTTGCAGCAGCCCCCGGACTGGTTATTGCTCATGCTCATGTTTATCGCCGTGAGACACTGCGGGTAGCTGACGATCCTATACAGGATGTTAATGAGGCGCTGGTAAGTTTTGATGAAGCGCTGGCACGTGCCAAGAAAGAGATTGGAAAAATATTTTCTCTCGCTAAAGAAAGCATTGATGAAAAAAGGGCTGGGATATTTGAAGCCCAGATGATGATTCTTGAGGATGATCATTTCCTCAGAAAAATAAAAGGGCGTATTAGATCAGAAATGCGTGTGCCTGAATATATCATCTTTGATGAGTTTAATAAATATAAAGAGATGTTCCTTAACGCCCGGGATCCGAATATAAGAGAACGGGCGGAAGATATTGAGGATATAAAATCACGAATTATCCGCAGTTTACAGAATAAACGATTACAGTCCCGGATTGCCCAGGGCTCGGTTATTATTGCTGAGATTCTTACTCCCGCAGATACGCTGCTTTTTGCAAAAGCCGGAGTGCAGGGTTTTATTACCGACAGGGGCGGTCTTGCTTCACATACTGCAATAATTGCCCGCTCGCTTAATATACCTGCAGTTGTCGGAACACATCATGCCAGGGATCTGATTAAACAGGATGATCTGATCATCATTGACGGTTTTCACGGACTGATTTTCATCAATCCCAATGATGAACAACTCCGCTATTTTACCGCAAAGCTTGAGCATCTGAATGAGATAAATAAAGAGCTTGAATCAATTCGTAATCTCCCTTCTGCAACGGAGGATGGCAAAGTCATCCACCTGTATGCCAACGTTGATGTTTCTGGTGAAATTGAATCGGTCATCTCTAACGGGGCAAAAGGAATAGGACTTTACCGTACCGAGCAGATTATTGAAGAGATGGGTGAGTTTCCAGATGAGGAAGAACAGCAGCGCATATATGAAAATCTTTCTCACCGTGTCTATCCTGGTGAAGTTACTATTCGTGCATTTGATATCGGCGGCGATAAAGTAAGTATTTTTGACGGGCATGAGGCAAATCCGTTTCTTGGTCTGAGGGGCATTCGCTTTCTGCTACAAAATCAGCCGCTCTTTAAATCACAGCTTCGTGCCATACTCCGTGCGAGTACTAACCGGAATATCCGTTTCCTTCTTCCTATGGTTTCAACACTTGAAGAGGTACGTGATACAAAAGTACTCCTAGAAGAATGCCGGACAGAACTGCGTGCTGAGGGTGTGCTGTATGATGAGAATATGAAACTGGGGATTATGATTGAGGTACCTTCAGCCGCGTTTATGATACGTGATCTTGCGAAAGAAGTTGATTTCTTCAGCATCGGGACCAATGATCTGATTCAGTATATGATGGCTGTTGACAGAGGCAATGACCTTGTAGCTAATCTCTATAAAGAGTTTCATCCGTCAGTTCTGAGAGTACTTAACCGTATTATCAAGGAAGCCATTGAGAATAAAGTGGAGATCAGCATCTGCGGTGAGATGGCTGCCGATACTCTTGCCGTTCCTGTGCTTATAGGTATGGGACTCAGAAATCTCAGTGTTTCAGCAAAAGCAATTCCTTATATTAAGAGAACAGTGCGGGCAGCAAACCTCGCGAAATGTGAAGCTCTGACGGAAAAGATCCTGAAATACCCGACTGATGCTGAGATTGTCAGCGAAATTGAAGAATTTTTTAATGTTAATTCCATAAACCGTACAAGAAACATCCTTTGATATTATGAAAGTTAAAGAATTAGTAAAAAGTTTTGATCCAGAAAATCTTTTTGACGTGTTGGTAAAAACCTTCACACAGGCGGAATACAGCAGCGCTGTTAAAATTAAAGGCAGTCTGCCCGACTCCGCCGGCATAAACAACGTCATCATAACAGGATTAGGCGGAAGTGCGATTGCAGGTGATCTCTTCAAAAATATTTTTTCAAAGGAATTGCAGGTACCTGTCTCTGTTAACCGTAATTATCATCTCCCTGCATATGCCGGAAAGCAGACACTGCTCATTGCATCCTCATACTCAGGATCCACTGAAGAAACTCTCTCTGCGTTTGAAGATGCGGTTTCAAGAGGGTGCACTGTTATTTGTATATCAACGGGCGGGGAACTTGTCCGCCGTGCTGAAAGCAGATCAATACCGGTTTTTGAACTAAAGAAAGGATTCCAGCCCAGGTTTTCACTTGGTTTGAGCTTTTTTGCATTGGTTTCAATTTTTTCGCAAATGAAACTCATCGCAGACAAGTCACAGTTTACTGCTGAAACAATCAGGTTGTGGAAAGAAATGGGAGATGAGTTATCTTCTGATAGTAACCGGGCGCTTACCATGGCGGTAAGTCTCCTGGGCACAGTACCGATGATCTATGGTGTCTCAGATTTTACTGACGCGATTGCTATAAGAATAAAATCTCAGTTTAATGAGAATTCAAAGATTCACAGTTTCAGTAATGCTTTCCCGGAACTGAATCATAATGAAATCATCGGTTGGGAAACTCATCAGTCAGGCGGAGTAAATGCATCTGTTATTATTCTGAACGATCCCGATTATCATCCGCAGGTGCATAAAAGGATCGCAATTACCGCTGATCTGATTCGGGGTGCCGGTGCTGAAGTATTTTTTGCGGAGGGGCATCAGAAATCGTATCCGCTGAGGATGATGGAACTGGTCTATTTCCTGGACTGGGTAACATATTACTTCGCATTGCTCAGAGGCAAGGATCCGGGTGAAATTGATTATATTCATCTGCTTAAGAAAAAACTCTCTGAGTAACACTCCTTACACTTTCGTTTTATTGAATTTTTATTGACCAAAACAGGTTAGTCATTATTTATTTCTGATTATTGATTTATTGAATACCAGAATATTACTCATTTGTTTAATTCTCTTCTCAGCAGGGGAATTGTCTGCACAGTTTTATTTCTTTGGCAGAAATAAGGTGCAGTATGAGAATTTTGACTGGAAGGTTCTTAAAACCGAGCATTTTGATATCTATTACTACAGTGATATGGACGAAATCGCTCAGATTGGCGCTGCTTTTGCAGAAGATGCCTATAAGTATCTGAGGACTGAGTTTAATCATGTAATCTTCAGGCGTACTCCGCTCATCTTTTATAATACCCATGTCCACTTTCAGCAGACCAATACCACACCCGGTTTTATTCCTGAGGGAGTTGGTGGATTCTTTGAGTTTATAAAAGGAAGAGTTGTAATACCTTATTCGGGCTCATTGGAGAGGTTCCGGCATGTAATATATCATGAACTTGTTCATGTATTTATGACCACGAGAATTATGAGGATCGCCAATGATTACAAACTAAATACTGAACGCTTTCCTCCCCTCTGGTTTGTAGAAGGACTGGCTGAATTTTATTCCACAACCTGGGATGCAAGGGGAGAGATGGTTCTCAGAGACGCAGTACTGAATGATTACCTGCCCGGTATGGAGGATATCTATACGATCAACGGAACATTCCTGATGTATAAAACCGGTCAGGCGTTCTTGGGATTTATTGATAAATTTTACGGGCGTGAAAAGATTCTTCTGCTCTTGAATAATATCTGGATGTTTGACAGTTTTAAGGATATGCTTGAATACACTCTTGGGAAACCTTTACCTGATATTGACAGAGAGTGGAAGTCGTATCTCAAAAAAATTTATTATCCGTTATATGAAAATTATTCGAATATCAGCGATAAATCCGTTATTATTAATAAAACTGGTTTCAGTTTCTCACCTGTAGTTAAGAAGACTGAGAAAAGCACTCAGGTGTATTTTACCGCTAATCTGGACGGATACTCCTCTTTATATCTGACAGAAAAGAAGGCGGGCGAGAAAAGTTATACAAACCCCCGGTTAATTCTTCAGGGTGAAAGATCTCCGGAAATTGAGGCTTTTCATCTGTTTGATAATGCTCCCGGAATTTCTCAGACCGGAATAATAGCAATTTCAGTGAAGTATGGAGCTGCTGACGCTATTCATCTTTATTCGACTGAAGAAGGAGCTATTGTTAAAACGATTTCGGATGAGTCATTGGTGAGCATCTCATCTCCCTCCTTTAACAACCGTGGAAATAAAATAGTCTTTAGTGCAATTGACAAAAAAGGTTTTTCTGATCTGTATATTTATGAACTGCTGACAGAAAAACTTTTACGGCTGACCAATGACTATTACGAAGAGAGGACACCCGTTTTTAGCAAAAATGATGATGAAGTTATCTTTGCCTCAGACAGAACCACCGGACCGAACAAAGGCTATATAAATCTGTTCCGGATTTCACTCAGCCGCCTTGATATAAATTATATTACCGATCTTCCGATGAATATTGAGGCCCCTCGTCTTGTTCCCGGAAAGAACGGGCTCATCGCCCGTGCTGATCCGGATTCCGTTGACAATTTCTTTTTTATTGATTTAGGATCGAAGAATCTCCAGACTCTTTACCGGGTCACATCTTTTATTTCTCCGGTTTTTGATCACTGGCTGATAAATGATACAACTATGGTTTTCAGCGGATTTGAGAACTCTGGATTCCGGTTGTATGAGAAAAATTTTTCGATACCTGATACACCGTTTGTGCAGAAACTGCTGAATACCGATTATCCCGCATGGACGGCAAAGACATACAGCACGGAAATATCACGCCAGGAGATTTATTACGAGAATGAATATACGCTGGACTATGCCCAAAGCCAGATATCTACCGACCCTGTATATGGAACCAGCGGAGGAGCTGTTCTTTCTCTGAGTGATTTATTCAGTAATGATAATTATTTCTTTCTGATCTATAATACCGCTCAGGTTCAGGATGATTTTCTGAAGTCTTTTAATATTGCCCTTACCCGCTTGAATCTTTCTGACCGCACAAACTACAGCTATGGAATTTTTCATTTTAGCGGAAGAAGATATGATCTGAGGGATACGGATGAATTCTTTTATGAGAGAAGTTTCGGCGGTTCACTCGCGTTTTATTATCCGCTTTCCAAATTTGCCCGTATTGAAGCAAATGTCACCATTGCCAACAGTGATAAACAGGTAATTACCGGAGTAGTTGAAAGAAAGGCATTACTTCACAGTAATTCTGTATCCTATGTATTTGACAACTCCTTATGGATGCCGTCAGGACCGGTTGACGGAACACGGCTGCGTTTCCTTTTGGGATATACCACTGATGTCAAATACAGCAATGTAAATTATTATACCATCATTGCTGATATGCGCTATTATTATCGCCTCACTCTGCGCTCTGCTCTTGCCTTCCGCGGTTCCCTGTATTTTAATGATGGTAAAGAAGCAAGACGCTATTTCATGGGGGGGAGCTGGGATCTTCGCGGCTGGCCACGGTGGGCAATCAGAGGTGAAAAGATGTGGATTCAGTCAACAGAATTGCGCTTTCCTCTTTTTGATCAAATACGGGTGACAACTCCGATAGCAGATCTTGGCTTTTTCGGAATAAGAGGCGCATTATTCTGGGATTCAGGCGGTGCCTGGGATAAAACATACGAAACCAGTATCGGAAGCCTGGGGGGCGGTATCCGTTTTAATCTGTTTAACGTGATTATCCTCCGGTATGACGTAGGTAAAAAAATTGAAAAAAATTATACCAAGCTGCAAAAAGGTCTTTTCTATCAGTTTTTCTTCGGGTTTGACTTTTGAGAAAAGTTATTATTATCCTGGTGTCCCTGCTTGTGGCCGGGTGCAGCGGCTCATATATCAGAGTTGAAGTCAAGTCCGATCAATATTATATACCATATTTTTCCGGAAATCCGGAGAGAAATCACTTCATTAATGTTTCAATGAAAGATACACTCGTGTTTGCCTGGCAAAACGAGATGTATGGCAGTTTCGGATTTAATACTGCTGTAGGATATGACAGTATCATATTTATTAATGACCTCTCGGGTAAGGTTTTTGCTTATAATGTATTTAGCGGAAAAAGAACGGGACAGGTCAAATACCGCGGTACCGTTGCTGTAAGTCCTCTTATTCACAAAAACCATATAATTTTTCCGGTCTCGGAATACAATCAGGAAGGGACGACGATTTATTCATACGACTTTACCAGAGGCATTGAACGCTTTAAGTATAGTTTCACCGGAAAAATTCAGAGTGAAGGATTAGTTGCAGGGGATAGTTATTTCTTTGTTGCGGAAAATGGAATAATTATCCTTTTGGATCAGAATGGAAATCTTCTGGATACGGAAGAGTCTGAGCTTTATACTCATTCAGTGCCGGTGATGGCTGATAAGCAGATTTACTGGGGTACAGACAGGGGAGCAGTTCTCAGATATAATCATGAATCGAAGAGTTTAAGCGGCAGATTGAAACTATCAGATTTTCCTCTTGGTCACGGCGTTGTATCAAATGGCATCTACTATCTGCTGGACAATCAGGGGGTGATGTATGCTGTATCGCTTAAAGATTTTAAACTTCAATGGAAACTTGATATTGGGCGAAAATCGTTAGCAGCCCCGGTGCATGACGGATCAGCACTATGGATTACAGCACAGGACGGTTCAGTTTTGAAGATCAATCCTGAGAAACGCTCCGTTACAGCAGCCGGGCAGTATAACGAGTATTTTAATACTGCACCTTTGGTGCTTTCCAATGTATTGATTTTTGCCGCACATAGCGGTAATTTACTGGTAGTTGATAAAGAGACTCTTGCAGTGAAACAGAAAATTGAAATGAATTCCCGCATGAAACTTATCCCGATTCTATTTAAGGGATTTCTGATTACCGGCTATGACAGCGGGATAATTTCCGTATATAAAATTACTACGGAACCGTAAATGAAGAGAATTCAAATTCTGTTTTTCATTACTTTGATGTACGGAGGATTCTTCGGCAACATCCACGCCTTTGAATGTAACGACTTTTCAGAGGCCGATAGCGTACAAGGCAGTACACTTTGGATATCTCCGGTTTCAGAAGCTATAAAACTGCCTGATGGAAATCGGGACAGTATGCTCATCACGATCAGCACTTTACCTTCTGACGCGGAAGTACTGTTTGATTCACTCATAGTCGGCAGGACTCCGGCTAAGGTTCCGTATCTCTCCAAACTCACCCTGAGAAAAAAAGGATTTGCAGAACGTGAGATCTCTCCGGCGATGACAGATTCCGTTCAATATTTTGAACTTATCCGCTTATCTCCTGCTAATAAAGAGTCATTCTTCCAGACGAATACGTTTACCTTAGTTAGTGCCGCAATTATTGTGCTGGGCGGGACTGCAGCATATTTAAAGATCCAGGCGGATGGACATTTTGAAGAGTATCAGCGTTCCGGTAATGATGACTTCCTTTTAAAAACGAGAAGGTATGATCTTTACAGCGGGCTTGCCTTCGGAGTAATGCAGATTAATTTTGGATATCTTGTATATAAGTTTCTGGTGAATCCATGATGAAACGGGCGGCACTGTTGCTTTTTATTATCCAGACAGCTCTTTTACCCGGATGCGGTGAAAAGAGTTCTTTACCGCATGACGGCAGCGGATATTTTACTACGAATGATTCTACAAATAAAAAATCAGAGAAACATATGTTTAAAGTGCAGAAAACTGATGAAGAATGGAAGAATGAATTAACGGAGATGCAGTACTATGTTCTCAGACAAAAGGGAACAGAGCGTGCATTCACCGGAGAATATGAACATACCAAGGATAAAGGTACATACGCATGTGCAGGATGCGGAGAGGAGTTATTCTCATCAGATATGAAATATGACTCCGGCTGCGGATGGCCTGCTTTCTTTACGGAACTTGCAGGCAACAAAATTATACAGCAGGAAGACCGCAGTTTCGGGATGATCCGTACAGAGATTCTCTGTGCTTCATGCGGCGGACATCTCGGTCATATTTTTGATGACGGACCTCAGCCGACAGGTGTCAGATACTGCGTTAATTCAGCTTCGCTGAAATTTATCCGTCACGGGCAGAAGTGACCGGCAAAGAGCGCATAGCGCGTCATATGAATCTCGGCATCAGTGACCGGACTCCGGTTATGTGCCAGCTTTCCATTGGACATTACTTTCTTCATTCTGGTATTGATCCAGTTGACATCTGGTTCGAGTCAGAGGCATTTGCGGAAGCACTTATTAAACTTGCTGACCGTTATAACTTTGATGGAATCCTTGTTAATCTGCCGGGCAGAGGCGATACCTTTAAGAAAAATGTCAGCGAAGTTATCCGTTCGTCTGATGAGATAAAAGTTGTATGGAAGAACGGATATTACACACTTTTACCTGTGGATGATAATCCGCATTACTACACTCCTGATGGAGAAAGACAGTTTCCCGTATTTGATGAGATAGATCCTGAAAAACTCTATTATATAGAACCCTGGGATATAACGGAAGTTAAGTTTCCTTTTTACTGGGGATTTAATGAACTCCGTGAAAAACAGGATTATTTTCCCGATTATCACTTCGATACGATTCGTAGAGTAAAAGATTCGGCAGGCGGGCGCCTTTCGGTGCACTCTGAGGTTTTCTCTCCATGGTCTCAGTTCCTTGAACTTCTTAATTATGAAAACGCACTGATGGCAATCATGGATGACCCTGTTAAGGTGAAAGCAATACTTACTCACCTTACAGAAGGCACTATTGATCTGGCAACAAAACAGGCGGGTCAAGGAGCGGATGCAATTCTTATTTCTTCGGCATTTGCCGGTGCGGGACTCATTTCAAGGGATCAGTACAGTGAGTTTGTTCTGCCTTATGAAAAAGAAATCATTACTGAAGTTAAAAAGAACTGCGCGGTACCGGTATATACACATACCTGCGGCAGTATTGGGGACCGGCTTGATCTCATGCTGGAAACCGGAACAAATGGAATAGATACTCTTGATCCTCCTCCCTTGGGAACTGTTGATCTCGCGGAAGCAAAGCAGTTTCTGCTGGGGAAAGTTTTTATCAAAGGAAATATTGATCCGGTTAATACTTTGCTTTATGGCAGCAGGGATAATATTATCCGGGATGTTAAGCAGAGGATTGCAATAGGAAAAGAAGGGGGAGGATATATCCTTTCTTCAGCCTGCTCAGTTGCGCCTCACACACCTCCTGAAAACATAAAACTTCTTGCTGAACTGGCTGAGGAATATGGAATCTACTGAGAAGCAGTTGTTTGAGCAAATGTCTCAGGCAGTGATTGACGGGAAACAGGATAACACGGTAACACTTACACATCAATTGCTTGGCACAGGTACAGAACCTAAAAGAATTCTCGATGAGGGACTTATGCCGGGAATGGAAGTGGTTGGTATTCGTTTTCGTGACAATATCATTTTTGTTCCGCAGGTGCTTATTTCAGCAAGAGCAATGAAGGCGTCACTTGCAATCCTGGAACCTCTTCTTTCGAAGTCTGATATCTCTGGTTCCGGCACGGTTATAATCGGAACGGTTAAAGGGGATATACATGATATTGGCAAAAACATCGTAGCGATGATGCTCAGAAGCAGCGGATTTAAGGTAATAGATATTGGTATCGATGCAAAGGTGGAAAAATTCCTTCTGACGGCAGCTCAGGAGGGGGCTCAGATACTTGGTATGTCAGCTTTGCTGACTACAACCATGGGATATATGAAGACGGTTATTAACAAAGTCAGGGAGGACGGACTGCCGTACAAGATTATGGTTGGTGGTGCACCTATTTCCCGGCAGTTTGCTGAGCAGATTGGAGCGGATGGCTACGCCCGTAATGCTACCGAGGCAGTTGCGCTCGCGAAAAAACTGATGGAAGACTATAAAGCAGTATCATGAATTTCAGAGAACGGATTTTTTCCACAAAGGATATACTCCTCGCCGACGGTGCTATGGGAACAGAACTGCAAAAGCGCGGTCTTGAAAGCGGTGCCTGTCCTGAACTGCTTAACCTGACACATCCGGAAATTGTCCGTTCCGTTCATAGAGATTATATATCCGCGGGCTCTGATATCATTGAAACCAACACATTTGGCGCAAACCGGGCCCGTCTCAAACTTCATGACTCTGAGCACCTTGTAAGAGAGATTATCCTTGCAGCCGTTGAGAATGCCAGAAGCCAGTCAGCAAATGTCTTCATAGCAGGCTCAATGGGACCTCTCGGAGAGTTGATTGAACCGCTCGGGCTGATGTCTTCATCAGAAGCATATGATATATTCGCTGAGCAGGCAGAGGCTTTCCATGAAGCGAAAGCTGATGTCATTTTTATTGAGACCATGATGGCACCAGAGGAGATTATCATTGCGGTAAAAGCCGTTAAAGAGAATTCCGATATCCCGGTTGCCGCATTAATGACGTTTGAACATGGTCAGTCGGGGAACCGCACCATGTGGGGAACTTCAGTTGCAGAAGCAGTTGTTTTGCTAACTGATGCCGGAGCAGATATTCTTGGCTCGAATTGCGGCAGAGGATTTGATGAGATGGCAGGGGTTATTAATGAATTCAGAAAAGCATCGGATAAACCGCTCCTTGCAATGGCCAATGCCGGTATACCGGTCTGGGAAGAAGGAATATCCATCTATAAAGAGACACCGGAGATGATCTCTCCTTATGTGAGGCAGCTACTGGAGTCGGGTGTCCGGATTATAGGCGGATGCTGCGGTACTGCACCGGAGCATATCCGGGAAATGCGAAAAATTCTGAATCTTTATCAGAAATAGTCTGTCTAAAAGATAAAAAAACGGAGTTTTAATGTACGATATACAGGATTTTGAAAGGGATGTCATTCGCGCCAGTTTTGTTCAGCCGGTTCTGGCTGATTTCTGGGCGGAATGGTGCGGCCCCTGCAGAATGCTTTCACCAGTCTTAGAAAAATTAGCCGCCGAGGCAAACGGTAAATGGAAACTTGCCAAGGTGAATACTGAAGAATTTCCGGAAGTTTCAGCGCGTTTCGGGATAAGAAGCATTCCTGCGGTGAAACTGTTTTTTGAGGGAAAACAGATTGATGAATTTGTAGGGGCTTTGCCTGAAGGAAAAATACGGGAATGGCTCAACAAACATATCCCCGATGAAGAAAAGAAAATTCTTAAACAGACTGAAACCCTTATGGCTTCAGGTCAGACTGACCAGGCAAGAAATTTACTCAAATCCGCCATTGATGCCGGATCATCCAGTCCTGATCTGCTTCTGCAGTATGCCCGCACATCGTTCTTTACGGAATTTGGCGAGTATATCATGACTATGGAAAAACTCGGGCATCAGAAAGAAGGGGATGAACTCTACCAGACGCTCATTCAGTTTGAGGAGCTCAGAGCTTTCAGCAAGGACTCCGGTTCGCTGCCTGAGGATGGTGCGAAACCTATGATTTTGGAGGCAATTCAAGCACTCCTAGAGCAGAATTTCGCGGCATCGCTTGAGAAATTCATTGAAGTTATCAGGATCAACCGTTACTATAAGGACGATCTCGCCCGTAAAGCCTGTGTGGCGATATTCAAATATCTTGGCGAAGAGCACCCCACAACAACCGAATACAGACGGCCTTTCGGCAGAGCACTTTACTAAAATCAGGCCCCGGATTTCCCCGATCCGGGGCATTCTCATTACTGGGAAAACCCCCCTCAAATCTAAATATTTCCAATTTCCAGCGGCTGACTTTGCCTGATTAGTTGTTAAATCGCAATTAATTCAGCATTTAAAATCTTTCAATATGGCATATTTATTGCAGTTGACACGGCTTAAGGGTTAACCCCTCGTGTATATTTAGAAGAAAGAATTGGTGCTGGAAAAGTCAGTTTCAGAACAGGTTTCGTGTTATCATTGTGGTGAAGAATTACCCTCTGATCCGATAACCTTTGATGGAAAAAATTTTTGCTGTTTAGGCTGCCGTACGGTCTATGAAGTCCTCTCGAGCAATAATCTTGGTGAGTATTATGGAATTAACCAGACTCCGGGATTAAAGCAGACTGGGGTTCAGGATAAAGACCTGGCATTCCTTAATGATCCTTCAATAAAATCCCGTTTCATAAGATATTCTGATGAGCAAATGAGTATCGGGCAGTTTTATATTCCCGGAATGCACTGTTCTTCCTGTATCTGGCTTCTTGAGAATTTATTCAAACTTCATCCCGCAATTTTTGAGTCCACCGTGAATTTTGGTGACAAGATGCTCACGGTTAAGTTTGACCATAAACAGCTAACCCTGGCTGACCTTGTCCGCCTGTTACGGCAGATCGGTTATCAGCCCAATCTGTCTCTTTCTGATGAAAAATCAGGGGGGGATAAAGAATACAGCTATAGTCTTTATAAAAAACTCGGGGTTGCAGGTTTCAGCTTTGGAAATATCATGCTGCTCAGCTTTCCTGAATATCTTGGTTTCGGAGATTCAGACCCTCTTCTGCAGAATACCTTCAGGATACTTATTTTTATTCTTGCTCTTCCGGTGCTGCTTTATTCCTCAACCGATTACTTCCGGTCGGCCTGGGCCGCGGTTAGGGAGAGGGGAATTAACATCGATGTTCCGCTTACCCTCGGTATCATTGCTCTTTTCGGAAGAAGCACCTACGATTTATTCTGGACCTCGAGCCCCGGATATATGGATTCCTTCGCGGGGCTCCTGTTTTTCCTCCTGATCGGGAAATTATTCCAGCACAAAACTTTTGAATCACTTAATTTTGACAGAACCTATCAATCGTATTTTCCTCTCAGCGTTAGTGTGGAAGGCATTGATGAGGAAGTGACCATTCCGATTGGTAATCTGAAACCAGGGGATACTATTATCATCCATAATCAGGAAATCATACCGGCCGACGGAGTCCTGACTGAAGGAGAAGCTCTGATTGATTATAGTTTTGTTACCGGAGAATCATCACCTGTTGAAATTAAAACCGGTGAACTTATCTATGCCGGTGGAAGACAAACAGGCGGAATCATAAAACTGAGTGTGGTTCAGAAAACTTCAGAAAGCTATCTTACCCGCTTGTGGAATAATTCTTCCGATGCAAAAAAGCAGCACTCACGCTACTCAGATTTCTCAAATGTTGTATCAAAATATTTCACGATTGCAATACTCATTCTGGCTTTTGGAGCAGCGATATATCACTCAGTGACTTCCTTTGAGATGGCAATGAATGTTTTTACCGCGATTCTGATTATTGCCTGTCCTTGTGCACTCGCGCTTTCTACACCGTTCACATTCGGCAGTGCGCAGCGTATTCTGGCTAAAGCAGGATTTTATGTCCGCAATCCGATTATTATCGAAACCATGGCAAAAATTAATGCAATAGTATTTGATAAAACAGGAACTCTGACCGGACTTCAGGCATTGGAGGTCAGATATACCGGAGATGAACTGAGTACTCCGGAGAAGGAGGCTGTTGCCTCACTTTTCAGAGAATCTGTTCATCCGCTTAGCCGCCGGCTTTACCTTCATCTGAAAGATCAGATTACAAAAACTGCCGGAGTTAACAAGTTCAGTGAGATCACAGGTTACGGCATCGAAGGCTTTGTTGAGGGAAGTATTATCAAGGCAGGAAGTGCAAAATTCCTTGAACGGGAAAATCCGGCGCCATTGGCTGACAAAGTAAAAGATGTGCCAGGTAATAAGGTATATATCGCCACTGACGGAAAAGTACGGGGCTGCTTTACCGTTTCATCGGTTATCCGTGACGGGGTTAAAGATATGCTTGCCGATTCCGGTTCAGCAAATGAGGTATATCTCCTGAGCGGAGATACCGCCAGACAGGATTCAGCTCTTCTGAAACTTTTCAGCGATGAAAAGAAAACTCATTTTGGAAAAACTCCGTTTGAAAAACTTGAATTTGTTAAAAACCTCAAAGCAAAAGGGAAAACTGTATTGATGGTGGGGGACGGCCTGAATGACTCCGGCGCCGTCGGCGCCGCAGATGTGGGAGTTTCGGTATCTGATGATATATCCGGATTCACTCCTGCAGGTGACGGAATTCTTACAGGAGAAAGAGTCCGAGATACCGGAAAATTTCTCCGCTTTACTAAAGATTCGATGACCATAATAAAAATAAGCTTTACGGTAAGTGCATTATATAATGTAACCGGCCTTGCCTATGCTGTCAGCGGGGAGCTAACCCCTCTTTTTGCCGCTATTCTGATGCCTCTGAGTTCACTTACGGTTATTGTAATTACTTCACTTGGCTCACTTTTCTTTGCCAGAAAAAGAGGAATTGCGTTATGAGTGTTATTGTTCCCTTAATAATTATCAGTATCCTCGTCGCGGGAGGATTCCTCACTGCTTTTATTATATCCGTAAAACGAGGTCAGTTTTCTGACCAGAAAACACCTGCCATCAGGATGCTGCTGGATGATATTACAAATGAAAAACCTGTTGAAAAAACAAAAGGAGATATGAATGCACGTTGAGCATTTTAGCTACGACAACAAACCAGTCCGTCTCTTCGCGATAGCCACGGTTGTGTGGGGTATCGTGGGTATGATAGTCGGACTACTCATTGCCCTTCAGTTGATATTTCCGGAACTCAATTTCGGACTGGCTCAGACAACTTTTGGCAGACTCCGCCCATTGCACACGAATGCAGTTATATTTGCGTTTGTAGGTAATGCCATCTTCATGGGAGTCTATTATTCACTTCAGCGCCTGTGCAAAGCACGAATGTATAGTGATCTGCTCAGCAGTCTCCATTTCTGGGGATGGCAGCTCATTATCGTTGCTGCGGCTGTCACACTGATCTATGGCATCACCACCAGCAAAGAGTATGCTGAACTTGAGTGGCCTATAGATATCATGATTGCGGTTGTTTGGGTGATATTTGGTATCAATCTTATGGGTACCATCATAAAGAGAAGAGAACGCCACATGTATGTGGCAATCTGGTTTTATATAGCCACCGTGGTCACCGTTGCCGTCCTGCATATTGTTAATTCACTTGAAATTCCGGTAACACTCACAAAAAGCTACTCAATTTATGCAGGAGTGCAGGATGCGCTGGTTCAATGGTGGTACGGCCACAATGCAGTAGCATTCTTTCTTACCACTTCATATCTCGGCCTGATGTATTACTTCATGCCCAAAGCCGCTAACAGACCAGTCTATTCATACCGGCTTTCAATTATTCACTTCTGGTCACTGATTTTCCTGTATATATGGGCAGGTCCTCACCATCTTCTGTATTCAGCACTGCCTGACTGGGCACAGTCACTCGGCACAGTATTTTCAATCATGCTGATAGCTCCGTCCTGGGGCGGAATGATTAACGGTCTTCTTACACTCCGCGGTGCATGGGATAAAGTCCGCGAAGAACCGGTGCTGAAGTTTATGGTTGTTGCTATAACTGCTTACGGTATGGCCACTTTTGAAGGACCGATGCTTTCCTTAAAGAACTTTAACGCGCTCGCTCACTTTACTGACTGGATTATCTCCCATGTTCATGTGGGCGCACTCGGATGGAACGGATTCCTCACTTTTGGTATTCTTTATTATCTGATTCCGAAACTTTATAACACTCAGCTGTATTCTAAAAAACTGGCAAATTTCCATTTCTGGGCGGGACTTCTGGGAATAGTGTTCTATGCATCAGCTATGTACTGGTCAGGACTCACACAGTCACTTATGTGGAAGCAGTTCACTCCTGAAGGCGTTCTGCAGTATCCTAACTTCCTGGAAACTTTACTGCAAATCGTACCGATGTATTATATCCGCGCATTTGGCGGCACGCTCTTCATCGTCGGCATTGTAGTAATGGCATATAACCTTATTAAGACAGCTAAACAGGGGCAGTTCAAAGCTGAAGAACCGGTTTCCGCTCCGGCATTAGTAAAAGAAAAGACTGCCTTCTCAAAAGCTCTTGGTCACACCTGGCTGGAGGGTAAACCGATTCTGTTTACGGTGCTTTCGCTGGTTGTAATACTGATTGGCGGTATTGTTGAAATTATTCCTACGTATCTGGTAAAGACCAATATTCCCACTATCGCTTCCGTTAAGCCATATACACCGCTTGAACTTGAGGGAAGAGACCTTTATATACGCGAAGGCTGCGTTGGCTGTCACTCACAGCTGGTCCGTCCTTTTCGTTCAGAAACTGAACGCTATGGTGAATATTCTAAAGCCGGCGAATATGTGTATGATCATCCGTTCCTCTGGGGATCCAAGAGAACCGGCCCTGATCTGCACCGCGTAGGCGGAAAGTATCCGAACGTATGGCATTATAACCATATGCTTGATCCGAGAACCATGTCTCCGGGTTCGCTCATGCCTCCGTATCCATGGCTTATTGAAGATGATTTGGATTACTCGAATATCGGGAAGAAAATTTCAGCTTTACGCTCAATAGGAGTGCCTTATCCTGAGGGATTTGAGCAGAATGCTGCTGCTCTGCTTGAACAGCAGGCACAGGAGATTGCTCTTGATCTCAAAAATGCGGGAACTCCCGTTGATCCGAATAAGGAGATTGTGGCTCTCATTGCATATCTGCAGCGGCTTGGAACCGATATCAAAAAACAAAATGCAGCGTCGAGGTAAACAGCCATGATGAGCAAAGTATTATCATCCATTGACGGGATAAGCATTTATCCCGTCATTGGATTAATTATCTGTATGCTGGTATTTATCGCGGGCGTCAGTTTTGCGTGGCGCAAGAATAAATCATATATACAGCATATGTCCAATTTACCACTGGAAAAAGATTAAAGGATCAGATTTATGAAACTCTTATCTCAATTAACATTATCCCGCGTACTGCTGTTTCTCCTGTTCAGTCCGTTTACGGCACTGTTTGCGAAAGGAGATGAAGAACTTACCGGAGTATTTGAATACGGCGCAGTAATATTTTTGTTCTTCCTATTTGGCCTGCTGCTTCTTTTTATCCTTCTTCATGAAATGGAGGAAGGGAAGGATAAAAGTCTGATGGCGGTATTCTGGTCAAAGTTTTCGGCTGCAATGAATGACGGCAAGCCCATTGAAAAAGAAAATGAAATACTGCTTGAGCATGATTATGACGGTATCAAGGAATTAGATAATAATCTACCCCCCTGGTGGAAATATCTTTTTTATGTTACCATTATATTCTCCGTAATCTATATGGCGCATTATCATGTACTTGAATCCGGACCCTCAAGCGATGGCGAATATCTTGCTGAACTGAAAGCTGCTGAGCTTGAAAAAAGCAAAATAAGCACGGTCACCTATAACATAACAGCCGATAATGCAAAACTCTTGACCGATGCCGGCTCACTGGCAGCAGGAAAAGAATTGTATACTAAAAACTGTGTTGCCTGCCACGGTCAGAACGGCGAAGGTCTGGTTGGTCCAAACCTTGCGGATAACTACTTCATTCATGGAAATACGATGAAAGAAGTATATCTTGTAATCCAGAATGGTGTTACCGAAAAAGGCATGCTTTCCTGGAAGGCGCAGTTCAATCCTAAACAGATTGAAGAAGTCTCAAGTTATGTCCTGAGTCTGGTCGGAACCAATCCTCCGAATCCAAAAGCTCCTCAGGGCAATCTTATAGAGGCAGTTAGTACAAATTAATTCCTTAGTAATGCATCATGTCAAGATCAGAAGATAATAATTTAAAATCTGCCGATGTTTACCGCGACAGTATATCAACAGTAAACAAAGAGGGGAAGCGGATCTGGATTTATCCCAGGAAACCTTCCGGCTTTTTTTATAATGCGAGAACGGTTGTCAGCATTTTTCTTCTGATTATTCTTTTCGGACTCCCGTTCATCAAGGTGGACGGGCGTCCCTTGTTTCTTTTCAATATTCTTGAACGGAAATTCATCCTCTTCGGCAATCTTTTTGGAACTCACGATTTCTTTATCTTTGTCCTGATTTTTATTGCCGGTATTATTTTTATTTTTCTCTTTACGGCTGTTTATGGCAGATTATTTTGCGGATGGATTTGTCCGCAGACAATTTTCATGGAGATGGTATTCCGCAAGATTGAGTACTGGATTGAAGGAGATGCCAAAGATCAGATAGCCCTGAATGCTGCTCCGTGGACTGCACAAAAGACCGTAAAAAAAGTGAGCAAGCAGACCATCTTTTTTGGCTTATCTTTTCTGATCGGCAATCTCTTTCTTGCCTACATCATCGGTATTGATGAACTCTTCAGTATCGTTATGAGGTCTCCGGCAGAAAATCCCGGCGGTTTTACCCTTGTGATGGCGTTCACCGGCGGTTTCTATTTTGTCTTCGCCAGTTTTCGTGAGCAGGCATGTACTATAGTTTGTCCCTACGGACGGCTTCAGAGTGTACTGCTTGACCGGAATTCCATTGTGGTTGCCTATGATGACAAACGGGGTGAACCGAGGGGCAAACTGAAAAAAGATGAGGTGAGAACAGAAGGGGACTGCATAGACTGTAAACTCTGCGTTGATGTCTGCCCGACAGGTATTGATATCCGCAATGGCATCCAGCTGGAATGTGTTAACTGTACTGCATGCATTGATGCCTGTGATGATGTGATGGAGAAAGTCGGAAAACCAAAAAAGCTTATCCGTTATGATTCCCTTAACGGTATCAGTCTGGGTGAAAAGTTTAAGATTACACCAAGAATTATAACCTATACTTCATTCCTTCTGATACTGCTCGGTCTGATTGCGTATCTTATTTTCAGCCGCTCTGATGCTGCGGTGACAATTCTTCGTGCACCGGGAACCATGTATCAGGAGCAGCCGGGGGGCAAGATCAGTAATATTTATAGTCTGAATATTGTTAATAAAACCTATGATCCGATGGAGATTACTCTGACCGTGCAGGACCGTAATGCTGAAATAAAAATTCTCGGTGAGAATGTAAGGGTTGACGGGCAGAAAGTTTATGAGGGGAGATTTATGCTCATACTTGATGTGCATGATATTGAACGGGTGAGCACACCCCTGGTGATTGATGTATATAATGGTAAAGAAAAGCTTAAAGAAATTAAAACCTCATTTATGGGTATTCCGGAGTTGAAAAACAAATGAAAAAAATCAAATGGAACTGGGGAACCGGTATTTTTATTTTTATCGTCTTTTTTGTGCTGATGAATGTTGTATTCGGAATTATTGCGGTAAACACAAAAGTTGATCTGGTCAGAACCGACTATTATGAATCTGAGCTAAAATATCAGCAGGTGATTGATAAGAAAAACAATTATACATCCCTTGAGATTAAACCGGTTTTTAATGTATCCGGTAATACTGTTGCACTTATCTTTCCGGGTAATGCAAAAAAGATAACCGGCTCACTGATGCTTTACCGGCCCTCAAATGCAGGGCTTGATGTGAATTATACCTTTACTCTTGATCAGAAAGATGCTGTTTCCTATACCTATAAGGGATTAGTTAAAGGATTCTGGAAAGCAAAGATTGAATTTTCTGATGGTGTGAAAGAGTATTATACTGAGGAGGAGTTTTATGCAGGTGGATAGTCTTCTTCTGGCACTGGGATCAGGGCTGCTGCTCGGTCTTGCGGGTAGTCTGCACTGTGTCGGTATGTGCGGGCCGCTGGTGCTTGGATTTTCCGCAAAAAATACTCCCAAAGGTAAAGGAATAAGTCATAGTATATACTACAGTCTTGGCAGAACTTTTACCTATTCACTGATGGGATTACTGCTCGGCTATTTCGGAGCAGGAATCCGGCTTACAGGATATCAGGGGATAATCAGTGTTATTGTTGGTTCATTGCTGCTGATCAGCGTTATTCTGCCTGCATCGCTGAAAGCAAAAGCTACATCATTGCCCGGGGCATTTATTTATACGAAGCTGAAAAGCAGTCTGAGCGGTGTAATTCTGAAGGAGGGAAAACCCAGGCCTTTCATGTTCGGCATGCTTAACGGATTTTTGCCCTGCGGCCTTGTCTATACAGCGCTTGCCGCATCTCTGGTGCCGGATACCGTTCTTGTATCAGTGGTATTTATGTCTTCATTTGGTATTGGCACCTCACCGCTCCTCTCAGCATTCTTTTTTACCCAAAGTCTCTCAAAAGTTTTCAGCAAGGTCTCTTTTTCAAAAGCGATACCCTATATCACTGCGTTTGTTTCAATATTGATGATACTGCGCGGGCTTGATCTCGGCATTCCTATGATAAGTCCCCATATTGAGCCGGTCTCAGGCCAGAGTTCCTGCTGCCCTCATTAAAACAGCATGTTTACGATAAAGCCGGTTACTATTCTGATAACCGGCTTTTTTATTTTCAGCAGGAGGCACTGTCTCACTTTCTGTTTGTCCCTTGCCGGAAAAGTGGTATTTTCGGTTTCCATTTTTTCACTAAGGATAGCATGAAGCAATTTTTCTTTCTGGTCGTTCTTTTATTTCCCATTATGTTCACCTCTGCCCAGCAGCAAAGCGGCAGATCTTTCTGGCATAGTGCCATTGAACAGCGTGTGCCTCAGATTAGCGAGCGCCGTTATATTCAGCCGAAGCACTACTATTTCAGCCGTCTGGAACTTCTTAACCTGAAGGAACTGGCATCCCTTTTCCCTCATGAAAAGCAGGTCAGGGAGGGTCTGGCTGAGCCCTATATGATTGAACTGCCGATGCCCGACGGTAATTTTCAGAAATTTATGGTTGCCGAGTCACCTGTCATGGAACAGGGTCTGGCGGTTCGCTATCCTGAAATAAAAACCTATGCAGGGTACGGAGTGACGGATCCCTATGCTTCCATCAGGTTTGACATCACTCCGGCAGGATTTCACGCGCAGGTTCTTACTCCCTCAGGCGCCTGGTATATAGACCCTTACTCACTTTCAACCAATGAGTTTTATATATCGTATTATAAAAAAGATATGACCGTTGATCCGCGGAGAGCTGAAGAGGCCACCTGCGTGGTAATTGCTGATGAAGAGATCATGGAAGAAATTAAGTTCCTCAGAGAGCAGCTTAGCTGGGAGCGTTCCGGTGCACAGCTGCGGACTTACCGTACAGCAATCGCAACGACGGGGGAATATACAACATTCCACGGAGGAACGGTTGTACTGGGGCTGGCAGCAGTGGTCACCGCGCTCAACAGAGTTTCCGGAATCTATGAAACAGAAGCAGCCATCCGGATGAATCTGATTGCCAACAATGATCTTATTATATATACCAATGCATCCACTGACCCTTACACCAACAACAACGGCAGCACGATGCTCACGCAAAATGTAAATAACCTTAATTCGGTAATAGGAAATGCTAATTTTGATGTCGGGCATGTGTTCAGTACCGGAGGCGGCGGCATTGCGGGGCTCGGCGTTATCTGCGGAAGCAGCAAGGCACGCGGAGTAACAGGCCTGCCGAGTCCTGTCGGTGATCCCTTTTATGTTGATTATGTTGCTCATGAGATGGGACATCAGTTCGGAGGAAACCATACTTTTAACGGAAGTTCAGGAAGCTGTTCAGGAGGAAACCGCAACGGCCCTACTGCTTATGAGCCGGGGAGCGGAACAACCATTATGGCTTATGCCGGAATCTGCAGCCCCCAGAACACACAGAACTTTAGCGATCCATATTTCCACGGAATCAGTCTTGACGAAATAATTGCATTTTCAACGCTCGGCGGAGGCAACAACTGTCCTGTTATTACCCCGACAAATAACGATGCACCTGCGGTCACTGTACCTGCGGGAGGATTTACCATTCCCAAAAGCACACCATTCTCACTGACCGGTTCTGCTGTTGATCCGAACGGAGATTCGTTAACTTATTGCTGGGAACAATTTGATCTTGGTGCAACAGGCGCTCCCGGATCACCGGTAGGCAATGCACCTATTTTCAGATCATTCAAGCCGGTTGCATCCCCAACCCGCTATTTCCCAAAACTCGCTGATGTTATTAATAATACCTATGTAATGGGTGAGATTCTCCCATCATACGCAAGGACGCTTACATTCCGCCTCACAGCAAGAGATAACCGCAGCGGTGGCGGGGGAATGGGCAAAGCATCTCTTCAGTTCAGTGTAACAGATGCAGCCGGACCATTTCTGGTTACTTCACCTAATACCGCAGTTACCTGGGATGGCAGCACTACTCAGACCATTCAATGGGATGTTGCAGGAACCAATGCCGCACCGGTAAACACACAGTTTGTACGTATTCTCCTTTCCACTAACGGCGGCCTTACCTTCCCTCATGTGATTCTTGAAAGTACACTCAATGACGGTGCAGAGCAGATTACCCTGCCAAATCTCCCGACTACAACGGCAAGAATTAAAATTGAAGCAGTGGGTAATATCTATTATGATATGTCCAACGCAAATTTCACAATAGTTGATAATCCTGTGCCGGTTGAACTAACCTCATTCACCGGTTCAGTAAACGGAAATACTGCTCTGATTGAGTGGGTTACCGCAACTGAAATGAACAACAAGGGCTTCCGTGTTGAAAGAAGGAAAGAATCTTCCTCCTGGCAGCAGGCAGGATATATAAACGGAAGAGGTAACTCTGTTGAAGTGAGCCGCTATCAGTTCACCGAATCAGGACTTGAAACAGGTGTGTATTTCTACCGACTTATTCAGGAAGACTATAACGGAACCAGCAAGACGTATGATGCAATAGAAGTTGAAATCAGCCGTCCGGATGTATTCTCACTGAATCAGAACTATCCGAATCCGTTTAACCCTGCAACCAGCATCAGCTTCTCACTTCCTGTTAGAGGAAGCGTGGTGCTTGATATTTATTCTTCACTCGGCGAAAAAGTTGCGACACTGGTTAACGAAATCAGAGAAGCCGGCTATCATCAGGTGAGCTTTGATGCTTCGCAGCTTACCAGCGGAACATATATATACACTATCCGTGTATCCGCCGGTAATGCATCATCTACTGATATAAAGAAAATGATTCTCGTGAAGTAAGAATTATGAATGTTATTAATTTATAATTCTTAATTTTTTATTAAAAAAAAGCCCCGGTTCGTCCGGGGCTTTTTTGTTTTAGCATCCTGAATTCATAAGTCAATTCCAGCGGAATTGCAGATTAGTAGTAAGCAGATGTAATGATATTTCTCCGACTCAGGCGGAGTTGTACAGGGTATCGCCTGGGTGTGTGTTTCGATAACATACGAATCTTTCGGATTCGACCAGGATTTTTTATTTATGAGGGTTATTACTATTTACATAGCTTAAAAAACCGGTTTCTGAACCACTATAAATCAGCATATTCAAAAACTACTTGACATTAATTCCGTTTTGTTCTATTTTTGACCCATCAATAAATTCAAAGCGGAGCTTCTATGGGTCCCATTGTTTCTCGTTTCTCGTTTCTCGTTTCTCGTTTCTCGTTTCTCGTTTCTCGTTTCTCGTTTCTCGTTTCTCGTTTCTCGTTTCTCGTTTCTCGTACTAATAATAGTTATTTCACTAAGCGGAATTTCAAATGTTTTTTCCCAAGTGAAATTTCCTTATGGAACTATTTCCTCTGCACAGCCTGATCCGGAAGATGAATGGGTGTGGTCCAACAATTTTGACCAGATTAAGGCGTTAGGCGTTAATTTTATCATTCACCGGCTTAATCAGGACAATAAGGATATAATCGCAGGAGAAGGTCTTAAAGTGATCGCTCATAATGTAGTCAATGAAAATGACTTTGTAAATCATTTTTCAGCAGGTGCAAATGTAACTTACAAACCTGTCGGGTCGCCTCCGGCGGATGGCTATACTGAGTTTGTGCAATTTTCAAAAGGGGCTCAGGATGGCAACGGTAACTGGGTGATAAATCACACCACAAATGATACAGGCGAGGCAATATCCTACGGTCCTAATGCATCGCAGTATCATAAGTATGTGCCAAATTATTATGATGAATTTATTCAATTTGTAACACTTTGGGAAATGAAAATTGATGGTGATACCACGCAGGATACAGTCCCCGTTTGTATTATCCGAATTGAGTATAAAAAACCCAATGGTGATACTACTGTGCTTGCATCCAAGATACTTACTGTAGAAGATTTTCAGGGAAATAACTTTACCTCAATTGAATTAGAGTATAATCTGATAGGGGTGACGCAGTACACAAACTTGATACCACGATACTCGGATGGACCAGATCTATTCCCAAGCCCCGAGGATGAAGAGTATGGTGATTCTCCCACTTTGGCTCATGGGGTTAATTACCGCTTGTATTTTTTAGATAACAGAACCCTTCATATTAAAAGCATTGAGTGTTTTGATAAGGAAGTGTGGGAACATTATATGATTTCATATGCAAATCGATTTACAGAAAAACTTGATAGCCAGACAACACCCTATCAAAATTATCAGAATTTAACACATTGGATGACCATTCAGGAACCCCATTCGTTGGATCAGTATCGTCCGATAAAAATTCTGGCAAATGCTCTTGAAGACAGCAACCGTCAGCCGCCGATAACGCTGTTTTACCCCGGTTGGAACGGGTTTAGAAACGGACATGACTCATTTAAACAGTATAAAGATTCTGTAAACCCTTCTCAAATGCTGTTTTATTATTTCCCCTTTTGGGCGAGTGATGTGCCTCAGCCATACATGGATAAATTGCTGTTAATGTTTTGGTACATGGGTGACAGATTATTTGACGCACACAGATATTTCCCCGGCTATTATTATTCGGCACAAGCCCAGGGGTTTGTTGACGAAAGAACCCCGACACCAACATGGAGGTGGAGAAAACCTGAATATAAGGAACTTTCTGCCTCAATGCTGCTTGCTCTTGCGACAGGAGCAAAAGGGCTGATTCTTGAAAGTTACTATTCTTATCCGGGCTTTGATTCCTACCCGCCCTCATTTATCCCGCGATGCGAGGGATTGGTTTGGAATTATAGAGGCACAGCAGATGTATTCTACCCCACTCCTCTTTACGATGATCTAAAAGATTACTTTAAGCCAAGGATTACAGGTGCGCTTGGGGATGCTTTAGTAAATTTGAATTTTAATGGTTCAATGATTAGAAAGAGAAAATGTTATTATGTCGAGGATGAAAATGTTTTTAATTTTGATGACCAGATAGTGCATGGGACCAGCTCACAGCGTTTATTTATGAGCGCATTAGACACTTCTGGCTCAACTAATCACATGCACCATGTTGGTTTTTTTAATGACCAGATTGATACAGTAAATCACCGCTATTTTTTTCTGGTAAACCTGATGCCTAAAATTAATGCTGATTCAGTAAGACATATTCGCCTGAGTTTTAAGGTTCCGGACACCAATACATTCCGTGATTACCGCCTGCGGGATATTGAAGGCGGGTATGACACTAATTTCAGAGATTCTATCACGATAATAAAAAGTATAAACGGCGGTGACGGAAGACTGTATCAGTTAGTTCCGACGGTCAGATATGGGGGGGTGTTGTCATCAAATGATACGGTTAAATATATTGAAACTCTGCTTGAGGATCTTGAAATTCCCACAGGTAAAACACTCCATGTAAAGGGAGTTTATCAAATAAATGCCCACTTACAAGCCGATTCAGGAGGTTTTATAACACATAACGGACTTAGCGGTTACACGTATCTGGATACAGCAGGCAGTTACACGGTAAGCAACTGGTCTAGTGCCTTATTAAAAAGTAGAGCCGGTATTAGACCAAAACTCATCTGGGCATCTTATCCAGGCACTGATTCAGTCCTCTCTTACAAAATTTATAGAAAGAAACAGGATACAGTTTTTTCATTATTAGCAACAGTAAGCAGTTCAGTCAGGTCGTATATTGACAGCAACACATCAATAATTGAAGGAGTGCCGATTATGAACGAAACTTTTGCTGATTATTACGTCACAGTTACTGTGTTATTGCCAGGGGGCAGAAATCAGACTGCCAGCCATAATTCAAATACAGTTGATTACAACCGAGTGAGGGGAACTGCACTTGAAAAGGAGGGGCAAAGCAAAGAACCATCAAAATTGTATTCATATTCATTGAACCAGAACTACCCTAATCCTTTTAATCCTGAGACGATGATACGGTACACTATTGAAAAACCCGGCTTGACCCGGCTTCGTGTGTATGATATTAATGGTCAGCTTCTGCAGGAACTGGTTAACGAGATGCAGGAGCCGGGGGAATACCGTGTTAATTATGCGCCGGATAAAACCAACGCGAGCGGTATTTATTTTTATGAACTGATCTCCGGTTCATTCAGAACTGTGCGTAAAGCATTATTTCTAAAGTAGATTATCTGTGAAAAAAGGAAAAAGAGAATGATACAGATAATTTTATTTTTTGTACTTCTGCTTGCATCCAACCTGATGCAGGCAGAGGTTCGTTATGTAAGCAAGACAGGCAACAGTACACCTCCTTACACCTCACCTGAAACTGCAAGTGATTCAATTAAGAAATGTATTGATGTATCTAATCCAGGCGATACGATTGTAATTGAAAAGGGTATGTATCTTGAAAGATTGATTCTAACAAAAAAGGTACATTTATTTGGAGCCGGGGCAGATAGTACAATAATTCAGTTTAATTCTGACCATTCAGTAATCCATGTCCGGATTCTTAGTGCCGGAATTATCCAGGGACTGTCAATAATTAATACAAGCAGTGCGTATTCACATTCTATATACACCAGCATGCTTTTGGATGATACACTGATAGTTAGGAACTGTAAATTTTTTTCAAAATCTTCAAACATTGATCACGGTTCTGGTCATATAATCGCTTATGAAAATTATGGTAATGGATTAGCTTTCGTTTCAACTTTATCTGATTATACTAATTCTAGTATTTTAATTTATAACAATATTGGATATATGGAAAGAAGCATAAAGACTTTTAGTACTCATGCAACAATCCTGAATAATCTATTTTACTCAAAAGAGAGCATTATGTATCTTCAAAACAATGCTCCTCACCTGGTGGCTAATAATATTTGTATCAGCGAAAACAACACTGTAGGCACAGGAATTAAAGGTCTGGGGGTTACTTTTCTTAACAACTTGGTTAGTGGTTATTTTGAGTGGGGTGGTATCGGGCTTCATTTGCATGGCGTTATTAAAAATAACATTGTTATAAATTCACATACCGGGGTGACGGGCGCTCATCCAGACGGCTATCCGACTGATTATGTGGTAAAATACAATAATTTCTATAGACCTATTAACACTTATAGGAATATGCTCCCCGACAACACCAACATTGATGTTTTCCCCATGTTTAATTGGTGAGCAGGAGGGGATTTTCGTTTGCAAAAGTATTCCCCTTGATTGATGCCGGTGACCCCGCAATACTTGACCTTGACGGCACACGCAGTGACATAGGCCCCTACGGCGGACCCTACGGTATGGTGTATGAATATGAAGACCGGCGCCTCTGCCACCAGTAATGGTTTCCTTTAACAGAACAAGAACATCGGTTATGCTTTTCTGGAGGAAAAATCAGGAACGGGATTTGACTGATTACCGGATTTATGCAGATACTACCTCGGCTGGTTTTAGCATGGCTGATAGTTTACTAGTAGGGCAGACTCAGGATACAACCTTTACCCTCCCGCTACCGGACTCAGGGCGAGTGTACTATTACAGAATAAGCGCAAGGGATGATTGGCAATGAGTCTGCATTGAGCAATACCTTAACGCTTGTAATGACATCAATTGAAGAACAAACTGAGCGAATAACTCCTGGACAGAGCGGCCTGGCTGGGAATTATCCGAATCCGTTTAACCCGACCACAACCATAGTCTATCGCCTTGCGGAGCGGAGTTATGTAAAACTGTATATATACACGCTTAAAGGGGAGCTCTATGACCTGAGGGTGAACGAGGAGCAGCAGCCGGGTGAGTACCGGTATTTATTTAACCCGAAAGAAAAAGGAACCATGAGTGACCTTGCCAGCGGCGCTTATTTTTACATGCTTGAAACCAAAGGCAGCGAAACCGGTAAAATCATGAGAGATACGGGCAAGATGCTGCTGATAAAATGACATCAAAAGAATTATGAAGTATGATATATGAATTATGAACTTGGCGGGTCATAATTCGGCTATAGTTACAGAATATTTTAAACCCCGGTTATTCCCGGGGTTTTTATTGTTTAAGAAGTGCTAAGATTGTTTCCAATTTGCGAATGTTCTGGAGTCGGGGGAACTAGCTAATCTGGATTTCTACCAATTTGCGACTGCTACGGGATTGGCAAAAATTCATAATTCACAATTCATTTCTTTATCTTATGTCCGCTCCTGTTGCCCAGCCCGTCATAGCAGGCGTATTTATATAAATCGTGCAGTGTGGGGTAGTTAAATACAGCAGCCAGTATCTGCGGGATGGTAGTATGATTGTGTACAAGCATCATTCCATAATGAATGATTTCGCTTGCTATCGGGCCAATGATGTGAACACCCAGAATCTCAAGTGTGTCGCGTCTGAAAATAAGTTTAAGAAAACCATCCTGTACACCCATAATTTTACCTCTGGGCATATCGCGGTAACGGGCTTTTCCGGTCACGTAATCAATTCCTTTTTCTTTGGCTTGCTCCTCGGTAAGCCCGACCATCGAGACTTCAGGAATGGTGTAGATTCCATAAGGAAAAACCGGGACAATTTCTTTCAGGTCATCTATACCAAAGATGTGTGAAACCGCAACGCGTCCCTGGTCCATACTGGTGCTTGCAAGCGCGGGGAATCCGATGACGTCACCAACGGCAAATATATGGGGAACGGATGACCGGTAATCTTTATCAACTGAAACAACTTCACGTTTCCCGAGCTGCACTCCGGCTTTTTCACAATTCAGTGGTTTTGTGTTTGCTGAGCGGCCGGCAGCATAGAGGAACATATCAACCTCTAGGGTTTCACCTGTTTTAAGGGTGATAACTATCGGTTCCTTTTCATCTTCCGGAACGGTCATCTTTTCAAATGAAGTATTAAAAAGAATTTCAATGCCATCCCGCTTCATCTGCTCAACCAGTTCGGAAGAAAGTTCATTGTCTAAGAATCCCAGTATGCGGTCATTGTTATTAACCAGAAAGACTTTTGCTCCCATTGCCCCGAAGATGGTAGCATATTCACATCCGATTACTCCGGCGCCTACAACACAGATAGAGGAGGGGAAATAGGGGAGTTCAAGTATGGTATCACTGTCATGCACCCGCTTTTTATCAAATGGGATATCCGGCGGCTGATATGGATATGAGCCGGTTGCGATAAGGATATTTTCTCCGTAGATGAGTTCTTCACCCTTTGAACTGGTAATTTTAATCACATGATCTGTTTCGAATGAGCCGCCTCCGTGGTATATATCAACATCGTGCAGAATGATGTTATTACGGACTTCCTGATTGAGCGAATCAATTATGAAATCCTTGCGCCACATGAAGTCCTTTATGCTGGCTTTATTCTTCAGCTCCCGTTCAACGCCATATAATCCCTTGTCATATTTACCGGAATAGTAAAGAGCAGATTCCTTAAGTGTTTTCGAAGGCAGCGTGCCTGTGTTTACTCCGGCGCCGCCGTAACGGGCTTCCTTTTCGATAATTGCAACCTTCTTCTTAAAATAGGCGGCTTTGACTGCTGCTTTTTCACCAGCCGGACCGGAACCTAATACAATCAGATCATACTTCTTCATTACACTACCGTTTTATTTATTTGGTTAATCAGGCAAGGGCCTGGCGTATATCTTCAATCAGATCTTCAGCATCTTCAATACCAACAGAAAGCCGTACGAGTTTTTCCGTCAGCCCGAATTTCTCCCGCTTTTCCTTTGGCACGGAACCGTGAGTCATGCTTACCGGATGGCAAACAAGACTTTCAACTCCGCCGAGACTTTCAGCAAGGGTAAATACTTTCAGCTTCTTAAGGAAATCATTCACATCCTCATACTGCTTAAAATTTACTGATACCATTCCTCCGAATCCGCTCATCTGTTGCTTGGCAAGCTGATGCTGCGGATGGCTCGTTAAGCCGGGATATATAACATCCGCGATTTTTGGATGTGCGAGCAGGTATTCTGCCACTTTTTGAGCGTTTTCATTATGCTGCTTCATTCTTACAGCTAATGTCTTGGTTGAGCGAAGCGTGAGCCAGCAGTCAAACGGTGAAGGAACGCCTCCGGCTGCATTCTGGATATATCTCAGGCGTTCGTGTATTTTTTCATCATTGGTAATGTTAATTCCGCCAATCAGGTCAGAGTGGCCGTTTATATATTTGGTAACAGAATGGGTTACAATATCCGCGCCAAGCGTGAGGGGGTTCTGGAAATAGGGACTCATAAAAGTATTGTCAACAACCAGCATCAAGCCATGTTCTTTGCAGATTGTGCTTACTGCTTTAATATCAGTCAGAGAAAGCATGGGATTGGTAGGTGTTTCGATATGTACCATTCTGGTATTCGGGCGAATCTCAGCAAGAATGTTTTCCGGCCTGGTGGTGTCAACCCAGCTATAACTAAGGCCGTAATTGCTCATCACCAGTTCAAACAGCCGGTAGGTGCCGCCATAAACATTGTCGGTCACAATAACATGATCTCCGGCTTTAACCAGACTCATGAGTGCGTGAATTGCGGCAAGTCCGCTTGCGTGTGCAATGCCAAATTTGCCCTTCTCGAGCGCGGCTATATTCTGCTCAAGAGCCGCACGGGTGAAGTTATGAGTGCGGCCATATTCAAATCCTTTATGTTTGCCCAGTTCTTCCTGTGCGTATGTGGAAGTAAGATAGAGGGGAGTAATGACTGCTCCGGTTACTTCATCCGGTTTTTGTCCTGCGTGAATCGCGTCTGTTGCGAAACCCATATATATCCTTTTAAGCTATTGATTCTGAAAATTCTAAAATATCATAACGGGTAATAATATCAATTATTCTTCCGTATTCAGTCACCAGAACCGCGGGTGAGGTGGTAAGATGATGTTTTAAGGCCTGCAAATCTGACTTTTCATCAATGGTTGGAAATCCCGGGTCCATAATATCCTCAACATAGCTCTCAAGCAGTTTCGGATTTTCCAGAAGACTTGACATAACTTTTGCTTCTCTGAGACTTCCTACTGATTCTCCAAAGTCCATAACAGGAAGCTGGGAAAATCCGGTCGCATCCATTTTTTCAACTGCGGTTTTAACTTTATCCTTGCAGTGAACGAACACCATTTCCTGCGGCTTGAGCATTTTTTTGCTGTAATATATATCACGGACAGTTTTTGAATGATGTTTCAGCATCCGTTTCTGGCGGAGCCACTCTTCACTGTGCATCTTGGTAAGGTAGCGTTCTCCGGTATCGCAGACGATAAAAACAATAATATCATCCTTGCTGCCATCCTTTGCTACTTCAAGCGCTGCATGCAGAATGGTCCCGGTGCTGCCTCCGCAAAAGATACCCTCTTCTTTGGACATCCTTCTTGCCAGATCGAATGATTCAATATCAGGCACAGGAATCACACGGTCTATATACTCAAAATGAATATTTGACGGAATGCAATCCTGGCCAATTCCTTCAACAAGATAGGGAATTCCTTCTGACATTTTCCCGGTCTCCTTAAAGGTCTTAAGAATACTTCCCTGAGGATCTGCTCCTATTATCTGTATATTCGCGTTTTTCTCTTTGAGGAATTTACCCGTACCGCTGATCGTGCCGCCGGTTCCCATTCCTGCAACAAAATGAGTAATTCTTCCCTCTGTCTGTTCCCAGATTTCGGGTCCGGTTGTGCGGTAGTGGGCCAGAGGATTTCCGGGATTGGAGTATTGATACATGAAGAGTGCGTTCGGAGTTTCGCTTGCAATTTTCCGCGCAACATTAATATAATAGTCAGGGCTGTCATGCTTCACGGAATTCGGGCAGACAATTACTTCTGAGCCAAGAGCGCGGAGGTAATTAATTTTTTCGGCACTTACTTTATCGGTAACTACAAAAACGGATTTATACCCCTTCACCGAAGCGGCAAGAGCCAGTCCTATTCCGGTATTTCCGCTTGTTGCCTCAACCAGGGTTCCGCCCGGTTTAATCTGGCCTGCTTCTTCAGCCAGGGTCAGCATGGAAATTCCGATGCGGTCTTTTACGCTTCCGCCCGGGTTGGTTGACTCTAACTTGGCAAAAATCTGCGGTTTCAGACCCTTATTAATCTTATTCAGCCGCACAAGGGGAGTATTCCCGATCGCCTCAAGGATGTTTTTCTTAAAATTCATTGATTAATACCTTTTTACACACGAAATAGATGATAAAATTACGAAAAATCGTTTAAGTTGAAGCATTGAAATTTCTGAATACATATCAGATCAGATTGGGGATGACTTCCAAAACAGATGTAGAATTACCATTCCTCATACCAAATATGCATTCCTGCCGCCATCGTCTGAAGGATTCAGCTGATGTATTCTTACTAAAGGTCACCCGCGATGCGGGTTTCAGATTATGTTTTTTATTGCATTGTTATTAACAGGTCACCGCTACGCGGTTCACACCAAGAACAATTTTCCTTTAACGGTCACCCGCGATGAGGGTTTAGATTATATCTCTCATGGTAGTTTTATTAACAGGTCACCGCTAACGCGGTTCACACCAAGAACAATTTTCTTTTAAAGGTCACCCGCGATGCGGGTTTCAGATTATGTTTCTCATGGTAGTTTTATATATAGGTCACCGCTAACGCGGTTCACATTGATTTTTCTACCAATATATAAATCCTTTGGATTCTGAATGATGCAATCGTTGAGACACGCCGCGGCCTTTCTCTGCAAACTTTTATTCAATAACAAACCTGTTACCTCTGCGCGGTTCACACCGTGAACAATTTTCTACTCACAGGTCACCGCTCTGCGGTTCAATTGTCCTGAATATTCAGATCAGCTTTAGATTCTCAGTCCTCTGATATAATCCTCCGCGCTCATCCGGCGTTTTCCTTCCGGCTGAATCTCAAGAAGCAGTAGGGCATTGCTGCCGCAGCCAATTGTCCAGCCGGATTTGAGAATCTCTGACTCGCCGGGCTTCAGATCGGATCGGTCCACAATTCCTGAAGTATATATTTTTATCTGTTTACCGTTATATTCAAAAAAAGCGCCCGGGGCAGGGGAGAGTCCTCTAATAAGGTTGTGTATCTCTTCCGCGCTCCTGGTAAAATCAATCCTGCAAATTTCTTTGGTGATCTTCGGAGCCGGAGTCGCAAGTTCATCATTCTGCGGAAGCAGGGTGAAACTGCCTGACTGAATCATATTAATGGTTTCGCATATTGCTTCAGTACCGAGCATCATAAGGCGGTCGTGCAGCGTGCCGAAATTATCTTCCGGCAAAATCTCCGTTTCCTTGCGGATATATACTTTGCCGGTATCAACTTTTGGTTCAATCTCGAAAGTGGTAACACCGGTTTTAGTATATCCGTTAATAAGCGCCCACTGAATAGGGGCCGCACCGCGGAGAGCCGGAAGCAGTGAACCGTGAAGATTAAATATACTTTTTACCGGAAGGGAAAGTATTTCTTTCGGGAGAATCCTGAAAGCAACCACAACAAATATATCCGGCTGGTAAGTGAGCAATTCCTTTATAAAATCAGGGTCTTTCAGTGATTCCGGCTGAAGAACGGGGATATTATAGTTAAGTCCAGTCTGCTTGACATCAGAAAATGAGACTTTCAGCCCGCGCCCTTTTTCTTTATCGGGAGTAGTTACCGCAGCGACTACATTATATCCCCTCAGGACTAATTCGTTAAGTGAATGTGCTGCAAAGCGGGGAGTTCCCCAGAAAACAATTCTCATTCGGGCTGATATATCCAAAATGTTAATCTGTATCGGTGACGGGATAATCGCAGTCGAAGTCCCGTTTTTTAATCCGTGTAAGCTGCTTTTTCAGAATCTTTTGTGATTCTTCGTCAAGCAGATCGGTGAAAAAGACCCCCTGCAGGTGATCATATTCATGCTGAAGAACCCGTGCAAGAAAACTCTCATCGGTAATTTCGCACTGCTCCAGTTTTTCATTCTGATAGATTAGCTTTATTCCTTTGGGGCGCATAACGGAATTTTTTATTCCCGGAATGCTCAGGCAGCCCTCATCCATCTTCACAATTTCTTCGGACTTTTCCGTGATTTTAGGATTAATGCAGGCAAACGGCTTTATATGTTCAAGCCCTTCTACTTCTGATACATCAATTACGAAGATTGCTTTATTGCTCCCGACCTGATTAGCCGCAAGCCCTACTCCGCTGGCGTTATCCATCGTGTCGAACATATCTTTAATCAGTTTCTTTGTTTCGGCGTCCATTTTTTCAACCTTCTGGGCTTTTTTCCGGAGGATTGCATCGCCGTAAATCGTAATTGGTAAAATTGCCATTCTTATCGCGGGACTTTGGTCTTCTTTAGTAATTTGTGAATTTCAAATTCCAAAAATAACCTAAATTCTGCATCATTTGAAGCGAAATAAGAGCGACATAACCCTCCTGCACACGGAACTGAGAAGCAGTGACCTGAAGGAGAAGCTGGAATACCATTATCGTCTTTATGACCGGTCCAACATTGCCCCTGATCCGCTTCAGTACCCTCACCGCTATTCTGCCCCCGCAGATATCGAACTGATTGCGTTTCTGGCTTCAGTTTATGCCTTCGGAAATGTTAAGCAAATCTCAGCGGTAATGGATAAAATGCTGAAAAAGCTTGGCTCCGCTCCGGCGGAGAATCTTAGGACTATGTCAGAACTAAGTGTTTTGAACGAATTTTCAGGTATTGTCCACCGGTTTTATTCGGGTGATGATACTGCCCGCCTGATGCTGGTTTTACGGAGTATTTTGCACCATCACGGTAGCATTGCGGGTTTGGTGAAAAGTTTACTCCCCCAGGGTCAGACTCCCGTGCCGGGGTCGGTCATATCCCTGTTTCATCATTTCTTCGTTACCGAACTCCTAACATCAGGAGCGGTCACCAACGGGTTACGGTTCATGATACCCAAACCTTCCTCAGGAAGTTCCTGCAAGCGCTTCAACCTCTTCCTTCGCTGGATGGTCAGGAGGGATGAGCTCGATTTCGGGCTATGGGATTTCATCTCTCCTTCTGACCTGATCATCCCTGTGGATACCCATATTGCTCAGATTGCCCGAAAACTTGGTCTTACCAGCCGGAAGCAAGGGGACTGGAAAATGGCGGAAGAGATTACTGCGCGGCTGAGGGAATTTGATCCGGCTGATCCGGTGAAGTATGATTTTTCTCTTTGTCATATAGGCATTAGAGGCCTGGAGTTTTAGTCTCTCCTTGTTTCTGCCGGTGCTAAAAACAGATTTAGAACCGGAGACTGAATTGCACAGGGAACCACTATTTCGTAAATATTCTTTTCAGGAAGAGAGTGGTTTAATATATTTCAGGGTCTTAATAATAGAATTAATTTCTATAATCCTAACACAAACATCAATTTATAGAGGAGAACTCTATGTCAGAAAACAAACCATTTGTGCCATTTGTCTCCCCGGACAGTAATATGGCCGAATTTACCATCCGCGCATTGGTTATTGGTCTGGTGATGTCGGTTGTCCTGGGTGCAGCAAATGCATACCTTGGACTGAAGGCAGGCATGACCATAGCCGCTACTTACCCCGCTGCGGTTATCGGTATGGCAATTCTCAGAGTCATGAAAGGCTCAATTCTCGAAGAAAATTTTGCCCGAACTGTTGGTTCCATTGGTGAATCAGTGGCTGCAGGTGCAATATTTACCATCCCTGCATTCCTGATAGCAGGCGTATGGACTGAATTTTACTCATTTACTCACTATCTCGAAGCATCCGCCATTATGTTTATCGGCGGTGTTGTGGGTATTATGTTCGTAACCATTCTCAGAAGAGTAATGGTCGAAGATAAAGAACTGCCATTCCCCGAATCTGTTGCAGCATCCGAGATTCATAAAGCTGGTCAGAGCGGTCAGTCCGGAGCAAAATTCCTGTTTTACGCAATGGCAATGGGCGCAACCATTCAGATTCTGAAGCAGATGCAGTTCTTTGCCGCTTCATGGGAAAAGTTTATTGCATTCGCTAATCAGAAAATCATGATTGGTAAATCAGCATCAGTTGAAGCCAGCGGAGGTGCTCTCATCAGCACGCCGGGCGTCAGCCCTGCATATATGGGCGTCGGGTATATCATTGGCCCGAATCTTGCCGCACTCAACTTCACCGGAGGTCTTCTGGCATGGGGTTTATTTGTTCCGCTTCTTTTATACTTCCTGGGTCCTCAGCTTATTGCCTCTCTTCAGGCGAACGGAGTAACTGAAGTTACTGATGAAACCTGGGTAGGACTGGCAACACAGGTCTGGAGAAATATTGTCCGTCCTGTTGCAATCGGCGGTATGCTTATGAGTGCCGCATATACACTCTTCAGAATGAGAAACAGTCTCGGTGCCGGTCTCAGCCGTGCTATCGGTGATGTTAAAAAAGCAGCTACAGGAAGCCATGAAGGGGAAGTAAGAACCGAAAAAGATATGAACTTTAAGTGGGTCTTCATCGGTCTTGCACTTTCTACAGTAGCAATATTCCTTATTTACAACTATTTCTCAGGTGATGTTACTGCCGCGGTAGTAGCAACCGCCGTGATGCTTGTAGCAGGATTCTTCTTTGCGGCAGTATCAGGGTATCTGGTTGGTCTTATCGGATCAAGCAATAATCCTATTTCAGGACTTACCATTTCCACCCTTATCATTGCAGCGCTTCTTATGGTTGCTCTCGGTGTGAAGGGAATGGAGGGCATTGCAGCAGTGCTTGGTGTTGCTGCCGTTATTTGCGTTGCAGCAGCAGTTGCTGGTGAAATGCTTCAGGATCTTAAAGTAGGACACATCCTCGGCGGTACACCGTGGAAGATGCAGGTTGGCGATCTCTTTGGTGTGCTCCTCTCATCCGCTGTTATGTTCTTCCCTCTGATGGTTCTTCACGAAGGTGATATCATTGCTCAGGGCAAAGGATTTATCCCCGGTGAAACAGGACTTGGCGGAGCAAACTATTCAGCACCTCAGGCAAGTCTGATGGCAATTCTTGCTAAAGGAATTGTCGGCGGTGATATGGCCTGGCCGCTTATCATAGTCGGTGTGCTTATGGCAATTGGTTTTATCCTGGTTAAGGTAAAGAGCCCGATGCTTGTCTGCGTTGGTATGTATCTGCCGCTTGAAACCTCATTTGCAATTTTTATCGGCGGTCTTATTAAAGGTATGCTTGATAAACTCTCTGCAAAGAGAAAACATAACGAAGCACAGAAAGCAAGGGTCGAAAATACCGGTGTCTTGCTTGCTTCCGGCTTAATCGCGGGAGAAGCCCTTGTCGGACTTCTGTTTGCATTCCTTGCAGTTGTTGAGATGCAGACACCCAAGATTTTCGATCATCCTTCATTCCTTGTCAGTCTGCTCGTATTTGCCGCAGTAGCATTTCTGCTGGTTAAATACCCGCTCGGCAACGCAGGAAAACCGGATGAACCCGCACCTCCTTCAGCAGTAATGTAAATTTGATTTGATTCACAGGGCTGTCCCGATACCGGGATAGCCCTTTTTATTCAGAGAATATGGCAAAAAAAGAAAAACCGGTACTTAACTACCTCGAACTAACCCCGGTATATATTGTGGATTTTATTGATGAGGGGGGTATGGTTACCGTGCTTGAACCAAAATTCAAAAAAGAGTGGCTTAAAAAGCTGCTTAAACCCGTCATGAAACATGAAAACCTGAAGGTCAGACTGGATGAAATAGGTTCGGCAACCTGGCGGCTTATTAACGGCGAAAGAAAAGTTCAGGATATTGTGAATGAACTGGTCAGGATATTCGGAGAAAAAATTGATCCGGCTGACCTGAGAACAACCAAATTCCTAACCGGCCTGATGCATCATGATTATATAACATTCAAAGAACTAACAAAGGAAAGAAAATACTAATGGGTAATGTTTTAGGACATCTGAAACCAGAACTCATCTGGAACTATTTTGAAGAAATCACCCGGCATCCGCGCCCTTCAAAACAGGAAGAAAAAATCGCGGCGTATATCGTCTCTTTTGCGGAGCAGAATAAACTGCCTTACAGAAAAGATGATATCGGCAATATCATTATCAGCAAACCCGCAACCAAAGGAAGAGAAAACGCCAAAGGTATCATCCTGCAGAGCCATCTTGATATGGTCTGCGAAAAAAACAGAGGCGTTGAGCATGATTTTGATAATGATCCTATCAATATATATATTGACGGAGACTATGTAAAGGCAAAGGGAACCACGCTCGGGGCGGATAACGGAATTGGTGTGGCGGCAGCGCTTGCAGTTCTGGCTGACAATTCATTTGAGCACGGCCCTATTGAATGTCTCTTTACGCTCGATGAAGAAACAGGACTAACCGGCGCTTCAAATATGACTCCGAATTTCGTTAAAGGTAAGATTTTACTTAATCTTGATTCTGAGGAAGAAGGAGCACTCTTTATCGGATGCAGCGGCGGAAAAAATACCACTGCTAAATTCACTTTTACCAAAGAAAAAGCATCATCCGGCCTTAAGTTTTATGAAGTACGTGTTCAGGGACTTATCGGCGGGCACTCCGGCCTCGAAATTCACTCCGGCAGAGTTAATGCCATTAAAATTCTCACCAGAGCACTTTATGCGGCTGTCTCCAAGTTTGAACTTCGCCTTATCTCCATTGAAGGAGGCAACAAACATAATGCTATCCCACGTGAAGCATTTGCCAAAGTTGCACTTCCTCCTGCAATGGCGGGTGACTTTATGAGATACCTGAAAGAATTTAATGAAATGGTATTCGCTGAATCAAGCACCGTTGAAAAGAATCTGGTGGTTGATGCTGTTGAATCTGAAGCATCAGATTACCTTATGGACTATGCTACTACTGATAATCTGCTGAATGCACTGTATGCAGTTCCTCACGGAGTTATTAAAATGTCAGCAGATATACCGGGACTGGTTGAGACTTCAACAAATCTGGCTACCATTAAAACCGAAGGCGATAAAGTTACCGTGGTTACAAGCCAGCGTAGCTCAGTTGCATCTGAAAACCTTGATATCGTTAACACGGTTTCAGCTGCATTTAAACTTGCCCAGGCAGACATTGCCTATGGTGACGGATATCCCGGCTGGAAACCGAACATGAATTCAGAGATTCTCGGAATCGTAGTGAATACCTATGATAAGCTTTTTGGCAAGAAGCCGGAGCTGAAAGCAATTCATGCCGGTCTTGAGTGCGGTATTATAGGTGAAAAGAATCCTGGTCTGGATATGATTTCATTCGGACCGACCATGTTTGATGTTCATTCACCTGATGAACGCCTGCAGATCAGTTCCGTTCCGAATTTCTATAAGCTGCTTACTAACGTAATCAGCAGTATTCCGTATTAATTCAATATTCAGAAGAGGAGAACAACAATTTGACAGCAGAACATAAAGCTGCCCATCCTTTCGAACGCTGGCTGGTATTGATATTTGTCAGCATAATGATGTTTGGCAATTATTACATCTATGACAGTATCGGTCCGATTGCCGATATGCTCAAATCAGGATTAAATTTCACTGATGAAAATATCGGACAGCTTTATTCTGTTTACAGCATCGCTGCGATTGTTGTTCTCCTCATTGGCGGGGTAATTATTGATAAATACGGCACAAAGAAAACGACTCTGGTCTTTGGAATCGTTTGTGCTGTGTCTGCCTTTATGATGGCCGCCTCGTCTGACCTGACGGTTATGTTAATCAGCAGGGTAGTGCTCGGGCTTGGTGCAGAGCCGATGATCGTTGCCGTAACCACAGCACTTGCAAAGTGGTTTAAGGGAAAGGAACTCGGATTTGCTTTTGGCCTTAATCTTACCATTGCCCGCCTTGGTTCCGTGGCTGCCGATAACTCACCTACGTGGGCTTCCGGCTGGTATGGTTCATGGCAGGAGCCCCTCATGCTTGCGGGCATTATTTCACTGACCTGTGTGGTTGGCGGAATTATATATTTCTGGCTTGAAGGTCGTGCTGAAAAAAGAAAAGTACTTGGCGAAGCAGGGGAAACAGATAAATTTGTTTTCAGTGACGTATTTAAATTCGGCTGGTCGTTCTGGTTTGTGGTTGCACTCTGTGTAACTTTTTATTCGGCAGTATTCCCGTTCAGAAGTTTTGCAATTAAGTTTTTTATGGAAGCCCATTCATTGGAAAGGGAATCCGCCGGATTCCTGAATAGCGTGCTTCCTCTCTCGGCAATGTTTGCCACTCCGCTCTTCGGACTTCTGGTTGATAAAGTTGGTAAACGATCCATCTTTATGATGATCGGGTCGCTTTTCCTGATGCCGGTATTTTTTATTATGAGTTATACTTCACTTCCATTATATATACCGGTTGCCATGATGGGTGTTGCGTTCTCTCTCATCCCTGCAGTCATGTGGCCTTCGGTTGCCTACCTGGTTGACAGCAACAAACTTGGCACGGCATATTCCGTAATGACACTTATTCAGCAGATCGGACTGGCACTTTTTAACTGGCTGATTGGCATTGCAAACGATTCACAGCAGGCAGGTCCGCAGAATCCGGAAGGGTATAATCTGGGAATGTGGCTGTTTTCAATACTTGGAATTCTTGGTCTAATTTTCTCTTTTGCTCTCAGAGTATCGGAGGCAAAAAAAGGTTCAGGCGGACTGGATAGCAGCACCGCGGTTCAAAAAGATTAATTAACCGGAGGTTGTTAATGAAAAAATTCATCATTCTGATAGGGTTGTTTGTGCTGTTTCAGAGTCCGGCACGTGCACAGATGTGCTGCGGTTTTGAAACCTGTTTTTCACTTATGGGCCAGTTTGGCATTTCGGCCGGATATGGTTATCAGGGCTATTCGGCAGACGGTTTTAATGCATATATAAAGCATTATAATCAGAAAAGAACAGCCACTCTTACCAAACAGATGGGGGAGTTCGGCGGTGCACAGGCATTCTGGTTCGGAGGTAAACTTTTTCAGTATTATATATCCGAATCGCAGGTGCTTTTTAACTCAAGAGTTTTTCTGCAACTGACCCACGAAAAGGAGTTCGCGACAAGTTCTTCGGCGAAACGCGAGTTCACCCTTAATACATCTACCATAGGAATCGGTTTTGGCGCTAATTATGTGATGAGTGAGTATCTCGATCTGAAGATCATCGAGATTTATATTTCTTCAACTACTGCCGGTCTTACCAATGAACTTATTGACCCTGTTAATGGAAATACAAAACAGGAGCTCGAATCACCGGAAAGTACTTTCGGCGGGACCGTATATACCGGACTTGTTTTTTATCCGCTTCCTCCCAATATTGGCATTGAATTGAATGTTGGGTACAATTTTTTTGATATCCCTGAGATGAAATTCAAAACCTCAGGCGCTTATCTTCAGGTAAATGAAGATACCGCCCGCCGGATGGATGATTTTATCAGCGGAGGAGGATTTACCATACAGGCAGTTCTTACTGTAGCATTCGGAGTGGATTTCTAAATTCCAGTAAGCAGAATGAAAAGCCTGGTTTCGTTTCCCGCTCTTGTGACAGCAGCACTGCTCTTTATAGCAGTTCATAAACCGTTATCTGCACAGGAACTTGGGTTCGGATGCCTGGGGCTTGTTGGCGGTTTTGCCGGATATTCATCCCAGGGCGTCCACACCGATGAATTGAATGAATTTGTAAGGCAATACAACCGTATGTATGCTGATTCACTCTATCAGGGGATGGATCAGTTTGGAAATCTTAAGGGATTCCGGGTCGGGGTTAATCTTCTCAGGCAGAATCTGGAGGGTATGATACTTACCTTTAAGGTTTTTTATGAAAATCTCATTGAAAGAAAAACCGCCATTATTCTGGCTTCCTCACAGCAGGAAAATACTTTTGCCGAACTGGCAACAAAAAATTACGGTATCGGCATTGATATCGGCACAGAACTGACCCGTTCGTTCAGCGTTAAGATCATAGATGCTACCATCGTATTCAGCCAGGTGCGTTTTACCGAATCTTTACACGACCCCTCCGGCCAGATTATTAACTATGTTTACACTGCGGAGGATGCTCCGATAGGTGTTACACTTGGTGCTGGTTTTATTTTTGAACTGATAGATGATTATGTCAGTATCGAAGGTTCGGCAGGGTATATGTTCCTTGAAGCAGGGAGAATGAAGACAAATGAAGGGAGGTTTCTGACCAAAGGCCCCAGGTCAGATGAAACAATGAGATATATCATCAACTCAGGGGGATTCAACGCAACACTTCAGTTAAATATAGGAGTAACACTCTGATGGCAGACAAACTTAAAAAAGCATCACTCACAGCAATCCGTGACTGTATGGGCACGAAGCCTGAAGAATCAGTCCTTGTAATTTCAGATGTAAACAAACGGGAAATCGGCCTCTCTCTGTTCGAGACTGCAAAAGAACTTGGCCACAAAAGTCTCTATCTTGAAATGGCACCGCTCCGCATAAACGGGGAAGAGCCTTCAGCCGAAATTGCAGATATGATGAAACGATTCAGCGTAGTGCTCATACCTACGACCACCTCGCTTACTCATACCAAAGCAAGAAGGGATGCCTCTGCCGGCGGAGTCAGGGTAGCAACCTTCCCCAATATCACAAAAGAAATCATGATCCGCGGTTTAACTGCTGATTATCATAAAATTACCGCACTTTGCCGCAAGGTTAAAGAGAAACTTGAAACGGGGACTCAGATCAGAATCACCACAAAACTGGGTACGGATATCAGTTTCTCCATTGCTGGCAGAAAAATCTATGAATCAAAAGGGCTTTTTCATGCAAAGGGTGAAAGCGGCAATCTTCCTACGGGTGAGACCTATCTGGCTCCTGTGGAGGGTACCGCAAACGGAACCTTCGTCGTGGATGGATCTATGGCATCTCTGGGAAAAATCACTGATACCCCCCTGGTGTTTCAGGTGAAAAATGGGGTGGCTGAGTCAATAACCGGAGGGAAATTTGCCAAAAAACTGAATGCCATGCTTGACGGGGTTGGACCGCTGGCCAGAAGCATAGCTGAATTCGGAATCGGCACTAATGAAAAGGCGAAAATCAGCGGAATCGTACTGGAAGACGAAAAAGTGCTTGGAACGGTACATATCGCTGTCGGAAACAATAAATCCATGGGGGGAGAAATTGATGTACCCATACATCTGGATGGTGTAATCAGAAAACCCGATGTGTATCTTGACGGAGAATTAATAATGAAAAAAGGAAAGATGCTCTTTTAGCAGCATTTTAAGGTTCTCTGCCCCGCGGTATTTGGTTCTTGTACCAAATTATTCAGAAGTTGAAACAACTTTCATCTGTTTTACGTGGTTGTTTTTGCTTGTTTTAATTGGCGGGGGGGGATATTTTGTAAAGATGAAATTTAAAATTATCGAATCATGATATTTACTTCTGTTCACCGAAAAATTTACCACCCATTTTCGACTGATTGCCAATGAAAAAAAATAGTTACATCATGTTTCTGTTCTTCGTGTTTCTCCTGATACCCGGCAGCGGTCTATTCTCCCAGTCTTCCATAATTGACACCACTTTTAACGGTATCGGAATAGTTGATACGCTCAACTCCACCGCAGTTGATTACAAGAGCAGACCGGGAATTCTTCAGTTGGAAACCGGTGAAAATGAAAATCTTGCCCGCGGAAAATTTGCCTATATCTTTTATCAGGGGACTCTTCCTGCTGATACAGGTTCCCGGAATGCGTTGAGACTCCTTGATAATAACTTCAGTTCACCTTCATATATCCAGTTTCCGCCGCTAAATCTTGGAGGAGAAAATGGCTCCTATGTGATGGTTGATCTTCAGGCTGTCCGTACAGTAAAAAAGGTTTCGCTTTTTACTCTCGGTAACAATCTGAACCTCCGCATACGGGCATTCAGCGTATTCGCTGGTGAAGATTCCATAACAATGGAGAAAGTGTATACGGAAACTGACAACCAGATTGCCAGCCCGGTAGCCAATTTCAATCCGATTATCGCCAGATATATAAAACTGGTCGTTGATGTTATTCCTCAGAATAACGCGACGGTAATTACTGAACTTCAGGTATTTGGTGAAGGATTCCTTCCTCAGGGAATATATACCTCAGCCGTCCGGACCCTTCCTAAAAACGTAAATTTTGGCAGTGTTGAATATACAGGAAACAGACCTGCCGGAACAGGTATCTATTTTAGTTTCCGCAGCGGTTCAACACCGGTTGTGGACACAAACTGGAGTAACTGGTCGGATGAAGTGACCGAGAGCGGATCGCTTTTTTCTGTTTTTGAACCAAGAGGATTTCTGCAATACCGTGTCAGACTGACCACTGGTGTGCTTGTCAGCCCGGAAATAGACGAAGTAAGAATTAATTATGATACACTAAACGTTGTATCAACAACCGATGCATCAATCTCACCCCAGTTTTCGCAGGTCTTGCGTGAAGAAACTTTCTCTCTCTTGCTGAATGCACAGTTTCTGCCGGGGGATCGTGGGATAGATACAATAACCATATCTACTCCGTCACCTGCCCAACTTTCGGGTATAACCATTAACGGACAACCCGCCGCTTATTCAAGCCGTGTAAGTGCTTCTTTCATAACTATCGCATTTAATACGACAATCACAACCAATGCTGAGATTGTCATACGACTTCTGACCACACCATTTCAGGCGGTAAATCCCTACCGCATGACCGTATCAAGTAAATTGGTTTCGGATAATCCGCAGCGGGTTGATTCAAAATCGTCTGAGCAGGTGGAAGCCTGGAGTATTGTTACGGTGGGTGTTCCTGAGAAACTTATAATAAGAACAACCGCGAGCCCCAACCCGTTTACACCGAACAATGACGGCAGAAATGATGAAACATACTTCCAGTTTTTCCTTGGCAATATCGGTGAGCCGGGTGAATATATTGGCGGACAGACAAGAAAACTTACAATCAAGATATACGATTTAACCGGGCGTCTGGTCAGAGATCTTTATGATTCCTATGATAAAGCCGCCGCATTTATCTCTGATAATTCCATCGCCTGGGATGGAAGAGATAACGGAGGAAGAACCGTAAAACCGGGAGTATATTTGTATCAGATTTATGTGGAAAGTGACAATGGCGGTGAGTCTGTCACGAAAACCGTCGTTGTAGCATATTAAGTGTGAGGTGAATGTGAAATATCTGCTTACCATTTTCTTAGTCATCTCTTCTGTTATCAGAGCCGGAGGTTTTGAAGATCTCGGTATATCTGCCAGAGTGAAATCACTCGGAGGAGCGGGGATAGCCCTTCACGGCGCGCCCTATCTGCAGTTCTATAATGCTGCATCCGTTGCCTATGCTGAAAATTATTCAGTTTCGGCAAGTTATTCTAATTTATATCCGGATGTTGAAGGGGATAATCTTAATTACGTTTCATTCAGCGGCCTCATTCCGCTCCCCTATATTGGCAAATTCGGCGCTGGCATTAACATGCTCAACACAGATCTCTGGAAAGAGTATTTAATTCAGGCAGGATACGGTATAGAATTGCTTCCCCGTCTGACCGTTGGAGGGGCTGTAAAGTTTCTTGGATGGTCAGCAACTGCTGCACCTGGGGAAGATGCCCTCTCTTATGTCGGCCTGACATTTGATGCAGGAGCCATCTATACATTTGACGAAGTGACAGGGCAGGATGCTTTTTCGTTGGGTCTTTCCATACGAAATATCACAAATCCGAGCATCGCTTCCAATGGAAGCAGTGATGCGTCATTGCCGATTTCCATGGCTCTGGGTACAGTTTACCAGTCCAAAAAGTATGAATATCTGATACTTGCCGATGTTGTTATGGAGAATGATATCATCGGTTTAAGATGCGGTGCAGAGTTTTTAAGTGCCCGGTATTCGGTATTTGGCTATAATAACGACTTTTTCATCCGCGGGGGATATAACAATCTTTTAAGCGCGGATTTTGCGCGCGAAAGCGGACTTTCAGGGGGATTTGGTCTCAATGTTGAGACGGTTAAAATTGACTACGCATATATCTATCCATTAGAATTAAAGTTTGTGGGAGGCAGTCATAAACTGACTGTCACCTATAATTTTTAAGCTGGTTTCCGGAGGCGAATTTGAAATTCAGATACCTTGTTCTCTGTTTCATTCTGATTGTCAGTACTGATATCTATTCCCAGTTCATTTCCAACAAAGGAAAGAGGGAAGAGAATTATATTAACTATTCAGGACGGAATTACGAAAACTACAGTGCCACATTCATCCGCAAGAAGTTCTTCGATTCATTCGGCAACTTCCTTGTAGAGGGAACGACGATATATGAACTTAATGAAGTGCAGAAACAGCTCGCTGCTTCAGATATATCAGGCGGAAACAGTGACATTATTAAGTCACGATTCTATCAAAACTATTTCAACAACCTGGTTATAGGTGTTGACCAGTATGGCGGATTTCAAACCCGGCTGATGGTTGGTGATGCAATCCGTACCAAGTTCACCTCACTCACATTTGACAAGGCAAGATTTAACGGTATCCGCTGGGATGCAGGTACCTCAAAATACCGGGGAACTGTCATTGCTTCAAGAATTTCTGATCCTATTCGTTTCCGTTTTGACTCTAATATATATATAGAAGGTGTGCGCAGAATCCGTGACTGGACCCAGTATCTGTTTGGAGGCCACTTTGAGACGGATATCGGTGATGTTCTTACTATCGGAATGACATATGTCAATCAGCATCAGCGCAGAAGTTCAATAGACAGCAAAGAAGCTTCGTTACAAGGTGTTGTAACAGCTGCCATACCCAGGATGATCTTTCTACGGGTTCGCGATGATTCCCCCGGTGATAACTCAGGACCGATCGTTTATGGTCATCCGAGGATAATCATCAACGGTCAGCCGCAGGCGTTAGTTAATATTCATAAGCAGAAACCTACTGCCGGTGCAACTCAGCTTGGACAGCCTATTCAGTATTATGTTTTCCGTGACATCGAAAGAAACCGCGGATTCCAGATTGACCAGCGTTTCTTTGGCGGCGCTGACACGACCAGTTTCACCTTCTTTACGCATTACTCCAGCGGAAGTAAATATTCTACTCCTGTTCCTAATTATCCGTATCAGATTCAGAGCAGAGTGGATGAAAGCATTACCTATGCATTCCTGATGCCTCCGGGTGTGGAAGCAGTTCAGGTACAGATTCCGGTTGCAAACGATTATCTTGTGGAAACTGCTCAGGATTACGTTAATACTCTTGATACCTATACAGGTGATGCCCGTTTTCAGCCTCATCATCAGGACTCAATATTCGCGACTCCGACCCCGTTCTTCGTCAGAGAGCGTGCCGAAGGTAATGTTAAAGATGCTTCAAACAGAAGAATCCTGACTGTTAACTATGGTCTGGCATCCGGTATGTCAGTTTATGGTGTTAACTTTAATTTCAAATGGGAAGGATTTGAAGTTGAAGGCGAGTACAATCAGAGTACTGAATTCCTGAAATATCCTATACTCTCCGGAGGAAGATTTGAAAACACCGGCAATGCATGGTTCCTGAGAGGAAAGAAGAAGGTGGGGAGGATGACTATGGGTATTGAACGGTACAGAATTGATCCGACATATATCACGAGTCTTCATACCTATGTACTTGAAAACAGCTATTTCCAGTATAACTCCACCAGTGCTGTACCAAGTTCACCAATCCCAAGTTTATATACGGCGCCTGACTTCCTGGGCTACGACGAAAGTTTTACCTATCAGCGCCGCGTTCTTTTCCCCGGAGGTGCTTTCTATCCGTTAGTTGATGATAACGATGACGATGACCGCTGGGAAGACGGATTTTACTTCTATAATGCTAACGCGACCGATATCAACCGCCGTAACAGTGACGTTCTTAATGCCGGTGCTAATGACTTCTTTAAGTTAGGTTACCGCCAGAGCGTTAATGAATTAAGAAGTCTGGATGCTATTATCCGTCAGCCAGATGCAGGTATTTTCCCTGGTAAGGATAAGGATAATGACGGTATTCCTGATGATGACCGCAATGCAGACGGTGTACCTGATTTCGCTCAGGACTTCCTTACATACTATGCAGATCCGCCATCACTTGATTACGGCGATGACTGGAACAACAACGGTGTAATTGATGAGCAGGAAAACGATATATTGCCTGATTATCCTTATGAACCGGATATTGACGGTTATCATATTTTCACCTCGCTTGAACTCTCTAAAGGTATTAGTGTAGGTGCCGGTAAAATTAATGAAACCGCAATTGCTCGCGGAGGCCAGAACGATGTTAACTATCTGAAGGCATTTTTCACAACCGGTACCCCGCGCTTTGGAAGCCTGACTATGTACTATGTACTGAAACAGGTTCAGGATAACATTGCTAATAACGGTTATCAGTTTAAGGGTGTTATCACAACTTCAGATCCTATTCCGTCTTTTGTACAGGATAATCTGAACTACAGAAACTCCCTTGTGAATTCGCTATATCTTGGTACCAAATACACAGCGATTCCAAATCTGAATATTGAGAATAATATCAGATACGAGTTTAATAATCAGTTTAAAATCGGATCGAGAGAAATTGCATTCCTTCCCGAAGCAAATCTCATCGGAGATCAGATGCCGGGCAGTGTAACTTTCTTCGGAATGGTTAATAAAATTGATTATACTCTTTATTTCCTTGATGGTACTGTAAAGGTTAGTCCTCAGTTCAAAGTCCGTACGGAAAAGACAATACGCCTTTCAGAGAATGTGAACGGAACAAGAGTCCTTAAAATTGATGGTCATTCACAGGAAATCATTCCGATTTTACGCGCTGATTACCGCCTGACCAATAATACTGATTTGCGCTTCGGTTTACAGGGCTTTTCACTGTTTGGTCTTTCAGACCTGTTTAAGTATAAGATCCGTAACTTCAGAGACAACTTTGAAAGCCAGAACAAAAGTACTGCCGCTTTCTCTATAAGCAATAAAACCCAGTTCCAGGGTTATAACGTTGTTCTCGATTTCGGATATAAATATACCAGCATAGATTTTCTCCGTCCTGAAGACCGCACGAAGGGTGCTCAGGAATCATTGCTCTTCTTTACAATATTCGCGGGGTTGTAAGAGCGGATGATCTGGCAGGCGATTCTTGTATTAGCCGCAGCAGTTGCAGCGTATTTTATTCCCACTCCTCAGGAACTGAGGGATAATTTTAATGGTGCACAAAATCTTTTTGCTGCATCAAACTACCGCCCTGCGATTGATCTATATAACAAGATTATTTATACAGAATCACCTTTACTTAAAAAGGACAGTATCAGAGTAACTATCCTGAATGGTGAGCTGACAATAAGTGTTCTTGGAGCAGCATATTATCAGAAGGCAAATGCTTATAAAAATCTTAAGCAATTTGATTCTGCCATCGCAGTTTTCAGAACGGTCGAAAAGTTGAACTTCGGAAGTGAATTGCGGGGGCTGGCTCAATTCCAGGTTTATGATATCTATTATGCTCAGCAGGCATTTAATGATGTTGTCAGGGAAGCGCGTGTTTTGGTCGAAAAATATCCGGACCATAGAAAAGCCGAAAGCGCGCTATACGATATCGGATGGGCGTACAAAGAGATAGGCAATATCCCTAAAAGTTCTGAAGCATTTTATGAACTGGTAACTTTTTATCCTTCTACAACATATCTGGCAAAGGCATTATATCAGCTTGGTCAGAACTATTTTGAAGAGGGGAACTATGACCGGGCTATAAACTATTGGTCGGTTCTTGGTGACAAGTTTAAGCCGACTGCATTTAAGGAAACTGAGTGGGAAAAAATTCAGCTTAAGGCAGTTAAAGATCGTCAGCTTTTTGACGCTATGTCAAGCCGTGAAACTGAATCCTCTGATCTGGAACTTGTTGCCAAATCCCAGGTAAAGATTGGTGACGCATACCGGCAGAAGAATAACTATGATTCAGCAATGGTAAACTGGAGAAGAACCATTTCCCAATATGCGTTGCTGCCGGCGCTTGTAGAAGCAACCTATATAAAAATGGGTGATTATACAAAAAGTGAAAAGGGGATTAATGAGGCAATTCTTATTTACAAAGACGCTATTGATGAAAACTTTGCCAATAAGGAACTCCAGGCAAAACTGCAGTTTAAGATAGCTGAAACCTATCAGAAAGATTCCCTATTTGTAAAGGCGGCTGACGAGTATCGCTTCTATGCATCAGCCTATTCTGAAGTTGCTGAAGTAATAAGTTTTCCGGTTGAAGATGCATTATATACTGAAGTTCTCTGTTATTTCGGGGTTCCTGATTACAGTTTGACGATTGCCAGAGCTGATTCGTTTGTTAATAATTTCCCGGGCAATGAATACAATTACGATCTGATTTTTCTGACAGGTATCTCATACTTTAATCTGAGGGAACTGCCTGATGCAGATAAAAGATTTGATCAGGTTATCGAAATGGGGGATGAAAAAACCCAGTATGTTTCCGCGAGTCTTTACAAGGTAAGAATCCGGCTTGAGGAAAAGCAGGCTCAGGAAGCTCTGACAATCCTAACTGAACTCAGCAATAAGTTTCCCGGCGGAGACCGTGAGGATGAAATCAGCTTTTACATGATTCAGGCAAACTTTGAACTGAAGAATTATGCTGCTATTCCTGCGTATTTCGCAAAAATTCCACCATCTTCCATGTTTTTTGTTCCCGCAATTATAAGGGTGGCAAAATCCTATGTACTGGATAAAAAGCTTGACGAAGCCGAGAAATTTGCGCTTGATCTGATAGCGATGGCAGACACTATCAAGAATGCTTCCTATTATAATCCGGAAGTACGTTTTTCTCTGGCAGATGTCTATATCGCTAAAACAAAATATGAAGATGCTATTACCCAGCTCAACTTTGTTATAGACGATCAGAAGTCAAATAATCTTCTCCGCTTGCAAAGCAGATATCTCAGAGGTACGTTATACGGTCAGCTTGGAAAGCACAAAGAGTCTATTGCAGATCTTGAAAATGTTCTTGCAGATTCAGTCTTTGCCCTAAGAATGCCTCAGCTTGTGCCAAATGCCAGGGGACGTTTAGCTACTGCATATACCAAAACAGGGCAGGTCCAGAAGGGTGTTGACCTGATGCTTAGCTTTGTTGCAAGTTCGACAGATACCCTTGAAAAAGTGCGTTACATGGTGGCTCTGGTTGAAGTATTTTACGAAATGAAGGATATGAAGAATGTCGTGAAATACGGTATACAGACGCTTGCGTATAATTTTGATGATGAGTATCTCTATTCAAGAGCGTCCTTCCTGCTTGGCATGGCTTATAACAGTAATGGTAATATAGACGAAGCGCTTAAAGTTCTTGCCCGGTCAGCTCAGAAATATCCGGCAGTGAATGAGGAAATACTGTTCAATTTTGCCGTCAATCTGTATGATATCGGATATTACGATAATGCTGCAAAGGCATTTTACTCCTTTATTGAAAGATATCCTGAATCGAAAAGTGTCCGCAATTCCATGTTCTTTATCGGATATGCATATTTTAATATAGGCAAATGGAATGAGGCGATTAAAGAATTCAGGGCATTCCTGGCGCGGTATCCGGCAGATGAGTTTTCACCAGAGGCACAGTATAATATTGCGGAATCCTTTTATAATCAGGGAATGTTTGCCGAATCAATAGCTGAATATGATAAGACTCAGACCAATTACTCTAAGAGTGACTTCGGACCTGCATCATTATATAATATGGCATGGTCCTATTATCAGCTTAAAGAAATTGATAAAATGATTGTGCCTTTACAGAAACTGATCACTACATACCCGGGTGATAAACTGGTTCCTGAGGCACAGTTCACTATTGGTGATTATTTCTATAACAAGAAGGAATATACCCGGGCTCTGCTCGAATACCGTAACTTTGTTGACCGTTTCCCGGATCATTATAAAGCTGTTGAGGCAAGAAGCTTCATAAAAGAATTGTCTCAGATAGATGCTTTCAGAGAATATCAAAAGGCAATAGCCATTTTTGATAAGAAAGACTACAAAACAGCAATTGCCGAACTGGAAAAAATTGTAGCACGGTATCCTGACAGTGAAGTTGCGATGGCCTGTGAAGCCAATATCGCTTCTGCTTATGAGCAGTTAAAAGATTTTACCAAAGCACTTGAGTTGTTTAAGAAAATTGTTGAAAAATATAAAGACGATCCGAACGCTGCGGGGATTGTCTATTTTGCACAGCAGCATATTGAGTGGATAGAGGAAGGCGATGCGACTGCAGGACTTTAATCCTTTTTATCTGCTCAGTAAAAGAGAAGACCGGCTTATAGCCAAACTTCCTCTTTTGTCATCGAAGTGGAAAGTTCGTTATAAGCGTGCCTATTTCTGGGGTATGATGCTTTCTGTTTCTGCCCATCTTTTCTTAATCCTATGGGTATCTTTTTTCTCCGAGAAAAAGAGCGAAGTCAGAACAGTAAAGATTAATACCTATTACGAAAAAGTGCCTCCGCCTATCAAGTACGAACCAACGCCTCCGAAGCTTGCTAAAGACTTTGATCTTGTTAAAGAGCAGTCAACAGCTACCGATTATGATCCGAAGGATTATACGATGACAGAAGCTGCCAGCGCAGATGATTTCCGTTCTGATGATGTAAGACCGAATATGAATCAGACCAGTTCAGTTGGCGGACAGGGAAGTGTTTTCCACGGTGCGCTTACCTCAAGTGAGAGCGGAGGAGCGGAAGGCTGGTCAATACCCGGCGGCACAAGAAGTTACGGAACTTCAACCGGCAGAGGCGGAACCGGCGGTCTTTTTGGAAAAGATGACGGCAGTATCGGTTTTGGACCTGATATCGCTTATGATGTTACCAACACCCGTACTTCCGGCAGACAGACAGACAGAGTAAGCGATGATCTTCTTGACTATTCGAACTTCCGCGATCGCTATGAAGGATATGTAAAAGTTGGCAAGAATAAAAAAGATATTATCGGCCATCTTAATCTTTATATCCTGCAGTACCGCGGATCACGTCTTGATGAAAACGGTGAACCCGGATATAACGTTGTGCCTCAGGCGCTTCCGAATCTGGTTTCCTACGCTGAGAAGCATACCCGCCTTGATTTTACTCTGAAAGGAACTATCCGGCTTGATGATAAACTCCTGATGGAAGTTCCGATCATCTATATGACTGGTTCTGAATCAACCCCGGTATATACCCAGGTTGAAGTTAAGAATCTTGAGAAATATCTCCGGAACGGAGGATTCTTATTCATTGATGATGCTTATGCGGCACGTTGGGGGGCATTTAATAAAAAAGCCCGTCAGATGGTTGAAGAGGCTCTTGGCTATGATGCTGAGTGGGAAAAAATTCCTAATGATCACTGGCTCTACCGCTGCTGGGAAGATTTTAACGGACCTCCGAGCGGTGAGGATAACGTAAGACCTAATCCAAATCATCCGGTTAAAGAAAAGTATAACTATCTTGAAGGTATCTTTCTTAACGGAAGACTTGCTGTTCTGCTGAGCAGCAAGGGATACGGAAAGGCGTGGGGAGTATGGCCGGTTAATCCGAGCAGTCTGGGCGGACCAATTGATAATACGAGACAGCTTCAGTTTGGTTTAAATGTGGTTGTATTTGCCTGCACACAAAAAGGAGGCATTATTGACCGTCAGAATCAGCGTGAGGCTGCAAAAAATTGATACAAGAATTAAAATTTAACGGAGTTACAGCTACATGAAGCAATCGGTATTTATTAGTTTGCTCACACTTTTCTCTTTTATCGCTGCACTGGCCATATTCTTTTTTGTATTTGGTGATCCGGCGAACTTTAAGGATGAAGCAAAAGAGGTTCCGATTAATACTCTCGGGCAGATATATACCGGGGGAGTGATGGTTTCCTTTCTTGTTACCTTGTCAATAATGGTTATTGCTATCATTATCGAACGAATAATTTCGCACAAGCGTGCAAAAGGAAAAGGGTCGCCTGAAGCAATGATTCATAAAGTTATTGAATCATTGAAGAAGGATGAGGTAGATGAAGCCATTACCATTTGTGAAGCACAGAAGGGAGCAGTGTCCAATATACTTTCAAGCGCGTTAAAACGGTATAAGGAAATTGATGACCAGCCGAAATTCTCAGACGGAGAAAAGAAGGTAGCTGAAGTTCAGCGTGCCGTTGAGGAAGCATCAATGCTTGAAACCCCGCTTCTCGAAAAAAATCTGATTGCACTTTCTACTATTGCATCAATCGCAACCATGATAGGTCTGCTCGGAACTACGCTTGGAATGATTCGTGCATTTAAGGCTCTTGCTCAGGCAGGTGCTCCCGATGCAATCGCGCTTGCAACCGGTATTTCTGAAGCTCTGATTAATACCGCGGGAGGTCTTTTTGTAGCGATTCTAGGTATTATCTCTTATAACGTGTTCATTAATAACGTTGATAATTTCAGTTATCAGGTTGATGAAGCATCATACAACATCATGCAGATTATTAAAGGTAAGCAATCCTGATTCTGAACTATGGCTAAGATTAAAAAGAAAAGAGTGAATATTGTCATTGATATGACGCCCATGGTGGATGTTGCATTCCTCCTCCTCACTTTTTTCATGCTTACCACGCAGTTTAAGCCGCAGGAAGAGGTTGAAGTGATTCTGCCTAGTTCCCGTTCTGAGAATAAAGTCCCCACTTCAAACGTAATGAACATTACGGTTGAGAAAAAAGGAAGAATATTTCTCGGGTTTGACTCACAGAGAATTATGGCGCAGCTCTTCGGAGAAAGTTACAGAACAGCAACTTCGGTTGAAATCAAAATTCAATCGCTGAATGATCTGGTCACTCAGGCAAGAATCAGTAACTCCAAACTTGAGGCGGTTATCAAAAGCGATGCTGACGCCGAATATGGAGTGGTATCAGATGTTATGGAGGTATTGCAAAAAAATGCTATTGCAAAATTTTCACTGGTCACTGATCTTGAAATCCCTTCAAAGAAAGAGTAGAGGATATGAGCGGCGTTGATTTAGGCGGCGGCAGAGACCACGGCAAAAAGGGTAAAAAGAAAAAGAAAAGAAGAATCGGCATTCACATGGATATGACACCCATGGTGGATATCGCCTTTCTTCTTCTCACATTCTTTATGCTTACTACTGTTTTCAGAAAACCGCAGACACTTGAAATTAAACTTCCTCCGGGAAGCAGTTCCGGTTCGGTTTCGCAAACCAATCTGCTTATTCTCAGAGTTGATGAAGAAGGAAGGCTTTTCCAGAGTAAAGGTATTGCTGAACCTGTATTGATGGATTTTGCCGAACTCCCGACGTATTTGCAGGACAGATACAAGGAAGATCCCAATTACATTATTTTGCTGAAACTTGACCGTAAGGCAAAGTATCACTATATGGTAGATATCATTGATGAATTTAACCTTGCGAAACTGAGCAGGTATTCAGTCGCGACTCTTGCTGATGAAGAGGTTCAGCAGTTAAAAGAAATTAACTGATGAAGTTCATTTTCTCAGCGGTTGTGCTGAGCTTGTTTTTTGCCGGCTGTTCTGAAAAACTTGAAACACCGACCAAAGGTAAGGCGGTTGTCTATTGTGATGAATCCGTTTACCCTTTGGTTTCAGTACTTGCAGATTCATTTAATACTCTTTATCCTGATGCTGAAATTTCAGTAAAAAGAGTAACAGCCAGAGAGGCAATTGCCCGGCTGGTGAACGGTGAGTCTGAAATTGCAATTGCTGCTCGAGGATTAAACGAAGAAGAGGAGTCAGCCGCTCTTGCAAATAAGATTGATTATAAGACGGTTAAGTTCGTTTACGACGGAATTGCAGTGGTTGCAGGTTTTGATTTTCCGAATGTGATTTCATTTGATTCACTTCTGGCAATCATTAAGGGAGAGAATTCCGGTTATACAGCCGTGCTTCCGGGAATAAATTCATCAGTGTATGAATTTCTTAAATACGATGTATTTGAAGGTCAGGAAATTGCTTCTGCCGTTCTTACGGACTCGGATTCTGCGGTGATTGCAGCCGTATTAAGAGAGAGAAAAAGCATAGGACTGGTTTCCTGGCTGAACGCGGTCGGGGAGACCAGATTAAAGAAAATAGAAATTGGAGCCAGGGAGCAGATTCGTGCTGAGAATCTTTATTTCCAGCCGCATCCCGGGTTCTTTGTTCAGAATTTATATCCGCTCACAAGGCTGGTATCAGTATATCTGGCGGAGATAAACATAGGAACGGCAAGCGGATTTACAACGTTTCTGACCAGTAACATTGGCCAGGCAAAAGCGCTTGAATATCGGTTCGGACCTGCTGCGGTTCCTGTTAAGATTAGAGAATAAATGAAATATATATCAATGAAAAGAATTTTACTGATGACTGTGTTGCTGCTCCCTATGGCGGGCTGCAATTCGGTATTTGAATATATCTTTCTTCCACCGGGAAGGACTGAACTTACCGTAGTTCCTGATGCAGATGCCATTGCGGCACTGGCAGATTCAGGTTACTCAATCAGCCCGTCCGGTGATGCTATTGTTTATGACGCACGTACCTGGAAGTTTGAAATAAAATATGTCACTGATTATCAGCTGAATACTTTTGAATTCCCTCAGGAGTCGGATGATTTTGAATTTTCAGCGAATCCTTATACCTACGGCAACTGGATAGATCCTGAAAAGGGATACACGCCAAAAAGATTCAGTGTTTTCCAGGTTACTATATTCAATTATTCAGGCGCTAAACTGAATTATGACCCTGAACTTTCCATGCTGCTTTCTGACAGAGGAGATAAATTTGAAGCCTATGCCCGTGAAAAGAAGAACGCCAAAAATCTGAGCATAGAAGAATATTACCAGAAATTGAAAGGTACATCCGGTTCTGATGAAGAAATTTTTGAAACCAGAATGGGTATTGCCCGCCGTACGATGCTTTATTTCGGAAAGCCGGTATATAAGGGTGACAGCCGCGATGGTTTAGTGGTATTTGATCCCGTGGTTGACGAAGTTGAACGGTTAAAGATTGATGTGAAAAAGTTCATAACTGCTTATGATGAGAATAATGAACCGTCTGAATTTAAGGATATGGTATTTTATTTTAAGCAGGTACCTTATGAACGTCCGCAGAGTGCCGGGCAGTCAGATTCAGATACTTCAAAATCAGGAAAGAAATCCGTAAAGATAAGCCAGATCATCTACACCTCTCAGGGAGGTGCACTGACGTATGATCCGCCATGGAATCCGGTGCCGAGGGCTATGAATCAGATCGTTGCATATATAGACCGGAATATGCCGACCAATTCAAGGGCATATTCGGGCACTTTCAGTGACCCCAATGTGCAGGAGTCAAAGATTGCATTTCTCCTCGCTAACGGTCAGAAGCCTGAATTCATGCAGACATTTGTGGACGGTTGTGCTGAATATCTCAGTTCAGGAGGATTTCTGTTCATTGATAATGCTCATTTTAAGAATGAATATCCATTCGCTCAGTATTACGAAACGTTCCTGAAAGATGTTCAGTCTTCAATAGGTTCTTCGGCGGAAATCAGAAATATTCCGATGACGCATGAGATATTTAACGTCCCTAACAAGTTTGATGTTCTTCCCCAGGGTATTGATGAGGTAACTCCCGGTTTTCAGAAGACAACCGTTCTGAGGGGATTATTCATTGATAAACGGCTTGCTGCAGTGCTTTCTCCGAAAGGATATACAACACTATGGGCAGAGCAGGGTGCCGGCTATGATTTTGCCGGATATTACGAATTTGCAGTCAATATATTCAACTATGTGTTAAAATGATGAAATTGAATTCTTTCTACGCATTTTTGCTGGCAATGCTGCTGATATTTACTCAGCAGAATTTATTTGCACAGCAGTCACTTGCATATAAAACCTCCCCCTCTTACGAAAAGTCTGCGGGCTGGCTTGACTGGTCTGACAGGGAAGTTCGTGCTGCCTGGCTTTCTGCTATCATCCCGGGTGCCGGACAAACTTTTCTCGGGCATGATTATAAAGGTGCGGGTTTAACCCTCGGTTTTTATGGCAGTCTGTTAACGGCCATTCTGGCAGAAAACAACTTCCATGCCCGTCAGGACAGAATAAAAACTCTGACTAATGATTATAACGGTGCTGGTAATTACAATCTGGCCAATTACTACTGGGATCAGATTCAGTTCGAAAAAGGGAACCGGGATAATGATGTAAAGAGAAGAGACCTATTTATTCTGGTTACTGCCGCAGTTTATATTTACAATATGGTGGATATTCTCTACCTTACCGAGGATAAAGGAGGTGTAGGGTTTACCTTTGCTCCCGATTTCAAGGATGTTGAAGGTGTGAACGGCGTTACATCTCTTTATAGTGGTATTGCTCTTAAGATAAATCTTCCCTAACTTTTAATGACGATGAAAAAATTTATAGTATTCTTACCCTTATTTCTGGTATTGCTGGTTTCGGGCTGTGACGCTCCTGAAGCAGTGGTTGAACCAACGCATTTTACCCGGGTCCCGGTTCCCATAAATCTGGCGGCAATTACTGATACAACGGAAACAGGAAAAATTAAAGTGACGCTTACCTGGGGGGTCCCCTCAACACAAAATTTGCGAAACTTTGAGGTTTATCGCACAACCCTAGCAAAAACAAACCGTTATTTCCCCCTGATTCCGACTACCACAACTACCACGTTTGTTGATTCATTCTCAGTTACTTTTACCGATACTTTTAAGGTTTATTATTATATTACCCCTACCGGTGAAGACCGGTTTATCGGGCGTAATTCTGATACTTTATATGTTCCAATAACTAAATAACCGGAGGCTTACATGCTCAAAAAGATACCGTTTATTGCTTTCCTTCTGGTTCTTCTGGCAATACCTGCCAAAGAAGCAGAAGCGCAGCAATTACTTGACAGTGCTGATGTGCTGTATTTTGACAATACATCAGACAATAATGTGGGTACCACGGGTACATTAATGAATGACCCCACATACCGCGAATTTCCTCCTACTGTTCCGATTACACCGGGTGCAAATGATGGATTCTATTCGAATAACTCATCAATTTATCTCGGCGGTAATCATAGAAGAGCCAGCAGATTTGGTTCTGGCAATAATACCGGCGCACGTGCTCAGTATTATGCATCTCTTCAGACTTCAGATCATTATCTGATTTATCATCACATGAACTCAGGAAATGCAACCAAAAATGCATATGTTACATTCCAGAGATTCGGTGAAGGAACAATCGCAGATTCTTTCAGATATGATATGTCGCTTAATAATACTCCTGATGGCTGGGGCTCATGGGTTCCCCTCGGAATTATTGAGGCATTCGCTGCGGATAGTTCGATCACAGTTGAAATTGGTCTTGACTCATTGGGTTCAAATACCCTCCGTGTGGATGGTCTTGCTTTTGTAAGAAGCAGAAAAGCCGGCCCTGATATTGAGTTTGGTGCCCGCCGTTTCTCAAGAGTATTCACCAATCCTGCACAGGAAACCACTCTGGTACACAATTTTTATAGTGACCGTTCACTTCTTGGTTTCCCTGAAACCACCTTTAAGTATGGTTTCTATTCTGAAAAAGTTGTGCCAATCTATAACCTTGGCAGCCAGACCCTTACAGTTACAGGTTATGTTGCACAGACAACCCGTTACTCAGTCACAACTGCTTTCCCGATAAACATTCCTCCTGGAGGAAAAGCAAACATTACTGTTCGCTTCTCTCCTCTTGGTGAAGAAACCACATACGACACTCTGAAAATCCTCAGCAATGATGCTGAAGAACCGGAAGCTCTGCTGCCATGTATCGGTACGGGTATTAATTATAACTTTATTCTTAATGCAAGTACAACCGGCGGCGAACCTCACTGGAACGTGCCTAACAATAGCGGTACATCCTCAACACTCGGTACATTCCTGAATTCCACTCCTTCACCTTATCCATATCCAATACCAGGCGGTAATATCGGATCCATTGTGAACACCGGTTCAGATCCTAATATCGCAGTATACTATGGATTCCAGGTCCCGGATACACTCTCAGGAAAATACTTCCTTGAATATTCAGGTCCGCTCGGATCATCAAATGCTGCCCAGCAGGTAACAGCAGACATTGTAACTCCGTTCTATTTGAATCCGGATCCTGCACTGGGTGATACTCAGCGCGTTGTATTTAACTCCAGAATTTCTGGCGTTTTCTGGGGCAGATTAGGCGGAAACACCGTCTTCGAACTTAATGGCGGCGGTCCGACTGCAGTAAGATTCACCAACCCGCTTCAGGGTGGTACTGAACTTTTACGTGCTGACCTTCTCCGCATAAGATTAGTGCCTATTGCTCCGACTGTTTCAACAAGTCTGGATCCTACCAGATTGCTTAACTTCGGTTCAGTATCTATCTATGATTCAATTCGTCTGCAGCAGTTCAATTTCCAGAGAAACTTTATAATTGGCTCAAACGGAGAAACTCCGCTGCGCGTTGATACTATTTACATGAAGAATGGCACTCAGTATAGCATCGCTAATCTTCCGACATTCCCGATTACTTTGCCGGCTATTGACGGTGAATATAATCTATTAATCAACTTCCTGCCGGATGAAATCATTAGTTATTCTGATACAATCTTTATCAAAACCAATGACCCTGTTGATACTCTTGTGGCTGTCAGACTGGCAGGGCAGGGTGTAGGTACCGGTATTCTCGTTGATGACACTGATCCAACGACTTACATCTTCCCGACAGAAGTTCAGGAATGGACAGGCGCTCCGGATCCGCTCAACATGGACAAATGGTATCGCATTACCGGAAGCGGTGGTGCTAACCAGAACCGTCTGATCAAGTATATCTATTTCAACCCGATTAACGGAACCGAAACAGTTGAATGGTTCCCATACATCCCGTTCAAACCGGGCAGCACAACAAATGAAATTGACAGCTTTGACGTATTTGTTCAGCTCCCGACAAGTTCTTCAATTTCATCTCCGATGGCTAAATATTTAGTTCATCACCTCGGCTTTAACAGCCCTGATACCATTTATGTTAACCAGAATGGTACAGCAAATGGCGGCCAGGTTGGAGCATCAGGAAGAGTCCTTCTTGGAAGATTCCAGTTCCTCCGCGGCGGTCAGGATTATCATAATTCAGGTACCGTATTCGGTTATGTACAGCTCCTCAATGATACTGCCGCTGTTAGCTGGTATTACAGAGACAGCGTTGAAAACGTTGCAAAGAGAGATTCATTCGTACTGCGTGCGGATGCAATTATTCTTGAGCAGGCAGGTAATCCGCTTGTTATTACCGATCCGAGCCTGATTCCGGATGAGTTTGCACTCAGCCAGAACTTCCCGAATCCGTTCAACCCGACCACTCAGATTCGCTTCAGTCTGCCAATGGACAGTGATGTAAGTCTGAAAATCTATGACATGCTTGGCAGGGAAGTTGCAACCCTGGTCAGGGGTGATCATAAGGCTGGTTACTATACTGTTGAATGGAACGGACGTAATGATTACGGAGTCCCCGTTTCGAGCGGAATGTACATTTACCGCATAAAAGCCGGTAACTTTGTACAGACCAAAAAAATGATGATGATGAAATAATTTTCATTTTTTCAAAAAGCCGCCCCGGACCGGGGCGGCTTTTTTTTTGAGTTTTTCCCATGATTTTTATAAAAATCAAGGGTTTTTTCTTAAATTCTATCTGATTTTATTGTGTTTTCTGCCTAACCGGAAGAATATAACGCCAGTTATTCTCAACGGATTAGGTCTATTTGCAGGTTGTTAATAAGGTGGAAGTTTCAGAATATGACTATGTCAGCACTTTTATATGATATCAGAAGGCCTGGAAGCAGGCTGCTTATTGTAACTCCACAGGGATCCAGGGCTACCCTTCATGACGCCGGTTCATTCAGAGATATGATACTCGAAGAAATCGGAAACGGATGCAGAATACTTATCATCAATTTTGAGAAGGTTGATTTTATTGATTCTACATTTATGGGTGCTTTGGTTGTCGGGTGGAAAAAAATTACTTCGTTAAACGGTTCGCTTGTCCTGACGAATCTGAATGACAAAATGAAGGATACATTTAACCTTACACAGCTTGATAAGAAGCTTACCATTGCTGAAACCGTGGCAGAAGCACTCCTGCTGTTTAAAGCTAAAGAATAATTTATATAGTAAAGGTTATTATGATACCGCCGAAGATACTTGTAGTTGATGATGAACCGGATCTGGAAATTCTTATGAAACAGAATTTCAGGCGGAGAATCCGTGCGGGGGAGCTTGATTTTGTTTTTGCTCAGAATGGTTTTCAGGCACTTGACCGCCTGAAGGAACATCCGGATGTTTCCATGGTTCTATCCGACATTAATATGCCGGAGATGGACGGTTTAACACTTCTTGACAGGGTTAGTGAAAAATACCCTCTGATCAGAACTGTTATCGTATCAGCATATGGTGACATGAAAAATCTCCGTACCGCGATGAATAACGGGGCATTCGATTTTGTGAATAAGCCGATTGATTTTACCGATCTTGAAGCCACGGTTACCAAAACGCTCAATGAAATACAGAATCTGAAAAACGCTGAACAGAATAAACAGAAACTGCAGTCAGTACAGCGTGAACTGCAGATTGGCCAGACCATTCAGAAGAGTTTTCTTCCCTCATATATACCGAAAGCAGAGGGGTGGGATTTAGCAAAGGTATTTACGCCCGCAAAAGAAGTAGCCGGTGATTTTTTTGATGTTTATGAATTACCGACACCAAATAAAATCGGGTTCGTGGTAGCTGATGTTTGCGGGAAAGGCGTTGGCCCTGCTCTTTTTATGACTCTTATCAGGAGTCTGATGAGGGCGTTTGGTGAATTTGGATCATTCACCGAAAAGGAAGCAGAAAAAACCATAACTCTGACGCATAACTACGTGATTCGTAACCATGAATCAGCTAATATGTTTGCGACTGTTTTTATCGGTACGCTTGATACCGTTACCGGTAAAGTTGAATACGTAAATTGCGGACATAATCCGCCCTACGTCATAAGAAATAATAAGATTATCGCTGAACTCGAAATTACTGATCCTGTTGTCGGGTTATTTCCAAACGATGAGTTCCATACTAATGAAATTACTTTAGAGCCGGGGGACTCACTCTTCCTGTTTACTGATGGTGTAACCGATATCATCAATCCGCAGAATGAACTTTTTGGTGATGAGCGTTTGCGTTCATTTTTGGAAAAGGATATCGTTTCTGCTGAAGACACCCTGAAACAGCTTAATGCTGCTCTTTATGAGCATATGCAGACCGCTGATCAGTTTGATGATATAACGATGTTAATGATCAAAAGAAACAAATAAACCGGTAAATCAGTATGAAATTTAATTTACGCAACAAACTGCTGTTTTTTTCAGCAATGATTGCAATCCTGCCGCTTATTGTGGCCGGATATTTTATGATAAGCATCACCCAGGATGAGCTAAAGAGCGCAGCAAATGATGAGCTCAGCACAACCGCTGATCAGCTTGCCAAAGAGATTGATAATTCATACACAGATTCCTGGGTAGCGCCCCTTGTCCTTATTAAAAACGCTCTCGAAAGTGATCAGCTCGGACTCGAAGAAACAGTCTCTTTAATTACCGGCACGAAAAATCTCACCGATATAATCGCCATGCAGATCACCGTGGAGGGAGCTAATCCTGCATTAATTACACAGGATGAGATCAGCGCAAGGTTGTCAGAGAAAAATCTTTCTGCGTCAGATATTTTATTACTCGAAACTGATAAAATCAGGGAACTGCTTGACGGCAAAGATTTCTTTTCCGGTGATCTCATTTATCAGAAAGAGGCTGATCTTTGGATGCTGAAGATCATCTTTAAATTAAAAAAGAAATTATTTGGCAGAGAAACATATTTCTCAGCAATCATAAACCTTGACAGAATTAAACAGAGATTCCTTGAACATCCGTTTACCAAGACTGGTGAGATTACTCTGATTGACAAAAACGGATCAAAACTTTTTGATCCCCAGAGAAAAGTACTTACTGATTACAAAGTGGTATCATCAGCACTCTCCTTTCTTAAAACAGGAACCCGTGCAATTGGTGTTGAACCATACACCCGCCCTGATGGGACAGCCATACTCGGCGCCTTTTCATTTCCTCTGAACCTTGATTTTGCAGTAATCTCCGAAAGAAGAGAATCAGATGCTTATCTGGCTGTTACAAAAATGTTTCAGAGTCTGTTAATCTGGGTAACTCTGGGACTCGGATTGGCAAGTTTCGGCGCAATTATTCTGGCACTGACGATTACCAGACCAATTATTAAAATCGGAGAAGTAGTTCAGGAAGTCGGAAAAGGTATTTTTTCTCTGCGGGTGCCTCCCATTAAATCAAAAGATGAGGTTAGCGAACTCGGACTCAGAATTAACGCGATGATCGAGGGTCTGCGTGAAAGATTTGAACTACAGAAGTTTGTATCCGGTCAGACCATTAATGCAATTAAGGAACAGACTGAGGGAATTAAACTAGGTGGTGAAAGAAAAACTGCGACTGTATTCTTTTCAGATATTCGCGGTTTTACTGCATTCTCTGAAAAAGTTCAGCCAGAAAAAGTTATTGAAATGCTCAATACATTCCTTAAAGCTCAGGCTGAAATCGTAAAAAAATATAACGGTGATATTGATAAGTTTGTTGGAGATGAACTGGTTGCAGTCTTTCAGGGGAAAAGAATGGTGGAAAATGCCGTACTTGCATCAGTGGAAATTCATGAAAAAATAAAAGAACTTAACGCACTCCGCTCAGAGGGTTCGATTGCGATAGGTATAGGTATCAATACGGGAGAAATGGTTATGGGTGCAATGGGAAGTGAGGAGCGTATGGACTATACAATCCTGGGAGATAATGTAAACCTCGGAGCCAGACTCTGCTCTGCTGCTTCCCCTTATCAGACAATTCTTTCTGAAAAATCCTTTGAGTATATAAAAGATACCGGTTGGATTCATACTCAGAAACTTGAGCCGCTTAAGGTCAAGGGAAAAGAAAAGCCGATTACGATATATGAAGTTACGGGAATAGATTTTAACAGTAAACCACAAAATCTGACCATGGCCTGATGAAAAGCCGGGCAGGGTTTATGTTTTTTATTCTTTGGTTCGTTCTGTCTTCTTTCTTATTCAGTCAGAATAAAGAAGGTACAACTGTAACTGTCAAAAAAGGCCAGAGTATCAGGGATCTAGCCAAAGAATATCTTGATGATGCAGATTTGTGGGGCGAAATTCTTAAGCTTAACAACTTAAAGAATATCACTGATGTTAAACCCGGTATGACTCTTGTTATACCATCCTCAGCGGTTGCATCGGCCGGCAGAGAAATTAAGAATGCGCAGAAAAAGATTCAGGAAGCCACGGCTTTAGGAGCCAAACTATTCGCTCCTGAAATTATCGCCGAGGCAATTAAATTGATGGATGATGCACTTGCGAAAAAGAAGCGGAGTGACTGGAACGGGGCCGTGCAGAGCGCATTAAAATCAATTGAGTTTTCAGCCAAAGCAATTGATGAATCAAAGAAAAAGAATAATGTACAGACCCAGGCAGTGTTAAGCCAGAAAATGGGTAATGTGCAGGGGAGGGGTAATAATGATCTTATCTGGATAGACACACCTATTAAATCCCAGCTAAGTGAAGGACAGAAGGTTAGAACCCTCTCGCAGTCATTCGCAGAAATTTCATTTAAGGACGCAAGTAAATTGGTCATGAACGCTAACTCACAGGCGATTATTCAGAAAATGAGAAAAAGCGTTCTTGAGAATAAGCAGGAATCTAAAGTAAGTCTGGTTGAGGGAGACATATATGCTCTTCTTTCTGGCAACAAAAAGAAAAAAATCAGTGTTGATATAAACGGTGTTGAAGCAAAAATTAATGCTGACAGGTTCTGGTTCAATAAAACCGGCAACAGTCTTAAAGTAGCAAGCTACGGCGGCAGCATTGAACTCTACCAGAATGGTAAAACCATTATTATCGGGGAAAATAAAGGAACCATTATCGGAACCAATACAACCAAGAGTGATGATGCTGAATTGCTTCCGGCAACTTCATTAAAATCTCCAGCGCAGAATACTACTGTCTTTAAGTCTGATATTAAAAATGAAATCAACTTTAGCTGGGACGCTGTTCCGGGGGCACAGAGATACTGGCTTGAGATCGCAAATGAAAATTCAAGTTTCACTGATCTGATATTTAGTCAGGATAACATCGGAATTAACGAGTTCAGGATATATGATGTAAAGAATGACGGAGTATATTATTGGCGAATAACTCCGATTGATAAAGACGGATTTCCAGGCCAGAGAAGCATACCCCGCGTTTTTAAGGTAATAACGGATAATTCTGCTCCCTATTTGTCAGTATTTTCACCTCTGCCCGGTGAAATTCTGAAAACAGACAAGATTACGATTTCAGGAGAAACAGAGAATTTTGTTGAACTTACTATTAACGACGAGAAAACCAGCGTTGACTCTTCAGGCAAGTTTTCTAAGTCCTTTGTACTTAAGCCAGGTCCGAACAATGTTGTTTTTTCTCTTAAAGATCTTGCCGCAAATACTGACACTGTTATCAGAACGTTTTACTATGCTCCTCCGAAAAAACCACGGCTATATTTAAATAATGATATTTCAGAATCTGACAAATCAGAATTTCTTACCAATCTTCTTGAGTTTCCGCTCTCCGGACGGACCGATTCATTATCTCAGATTTTGGTATTTGACGCAGAAGGCAATATTACCTGCAGAACTATGTCAGATTCAATCACAGGTAATTTTGGTGTAATTGTTCCCTTAAAACCTGGCAATAATACCTTTACGTTACTGATTTCGACTCACCTTCGTGATACTTTGAAATATCCTTTTTCAGTATTTTCAGATATTATTCCCCCCGTTATCAGTTATTTGGATGAAATCCCCAGTATCTCGCTCAGTGAAGAGCTCAGTCTTAATGTAAAAGTTGATGATGCTGAGGTTATATATCTCAATGGCAGCAGCAGAAAAATATCATCCCGGACTTTTACCGAGAAAATTACGCTTGCTAACGGCTATAATTACATAAATCTGACTGCCTTTGATAAAGCCGGCAACAGATCCACCCTTGAGAAGATAGTCTTGTTTGATAATGCTTTACCGGAAAAGGTTACCTTAAATTTTCTGCCTCAGAATGCGGCACCCGATCTCTTCTTCCAGGTAAATGTATCCGTTGACCGGGTTTCGCATGAAACAAGAAGAACTGCATTATATGAATACGCAATCGGGGATCGTACCTACTCAGGTATTTTGCGTTTCTCTGAAGTTACTAAGAAATTCACCGATTCATTTTTTATTCCATATGATTATTCAGGAAAAATTCGTATCACAAAGATTACGTTTCAGAATTCATCAGGTCTGACTAAAGATTTTACCTTTAACTAACAATGAGAGAGCATAATTTGATTTTTTCATTCCGGTCTCATGCTGTCACTCTTTCGTTCTTTTTTCTCTTTTTAACGGGCATAACTCTCTCCCAGGAAAATATTTTTCTGGTAACCTACGGACCTAATGCTCCTACCCGTGAAGGTGATGATGATTTTAAGCAGATACTGTTTCTTAAAATTCCCTCATCGCTTAAAGACAGCGTTTATCTGCGGATTTTTGATGCCGATATTGGCGGGGGGCTGGATTCTCCTTTTGATAAGTTTGATACACAGACCAGATTTGCTTTATATGGAGGTGCCGGAGTTTATTCAGACAGGACAATCAGAGAGCAATCCACTTCTCCCGTTTCTCTGAATAACGGAGTGCTTATTCAGGAGAGTATATACGGATCTGATCCGTTTCTGGATAATAAATGGTTTAATTTTGCTTATTTTTCACCTTCCCGTGGCGAACTGATTGACGGCTACTACTACTTTAAACTGGTTGTTGAAGGTATTTCAGGGAATGATGGTAATCTGTTTGATGTTGCCCTCAGTCTGCAGGATAAAAGGAATATTGCGCCTGAAGGATCTGATCTTCTGACATTCACGCCCACACTGCGCCTTCCCGGCAAAGGAATATTCGCCGAAATGAAATTCCTGGTGCCCGTTTATACTGATGAACTTATTATCAAAAACTTCGATCTGGCAGGCGGTAAAGTTGCTGTTGAAACACCTTTCCGTTCAAATCTGACTATAGTATCGTCAGGACAGGACCAGTGGGCTGAAAGTAATATGACTTTTGATCAGAGGGAAAAGGGGAAATACAGCGCACTGAAATTTGAAGGCGGAGGCGAAATTCCTAATGATGCAACTTTTCATATTGTTACCAAGGATAATGAGCCGGTACCTTTTATCCTGCCATTTGCTGTGCGCAAACCTAACAGACGTCCGATACCCGTTGAATTGATTAAAACACTATCCGACTGTTATACCGTGGTCTTTGATGGCTCGAAGTCAACTGATCCGGATGGTGAATCTTTATCGTTCTTTTGGGATTTCGGCGATGGGAAAACCGGACAGGGTACACGAATCGCGCATACATATGAGAAATTCGGAACGTATCAGGCTGAACTGATTGTATCTGATGCATCCGGTCAGGTGGGGAACAGTTCAATAAAGAATTTTACGGTTGTTCTTAACGTGCCTCCGGATGCTGAAGCTGGTAAGGATCGTATCATTGCTCCTAATGAGGTCATTCAGTTATCTGCCTCAGATTCAAAAGATGCCGATGGTCAGATAGTCCGTTATTTGTGGGAGTTCAGTGACGGTACTAAAGCCGAGGGTATGAATATCAGCAAGAGCTTCGTTAAGCCGGGTATATATGATGTTTTTCTGCGAATTGAAGATAATTCAGATTCCCCTTGTAATTTTGATACCGATCAGTTAAAAATCTGGGTAAATGCTCAGCCGGTTGTTGATGTCGGCAGTGATATTATTGCCGCGGTCAATCAGGAAATAACTCTGAACGGCAACAAAAGCACCGACTCTGATGGTGAGATAGCCCAATATACCTGGGATTTTGGTGACGGAAATAAAGGCAGCGGGCTGATTGTTAATCATAAATATGATAAGCCTGGTAAATATACTGTAACTCTGGTTGTGACGGATAATACCGAAGTTACTAATAATTCTGCTTCTGATAAACTTGTCGTTACAGTTAACGATCAGCCGGTTGCTGCAGCAGGACCTGATATAACCGTTGCGGCAGGAGAAGTAACGCAGTTTGACGGAGGTAAATCTGTTGACCGTGATGGTAAACTGATTGATTTTAACTGGACGTTCGGCGACGGGAATAAAGCAAACGGGCAGAAAGTGACCCACACCTATAAAGCACCGGGTAAATATCCTGTTATCCTTACGGTACGTGATAATTCTACATCAATTTCTGATTTGCATACAGATACACTGCTGGTAACGGTGAACTATCCCCCGGTATCAAAAGCCGGCCCCGATCAATACGTAACCAAAAGCCTCGTAAAACTTGATGGTACTGGTTCATCTGATGAGGATGGTACCATTACAGCATACTTGTGGAATTTTGGTGATAACACTACTTCATCCGAAGCTGCTCCGGAGAAAGTATATATAAAACCAGGTACGTATAAAGTTACACTGAAGGTAACTGATGATACAAAAGTTTCAAGTAATTCAACAACAGATGAACTTACCATAACCATAAATGCAAAACCTGTGGCTGATGCCGGCCCTGATAAAATTTCAGCACCAGGTGAATCTGTGAGTTTTGACGGAGGAGGATCAAAGGACTCCGATGGTTCAGTCGTACGCTATCTCTGGAATTTCGGTGATGGTAAATCAGCTGAGGGTAAAACTGTAACGCACGTTTTTGAGAAGAGCGGTACCTATCTGGTTTCGTTAAAAGTTTTTGACAATTCCGGGCATGAAGAAGCGTTCGATATGGACGAAGCGGTTATCACGGTGAATGCCCCTCCTGTGGTTATACCAGGACCGGATATCATTGCCGCGCCTCTGGATGTTATAACCTTTGATGCTGGCCGTTCATTCGACAGGGATGGTAAAATTCAATCTTATGAGTGGAGTTTTTCTGATACATCAGCTGTGTTTAAGGGGGCAATTGTAAAAAGAAGTTTCACTAAACCCGGTACATATAAAGCTGCACTCTCAGTTGTTGATGACGGAAAAGCGAACAATTCACGTCAGGAATCTTCACTGCGTGTTGTCATCAATTCAGAACCGATTTCAAAAGCCGGAACTGATCTGGTTACCTGTGATAATACCGTTCGCTTTGATGGTTCCGGTTCATCAGATCCTGATGGCAACCCATTACTCTATATCTGGGATTTTGGTGATGGTTCTCCTGCGGATACAGGTCTGATAGCATACCATACCTATCGGAAGCCGGGGACCTATCCTGTTATACTCACTGTTGATGATGGACTGAAACTGAAAAATTCTGTTCATTCCTCCGCGATGACAGTAGAAATAAATCAGGCACCCGTTGCTGAAGCCGGGCCTGATAAAGTTGTCTGTTCCGGTGAGATTGTTTTATTCGACGGCTCCGGCTCCTATGACCCGGATGGCGGTCTGCTTAAATACTTCTGGGATTTTGGCGATGGCACCACTGCTGAAGGTCAGAACCCGACGAAAATCTATAAAGATGCCGGAACCTATCAGATTACTCTCTCAGTGAAGGATGATTCAAATCTTCCGTGCAATACTGATATTGACCAGATGATTGTTACTGTTGCTGAAGCTCCGACGGCAGATGCAGGCACAGATCAGACTGTTTGCGCTAATACGATTGTCAACTTTGATGGTTCTAATTCAAAAGACTTTGATGGCGTGATTAATAATTTTGAATGGGATTTTGGTGATGGAACCACTGGAGGAGGAGCAAAACCTACTCATGTATATACTAAACCAGGTGTTTACCGTGTTCTGCTTACCGTTACCGGTGATAATGTCGGTGAATGCGACAATATGGGCAGAGATGAACTTATTGTGACAGTGCTGGCAGCTCCGGTTGCAAAAATGAAATTTGAAAAAATTGCAGCACTTAACGCTGCGGTTATTTTTGACGGATCACAGTCAACTACCGCGACCGGGAAAATCATTGAATATATTTGGGATTTCGGAGACGGAACAACCGCTTCAGGTATTAATGTTAGGAAGAGCTATAATAAATATGGCAAATTCTTTGTAAAACTTACCGTGAAAACTGATGCGAATTCAGGATGCGAATCAACCAGCGTGATTGATTATATTATAGTGAATAATCCTCCGGTGGCAGATGCAGGTGACCCCGTGCTGGCAGGAGTGAATGATATTGTGGTCTTCAACGGAAGCCGATCAAATGACGCTGATGGTTCCGTGGTCTTTCATCACTGGAATTTTGCCGATGGTGATACTGCAACTGGCCTGCAGGTCAGACATCAGTTCAGAACCGGGGGTACTTATATCGTAAAATTGACGGTTAAGGATAATACGAGTTTATCAAATAATACCAGCCAGGATACCCTTCTTGTGGTTATTAACGAAGCACCTGTCCCGGTTATTGATATACCAGAATGGGGAGGAGTAAATAAGGAACTACTTTTCAAGGCTGACCGTTCGTTTGATAAAGATGGTTCGATTTCCTCATATCTGTGGAATTTTGGAAACGGAAATACAGGAAACGGTGCATCAGTAACACCAGTCTATACTAAACCCGGTTCTTATGAAGTTACTTTAACAGTAAAGGATAACCGTGATTTGTCAAACAGTTCTAAAACTGTATCACGAATCATTCGCATTAATCATCCTCCGTTTAGTTATGCCGGTCCTGATATGGTTGTTTGTCCTGATGAAAAAATCACATTCGACGGAAGCGGTTCGTTCGATCAGGATGGCACAATTCAGAAATATGTCTGGGATTTTGGTAACGGCAGCACTGCTGAGGGAGAGAAAGTACAGTATGCTTTTAATAAAAGCGGTACATATACTGTAAAATTAACTGTTCATGATAATTCGGGGTTACCTGAAGGCAGGGTTACCGATGAATTAATTGTTCATGTTAATGCATCACCAATAGCTGACGCGGGTGAGTATACAACAGTCTATACCGGGGGTGCTCACGATGCGGTAATGTTCGACGGACGAAAATCCAAGGATCCTGATGGCGGAACACTTCAGTACCATTGGGATTTCGGAGACGGAAACTCGGCCGTTGGGGCAGTTGTAAGCCACTATTTTAGTAAACCTGGCCAGTTTAAGGTGAAACTAACCGTAAAAGACGGAAGCGGCAAGGTTTGCGGTGAATCCAGCGATGAAAGACTATTGAATGTCATTAAACGTTAAAACAAAGTTTATTTAAGGTAAAAGAAGGCAGTACTACCATGAATCTTTCCTGGCAGAAGAAGTTATTTATTTTCGCTATTCTTACTTCCATTATTCCTCTGTTCATTTCAGGTTATGTCATGATTTCCATGACTGATGAAGAACTTAAGAGCAGTACGAATAATGAACTGATATCTACTACAGGTGCGGTAGCAGGAGAGCTAAATAATCTGCTGCTGAATACCTGGCTGGCTCCGCTTGAAATCGTAAAATCCGGTCTGGAAAATCCTTCCTTAGGTCCTGCAGAAAAAGAGGCATTACTTAATTCGATTGTTAAGAATGTGGAAGGATTTGTTTATACCGGAGTCTATTTTGAGATGAGTCCCGGTGATTTCCAGAATGCACTCTCCGCATTTAAGCCGTCCTCAAATACTGCCATTTCGGTAAATACTCCGGAATACAGAGGAGCGATTGGCGGAGTCCCTGAAGATATCGTCAAAATGCTTGAGAAGAAATCTGAGAGCGGAATGGCATATATTCTCAGTGATCCGCGTTACAATCAGAATATACAGACATGGCTGATGGAGTGTATCGTTGATATTAAAATAAGCGGTGCACCGAGAGGTATTCTTATTGCCAGAATTAATCTGAACGATTTTTTTGCCAGACTGCGTAATAACCCATTTAACAAAACAGGGAAACTGTATATCATCAACGGGGAGGGTGAAAATATAGCATCTGAGGGAAAAGAAAACCTGTCTCAGTTAAAAATTGTTCAGGATATTAAAACCCTGATTGCGCAAAAACTCAGATCCAACGGTGTTACAAGTTATGAAACGCCGGACGGGCAGGTTAAAGTTGCCAGTTTTTCTTTCCCTGAAAACCTTGACTGGGTGGTATTCGCGGAAAAGGATGAGGATGTTGCATACGCTACAGTTGATAAAATGACCTTCACGCTGTGGGTACTGGTTGCTCTTGGTCTTTTTGTTGGTATCGGAGGAGCACTCGTTTCAGGAGGCGTTATCAGTCAGCCAATCAGAAAACTTCGCAATATTGCGGAGACAATATCATCAGGTAATTTTGATGTTGAGGTTGAGTATAAGGCAAATGATGCAATTGGAACTCTGGGTAATACGCTGGTTTCGATGGCACACTCACTTAAAGAAAGCTTTAAGAAGATAGCCCTCCAGAATAAGGAACTTGAAGAATACAGTAAAACACTTGAAATTAAAGTCGAAGAGAGAACGATTGAGTTAAAAGATAAAAACACTGAACTCGAAAAAACTCTTATACAGTTAAAAGAAACGCAGGCACAACTTGTAATGCAGCAGAAACTTGCATCACTTGGTGCACTGACCGCCGGTATCGCTCATGAAATTAAAAACCCGCTGAACTTTGTTAATAACTTTGCAAAACTCACAACAGGCCTGGTGGATGAACTTCATGAAGAAATTGACCGGGTAAAAACCGATCCCGCTAAAATTGATGCAGGATATCTTGAAGAAATCTTTGGTGATATTAAAACTAATGTCACCAAGATAGGTGAACATGGTGCGCGTGCAGATAATATCGTAAAAGGAATGCTTGAGCACTCCAGAGGAGATACAGGTGAATTCCAGATGACTGATCTGAACGGGCTTCTTGCCGAGTCGCTTGATAACGGTTATAATGCAGTTAAAAATAACCGCTCTGGTTTCTTATGTGAATTAAAGAAGACTTTTGATTCTTCCATTGAGAAGATAAATATCAATCCTCAGACTTTCAGCCGGGTAATGGTTAATATTTTTGAAAATGCATTTTATGCAATGTTCAAAAAAGGTGAGGCGAAAGGATCAGGTTATAAACCCGAACTTGAACTGATTACAAAAAAATCAGGTGAGGAGGTTGAAATCAGGATTAAGGATAATGGTACCGGTATTCCTCAGAGTGTAATTGATAAAGTGTTTGAACCATTTTTCACTACAAAGCCGACTGGTGAAGGCACCGGACTTGGACTGTCTCTCAGTTATGATATTATAACACAGATTCATAAAGGCAAGTTGTCAGTTGCTTCAGTTGAAGGCGAATCTACAGAATTTATTATTACGATTCCTGTTTCTTAAAAGAAACCGGGAAACGACTTTTTTTTAATGATGTCAGACATACAATGATTAAACAAATATTTTTTGTGTTAATGATTTTTCATGGGGTGCTTCTTTTCGGACAGTCCGAAATTAAAGTTGTGGTGAAATCAGGGGAGACCGTGCGAGATATAGCGCGGGAACATCTTAAAGATCCGGATCTTTGGGAAGAGATTCTCAGAAGCAACAATCTGAAATCTCCGGAGCAGGTGAAACCGGGAATGACTCTGGTGATTCCGGTTGAATCCATCCTGAAAGCGAAAAATCAGATTTCTAAAGCGCTTAAAGCAATCAATGACGCAACCGAAGCCGGAGCAAAAACATTTGCTGCACAAAGCATTAATACGGCTATTGAACTCTATAATGAGGCTCTGGCTGAGCGAAAAGCCGGTAACTGGAAAAAGAGTTTCGATAAAGCAGTGCTTGCTGAGAAGCAGGCCGGAGAGGCTAAAAAACTTGCTGAATCAAAAAGCAAAACAACATCAGACGCGACCGTTGCCAGCGGAAAAGGAAAGATTGAATCCAAGAAACCCGCAGATCCGTTGTGGAAAGATGCCCCTGTGCGCTCAAAACTTTTTGAGAATGACCGTCTGAGAACTCTTTCAAATTCATTTGCCGAGATTCTCTTTCAGGATAACAGTAAGATAAAACTGAGCGAAAACTCACAGCTGGTGATACAGAAAGCAAGAGTTGATCTGCTTCAGAATAAATCTGAGTCTGAAGTGAAACTCGAAAAAGGAAATGCATTTGCATTCCTTTCCGGTAAATCACCTAAAAAAGATTTCAAGGTATCAGTTCCGGGTGCGGAAACTGAGGTAAATTCCAAGGCATTTTTTCTGAAAAAAGAAGAGAAATCAACAAAGATTGCCAACTATGATGGTGAGATCGCACTGAAAGGCAAGGGTAAATCAGTTGTTGTTAAAGAAAATCAGGGTTCTACGGTTAGTGATAATGGTAGTGTCTCGGATCCAAAGAACCTGCTTCCGTCACCAGGTATAAAATTCCCGGAGAATAATGCCAAGTATCTTGCTGATACAATCTCGTTTGCATGGAATCCCGTAACCGGTGCAAGAAGATACTGGTTTCAGTTAGCAACTGATAAGGATTTTAATAATCCTGTTTTTACATCTAAAACTCTGACGGTTACTTCCTATAAACTGACGCTTGAGCCGGGTGTCTATTATTGGCAGGTGTCCGCAGAGGATGCCGATGGTTTTCCAGGGCCATATACTAAACCCTCAGTATTGTTTGTTGAATCGAAGACAACCTATGCTTACTTAACCATCCAAAGTCCGCAGAATGAAACAGTTACCGATAAAGATGAAATTCTTGTTACCGGAGCTACCGATCTTGCGAATACTATCGAAATCAACAGTAATAAAGTTGATGTTGACCCGAATACCGGTTCATTCTCATTACCTGTAAAACTTACAAAAGGTAATAATTCAATAGTTGTTAAGGCAGTTAATCCTAATGGCGGAGAAAATTCCGTTACACTCAGAATCAA